>CAYPCQ010000120.1:0-28240 GCA_964409245.1 uncultured Verrucomicrobiota bacterium
CCATACCACCCACCTGGTTTATCTGTATATCTTTTAATGAAACGTTGTACTAGTGCGACGGCACTGGTTTCTGTCGGCATGGCATTCGGCGTGGACTGCACGACTCAGAATCTAAAGTCGAACATTGCTGGTTGACAATCTCACCGAAATTCAAAATATTTGGTCCATCTTCAATTGGATATTAGTAGGCAGGGACACATGGTTATGAGCAACTTGGAAGAAAATCAACGGCGGAAGATGGCAACTCTGCTGCAAACTTGCATGGACGTGTCATTTGGCAGCCTGTGGTGGATCCGCGAGAATATCTGGGTGGAAAAGGTTCCCCACTACCGTTACAATAGCAGCCGCATCTGCCACCCGGGCCTTTCTCTGCGGCAGGAACCCCTCCAAGGGATGGGTGATGTAGTGCCCCTGCTGCACGGTTCTTCGGGCCCGAGCGGCCCACTGGTTGTTTACGGTTTATCCTGGTCCAAGGGGCCGGAACACCCCACTTCCTTCGGCCGGCTGCTCGCCCCCGTCCCCTTGGAGGTTTTTGCGCACCGGGCGCCCAACGCCGATCCCGGCGAAGTTTCGGGGCCCTGGCACCAGCGCGGCTGCGCCACCCGCAACCGGCACAAGCCCAGCCTGGAGGCTGGGGAAAAGGCCATTCTGGCAGAGTGGATGGAGGCCAAAGGACTCGCATGAATACGACCAAGCTGGAATCCTGGCTCGAATGGAAAGACCGCTGCGCCCTGGCGCTTTGCTCCCCGGAGGTCCAGGCCGACCTGACACAGTTCGCCAACCCCATATTGCTAAATAAACTGAGGGACTTTTCAGAGGAGCTCGCCGAGGATTTTTTTGCGGCGGGCAACGCCAGCCGGGCGGCAAGCGATCCCCTGCGCGGCTGGCACCTGTTCGAATCCCACACGCATGCGGTGACCGTGCGGACGGGCAAACGCCACAAGGATTGGATGTTCGAATGGGTAAGCCGGAGCCACGGCGACCCCCAGGACTTGATGGAGAAGGCGTTCAGTGTCCAGCTCCGGCCCGCGGTGCGCCATTACATCGAGGCCGAGACAAAGTGGCCCAAGCGGGAAAGCGCGTTCCAGTTGCTGGTAGATTCCTGGTCCGAGGATGGAGATCAGATTGGCGTCGTGCTGCCCGACACCCTCGCCGACGACCCCTCCACCCTGGCCGCGCTCCGGGAGCTGCAATCCCTGGCGGAGCAGATGGCTGGGCAGCTATTCCGGAGTTTGGATTTCCGGGCGCGGGCCGTCCTGGCCGCCAAGGAAGCGGGCCTTTCCCTGGCGAATCCGGCGTTTGAAGCTTTTTGCGGCTCGAAAAAAAGCGTGCTCAACGAGCTGTATCAGAAGGTGGGCCAGCAGATCCAAGCCACGATCCAGCACGAATACGCAGAAGAGGATCCGCGGACCAAGGAATTGCTTCACCAGTTGGTCCTGGCGGGCTTGAAAAACTCCAGTTGGGAATGGGCCCGGGCGGAAAAATCCGGCCGGGATCTCTTCTTGGAAAGTGAATGAGAAGAAGATTATGAGCAAATTACCCGATCTCAAATGGCAATCGCCACCGGCCTGGCAAAAGGAGCGCCTGGAGCGCTGGCTCCAGCAGTGGCATCTCGACCGGGTTTTGGGCGGGCCCGAATCCCCCGCCGCTGAACCACCCACTGCCCCGGCGGCGCACGAATGCCCGGAAATCAAGCGGCGGATCGCCCCGTTCGACCTGGTGGGCGAGCCCGTGGGCCAGATCCGCCTGCTGGGCAACAACCTGCTGCCGGGCTCGCCGCGGCCGGTTTACGTGGCGCTCTTCCATGCGTGGGAGGCGGATATGGTGCTCCTGGCTCCCTACAGCCCGTTCACCGAGCCGGCCATTCCCGGGGAGCTGCTCACCGGGCGGCCCGGCGCCGCCCTGTCCGTCCTGTGCCTGTGGAATACCCATGCCATCCATACCCGGCTGTTGCGGGAAAGCTGGTTCATCGACCAGCTCAGCCAGGAGGAGCAACAAGAAGCTTGGGCAGTCTTCCGGCAAGCCGCCGCCGGCCACCCATTGCCCGGGCCTTTGGCACAAAGAACCGGCCCGCCGTTAGTCCACCCGCTTGATCCCCGCCACCAATACCAGGCCCGGGAGCTGGCCATTCTTTCCCCGCTGGCCGCAACCATCCGGAAAGCCGAGGAGGAGAAAAACCTTCTGGCCACCATCGTGGCGGAGCCGCCGGCCTGGCGCCTCCAGTTCACCCCGTTAATCGAGGCCCATGCCCCACTGGCCATGGCCGCCGCCTCCCCGGGCCGCGAAACCAGCCGGGCGATCATTTGCTCCGGATCAGCGGCGGAGTTCGTCAAAGCCATGGAATCCTCCGCGCCGCCCGGCCCGTGGGCCAGCCGCCCGGCGCCCCTGCTGGTGGAGCCCCAAAAACACCCCGGCGGCGCCGGGCAAACCCTGGCGCAGTGGGATATTTCCGAAACCGCGGAGCCGGCGCGGACCGGCGGCGTTTTCCTGGTCTACGATTCGCAACACCAGCAGTTTATCGGCTCCGGGGCCATTCTCCCAGAGGATGGCACCGCCCACCTGGAACATGGCCGGTGGCAGGATTTTGCCGCCGTGGAATCCCGGTGGTCCCAGCTGGTCCTGCTCATCTTTGGCCAGCCATGAGCCTGCCCTGGCTGCTGCGCACCGCCGCGGTGGCGGCCCTGCCCGAGGCGTGCCTCCGCTCCGAAGCGATCCGGCACCTCGGCGAGGCTGCCGCCTGCCTGGCGGACCAGCCCTGGCCCGGCCCTGTGTGCCATCCGCCCCCCCGGGCTTCCGAGGCCTGGCGCGCGGCTGTGGCCGTGGAGCTGCTCCTGGCCAAAGCCGGCGGCGCGAGCCTGCCGGCAGCCGCCCCCGAAGCCTGGGCGGCCAGCCGGCCATTTGGCGCGGATGGCCCCTGCCTGGGCGGTCTTTGGGCCCACCCGGCGGCCGCCGCGGTCATCCCCCTGGACGGGGGCGCTCACGAGCCCGATTTTTCCGTGCTTTTTGTGGTCCAGGATCAGCCCCAGGCGCTGGGGGCCGGCCACGGCCGGAAATTCACGGAGTTCAAGGAGGGCTTCCTGCCCGCCGGCCACAAGCTTTTCGCGTTGACCAGCCACCTGCGGAATCCGGAATCCATCACCGGCACAAGCTGGCAGCTGGGGGCCGCCCTGGCCCTCCACGCCCTGCAGGAAAACGATCCCGCAGCCACCCGCAAGCTTTACGAGGCCTGGCTCGTCACCGGGGAGGTGGATGGCCAGCAGATCCGCAGCGTTGATTTGGGCAATAAATCAAGCCTGCACACCGCCCGCACCTGGCTGCTGCCTTGCGGCAACCAGCCCCTTGCCGCCTCCCCGCAACAAGGCCGGCACCCCCGGTCCAAATATGCGCCCAACCTGGCCACCGCCTGGAACCATATCACCGGCCTCTGGAGCCGGGAAGGCGGGCGGGTGGAGTGGGCTGAGCGGGCGGGCATCCTCCATCTCATGGCCGGCAAAAGCATCACCCCGATGGTCAGCACCGCCTTATCGCTCCGGCCGGAGCGCGCCTGTTTTTGGCATTCCGAGCTCTCCCGGCGCCACGCGCACACCGCCGCCCAGGTCATCCAACATTTCCTGCCCGATCTGGAAACCTCCTTTTGTTTGATGCCTTCGGCCAGCCTGGCTGAGGCGGAGCGGGCCTTGCGCGCGGGCTTCCTGGACCATCCGGAAATCCCCGGCCGCCAGACCTTCATCAGCATCACCGGCGGCAACCGCATCATGAGCTTCGCCGGCCAGGCCTTGGCCAAGGCCAATCCGCAGATCCGGCTGATCTATCGCGATATCGACGCCAAACTGCACGAATTCATCCTGCTCCACTACGAGGAAGACAACCCCACCACCCTGGTGCTGGCCGCCCCGCCGGACCGGGATTACGCCCCGCCACCCAACTGGCCGCGGCTGTTCGGCCGGGAGCCCAAAGAGCTCGAGGACAGCTTTGAACCGCACCCCTGGCTCGGTTATTTCACCGGAAAGCCCCCGGCCAGCGCCACTCTGGCCGCTCATCTGGATGTCTGAACCGTTGCTGCGCATGGCCACTCCAACCTCCATCTGGCACCGGACCACCGCCCAGGGCGATTCCCTCGGGGTGGAGTTCATCCCCGCCCCGGAGCGGTTTTGGCCGCACCAGGTGCTGCACGACCAACCCCTGGACCTGCGCCCCGCCCGCGGCCGGACGGCCACGCTGGAGGGCTCCGGCGCCTTGTGGATGTATGCCCACGCCGCGGCGGGCGCCGCCGCAAACGGCGCGGCCCTGATCCTGGTCCGCCAGCCGGGCGTCCCGGAGCCGATACCGGTTTTCCCTCTTGAGCCGCCCGGCCCGGCCGCCGCCGTGCCGGGACCTTGGTGCCGGGTGGGCCCGCCCGGCCATGGGGGCCTGCGCCTGGAGTGCCTCCCGCCCGCCGGGGGCGGCAAATGGCCCGTCGGGCTGGCGGCGGCCATCCCACCCTTCCTGGCCAGCCTGGCCTTGGGCGGCGGCCTCTGCCTCACCGGGTTGGCACCCAACTGGATGTATGCCGCCCTGGCGGCCGGGGCCACCCGCCTGGGATGCCCCTGGATCACCTACTTCTCCCCGCGGGAAGGCTGCCCGGTGGTGGTGCATGGCGCCCCGGAGGAGATCGGCCGCACTCTCCCCCTGGAGCCGGCCCGGGAGCCTGCCGCCCCGGCCGCCGCCGAAGGCATCTGCCTGGGCGTGGTGGGCGATCCCAACTCGGGCAAATCCATCCTCGCCGGCATCCTGCACAGCGCCCTGCGCGGCAGCGCCAGGCGGGTATGGAAGCTGGATTGCGACGGCGCCTCCCCCACCCCGGATTGGTATTTGCAAATGCTCCAGCAGGGGGATGCCGAAGCCGCCCGCCAGGCCCGCACCGCCCAAAAACGCCTCTGGACCCCCCGGCTCGAGGCCCTCGTGGCGGCCCAGCTGGCCAGCTCCAAGAAACACCTGGATGTCGTCATCGCCGACCTCCCCGGCGGGGACCACCGGGCCACCCCGCCCGTCCGCATCCCGCCCGGCCGGGAGCTCATCCTGCGCGAGGTGGATGCGTTCGTGATCCTGGGCCGCCCGGGCCATCCGGCCGCCGGACTCTGGCAGTCGGCACTGGCGGCGGCCGGGCTCGGAAGCCGTATCGCCGCCATCTGGGAATCCCGCTCTCCGGATCTCCCCCCCGCAGCCAGTGTGGCCGTGGGAGACGGTTTCTCCACCGGCTTCCTCCAGGGGCTGGATCGCTCCCAGCCGCCGGCGGCCTTGGACCTGGTCGCCCGGCAGCTCGCGCCGGTCCTGCCGGTCCTGCTGGCCGGGCGCCCGCCCCACCACCGGCCGGAAAAAACCTCCCAGCCTGGCTTCTTTACCCTGTCATGAACAACCTGCAAACAAATCCCCCATTGCTCGTAGGCAACACCTTCCCGCTGAGCTTGATCCGGCGGCCCGTCCGCATCGAGCCGCGCCCCGTGGGCGAGCTCCAGAGCGCCCTGGCCAGCCAGCCCTGCGCCTCCTTCTGGGGGCACGCCAGCACCCTGCCCCATGCCTCCCGGCTGCTGGGCGCCGATCTGTCCCCCAAAACCAGCCGCCCCGCCATCCTCCTGGACCAGGCGGGCCTCCCGGCCTTGGAGGGGATATCCTTCGCGGAATGCTGGGTCCTGTCCCCGGATTACCAGGCCGGCTTCCGCCCCCAGATCGGCCAGGAGATCCCGCCGGACAAGATCACGGGCTGGCAGGCCCTGAAAATCCAATGGCTCTGACCGCCACCACCCCTTTAAAACCCTATTATGAATCCACCATACCAAACCCTCTACGTCACCGCCGCCCGCGGCATCCAGGACTTCATCTTCCGCTCCGACAAGCTCAAGGAGATGGTCGGCGCCAGCGAGCTGGTGGAACTGCTGGCCACGAACCTCATGAATCAGTTGCTGGCGGACCATTGGGACCAAGACGATTACTGCGTTTTGTCCCAGGCGGGGGGAGGCGCGCGCATCCTGTTCAAAACGCGCATGGCGGCCGAACAACTAGCCGAAGTCTGGCCGGTAATCGTGCGCGGCAAGGCTCCGGGGCTCCAGGTGGTTCAGGCGTTAGTGGATTGGCAAAACAACCTGGCGCAAACGATCAGCGAAGGGGAAAAACGCATCAACCAGCTGCGCAATTACCACTTTGCCAGCCTGCCTCCCGGCAATCCCCTCATGGCCAAGGTTCCCCGTTCCGGCCAGCCCGCCAGCCGCGAGAAAAAAGGCGAACCCCTCAGCCTGGAATCCTGCAAAAAACGGGAACAATCCGCGGGTGCCCGGTGGCACCTTTGGGCCCGGATCCTTCCGGGGTTCGACCCGCAGGCGAACCAAGCCCTGCTGCCCGCCGAATTCGCCGAACTGGCGGGCAGCGAAAACTCCTACCTGGCCGTCATCCATGCCGACGGCAACAACATGGGCCAGGTCATTCGCGACCTGCTCCAGGAAATGGAAGAGCCGGCCCAAACCGCGGCCGCCCAGGAAAACTACAAAAATTTCTGTGTCCGTGTGGATCGCGCCACCCGGGATGCTTTCCGGGTAGCGGTGGGGAAAGTGATGGAAAAAGACGGGCGCCACCCGCTGGTTCCGCTCATCTGCGCCGGGGATGATGCCACCCTGGTCATTGCGGCGCCCAAAGCCATGCTGTTTTGCCGGGAATTTGCCAGCCAGTTTGAGATCCGCTCCTGTGAGCTGCTCGCCGGCATGGGCTTCCGCTGCCTGGCCAATGGCCTCTCCACCTCGATCGGCGCCGCTTTCGTCAAGGCCAGCCACCCCTTCTGGCAGGCCTACGAACTGGCCGAATCCCTTTGCGCCCATGCCAAGCAGCAGACCCAGCGCCAAGGCTCAGCCATCGCGTTCCACAGGGTCACCACCTCCCTGGCCGGGGCTTATTCCAGCCTCCTCCGGGAAAGCCTTTCCGTGGCGGACCTCTGCCTCACCATGAACCCCTACCGCCTGGGGGGTGGCCCGCCCCGCCCAGGCATACCAACCTTCGCGGATCTCGAGCAGTTGTGCCTGGCCTTGGCGGGCCTGCCCCGCGGCCCGGTCCGGGAACTGATCACTCGCATGCACCACTCCCAAGCCTTTGCGGACCAGGCCTATGAGCGCATCAAGGAGGTCCACTCCCAGGGATCCCCCGAGCAAACAAAAGCCTTTTCCTCCTGGGAACACACCCTCCAGAACCTGACTGCCAGCCCGGCCGGGGCCAGCCCCCTCTGGCAGGCCCCCAGCCAGCCCGGCGCAAGCCCCTGGCGGCTGCGCACCCCGCTGCTCGATGCCATCGAGCTGCGCGCGGTGGAAACCGAATTCTCCCCAGCCTGCGGAAACCCTCCAACCTTGAAACCTTGATTATGCGAGCCACCATCAACATCGAAATCCTCTCCTGCTGGCATGCGGGCTCCGGCCTCGGACGCGCCGGGTTCGTGGATGCCCAGGCGCTGCGCGACAACCAGGGCCTGCCCTACCTGCCCGGGCGCACTTTGAAAGGCCTTCTGCGCGAAGGCGTCCAGCTGGCCGCCGACGCCGGCCAGCTGCCCTCCCAGCGCCAGGCGGCAAACATCTTCGGCCAGGGGGATGACGCCGCCCACGCCACTGGAGCGGCCCCAGACTTGTTCATTGGCGACGCCACTCTGGACGCCCCCACCCGCGCCTGGTTCGCCCAGCCTGGCAACCAGGCCAAAAAGGAATACCTCTTCCTGCCCTTCGCCTCCACCAGGCTGGATGAGCATGGCCTGGCCGAGGACCACACCTTGCGCCTGGTCGAGCTGGCCGTCCCCTTGGAGCTGGCTGCACAGGCGATTATTCCGGACCCAGCCACCCTGCTGGACCTGGAAACCGGGGCCAGCCTGGTCCGCTGGCTCGGATCCTACCGCCACCGGGGCCTCGGGCGCTGCCGGATCACCATCACCCCGCTCCCGGAAAACCAATGATATGAGAACCCAATGGCTTAAGATCGAGCTGCAATCCGAGCTGGTCCTCACTCGCAATGCCGTCACCGAAGGCGGCCATGAAACGCTGGATTATATCCCCGGCTCAGCCCTGCTGGGTGCGGTTTCCCGCCACTACGCGGCCTTGGGCCACGAAGTCTTCTGGTCCGGCAAAGTCCGCTTCGGCAACGGCTACCTCCTGGGGCCGGGCGCGGGGGAGGAGCTGCTTTGGCCGGCGCCCCTCACCTACATGCGGGCCAAGGCCGGGGACTCCACCCTCCACAACGGCCTCCTCCAGGATCCCGGGCAGGCCGGCCTGCCTTTGCGGCAGGTGCGCCAGGGCTATGTCCGCCCGCAGGCCTCCGGCGCCTGCTTCATTGGGCATCCCGCCACCCGGTTCCGCATGAAAACCGCCGTGGATCGGCAGCGCTTTGGCGCCGCCCGGGAGGAGCAGCTCTTCGGCTACCAATCGCTCGCCGCCGGGCAATGTTTCGCCGCCCGCCTGGAGGCCGACGACGACTTCAGCGCGGACAAGTTCCAGCAGATTTCAGGCTGCCTCCAGGAGCCGGGCATCCGGCTGGGCCGGTCCCGCTCCGCCGAATACGGGCTGGTTTCCATAGTAAAAATGGATTGCCCGCCGCTCCCTGCCCCCATGGCGGATGCCCGCCTGCTGGTTTTCTACCTCGCCAGCGACTACGCCCCATCCGGCCACCCATTCCCGGCGCCGGGCCACAGCGCCCCCGCCAGGGGATCCCTGGCCGAAGCGTTCCTGGCCGAGGCCGCCGGGCTGGGCCTGCCCGGCCTCCAGTTCGACTGTGCCCGGAGCCAGGTGCGCTCCCGGACCTGCTGGCCGTGGAACCGGTACCATGATTCCCCAGGCATGGAGCGCCACGTGCTGTGCGCCGGCAGCGTCATCGTGGCGGCCGCCCCCACCCCGCCGCCCAGCCAGGAAATCCTCTGCCAGTGGCAAACGGCCTTGGATTCCGGGATCGGCCTCTGGCGCCAGGAAGGCCTGGGCCGGGTCTTGGTCAACCCCTCGCTCGTGCTCGATCCGCCCCGCTCCTGGGCGTCCCCGGCGCCGGGCCAGGGCCCGCCCTCCGAGGCAGTGGAGGCCGATCCCGCCACCCTCTGTTCCCCGCTCCTCCAGCTGGTGGAGCGCCGTTTCCTGGAGGCCGAGGGCGAAATTCTCGCTCGGGCGGAAGCCCGCCGCCTGGCGGGCCAGTGGATGGCACACACCAACCGGTTGAGCGATATGGAGGAGCCGTTCCCCGGCCGCAGCCAGTGGAGCGCGCTGCGCCAGCTCGCCCGGCAGCTCCAGGACCACCCGGGCGATCTCGACAGCCAGCTGGAGAAATTCTTCGCCGAGTCCCTCCGCCGCCAGGCTTGGCGCCAGGCGGACACCCGGACTGATCTCGCCAGCCAGGTGCTGGCCGCCTTGCGCGCCCGGCCCGAGCGGGCCAGGGCCCGCCTCCTCTACCACGCCGCCCACGAAATGTACTGCCGGCTGGGCCACGACTGACCATCAGAAACCGCCCCTCCCACCACCCTTATATGAACGATCATCTATTCCGCTACCTCGCCCGGGTGTGCATCGAGTTCGAGACCCCGTTCCATGTCGGCGCCGGACGCGAGGGCGCCACCTCCGATGCCGCCGTCGCCACCGATGCCAGCGGCCTGCCGGCCATTCCTGGCAGCAGTATTGCCGGCGCGCTGCGCGCCGCTTTCACGGCGGCTTTCCCTGGCCAGGCGGACGCCATCTTCGGCTTCCAGAAGCACCGGGTGGCCAGCGCCGACCTGCCCGGCGACAAAGGCTGCGGCTCCCGGCTGTCTGTCTCCTGGGCCGCCATCCATGATTCCCACAACCAGCCGGTGCTGGGCATCCCCGGCCCCAGCCGCCTGGAGGATTCCGTGCTGGCTGCCGCCCGACGCCCGGCCGAGCGCGACCACGTGCGCCTGAACCACCTTGGCGTGGCCGATGACCGCGGGAAATTCGACGAATCCTGCGTCCAGGCCGGCCACCGCTTCACCTTCGACCTGGAACTGGCTGGAAACCCGGCCGATGCCGCCGCCTGGGCGGCCCTCCTCCAGCTCCTGGGCTCCCCCAGGCTGCGCCTGGGTGGCAAAACCCGTCGCGGACTCGGCCGCTTCAAGGCCGTCTCCCTGCGGGCCCGTGCCTTCAACCTCGCCCACCGCCCGGACTTCCTGGACTACTGCCGCCCGGACCCGCCCTTGGGCCAGCCCCCCGCCAGCCAGCGGGACACGGCCGGCACGGTGGCCGCCACCCTCGTGCTTGCACCGCGCGGCTACTGGATGTTTGGCGGCGGGACGGACCCCGCCGACGGCGTGGATATGGCCCCAGTGCGTGAGAGCCGCATTGTCTGGCACAACCACCACGGCGAGCCCCGCGAAAACCTGGTCCTCATCCCCGCGTCCTCCATCAAGGGCGCCCTCAGCCACCGCACCGCCTTCCATTACAACCGCCTGGCCGGCCGCTTCGCCGGCCAGGCCACCCCGGAAATGCTCGCCCGGTGGACCGGCGAAAACAACGAGGCCATCCGCGCCCTCTTCGGCTGGTGCCGCGGCTCCGCGGGGGATCCCGGCGGCCAGCGCGGCCGCATCCTCCTGGACGACGCCTTCCTCGAAGCCGATCCGCCCCACCAGATCATCCACCACGTCGCCATCGACCGGTTCACCGGCGGCGCGCTGCCTTCGGCCTTGTTCCAGGAAAAACCATTCTGGCAGGGGCCACCCCTCACCGTGGCCCTCACCGTGGCCGAGCCGGAGAAAATCACCGACCCCCAAATCCGCGCAGCCCTGGCCTGCGCCCTGCAGGACCTGGCCGAGGGCCGGCTGGCCCTGGGCGCGGGCGCCGGCCGCGGCCTGGGCTTCTTCACGGCCGCCGCCGGGGTGCAGTGGAGCGAGCCTGGCCAAGCCTGGCTTAACCAACCATCAACCACCGCCTTGCAGCCATGAACTCTTCCGCACAACAAATCATCGCCGCCGCCAGCGGCGCGCCCCTGGATTGGGGCTTCACAATCTCTACCACCCTGCATCGCCCCCGCCAGCCGGAGGAGGTCTGGCGGCTGGCCGGCGAATTCATTGCCCGGCATTCCTCCCAGGTCGCGGGCTGGGTGCGCTGCGCCGATGATCCCCAAATCTTCATCCTCCTGCCGGGCGCCCCTCCGGCCCTCCCGGCTGGCTGGCCCCTGGAGATCGAGCTGGCCGCCGCCGCCGCGCCCGCCAGCCTCCATGTCCGCCTGGCCCCCCGGCCAGGCTGGCTCCTCGAGGAACGCACAGAGGCGCCGGACGCCTCCAGCTTTATCCAAGCCGCCGATTACCTCGTGGCCAGCCGCTTCCGCGGCCGCCTCTCCACCCTCCGCTACCGCGTGGCCAGCCAGCTTTGCGCCGTCGGCGCCCACCGCGAATACCAGCCGCTGGCCTTCCGGTTCGCGGGTTTCTCCCTGACATAAGCGCTTTTCACCCTTATCCTATGAATAATAATAATCCGAACGGCCAAACTTGGAATGACGAACCCAGCCCAACCTTCGTGGCCTCCCCGTATAATTTTGTCCCCTTGTCCAGCCAGGTGAACATCCCCGGTGGGGAAATCTCGCAGGATGTGCCGTTCCAGGATGGGCTTTGCGGGTGGCTCGGCATCGAGCTGGAGAACACCACCCCCTTCTACATCCGCAACGGCGGCCCGCATAAAGGCAAAAACCGAAGCGACCTGGTGAAGGACCCCCAATTCACCAGCTTTTTCCAGGTTGTGGCCGGCGGCGCTTTCGCCATCCCGGGCGCCTCCTTGAAAGGGGTGATCCGCAACGTGCTGGAGATCGTCTCCTTCAGCCGCATGTCGCGCGTGGCCGACCGGCGCTACGCCATCCGCGACTTGAACAACAAAGACCGATCTCTGTATGCCGACCACATGACCACCGAGGCCAGCCCCTTCGCCTCCAAGGTCCAGGCCGGCTGGCTTTCCTTTGCCAGCGGCTCCTGGCTCCTGCGGCCGTGCGCCTTCGCCCGCGTGGAGATCGGCGATTTGCAGGCCTATGGCGGCTGCCAGCGGTTGGGCGACAAGCAACCGGCCAAGGAAAAATACCAGAAATGGGAGCGCTGCGGAAAGGGGCTGGGCATCTCGTTTGCGTTGGATAAGCGCAATGTTTGGGACCATGGCTGCAGAGACTGCAACCATAAGCCCAGGCCACTCGAGCTGAAATACGACAAAGCCACCGACCTGGGCCGGGGAAACCTAACTGGAACCGTGGTTTTTACCGGCCAGCCTTCCTCCTACGATCCAGCAAACCGGCAGCGGCACCGCAAGCACATGGAATTCATCTTTTATGCCCCATCCGGCGCCCCGCCTGAATCCATCAAGGTCGATGCCCAAACCATGAAGGAATTTGAATTCATCCACAGCGTGAGCCAGGAGTCCCAAATCCAGGGGGAGGGCTTCAAGCAAGGCATGGAGAACCCTGAATGGAAATATTGGAAGGACCGCTTGAGACGGGGCGAATCCGCCCCCGTTTTTTTCCTGCGCGCGGGGGCTGGCGCTTCCGCGCCTTTGCACTCCATGGGCCTGTCCATGATGTACCGGCTGCCTTACAAGCACAGCACCCACAGCGCCCTGCGGGCGGCCACCCCGCTCCACCTGGTCCCGCCGGACCTCGCCAGTTTCAGGCCCGATTTCGCGGAACGGATTTTTGGGTATGCCCACCAGGACCGCTGCTGCAAAGGGCGTGTCCAGTTCGAGACGCTTGCCTGCGGCACACCGGCCCCCAAGCCTTTGCCCAAGGTTTGGCGGGTGCTCAGCAGCCCCAAGCCGACCTTCTACCCCAACTACATCCGCCAGCAGCCCAACGCGCAAGGCAAGGTTGCCGCATACCGGACCTTCATGGATGACCAGCCGATCCTGAGTGGCTGGAAACGCTACCCTGTCCGGCCCGATGGATTCCAGGATGAGCCGCCCCGCGATAGGGTCGATCAGCCGAATGTGGACCTGGAATCTCCCTTCTGCCCTTTGCCAGCCGCCACAAAATTCAGCGGCCGCATCCACTTCCACAATCTGCGCCCGGCTGAGCTGGGGGCTTTGGTCTGGGTGTTGGAGCTTGGGGGCGACCCCGGCCTCCGCCATTCTGTGGGCATGGCCAAGCCGTACGGCTATGGCAGCGTGCGGATCAGGGTTGTTGAAGACCAATGCGCCGTCACCGGCATGGATGCTGGGGCAAAATGGGATAAAGCCGGGTGGCAGGCCGCCTTTGTCCAGGAAATGAACGCCTTTTGCCCGGCGTGGGAGCAGTCCCCTCAAATCCTGGAGCTCCTGGCCATGGCCAATCCGAAGGCCGCCAAAGCGGCTGACCGCTATCGCTACCCCAAGCTCGAGCCAAAAAACATTTTCGCCGAAATCAAGAGAAACAGCCTGGCGCTGCTCCCCTACTCCGGCCGGCTGCCCAGCCGGCCCGCCGCCCCGCCCCCCGGCGCCCCGCCGCCCCCCTTCGACCCCCGGTCCCTCACCCACACCGTGGTGGAGGCCACCGCCGGGGCCCGGGACAAAAAAGGCTCCCTGACCCTGCGCTTTGCCCACGCCGGCCAGGATTACGAGGGCGGGCTCCATTGGAGCGAAGCCCAAAAAATGGGCAAAATCGAGACCGGCCAGAAAATCAAGGTCAAAATCAAGGCTTTCTCCAACAAAAAATTCGAGTTCGGCAAGCCCTGAGCTCCTCGCGGGCGGCCGCCCGCTGAGCCTGGAACCCTGTTATTATGGACTCCCCCACCACCCCACCCCCGCCCGGCGCGGAGGCCGGCCCCGCCGCCCCGGGCGCCGCCGGCGCCCTGCCCGAGGTGCTCGCCGGCCTCTCCGTGCAGCTGGCCGAGTGCGTCCTGCGCCTCGACCGCCCCACCGCCCTGCGCCCCCTGGCCACCACCACCATCCGCGGCCTGGCCGGCCACGCGCTGGCGGCGGAGCAGCCCCGGCTCGTCCGCCCCTGCTTCAAGCCGGGCCAGCACAGCCACCTCCCTCCAGCCTGCCTCTTCCAGCCCGTCCTCCACCAGCCCTCCACGGGGGATCAGCTCCCCTTCCGCCTCATCGCCTGGGATCCCGATGGCCGCTTCCTCCCCGGGCAGCTGGCGGCCCTGGAGCGCGCGCGCGGCCGGCCCTTTGGCGAGGGTGGCAGCCGCGTCGCCGGCTTCCACCTGGCGGGCCTGGAAAAGCTCGAATTCTGCGGCCTGGACCCCGCGCCCGCCCCCGTGCGCCTGGCGTTCCTCACCCCGGTGGCCCTCAAGCACCGCAAAGCCTGGGTGGATGCCTCCACCATCACCCTCGCCCACCTCTGCCTCGCCATGGCCCGCCGCCTCAATGCCCTCAGCCAATGCTACGGCAACGGCCTCCAGCTGGACCCTGCGGCCTTCCTCGCCCAGGCCGCCCTCACCCGCGGCCAGCCCCCGCAATTGCGCTGGGTCAGCCCCTGCCGCCGCTCCAGCACCCAGGATTCCGACCTCTCCCTCGCCGGCCTGGTGGGCTGGATGGATTTCCCCCCTTTGCCCGGGCCTCTCCTCAACCTCCTGGCCCTGGCCGCCGTGTTCCACCTGGGCTACCACACCGCCGTGGGCGCCGGCCTCCTCCAGGCCGTTCCCCTCCCGCCCCCGCCGATACCGCTTGCCAGGCCCCCCCAAAACCGCTAGTTTTAAGGCAGGTTACGCATATTTATTAACCGCTCATTATGAAACACTTGCAGCCAACCCGGCGCCCGGCCCGGCCCGCCTCACCCCGGCGGCGGGCCCAAAACGCCCAGGTAACGCAAAACCGGCCCGTAAACCACTCCCGCCCAACCGGTTCTGATGGGTAACGTCCCGGGCATGGCACCTCCCTTGAGGTGGTTGAGACTTTTATTCCGGGAACGGATCGAAATTCGGGTCGATGTCCCGGGCATGGCACCTCCCTTGAGGTGGTTGAGACTATTCACCGTAGCCTAGCCTGATGGTGTAGGACGCAGTCCCGGGCATGGCACCTCCCTTGAGGTGGTTGAGACGGGAAATTTTTATCTCCCTGACCGCTTGCGCCAAGGTCCCGGGCATGGCACCTCCCTTGAGGTGGTTGAGACTAGGGCGGCCATCTTCGGTAGTCCTTCCTCCCCCGTCCCGGGCATGGCACCTCCCTTGAGGTGGTTGAGACCCCAAAGATGGCCGCTGCTTCTATCAAAAACTCCGCGGTCCCGGGCATGGCACCTCCCTTGAGGTGGTTGAGACTGCTCCGACGTAAAGAGCAACTCGTCGCCGGCGTGGTCCCGGGCATGGCACCTCCCTTGAGGTGGTTGAGACCCGGATCCTGTAGGACCGCTTTCCACGCCTCGATAGCCGTCCCGGGCATGGCACCTCCCTTGAGGTGGTTGAGACGCCATAAAGCCGATGCCAATGCCCGCGAGGGCCAAAAGGTCCCGGGCATGGCACCTCCCTTGAGGTGGTTGAGACTCGTCGAACATTTTCCTTGAGGTCTATCTTGGGGTCCCGGGCATGGCACCTCCCTTGAGGTGGTTGAGACTCTATTCTGGGCGTCAGTGTCGGGTTCTTCCTGGAAAGGTCCCGGGCATGGCACCTCCCTTGAGGTGGTTGAGACCCGTGTTTCATGCAATCCAGGAACTCGGCCTCGTCTTGTCCCGGGCATGGCACCTCCCTTGAGGTGGTTGAGACGCGTCTGGCTGCGCAGCCATCACTCTTATGACGGTTGGGTCCCGGGCATGGCACCTCCCTTGAGGTGGTTGAGACGGAAGAGCCAGGGCCACGCTAGAATATCGCGAATTTGCGTCCCGGGCATGGCACCTCCCTTGAGGTGGTTGAGACAGGTCAAGAAATCCACGCGAGGCAACAATGCCTCGGGTCCCGGGCATGGCACCTCCCTTGAGGTGGTTGAGACCTTAACTTCCAATAAAGGTCTTTATAATTTTCCGGTCCCGGGCATGGCACCTCCCTTGAGGTGGTTGAGACCTGCCTTTAAGAGGATCAAGGTGAGTCATCCAGCCTGTCCCGGGCATGGCACCTCCCTTGAGGTGGTTGAGACATGGGCGTAACAAACTCCAGCTGCGCAAGAGCAGCGTCCCGGGCATGGCACCTCCCTTGAGGTGGTTGAGACGGCTGATTAGCTCGGTAATAGTACTTAAGTCTTTGCTGTCCCGGGCATGGCACCTCCCTTGAGGTGGTTGAGACTCCAATGCTGGCGGCCTTTTCTAGATCAATTTGCACCCCGTCCCGGGCATGGCACCTCCCTTGAGGTGGTTGAGACTTGTAGCTGATGAAGCTAATAAGGCCAAACTGAACAAGTCCCGGGCATGGCACCTCCCTTGAGGTGGTTGAGACTTTAAAATGCTTTTCATTATGAATACCGCTTTCTTATGTCCCGGGCATGGCACCTCCCTTGAGGTGGTTGAGACCCCTGATCCGACTTACGCTTCTGGATTTTAACAACGTCCCGGGCATGGCACCTCCCTTGAGGTGGTTGAGACGTGTATTCATTCTGCATAACGGTCCAGTCATGCAGTCCCGGGCATGGCACCTCCCTTGAGGTGGTTGAGACGCGTATCCTCCTGCTGCAGAAGAGAATATCCCAGGTCCCGGGCATGGCACCTCCCTTGAGGTGGTTGAGACGCAAAATCCAGTTACGAAATAGCGAAAACGCCATGTCCCGGGCATGGCACCTCCCTTGAGGTGGTTGAGACTTTTTTTAGTCCTTTAATACGGTGTGAATTTCATTGTCCCGGGCATGGCACCTCCCTTGAGGTGGTTGAGACTAAACTCTTCCGTATCCTTCTCGACCATAAAGGTCAAGAGTCCCGGGCATGGCACCTCCCTTGAGGTGGTTGAGACTTTACATACGAAATGCGTGGTTAACGTAGAATTAACGTCCCGGGCATGGCACCTCCCTTGAGGTGGTTGAGACCCTACCACGTTTCCCGCCGCGTCTCTCACGAGATCGGCGTCCCGGGCATGGCACCTCCCTTGAGGTGGTTGAGACTATTTCTTCCAGATACCCGCTGAAAGATATTACCATCGTCCCGGGCATGGCACCTCCCTTGAGGTGGTTGAGACTTAAAAATAATGATTACGCCTCCAATCAACATCAAGTCCCGGGCATGGCACCTCCCTTGAGGTGGTTGAGACTCCTCTGGAAAACATACCCGTTCCATCGCAAGATACGTCCCGGGCATGGCACCTCCCTTGAGGTGGTTGAGACCCGCATGTGCCATAAGCCACGATGCGAGTCCTATACGTCCCGGGCATGGCACCTCCCTTGAGGTGGTTGAGACTTGCCTCCAGAGCAGTTCAAACTGCTCTGAAACTATAGTCCCGGGCATGGCACCTCCCTTGAGGTGGTTGAGACGCTGTTTGGAACGAATCAAACAACGAGGTAAAGCGTCCCGGGCATGGCACCTCCCTTGAGGTGGTTGAGACCCGTAATCCGGCCCAAACCGATACTCGCCGTCTTTGTCCCGGGTATGGCACCTCCCTTGAGGTGGTTGGGTGAATAGGGGGTATTGTCTTTAAACCGGCCTGAATGGGAAGCGGCGGGCGGGCCAGCGGCCCGGAGGCGGGAGGGCGGCAGGTCAGTCCAGCTGGAGGAGGGTGTGGCAGAGGCCGGGGGCCACAGGGATGAGGTCGCCCGGTTTTTTGCCGAGGATTTTTTGGGCCAGGGGGGCTTGGAGGGCGAGGGTGTACACCTCCACTGGGGAATCCGGCGGGAGGAGGGTGAGGCCACCGGCGACAGGCAGGAGGAAGTAAAAATCCACGGCGGCGCCACCGGCGGGGCCGAGGCCGGCGACACAGCCCACGGCGGCCGCGGCGGGACCGGCGGGCAGCTTCAAAGCCTGGAGCCGGGCCAGGGCCTCCGCGCGCTCGACCCAGTTCCGGGAGAGGCCATCGGCCATCCAGCTGGATTCCACGCCGAAGGAGTCGTAGCGGCTTTGCATGCGGGTGGCGGATTCCCGCTTGCCGGCGGCCTGGGCAGCGATGCCGGAGCGGAGGCGGTCCAGCTCGCGCTGGCAGAGGCGGAGGACGAGGTCCAGCAGGGGTTGCTTGGGGATGGGGACGGGGTGGCTCATGGCGCAGGGGTGGGGAGGCGCTCCCGCCGGGGGTAATGGTAGCCGCCGGAGGCCTTGAGGCACCAGGTGCCGGCGGAGCCGGGCAGGGAGCATTGCTGGTTGCAAAAAGGGACGATGATGAGACGCAGGCAGCCCTGGCGCAGGAAGGCCGGAAGGGCGGGCCCAAGCCGCGCGGCCAGGGATGCGCGGAGCGGGCCGGCCCCCCCGGCGGGATCCAGGGGGAAGGCGAGGTCGTGGCGCAGGTAGCAAAGGCTGGCCTGGAGGCGGGGGTCCACGCGCAGGTAGTCCCCGTGGCTCTCGAGGCAGGCCTTTTGGAAGGGGCAGCGGAGGCAGGGCTCGGCGGAGCGGTCCACCTGGGAGCCCAGCTTGACCTCCACCACGCCGCCGCCGTGCAGGTGGAAGCGCAGGCGCGAGCGGCCGGAGGCCTTGCGCACCCGCTCGATCCGGGCAGTGCGGGGCAGCACGTGGCGGCGGATGACGGGCGCCCAGGGCTGGTAGAGGCGGCCGTAGTCGGCGGCGATCGCGGGCGTCCAGTATAGGTCGTAGAGCTTCAGCCGCAGCCCGTGGTGCTGGATGAAACCCAGCTGCCGGGGCAGATCCTCGCAGCGGCCCTTGAAGAGGAGGCGGTTGAAAGCCAGGGGCAGCCCCAGCGCGGCGGCGCGGGCGATGCCGCGCTCGAACCGGGCGTAATCGCCAAAGCCGGTGATCTGGCGGAAGAGGGCCGGATCCGTAGTGTGCCAGCTCACCCGCAGCCGGGACAACCCGCACCGGCCCAGGCGGTCCGCCAGCCGGTGGAGGGTGCTGCCGTTGGTGGTCAGGTTCACCCGGAAGCCCTCCTGCGCCAGGCGGCTGATGAGGCCATCTATCTCCAGGCCGGAATCCCGCCAGAGGGTGGGCTCCAGGGCGCCCAGCTCCACCTCGGCCGGGCCGCCGGCTGCGCGCCAGAGGCGGGCCGCGGCGAGTGCCGCCGCCAGCCGCATCGGCTGGCGGGGCATTTCCCGGGCGGCGCCGGGGGTGGAGGCGGTGGGGGCCGGGGCGGTGGTTTGGGTCATAGGTTATTGGTTTGGATGATTTTTTCGGCGGCCTGCTCCGGGGTCAGGCCCGTGGTGTCCAGCTCCGCCAGGCCGAAGCTCCGGAATTGCTCTTGGACCTGGGCGAGGTAGGCGGGGTCCGCCTCCCACTGCGCCTCCGGCAGGCGCCCGAGGCCCCGGCGGGCCAGGCGCTCGCGGCGGAGGTCTTCAGCCACCGTGAGGAGGATGGCCGGGCTGGGCAGGAACAGGTGCGCGAACTGGCCCAGGCTGGGCTCTTGGCCCGCCAGGGGGGCGTGGTAGGCCAGGGTGGAGTAAAGGTAGCGGTCGCAGACCACCGGCGCGCTGCGGACCAGGCCGGCGATCTCAACGGAGGCGCAATGGACGGCCGCCAGGTAAAAATGGTAGCGGGCGCGGAAGTCGCCGGCTGCGTCCACGTGACGGCGGATGGCATCAAAGGGGGGCGGCGGAGTCCGGTAGAGGTGCGCCCCCAGGCGCCGGGCCAGCGCCCGGGCGGTGGCGGATTTGCCCACGCCATCGATGCCCTCCAGGCAGATGAAGGGCGGGTGGCCACCCGCCTGGGTATTCGCCGGTTGTTGTGCAGCTTGGTTCATCCACCTTCTTGAAGCGGAGCTGGCGGAGTATTTCCGGGGGAATTTCTGCCGGGCGCCGTTTTTTTTTGGTGGGCGGCATCCGCCAGCCCGGGGTGGCGGGGGAGGCGAAGCAGCGGGGAACGGCGCCCGCTCACGGCCCCCGGGCCAGGTGGTGGCCTGGTTTTTTCAGGTGGCCGACTCAGCCACGCCTACCGCACCGAGGGAGGGAAGCGGCGGCGGCGCGGGTCTCCTGCGTCCGCCGGGCTGCGCGCCACGAGCCGGTCTTGAGCCGGTCTGCAAGCAGACGCTGGCCGGGCGCCAAAAGACCCCGCCCAAACGGCCGCGCCAATTGCCGGGATGCGGCTCAGCGGAAATTGAACGGGAGCACCGCCGCGAGCAGCTCCAGGGGCGGCTGGCTGGCGCCCAGCGCCCGCTCCAGGACCGCGAGGCGGTCCGCCGCCAGGGGCAGCTCGGCGCCCAGCCGGCCAAACCCGGCCTGCAGCCCTGCCCAGGGAGCACCCCAATGATGGCCGATGATGGCCAGGGTGGTGCCAATCAGCCGCACGGTGGGCCCCTGGCCGTCTTCGAAGGCGAGGTCGCGGCCCTGGCAGACCAGGTCGAGGGCAGCCTCGGGCTGGGTGTCGCGGAGCAGCAGGCCGCGGTAGGCCTGGATGAGCGGCCAGGGGTGGCCGCCGCCGGAGGCCCATTGCGGCTCCCGCTCCAGACAGGCGTGGCGTTCCGCCTCCGTGCCGTGGCGCACCAGGTAGCGCAGCAGCAGATGTTGGGCATATTTGTCCTGGTCCCCGGCGGACCCGGCCAGCCGCTCCGCGGCCGCCAGGATCGGGCCGCCGAGGGCCCGCTCCACTGCCTGGCGGATGGCGGCGGCGTCTAGGCCCGGAGTGTCCATGGCCGCGATGGCCAGGTAGGTGGAGGTCTGGCGCTGCTCGGCCCGGGCCAGGTGGGGATCGGACAGCCGGCTGAAGGCCGCCAGCGCTTGCTCAAACCGCTGCCCAGCGGTCGCCGGCCGGCCCTGGAAAGCCTCCAGCTGGCCGCTCAGGCTGAGGGCGCGGCCCCAAGCCTGCAGGGTGGGGATCTCCGGGGCGCAATCCACCCAGCGCCGTATGATCCGCTCCGCGCCGGCAAAATCGAAACGATTGGTGGCCCCCACGGCCCGGTAGAGGTCGGCCAGGCAGACCAGCCGGGCATCCTCCGCATAGAGCTGCCCGGATAATTCCTCCAACTCCTTTTCCAAGCCGGTTTCCACGGCGCCGCGGTGGCTGGCTTCGGCCAGGCGGGCGGTGTGCAGGGCCAGGCGCGCCTTGGGGGGCAGCCCGCCGCCGGTGGGCTGCCACTCTTCCAGGCATTGCAGCTGCCGCCCCAGGAGCGCCAGATTCACCGCCTTGCTCTCCAGGTGCTCGAAGGCCAGGCTGGCCAGTTTTTGCCAGAGGGCGGGGTCGCGCCGACATTGGCCTGCCAGGCGCCCGGCCAGCTGGCCGGGCAGGGTGCCGGGATCCCCGGTGCCAGCCAGGCCCAGCAAGCCCGACCACTGCTCGCCGGTGGCTTCGCCGGTCCGGCCCAGGTCGTCCCATGCCTTGCGCAGCAGGTGGCTGCCCGGCGCCAGGAAACAGGCCCCGAGGAGGCCGCTTTTTGCCAGGCGGTCCCGGGAGACTGCGGCAGGGCTTCCCCAGGTGAAGGCCACGAGGTCTGCGTAGCCGAGGTGGGGATGGGCATCCTTTTTCACCAGCTGGAGGTCCACGGATAGCCTTTTGGCCCGGGCGGGGTCCGCAAAGGCCAGCTGCGCCAGGGCTTCGGAGATCAGCGGCTGCCAGTTGGCAGTGCTCTGCCAGTATTCTCGCTTCTCCACCAGGACTTCGAGCCGCCCGGCGGCATCGGCCGGGATGGGTAGCAGCCGCAAGGCCCATTGGACGAGCTCCACGACCCCCAGCGCCCACAGCTCCCCGCTCAGCCGGGGCAGGCTGCCCATGGTGAGGCCCAGGATGCCCGCCGGCGCATCCAGCAGGTTTTGCAGGTGCCGGTCCAGCTCCTGGTTGTCGGCAATGCCCACCGCGTGGAACCCCCCGGGCAGATCCGGCAGCCGGACGCCTTGGGGAACCGCCACGCCTACGATTTTTCCCGCCCGGGGATCGCCCCCATCCTCATTCCGGAAGTCCGCGCCGCTTTCGTCAATGAACAGGGTCCAATGGGCGGCCGGCTGCAAAAGCCAGAACCGGTGTTCGCCTCCCGGGCGGACGGTGCTCAAGGCGCATTGTTTCCTGGCGTTGTCCCGCCCTTGTTGCCGCCGGGCCCGCGCCGCCTCGGCCTTGGCGATGGCCTTGCGGGCTTTTTGCACCAAAAACCCATTGCGCAGCCTGCCGATCTGCGCCATCCGCTCCCGGACCTCCTTGGAATCCCCGCCGTAGCGCATCACCAACGGGTAAATGGGCGCCAGGGCCTCATGTTCCTCGTGGCCCTGCCGGATCATGGCCTGCGCCTTGGCCAGCGCTGCGGGGAACTCTTGCTCCAGCTCCTTCAGCAGCGCCGGAATTCTGCCGCTGGCTTGCCCATCCCATTGGGCGCAGCGGTATATTTCGTCCACAATCATGCCCGCCGTGCGCCGGGGCAGCGTAGCTGTCGGCTCCCGGGTTGGGATGGGGGCCGGGGCCGCCGCCGTGGAAGGGGCCGCCGGCTCCAGCCCCGGCCCGGTGGCGGGCGCAGCGGCCAGGGGCACCAGGGTGAAGCCCAAGGCATGATAGCTCAGGGAAAGGGGGCTCTCCTCCACGGAGTGCAGCGGGCCGGTGCCTTGATCCCCAGCCGGGTCCGGGAAATAGAGGCGGCAATTTTTCCGCAGCAGGGCCAGCGAAAGATGCTCCACAAAAGCGCGGGGGCCCCAGGTCAAAACGTGGCTGCCGGCGGGGATGACCTCCCCCAGGCGCACCGCTTCGGCAGCAGCACGGCCTTCCTCGATGGCGGCGGCGTCCACCAAGCTCTGGGGATTCGTTTGCCACCCCAGCCGGGCCAGGGCGTCCGAATTGATCGGGATGCCGGTGGCGGCATTCACCAGCTCAGCCATTGCTTCAGAAGCGTCCATGATTTTCTCCATTTTGTTGTTTCAGAGTATGCCAGGGCCAGGCCCAAGTTAAACCGGGTCGCCGCTGGCGGACAACCAATTAATCCCCGGAATCCACCAGCCAGCGGTGGTCCAGGGGCGGAAAGGGATGCTCCTCCCGATCCAGTTGGAAACCGAGCAGGCCGGCGGCCACCTGCTTCATCTCCGCCAGCTGCGGCTGGCCGACCGGGGCCACGCCGTGGGCCAGTATGCCCTGGTTGCGCCATTGCGCCACCCGATTCCATTGGCTTTTTGGACCCAGCCGCACGTCGGCCGCCATTGTCCTGGCGGGGGCGTAATCCAGCTCCTCCAGCGCGCGGTTGATATCCCTCAAGCCTAACTTGACCATTCCCTCATGGTCAGCCTTGGGCAGGGTGAGCTTATCCAGCAAGCCGGGCGGCGCCGCCCGGCGCTGCAGGACGCCGTTTAGGAATGCGCCGCCGGTGGCCTCGGCAAGCCAGATCTGCAGCTGCATCTCCGCCGCCCGGTAAAGGCGCGCGGCGGCATCTTCAAAACGCCCCTGCGCGGCCGTGCGGAGAGTGTTGTCAAGAAGCTCGCGCAGCAGCTCCGGGCCGGCTTTATCCCCGGAGCTGGTCTTCCACAGGGCCTGGCACAATGCCTGCGCCTTCTGGGCATAGGCGATCAATCCATGGTCGGGCTGGCCATCGAAGATCAGCCGGAGCCGGGAAGCCAGCGGCCGGACCAGGGTGTTCGCGCTCCTGAAGTCCAGCCGGTGCCGGGCCGCCAGGGCGGCCGCCAGGTCCGCCACGGCTTCAAACCGGTGGCGGTGGGGGACTTTGAGGGCGGTCTGGCGCAGGATCTGCCCGGCGGCATCGAGCTGGCACCCGGCCCACAAATCCCGGGCGCGCTCGACTTCGCGGACCGCCAGCCCGGACCAGGGATTGCCCTGGTAGATGAACTTCTCCCGCCCATCGATGGTGATGCCAAGCCCGCCTTTTTCACGCTGTTCCCCCCCTACATAGGAGAATCGCCCGAAGATTTCCGTGGCCGCCAGCACCAGCGCGGCGCTCATGGTTTTGGTGCCCCCGGTGTAATCCACCAGCACGCCGGCCGCGTCCATCCGCCATTTTTTCAGCAGTTCGGGAATCCGGCGGCGCAATTCCTGATAGCACGGGCCCAGCTCTTCGAACCGGGCCACCTCGATGAAATCGCAATGCGGGTGCCAGGCGAGCTGCGCCTGGATGTCCTCCGCATTTTTCCGACTGCCCTCCGAGCAGAAATACCAGGCATGCCCGGGCTGATGATGCCGGAGCATGCATAGTATTGGCGCCGGGGCGCCGCCCACGGAAACCAGCACCGCCTGCACCGGCGGCGGGGGATCCTGGGCGTTGGTGTATGCGTTCATGCTTTGCTGGAAAAGAAACTACCCACCATGCCCCCCCTCCTCAACACATTTCTCCACCACCCGCCCTTGGCGGCGCACCGCCGGCGGCCATAAAAAACCCGCCGCACCGGAAAAAACCAGCCGGGAACGCTGCTTATGGATGAGCGCCCGGGGGGCGCCACGAAAAAACCAACATTATGCCAACCATCGTTATTGCCAATGCGGATACCACCTTGTCGGTGGACCAAAGCCACTTCACCCTTCGCTCCAGCCATCGCAAAGTCGGCCGCATCCCCCCGGCCATGATCGACCAGGTGGTGGTGCACCACGGAGTGGCGGTGACCCGCGCGGCCCTCGACCGGCTCGGTGATCTGGGCGTCCCGGTGACCTTCCTGAACCAGGAGGGCTGCGTGCAGGCGCGCCTGGTGCCCGCCTGGAAGTACGACGCCAGGCCCCGCCTGGACCAGGCGCGGGTCTATTTCGATACGGCCACCCGCCTGGAAATCGCCCGGCGCCTGGTGGACGCCAAGATCGACAACGGCGCGGCCATGATCCGCCTGCATGCCGCCAACCACCCGCACCCGGCCTTCAGCGAGGCCTGCGAGCAGCTGCAGGGCTTGCGCCAAAGCCTCACCCGGGCGGCCGACACCCCGGCGATCATGGGCGTGGAGGGCGCCGCTGGGCGGGCTTATTTCGCCGCGCTGGGCCGCATGCTCCGCGTGGATTGGACCCGGTTTGAAGGCCGCAACCGGCGGCCCCCGCGCGACCCGTTCAACGCCGCCCTCTCCTACCTCTACGCGGTGCTCACCCACCTCATGCTGGCGTACACGGAGGCCGTGGGGCTGGACCCCTACATCGGCTGCCTCCACTCGCTCGAATCCCGGCGGCCGGTGCTGGCCCTGGACCTCATCGAACCTTTCCGGCCCGTGCTGGGGGACCGCCTGGCACTGCGCCTGTTCAACCTGGGCACCCTCCAGCCCCAGCACTTCCACGAGGCCCAGGGACCGGGCAACGGCATCTTCATCAACTACGAGGGCCGCATGGCGCTGCTCAAAATGTTCGGGGACTGGACAACCCAGTGCGACGAGGCGCTGGGCCCTGAACTGACCTCGCCGGGAACCCTCCTCCGGAAGGAGGCCGAAAAATACGCCGCCCTGGCCCGCACCTCCAGGCTGGAACATTTTTGCCCCTTCCGCCTGCGTGATTAGCCGGGGCTGGCGCGCAAACCTTTGATCTGTGCCACACCCGGGAAGAATGCTCCACATCGTCACCTACGACATCCCCGCCACGCCCCAGGGAACGCGCCGACGCCAACGGCTGGCCCGCTACCTCGAAAGCCTCGGGCTTCGCGTCCAGTGGTCGGTCTTTGAACTCCTCCTGCCACCGGAGCGCCTGCCCAAGATCATCGGCGAGCTGGGCAACCTGATCGACCCCGCCGAAGACAGCGTGCGCATCTACACCACTTGTGCCGCCTGCGCGGACCGCACCCTCAACCTCGGTCGGCGGGCGGTGATTGAACATGAGGAGGTTCTGGTTTGGGCCTGACCACCCGCGCGGCCAGGGTGGTGGTGCTCGCCGGCAAAAAATTTCTTTCTGCCGGAAAAAATCCCGGGGCCGGGCTTCTCTCCATTGGAGACCAAGGGGCCGGGCGGCGGGGCAGCCGGCAAACGGCGTGCAGAAACAGGCAGTGGCACTACAAAAAATATGAAAAACGAGAACAATATGGAAAAAAACCTGAATCCGGAGAGTAATGTGCGGCTGGTGGAGCAGCCGGCCATCCCGTGGGCCGGCCGGGTGCTGCTCTGGTCCCTCGCGCTGGCCTTGGCCGGCGCCGTGGCCGCGAAATTCACGGCCCATCCCCCCGCGCCGGCGGGGGCCAGCCTCCCGGCCGGCCAGGCCCCAAGCCCGGCGCAAACCCCGGCCGGCGGCAAATCTGGTGAACAGCTCCGCGCCGATACCCTCCAGGAGCTCAACCAGCTCCGGGCGGCGGCGGCCAAAGACCTGGCCGCGGTGGGGGCCGCGCACGAAGCCCGGGCCAGGCAATCCCTCCACGGCAAGCTGGTGGGCGTGTTCCAGGCGGCCAGGGAGCGCATACCCGCCTACGCGGATTACCTGGTCTCATTGGAGGCCGAGGGCCGGGTGGCCAAGGCGGTGTGGAACAAACGGCTGACCGAAGAGTTGACCGCCATGGGGGAGGAATACCTTCTTTCCCACCAGACCCTGGAAGCCGCCCTTGAGGAAGATCTGGCAGCCCGGCAACGCGACCTGGCCGGGCAGGTGGAAAAGATATGCACGGATTATGACTACCGCATGGTGCAGCTCTTGTCCCGGCTGGACCAGCCCACCCCGGCCCGGGTGCCGGACCTGTCGCTGGGCAGCCTGCAGACGGCGGCTTTTGGCAATCCCATCCTGCGGGCGCAGCTGCAGCAGGTGAGCGCCATGGTGCTGGGCGGGCTGGCCTCGGACTACGCCAGCCGCCAGTTCATTCCCTGGCTGCTTAAACGACTGGGCCTCAAGACTTTGAGCAAACCGGTTCGGTTTGGCAGCGGCCTGGCGAGCCTGGGCGCCGGCCTGGCCGCAGGCGTCGCCCTGGAAAAAGCCGCCGACCGATGGCTGATCAAGCCCGATTTGCGCAAGCAGCTGGAAGCCCAATTGGGCAGCATCGAACGACAGCTCCTGCAGCGCCAGAACCTGCCCGGGCAGCTGGCCGCCGGCCAGGCCGCCATCGTGGCCGGCATGGCCAGCGAACTGAATAAACCGCTCCCCAAAGGCACTTTATGACAACCCTGAGCACCCTGAACCAGAGAAAATCCATGAACTACGAAAGCATCCCCTCCGGATCCCCGGCCCGCGCCGTGAGAATGGCTGACGAAGCCGGAGCCTCCCGGTGGGAATTGGCGGGCTGGGCCACCCTGGCCTTGCTCGGCGCCGCCGGGCTGCATTTGGCCGGGGTGGCCTGGCTCGTGGCCCTGCCCCTGGGCGCCCTGGCCAGCCAGCTTGCCCTGGTGGTTGGCCGCGAGGAAAACCGGCTCTTCCGGAGGGAGCTGGCGCGCTTTTCGCAGGCCGTGGCCGGAGGCTGCTGGACCAAGACCCGACGGCTGGCGGCTGGGGCTGTCCGGCTGGGCGCCCACCTGGGCCAGCGCTGCCGCCGGAGGCGGCTCCACCCCGCCCTCGGCCTGGCGGTGATCCTGGCTGGCGGCGCCACGCAGGCCGCCGCCCAGGCCGGCCTCCTCGAGCGCGGCGCGGTCCAGGCCAGCCGGCTGCTTTGGAAACCCACCTCCCGCCACCTGGCCCAATTGGCGGCCAAGTCCGAAGCCCTCTCCCTGCGTCTGGCCCGCGAATTGGGCGAGGAAGGAGCCGAAGGCCTCCTGGCCCGGCTCACCCCGGCGGGGCGCGATCTCATCCTGCGCCATGGCGAACCGGCCGTGGATTTTTTCAGCCGCTTCGGCCCGCACGGGGAAGCCCTGCTCGCCAGCCACGGGCGCGACCTGCTGCGCGTGTTCCAGGAAGCCGGAGCGGACACCCTGAGCTTCGCCACGCGCCACGGCGCGGACGGCGTCCGCCTGGCCGGCCGCCTGGGCGTTCCGGCGGTGGAGCGCCTGGCGGCCAGCGCCGGGGCGGAAAGCCTGTCCGTGGTCCTGCGCCTCGGCCAGCCGGCCGCCACCATTCTCGAGAAACATCCCGAATCCCTCCCCTGGTTCCGCGCCGCCCTCAGCGAAGGATCCGAACCGGCCTTGCTGGCCACCATCGAACGGGGCGGCAGCCGGTTCCTCGATTTCATGGCGCGCCATTGGAAAGGGGCAGGGGTGGCGGCGCTGTGCGCCTCCTTCATCAAGGATCCGCGGGCCTTCACCGAACCCCCAGTGCAGGCCGCCACCAGCCTGGCCACCAACCTGGTCAACCAGGTGGCTCATCCTTCCAGTCTGGGAGGCGGCGTGACGGTCTGGCTGGTGTTTGGGCTGCCGCTGCTCCTGGGTGTCTGGATCCTGTTGGGACCAGTGCGCGCCTGGACCGCGCGGCTGCTACCCCGCCACCTCCCCTCCTTAGGTGCTGATTTAGCTTCCAATTCATTACCGGCTAGCCCTACCTTCGCAGGTTTGAGAGGGAATGGTGGTGACAAGGAGTTAAA
>CAYPCQ010000121.1:0-26638 GCA_964409245.1 uncultured Verrucomicrobiota bacterium
TTTTCTGGAATCGGTCATTTTCGCTGCAATAAATGGTCGCATCATACCAGCTCACATTTTCCACCGGCCGCTGCGGATCTCCGGTGAAATTGGACGGATTGCTCCCCATCACCGCCTGATACTCTGCCTGCGTCGTCTCATACCGGCTCATCCAAAAACCCTTGGTTATAGTCACCACCGTCTGCGGACCTTCATTATCCCAACGATCCTTTTCGCTCGCGGGACTCCCCATCGTGAACGTGCCCGGCGGAATCCAAACCATGCCTTGGGGACCGGAATTCGTTATTGGCTGGAGCCGGTAAAACCGCGCCGCCTGGCCGAGTGCGGGAACCGAGGTGTCCACGAAAACCTGGCCGGCATTCGTGACCACCAATTGGGCCAGGCTGGACCAAGCCAGGGGATTAGCCAGGCTGGTTGCCATCTGGATCTCGTAGATGTACCCGGCCGGCCCATTCACCTGGAACCCCGCATACGGGCTGGCGCCGGCCAGGTAAGCCGGGCTGGCGATGGCCACCGCGGGTGCGCTGGCATAGCCGCTGCCCGCTTCCGTCACCACGATTTGGCTCACCGCCCCGTTGGTGATGGTGGCCACCGCCGCCGCCCCGCTGCCGCCGCCACCGGAGATGGAGACCACCGGTGGGCTGCTATAGCCCGCCCCGCCATCAGTTATCGTGACGGCCACCACCCACCCATTCACCACCGAAGGCAGGGCGGTGGCGGTTCTGGGCGGCGTTGCAGGATTGACCGGTTGCGCCCGGTAAAACTGCGACGCCAGCGTGGCGGCGGCAATCGAGCCGGACACCCATACCTGGCTCTTGTTCGTCAGCGTGACCCGCTCCAACCCAGTCCAGGTGGCGGGCGGCTCCAGGCTGGTGGCGGATTGGATCTCATAGGTTTTGCCCAACGAAGCCTTGCACCTGGAACCCGGCATACAGCCCGGGGGCGCTCAGGCTGAACGGGCTGGCGATGCTCACCAGGGGGGCGTTGGTGTACCCGCTGCCGGACACGGTCACGATGATTTGGTTCACGGCCCCATTATTGATGATTGCGGTGGCCAGGGCGCCGCTGCCGCCGCCCCCGGAAATGGTGACCGCCGGCGGGCTGCTGTAGCCCGAGCCGCCATCCGTGACCGTGATGGCCACCACCCAGCCATTCACCACGGTGGGCATGGCGGCAGCCGTTTTTTGGGCGTTGACCGCCAGCTGGCCCAGGAATCCCGCCAGCGTGATCGCCAGGATTGATCTTAGTAATTTCATCGGATTATTTTTGGTTGATGGCTTGGTTGGCTGCCGGAAAATCGGATGTTTGAAGGCATAGGGCGGGGCCACCGGACTCCCGCCCGGTGTGGCTGCGGATGACCTCCGGGGCGGCCCAGCCGCCCCGCCCCCGCCTGATCGCAGATCTCGAATGCTTCCATTATCCCCGGCAAAGAAGACATCTCATACCTGAAGAATGCCTTTTGTTTGATCCAATCGTTGCGGATCTGGCCCAGTGTGTCAACCCCCTAAATCAAGCCTTTTTAGGGTGCGCTGATGGAATGGTTTTCCTGCCGGGCAGGGATTATACGGCAGGAAAGAATCCGCGCGCCCGGAGCTGAAGCCGCCGGCTGGTTTATGGCCGGGTCTCCAGGGCGGCGGTGCGGAGGCGGAGCTGGCGCAGCTGCTCCTCCTGCCCGGGGCTGAAATGGCCGGCGCGCTGGCCGAGGGTGTCCATCCAGGTGATCAGGCTATCCCAGTCACTGGCGGAGAGGCGGGCCTGGTAGTGGCCGCGCTGGAGCAGGCGGAGCATGGGGTTCAAACGGGCCTCGCAGGAGCCGGCCTGGGAGCGCTGCTCCTTGTAGCGGGCCACGACGATCTCCTTGAGGCTGGGGGAGCCGTAGTTGACGAGGGAATCGTAGGAGCGCGAGGGGGTGAGGTCGAACCGGCCGCCCGGAGCGCCGGGGGCGTGGCAGGAGCCGCATTGGCGGTCCAGGACGGGCTGGACCAGCCGGGCATAATCCAGGGGCCAGGAACCGGCCGGGCCGGGCGTGATCCGGGAGGCCGGCCGCCGGGCGGCCAGCGGGGAGCCGCTGCCCGGGGCCAGGCGGCGGTGTTCGTGGCAGCCGAGGCAGCTGGTGGTCTGGCCCGGCTGGAGGTAGATGCCGCTGCGCATGGTCTGCACCGCCATGCCTTCGGCATCGAGGGCCTGCACGAAGAAGGTGATGCCCGAGGGGGCCTTGAAGAAGGCCGAGCCATCGGCCTCCACCGGGACGGTGCCCAGGACGAACCGCCCGGAATCGTGCGTGGTCAGCCCGATGGAGGGGAAATCCATGGTGGGATGGGTTTTGACCGGCATGCCGATGATCCGGAGCCGCTGGATGGCGCCGCGGGGCACTGTGCCCAGGCCCTGGTAAACATCCAGCACCAGCATCTGCCCTTCCTGCGGGCCGGACCACTGGACCTGCTGGCCGATCTGCGGGGGCAGCGGGCGCGGGCGCACCGGCAGGGGATACTGGCTGCCGATCGCGGGATCGCGGTACAGCAGGTTCAGGTTGCCGAAGGCGTCATACAGGTAAACGCCGAGGGCGGCGGTGTCGTTGACCTGCCCCTGGAATTTCAAGGGGCGGTCGCTCCAGGCCACGAGGTGGTGGGTTTCGGACAGCGGGAACGGGTTGGCGTAATAGGTGGCCGGGCGGGCCTCGCTCTCGGGGAAGCCCACCTCGGGGGTCAGCCGCTGGAGGGCGGCGGGGGTATCGGGGCCGGGCCGGGGATCCAGCAGCACGAGGCTGCCGGCGGTGATGGAATGATGGCCGGCGGCGGTGCAGAGGATGCGCTGGGAGCCGGGCACGGCGCGGGGCTCGAAGAGGCATTCGGGGTTGCGGGTGAAATTGCCGTAGATGGCCTGGGCGCCGGTGCCATCCGGCAGGGTGGACCACAGGCCCATGGCGTTCTGCCCGTAGCGGTCCACGTAATCCCAGCGGGAGTAGAGGATGCGGCCCTGGTGGTCCACGCTGGGGGTCCACTCGAACATCTCAAAGGCGGAGATCGGCTGGAGCTGGCCGCCCTGGGCATCCATGGTGTGGAGGGTATAGACCGCGCAGGGGCGGGAAGGGTCGCCGCCGCAGCGGACGTAGCACTCCGGCAAGGCGGATTGCTGCAGGCTGGCGCGGGCGGCCTCGAGGGTGTATTGGGTGGCCTGCCCGCGGCGGGTGGAGCAGAACAGGATCCGGCCGTCCGGCAGGTAGCGGCCGTCGAAGTCGTTGTATTTGCCGCGGGTCAGCTGCCGCAGGCCGGAGCCATCGAGCCGCATCTCGAAGAGGTGGTAAAAGGAATCTTCCGGCAGGCCGGCTTTATCCAGCTTGTCGGCCCGCTCGCTGAGGCCCGGGTAGTAGCGGCACCAGGCGAAGAGCACTTTCTCCCCGTCGTAGGAGAGATCCGGCCGCAGGAGGTTGCCGGGGGGCAGGGCGTCCGTCAGGCAGCGGAGGCGGGGCTGGGCGGATTTGAAATCCTCCAGCACCTGGAGGCCGCCGCCCGGCTGGGACCACCAGCCGAGGTATTGGTCGGACATGTGGGACCACCGGGCGGGGGCGCTGGTGGCGAAGAGCAGATCCTTGAAATCCAGCTCGGGATTGCGCAGGGCCAGCTGGCGGACCGCCCACTGGGCAGCGAGGTACGCGGCCTTGCGCGCGGCGTTATCGGCGCCCGGCCGGGAGGAGCTCTGGCTGGCGATTTCCCGCAGTGCGGCGGCCTCGGCATCCACCGCCACGCCCATGGCCCGCAGGTTGGCGGCCAGGCGCAAACCCCGCTCCACGACCTGCTCCACCGGATAGGACACCGCCGCGCTGGCCCCCGGTTTGCGGGTGGACCACTCGCAGACGCTGCTTTGGGTGGCCGGGTGGCGGAGGGCCAGGTTGGCGCCCGCGTCCGCCCCGTAAACCTCCACCTCATCCAGGTGCAGGCAATTGGCGCCGGGCGCCTGGATCCTGATGTAGCGGGCCGCCACCGGGCCCAGCTTCACCGTTAAAGGCCGGCCATCCGGCTGGCCTTGAAACAGGGAGCCATCGTGCTGGTAAACCTCGCGCCGGGCCACGCCATCGGTGGAAACCAGGACTTTCAGCCGCGCGGCGCGGAAGGCCGTATGATCGCAGCGGTTGTAGATGCGCAGGCTGGTGATGGGCTTGGTTTCGCCCAGGTCCACCTGCCACCAGGGGTCCGCTTCCAAGGCGGTGTGGAAGCCCCACTTGCCGTCCTTGAGGCCGTCGCACCCGCCCGCGGCATCCTCCGCCGGGCTGGCGGGAGCCTGGGGCCAGCGCACTTGCTCCTGGCGCAGCCAGTCTTGTTCGATGGTTTCCCGGGCCGGCGGGGGGGCCACGGCGGCGGCTTCAAGCGCCCCGGCCAGGCTGAAGGCCAGGAACGCCAGACGCAAAGGCCGGGGCCGGAGGTCGGAAGAGCGGAGCGCGGGAGCCGGTGTATTCATGGGTCTCATTCTGAAATCGGGCGGATCCCTTGGCAAGCTTCAACTGCCCGGGGAATATGATTGATGGAGCGGGGAGGCGCGGTTAGGATGAAAGCCGTGTCAAAGCAGATACAGGTCTTGATCGAAGGGGTACCCAGCCTGGGATCCTACGAGGGAGTACTGGCCGAATTGAGCAAGGTTTTGGACGACCCCAAAAGCACCTTGGTCGATATCGCCCAGGTGGTGGAAAAGGATCCCGACCTGGCCGCCCGCCTGCTGAAGCTGGGGAACAGCTCGTTTTTCGGTTTCCCGTGCCGGCTGGAAACCGTCCAGGACGCCCTGAACCTGATCGGCGTCCAGCAGGCCCAGGATTTGGTGCGCGTGACGCGGATTGTGTCGATTTTCAAGGGCTTGTCCCCGGCGATGGTGACGATGGAGGCCTTCTGGCGCCATAGCCTGGGCTGCGGCGTGGCGGCGCGGATCCTGGCGATGAACCGGCGCCTGCCCAAGGCGGAAAAATTCTTTGAGGCCGGCCTGTTGCACGACCTGGGCCGGCTGGTGCTTTACACCCGGGCGCCGGACCGGGTGATGGAAGCCTTCCAGCGCAGCCAGGAAAAACGGCTGCTGCTGTATGAAGCTGAGCGCCAGGTGCTGGGCTTCGATCATACGGAGGTGGGGGAGGCCCTGCTGAGCGCGTGGAACTTCCCGGAGGGCATGCGCGAAACGGTCCGCCGCCATCACCAGCCCATGGGCGCCGGGATATTCCAGCTGGAGGCCTCCCTGGTGCACCTGGCGGATTTCCTGGTGAACGCCATGGCGCTGGGCAGCTCGGGCGAAACGCGGATCCCCCCGCTCGACGCAAAATCCTGGATCCGGCTGAATTTCTCGGCCGATATCCTCGATTCGGTGGTGAACGCCATCGACACCCAGATTGCGGCGGTGGAAGCCTGTTTTCTTGCTTAAGGATGGAAGCCAAGGCGCCCATGGAGGAAAAACCCGTTTCCATATACCCCGATTTTTTCAAGCTGGGCCTGGGCCGGCTGGTGGTCACGGGGGCCACTCCCGGCGAGGTGGCGGCGCTCTTCACCGCGGTGGAGCATTTTCAGCGGGATCTCAAGGAGCAGCGGAGCGAAGCGGACGCACTGCACGTGGCCCAGCTTTACCTGGAGGGGCTGGATATTTTCGAGTGCTTCGGATTTTACCGGGTGGACCCGGAGGATTTCCATTTTGAGCTGGCGAGCTGCGCGCCGCCCGGGCAGGCCCCCAGGCTGAAACAGGTGGTGGAGCAGGAGATCCGCTCGGGCAAGTTTGCCCGGGCCTTGAATAAGAACGAACCGTTTTTTTTCCAGGCCGGCCACCAGGATGCCTCCTGCCGGGTGGTGTTCCACGCCCTGGGAGCGGCGCGGCAGATCCTCGGCATGTTTTGCGGGCTGGTGAAAAACGAGCGGGGCCCCGGCCAGGAGATCCATTTCAGCCTGATGACCGTGCTGCTGGGGATCACGGCGGACACTTTGGCCGGCCTGCGCACCACCCTGGCGTTGAAAAACCAGATCCTGGCCACCACGCAGGATCTGAAACGCGTCCTGGAGGAAAACCAGACGCTCGCCAGGATCCCCGAGGAACACCCGTTCCCGGTGCTCCGCATCAGCCGGGAGGGTCAGGTGCTCTACAGCAATGAGGCCGGGCGCCGGCTCCTGAAATCCATGGGCCACCGGCCGGGCAACCTGATCGGCGGCGTCTGGCTGGAGGCCACCAGCGAGGCGTTCGAGAAGGGTGAAAAGCGGGATTTCGAGGTGGTTTATGAGGAGCGCGTGATGGCGTTCATCATCGCCGCGGTGGGGGCCGCCGGCTATGCGAATTTTTACGGGACGGACATCACCGAGCGGAAACGGGCCGAAGAGCAGCTGCGGCATGCCAAGGAATCGGCCGAAGGCCTGAACCGGCAGCTGGAGCAATCCATCGGCCACGCGAACCGGCTGGCGTTTGAAGCCGAGGCCGCCAGCCGCGCCAAAAGCGAATTCCTGGCCACCATGAGCCACGAGATCCGCACCCCGCTCAACGGGGTGATCGGCCTGGGCGGGCTGCTGCTGGACACCGAGCTGAACGGGCGCCAGCGCCAGTTCACCGAAACCATCCGGAACTCCGCCGACGCCCTGCTCAGCCTGGTCAATGACATCCTCGATTTCTCCCGCATCGAGGCCGGCAAGCTCGACCTGGAGCGGGTGCCCTTCAACCTGCGGTCGGCGGTGGAGGACACGGTGGAGATCCTGGCGGTCAAGGCGCACGAAAAACCGGTGGAGCTGGCCTGCCTGGTCGCGCCGGAAATCCCCGCGGAGGTTTGCGGCGATCCCGGCCGGCTGCGGCAGATCCTGCTGAACCTGGTGGGCAACGCGATCAAATTCACCAGCCGGGGGGAAGTGTTTGTGCGGGCGGAAATGGTGGCCGCCGAGGGGCCGCGCACCACCTTCCGGTTCCGGGTGGAGGATTCCGGCATCGGCATCCCCGCGGACCGGCTGAACCGCCTGTTCCACTCTTTTTCGCAGGTGGACAGCTCGACCACCCGCAAATATGGCGGCACGGGCCTGGGCCTGGCCATCTCCAAGCGCCTGGCGGAGATGATGGGCGGGGAGATCGGCGTGGAAAGCCAGGAGGGGCGCGGCTCCACCTTCTGGTTCACCATCGTGCTGGAGCTCCCGGAGCGGCGCACGGCGCTGGCGGAGGCGGGGGTCCAGGCCCGGGGCGCCCGCATCCTGCTGGCGGACGACGGCCAGCTCAGCCGCCAGGTGCTGGCCGCGTATTTGCAGCACCTGGGCTGCCGGGTGGAGGAGGCGGGCAATCCCATTGAGGCCATGGCGCGGCTGCGGGCGGCGGTCGTGGCCCGGGAATCCTTCGCGCTGGCGGTGATCAATATCGAAAGCCCGGCGGTGGAAGGCATCCGCCTCGGCCTCCAGATCCGGCAGGATGCGGTGTTCCATAAACTGCCGCTGGTGGCCCTGGCCTCCCGCACCAAGCCGGCGGATCCCTGGGTTCTGCGGGAGGCCGGTTTCGCGGCCACGCTGCCCAAGCCGGTCAAGCTGGAGGCGGTGCGGGATTGCCTGGCGCAGTTCATCCCGGGGCAGGCCCCGCCCGCCGCCCCTGCTTCCGCCCCGGCCACCCGCGCGGCCGCCCCCGCCCCCGCCGGAAAAAATCCCCTGCGCATCCTTGTGGCCGAGGATAACGCCACCAATCAGATGGTCACCCTGGGGATACTGGAAAAAATGGGCTGGCAGGCCGAGGCCGTGGCCAGCGGCAAGGAAGCGCTGCAGGCGCTGGCGCGCAAAGTTTACCACCTGGTGCTGATGGATGTGCAAATGCCGGAAATGGATGGCTTGGAAGCCACGCGGATCATCCGCCAGCGGGAGGCCGGGACCGGGCGCCGGATGCCGGTCATCGCCCTCACCGCCCACGCCTTGAAAGGGGACCGCGAAAAGTGCCTGGCGGCGGGCATGGACGATTACGTGGTCAAGCCGGTGCGGATGCTGGAGCTGGCCGCCGCGATCAACCGGTTCTCCATCGGCTCCGCCGCGGCGGGTTCGGTGGCGCCGGGCCCCGCCCCGGCCGCGCCTCCTGCGCCCGCCCCGGAGCCCCTCAAAACGGCCCCCCGGCCCCCCGCGGCTGCGCCCCTGGCCAGCCAGCAGGCCTTCGACCCCGGTGAATTGCTGGAACGGGTGGGCGGCGACCGGGCGATTTACCGGCGGGTGCTCGGGATCTTCCTCCGCGACGGGCCGGCCCAGATCCAGAAACTGCGGCTGGCCTTGAGCGAAATGGACCTGGATAATGCCCAGCGCCTGGCCCATTCGCTGAAAGGGGCGCTGGCCAACCTGGGCGCCAGCCGGGCCCGGGAGCTGGCCGCGCAGATGGAGTATTCATTGAAAAACGGCAAGGCCAATGTGGCCAGGAGCCTGCTGCTTTCCCTGGAGCTGGAATTCAAAAGCATCCAGCCGGCCCTGGAGGCAGCCATGAACAGCGGGTGACCAGGAGCGTGAACCGCGGCGTGGATTTTGTTTGCCACCCGGGCAAACCGGATGAAAATAACCGGGCGATATTAATGCGAAAGCTAAACTTGCCAGTCTATGGAGCGCAGCCGCCGGCCTGCCCACGCACCAGGTGGTGGGCGGGGCCGCGCTGCGCCCGGCAATCCCCGCCGCCCGCGGGCGGGCCAAGGTCAGGATCTGAATCATGAGTTCGCAATCCCTGAAAACGGTGGTGGTGGTCAACGACGATCCAACCCAGCTGGGGCTGCTCAGCGGCTTCCTGGAGCGGGAGGGGCTCGACGTCCAGGCGTTCGGGGATGTGGAGCGGACGCTGGAATATTTAACCACGCACCGGATGCCGGAGCTGATCATCACGGATCTTTACATGCCGCAGATCGACGGCTGGCGTTTTTGCCGGCTGCTGCGGTCGCCGGAGTACCCCGCCTTCCACGCCACGCCGATCATGGTCATCTCCGCCACCTATACCGGGGACCACATGCGGGGCATCACGGCCGAGCTGGGCGCCAATGCGTTCATCAACTCGCCGTTCAACCCGGCCGAATTGAGCGAGACCGTCAAGGCCCTGCTCAGCGGCGAAAATCCCCACTCCATGCCCCAGCTGCTGGTGGTGGAGACCGACGCGGCGGAAATCCGCGTCCTGCGGGATTTGTTCCAGGGCCGGGGCTACGAGATCCACGAGGCGCACACCGGGGCGGAAGCCCGGGCCCTCGCCGGCCGGCGGAGTTTCGACCTGATCCTCCTGGACCACCAATTGCCCGACGCCAGCGGCGAGGAGTTGCTGGCCCATTTCCGGCAGCGGAATCCGCGGGCGCTGGTGGTCATCCTCACCCCCGAGCCCACCCCGGATAACTCGGTGCGGCTGCTGAAAAGCGGGGCCGCGGCCTACGTGCGCCAGCCGGTGGACGCGGCCTACCTGGGCGCGCTCTGCGCCAGCATGGCGCGCGCGCAGGCGCTCGTGGCCATCGAGGACATGCTGGAAGCCCGCACGCGGGATCTCCGGTCCAGCGAGCAGCGCTACCGCTCGCTGTTCAACGAAATGGTCAGCGGCTTCGCCTTGTTCGACATCCAGCGGGATTCCAGCGGCCGGCCGGTGAACTGGCTGCTGCTGGAGGCCAACGCGGCCTTCGAGAAGCTGGTGCAGGCGCCGCGGGCATCGCTGGTGGGCCGGGCCTTCGAGCAGGTGTTCGAGGGGGCCACCCCCGTCTGGCGCGGCTACTTTGAGAACGCCGTCCTGCACGGCGCCAGCGCGCATTTTGAGCTGGAATTCCCGAACGCCGAAAAATGCTACGAGATCGCCGTTTTCAGCCCTTCAGCCGACCAGCTGGCGATCACCGTGCAGGACATCACGGAGCATAAGCGCTCGGCGCAGCAGCGGGCCAAGATGGAGCGCCAGCTGCAGGAGGCCCAGCGGCTCGAGAGCCTGGGCGTGCTGGCCGAGGGCATCGCCCACGACTTCAACAACATCCTGACCGCCGTGCTCGGCAACACCAGCCTGGCGCAGCTGGAGATGCCGGCCGGCCACGCCGTGCAAAGCTACCTCGAACAGATCGAGAAAGCCTCCCACCGCGCCTCGGATTTGTGCAAGCAAATGCTGGCCTACGCCGGCCGCGGCCGGTTCCTGGTGCGGACGATCAACCTCAGCCAGCTGGTGGAGCAAACCCAGGCCCTCCTGATGAGCTCCACCTCCAAGAAAGCCGAGGTGCATTTCCAGCTGGATCCCCACCTGCCCATGGTGGAGGCGGATCCGACCCAGATGCGGCAGATCCTGGTCAACCTGGTGACCAACGCCTCCGAGGCCTTGAGCGAGGAATCGGGCAGCATCACCATTTCCACCGGATCCCGGCGCATCGATGGCGGCTTCCTGGCCAGCCATTTCCTGCACGGCGAGGTGCGGGAAGGCAATTTCGTCTTCCTGGAAGTCAGCGATTCGGGGGCGGGCATGAAGCCGGAGGTCCAGTCGCGCATCTTTGAGCCGTTTTTCACCACCAAGTTCCCCGGGCGCGGCCTGGGGCTGCCCGCCGCCCTGGGCATCGTGCGCAGCCACCAGGGCGCCATCCATGTCCAAAGCACGCCCGGCCAGGGCTCGGTGTTCCAGATTTTCCTGCCCGCCGGCAAGCCGGCCGCCCCGCCGCCGGGTGAGCCCAAGCCGGCCAAACGCACCACCATCCTCGTGGCGGACGATGAGCCCACCGTCTCCGGCCTGGCCAGGAAGGTGCTCGAGAAAAACGGCTTCAGCGTGCTCACCGCCAGCCACGGCATGGAGGCGGTGGACGCTTTCAGCAAGCGCAGCGGCGAGATCGACCTCGTCATCCTGGACCTCAACATGCCCAAGCTGAGCGGCACGGAAGTGTTCACCGAGATCCGCCGGCTGGCGCCCTGGGTGCCGGTGATGCTGATGAGCGGTTATGGCGAGGATTCCGCCGTCAGCCATTTCGACGAAGCCCAGCTGGCGGGCTTTCTGCAAAAACCATTCAAGCCGGACGAACTGCTCGCCAAAGTCATCGGCATCCTGAAACAGCGGGCTTCGCAGGGCCACGGGGCCGCGGGCGGCGCGGGTTGAAACCGCTGTTGATCATCGGCTGCGGCAATGAGCTGCGCACGGACGATGCCCTGGGCCCGGCGCTGGCCCGGGCCGCCGCCGCCTGGCAGCTGCCGCACCTGGAAACCTTGGCGGTCCACCAATTGACACCCGAGCTGGCGGAGCGGGTCAACCGGGCGCGGGCCGTGCTTTTCGCCGACGCCGCCGCGGGCAGCGCTGCCGCCGCCGGGGTCTCCCTGGAGCCGCTGGCCGCCGGGCCGGCCGCCGGGGTCCGGGGCCATTCGGCGCAGCCGGCCGGGCTCCTGGCGCTGTGCCAGGCCTTGTTCGGCCCGCCCCCGCCCGCCTGGCTGCTGGCCATCCCCGGCGGGGAATTTGGATTTGGCGAAAGCTTGTCTCCCGGTGGCGCGCGCGGGCTGGCGGCGGCGCTGGCGGCAACCCGCCTCTGGATCAGCCGTTTTGACCATTGACGATGGGCCGGATTCGCCTTTAATTGTCGCATGCGTAGGTTGATTTGCGTGCTCCTTATGGGAGTGGTTTTTTCCGGGTGCCTGGGCAGCAGGAAAGAGGCTGCGGCTCCCGCCCCCGCCGTGGGGCCAGCACCCAAAGCGGAAAAGAAGGCCGAAAAGAAGAGCCAAGCCGCCCGGCGGGATAAAGCGGCGAAAAAACCGCCGGCCAAAGCGCCGGCCTCGACGTTGAGCGTCACCAATAACAACGCCGTGGTGACCCTCGCTGATGCCCAGGTTGGCCGGGTGGCCTCGATCAATCCCGGGCTGCGCTTCGTGGTCGTCGATTTTTCCCTGAACCGGGTTCCAGCCGTGGGGGACCGGCTCTCGGTTTTCCGGCAGGGCATCAAGGTGGGGGAAGTCAAAATTTCCGGTCCGCAGCTTAATAACAATATCACCGCCGACGTGATCCTGGGCGAGGTCCAGCCCGGCGATGAAGTGCGGCGGGATTAAACCAAAATGGCGGCCCAGGCCGGCCGCCCCCACGAACCATGGATGTCAACCAACGGCTGCGGGCCATGGTGGCCGCGCAGCCCTATCCGATGCTGTTCGCCACGCTCAGCGGCGCGCATTTATACGGTTTCCCCTCCCCCGATTCGGACTATGACCTGCGGGGTGCGCATATCCTGCCCCTGGCCAAAGTGGTGGGCCTGGAGCCGGCGGACGACACGCTCACCATCAGCCAGGTGACCGATGGGCTGGAGCTGGACATCGTGACCCATGATGTGCGGAAATTCTTCGGCCTGCTGCTCAAGCCCAACGGTTATGTGCTGGAGCAGCTTTATTCGCCCCTGGTGGTGCACGGCTCCGCCGGGCACGAGGAATTGAAGGCCATCGCCCGGGGCTGCCTCACCCGGTGGCATTACCATCATTACGCGGGCTTCGCCGAAAACCAGTGGCGGCTGTTCCATAAGGAAAACCCGCGCCGGGTGAAGCCGCTGCTCTATGTTTACCGGGTATTGCTGACCGGCCTGCACCTGCTGCGGAGCGGGGAGCTGGAGGCCAGCCTGCTCCACCTGAATGACATTTTCCGGCTGCCCCAGGTTCCCGCCCTGCTCCAGCGCAAAACCGCCGGGCCGGAGCACTCCCAGCTGCCCGGCGCAGACTTGGATTTCCACGAGGCCGAATTCCAGCGCTTGCAGGCAGAGCTGAAGGACGCCTTCGCGGCGACGCGCCTGCCAGCCGAAGTGGCGGCGGAAACGAAGGCCAGCCTGAATCAACTGCTGGTCCGCCTCCGCCTGGCATGACGCTGCCCTTGCCCATCGTCGAGCGGGAATTGCGGGGAGCAGCCCGGCGGCGGGCCACTTTTGGCCTGCGCACCGGCCTGGCTTTTGCTTTCACCCTGGTCTGGGCCATCATGATGGCCACCCGTCCCCGCCACTACTCGGCGCCACAGTGGAATTACCAGGTTTTCGTGTTCCTCGGCATCGTGGGCATGCTTTTTTGCCTGTTCAGCGGCATTTTTCTCACCAGCGATTGCCTGAGCTGTGAAAAACGGGAGGGCACCCTCGGCCTGCTGTTTCTCACGGACCTTAATGGCCGGGACGTGGTTTTAGGCAAGCTGGCGGCTTTTTCAGTGAATGCCACGTTCGGTTTGCTGGCGGTTTTGCCTTTGTTATCGTTAACGCTCATGTCCGGCGGCATCACCACCGCCGAAATCTACCGCGTGGTCCTGATCTGCTTTGTGCTCCTGTTTTATTCACTGGGGATCGGCCTGGGTGTGTCCGCCCTGGTCTGGGGGGCGCGCCGGGCGGTATTGACCGCGCTGGGCATCGTGTGTGCCCAAACCATCCTGGTGCCCATCGCCTGGATCATTTTAGCGCTCATGGTGCGGAGCGCCCAGGATATGGCCTGGATGTTGATTCCTTGTCCGGTCATTCCTTTCGTTTTCGCTTTTGACGATCCTTATCGGAGCAACTGGGGGGCCGTTTATTATTGGCTCTCCACCGGCTTGCTGTTCCTGACCGGCTTGGGGGGGGTTCTGACCGCCTGCCGGGTGCTGCCCGCCAAGCGGTTCCAGGAGCCACCCCTGATCAAGCCCGGCTCGGACGGCAGTTTCTGGCATGATTACCTGCATGGCGGCCAGCCCTGGCGGGACAAGGTCCGGCAACGATTTTTGGACGCCAATCCCTTTCGCTGGCTGGCCCTGCGGGACGGGCTGGCGGGGTTTTGGCTGCGGACCGGCTTGGTGATTGGGCTGGTGTTTTGGTTCCTTTTGTTCCTGGCCGGCAAATACGGCCGCGAACGCGAAGTCTGGGTCTTGCTGAGGCTGGCCGTCACCTGGCTGCTGCACATATTCGTCAAGGTCATCCTGGCGGTGGAGGCCAGCCGCGTGATGAGCGACAGCCAGGCCTGCGGCGCCTTGGAACTGCTTTTGGTGACGCCTTTGCGGCCGGCCGCCATGGTGCGCGGCATCCGGCAATCCCTGGGGCGCGTTTTTGCCCCCAGCCTCACCTGGCTGCTGGTTTTGAATGGCTGGCTATTATTGTTCAGCCCGCCTTTTCCGGGTGGTGTGCGGGAGCATCAATTTATTCAGGTGGCCAGCTTGGGTGGCCTGGTGCTTTTAGGCCTGGATTGCTGGGCGCTCAGCTGGCTGGGATTGGCAGCGGCGATCCGCTCCAAAAGCCATCTGCGCGCCATGGTGAGCACCTTGGGCTGGGTCATGGCGCCGCCCTGGCTTTACCTGATCCTGCTGTTCATGGTGGGCGCCGCCAACCACGTATCCTCCTTGCTGCCCATGTGGGCTGCCTGGTTCATCCCCACCGTATTAAGCGGCTTATGGTTCGGCTTCCGGGCCCGGGCCCGGGTGCGCCGGGATTTCCTGGCGGGTGCGCCCTAACGCCATAACTTGATTTACATTTTGCGGCGGGCGGAGTTAGCCTGAGGCCGTGATGAGCAAGAAGCCCCAGGGTTCCAGTGTCTTGAGGGGTGCTTTCACGCTGGCCAACACCCGCCTGGCATGATCCTCCCTTTGCCCATCGTGGAGCGGGAATTGCGCGGCGCGGCGCGGCGGCGGGCCACCTTTGGCCTGCGCACCGGCCTGGCTTTTGCTTTCACCCTGGTCTGGGCCATCATGATGGCCAGCCGGCCCAGGGCTTACACTCCGCAGCAGTGGAATTACCAGGTTTTCGTGTTCCTGAGCATCGTGGGCATGCTTTTTTGCCTTTTTAGCGGCCTTTTTCTGACCTGCGATTGCCTGAGCAGTGAAAAACGGGAGGGCACCCTCGGCCTGCTGTTCCTCACTGATCTGAATGGCCGGGACGTGGTTTTGGGCAAGCTGGCGGCCTTTTCGGTTAATGCCATCTTCGGTTTGCTGGCGGTTTTGCCATTGTTATCGTTAACGCTCATGTCGGGCGGCATCACCACCGCCGAAGTTTACCGCGTGGTCCTGATCTGTTTTGTGCTTCTGTTTTATTCCTTGGGGATCGGGCTGGGCGTTTCCGCCCGGGTTTGGGGGGCGCGCCGGGCGGTGCTGGCCTCGCTGGGGATCGTTTGTGCGCAGGCCATTTTGCTGCCCATCGTGTGGGTTTTGTTTGCTATCGTAGTGCAGGATGCGGAGCATACCGTGGGGATTATGGTTTTTTGCCCGGTTTTTCCTTTCGTTTTCGCTTTCAATGAGCCTTATAGTGAATTATTTGGCCCCGTTTATTATTGGGCCGGCGCCTCTTTGATGCTGGCGATCGGGTTGGCGGGTATCTGGACGGCCTGCCGGGTGCTGCCCGCCCAACGCCTCCAGGAGGCCCCGGTGGCCAAGCCCCTCACGAATGCCACTTTCTGGCAGGATTATTTCCATGGGGGCCGCCGCTGGCGCGAAAAAATCCGGCGGCGGTTTTTGGAGGCCGATCCGTTTTGCTGGCTGGGCCTGCGGGATCGGGTGCTGATATTCTGGCTGCGGGCGGGCCTGGTTTTAGGATTAGCCCTGTGGAGCTATTTGCTGCTGGGGGCAGGGTTTTCCGAAGGGGAACGCGGAACCTATGAAATGTTGTGGCTGGCGGCCACCTGGCTGCTGCATATCTTCGTGAAAATCCTGCTGGGGGTGGAGGCCAGCCGGCTCCTGAGCGACAGCCGGGCTTGCGGGGCGTGGGAATTGCTCTTGGTGACACCCCTGCGGCCGGCCGCCATCATCCAGGGCGCCTGGCGAGCCTTGTGGCGGGTCTTTGCCCCCAGCTTCACCGTGCTGCTGGTTTTGAACGGCTTCATTCTCTTCCTGCTCCCGCATCTGACCAGCTTCTGGTCCAGGCAGAACCACGCTTTTTTACTCTCGGCCAGTTTGGGCGGCATGGCGCTGCTGTGGCTGGATGCCTGGGCGCTCACCTGGAAGGGATTGGCGGAGGCGATCCGCTCCCAAAGCCACCTGCGCGCCATGGTGGGCGCCTTGGGCTGGGTTATGGTCCCTTCCTGGGCGGCCATATTGCTGATGTTCATGAAGATGACCAGCATGGGGTGGTATAATAGCCGGCCCTCCCGGCTGGCCCTCTGGGCGGCCTGGTTCGTCCCCACCATCCTGAGCAGCCTGGTGATCGGCTTCCGGGCCCGGGCCCGGGTGCGCCGGGATTTCCTGGCTGGGGGCAGGTGAAAGCGGTGGCTGCTCGCCTGGATAAGGCCCTTTTCGCGATGCCAATTGAGCCATTGCCGCCGGCGTGTTTTTGTGGCAGCATGTTATTCAATGGTAATTTCATGCACGAATAACCGCTTATGATCGATCTCGAAGACATCCGGCCTTTGTCCGATTTCCAACGGAACGCCAAAAAACACATCCAGCGGCTTAAGCGCACCGGCAAACCGCAGATCCTCACCGTGAATGGGCGCGCCGAAATCGTGATTCAAGACGCCAGATCCTATCAAAAACTGATGGATCTCATCGAGCAGTCAGAGGCCGTAGCTGCGGTGCGTGAGGGGCTTGAATCCATCAAACGAGGCGAAGGGGAGCCAGCTACGCAAGCCTTGCAGCGCATTCGCACGAAGCATAAGATCCCGGCTGCTGCATGAAGTATCGCGTTGTGGTCCAGCCTCGCGCGGCCAGCGAAATTGAGGAAGCCTACCTTTGGCTCTCCGAGCGCGCACCTGATAGCGCCATCAAGTGGTTCAACAGCCTCTTTTCCACAATCGAAACTTTGGAGACTTTTCCCGAACGCTGTCCTCACGCACCTGAGAACGATTTTTTTCAGCCAGAGATCAGGCAACTGGTCCATGGCCAGCGCATCGGGCGTTACCGCATTCTTTTTACCATCGAAGCCGATACAGTTTTCATTCTCCACGTCCGTCACGGCGCACGCCAGCGGCTCCCGGACCCAGGCGCTGAAGAAGATAATAATGAGGAATAGTGAACCCGGCATAAGTTAATTTACATTTTGCGGCCGGTGGGGTTAGCCTCTCTGGCTGATGAGAAAAAAGCCCATGTGTCCCGGTTCTCCGCGGGGTGGTTTCACGCTGATCGAACTGCTGGTGGTGATCGCCATCATCGCCATCCTGGCGAGCCTGCTGCTCCCCGCGCTGTCGAAGGTCAAAAGCCGCGCCCAGGCAGCTGCCTGCCTGAACAACATCAAACAGCTTTCCGTGGCCTGGGCCCTCTACCCGGAGGACAACAAGGATCTGCTGGTGAACAACCACGGGGTGGATGAAACCCGGCTGCGTCGGCAGAATTGGGTCAACAATGTGCTCAACTGGGGCGGGGATGACGAAAACACCAACCTGCTCTATCTGACGACCTCCAAACTGGGTGGTTACCTGAACCAGGGAGTGGGCGTGTTCAAATGCCCCACGGACAAATCCGCCGCCGAGAGCGGCCCGCGCAACCGGAGCATGTCCATGAATTCCCTGGTGGGAGACCCGGGGGTGCTCACCAATAAATTCAACCCGGCCTATGTGCAGTTTTTCAAGGCGGCCAGCTTCATCCGGCCGGCCATGGTATTCGTGATCCTGGACGAACACCCCGACACCCTCAACGACGGTTTCTTCATGAACCGGCTGGAGGAGTATAAATGGGGCAACCTCCCGGCCTCCCATCACCAGGGCGCGGGGAATTTATCCTTCGGTGACGGCCACGCGGAGACGCATCGCTGGGTGGTGCCGGACACGGTGCGCCCGGCGGTGAAAGGGGGCGTGGGCGGCATCATCCCGGCGGAGCCGCCCACCGATTACCAATGGCTGAAGGACCGCACCAGCGCCCGCCTGGGCGCGGCCATCAATTGACCGCGGCGAGGTGGCGCTCCACCTCGATGGCGGCTGCGCAGCCCATCCCGGCGGCGGTGATAGCCTGGCGGTAAACGTGGTCCGAGCAATCGCCCGCCACGAACACCCCCGCCACGCTGGTGGCGGCGCCGTTCCGGCGCACGATGTAGCCGTTATCATCCATTTCCACCTGGCCTTTGAAAATGGTGGTGTTGGGCTGGTGGCCGATGGCCACGAACACCCCGGCGCAATCGAGCACCTGCTCCTGGCTGGTCTTGAGGTTTTTCAGCCGCACGGCGGTCACCTTATCCTGCTGGACATCCAAAACCTCCGTGACCACGGAATCCCAGATGGGTTTGATTTTGGGGTTGGAAAGCACGCGTTCGGCCATGATCCTGGAGGCCCGCAGGGCGTCCCGCCGGTGGATCAGGTAAACCGCCGAGCCGAAGCGGGTGAGGTAAAGGGCCTCTTCACAGGCCGAATCCCCGCCGCCTACCACCACCAGGGGCTTGTTGCGGAAGACCGGCAGGGCGCCATCGCAGGTGGCACAGTAGGTGATGCCTTTCTTGTCGAGCTTGGCTTCGCTGGCCAGGCCCAGGTGCCGGTGCCCGGCGCCGGTGGCGATGATGACCGTTTTGCTCACGACCAGCTCCCCATCCACGGTGATCCAAAACGGGCTCTTGGTGAAATCGACGGAATCCACCGTGGCAAACTTCACCTGCGCGCCGAATTTTTCAGCCTGTTTTTGCATGCGGGTCATCAGCTCGAAGCCGTCCACACCATCCGGAAAACCGGGATAATTCTCCACGATGCTGGTGGTGGTCAGCAGGCCACCCGGGGTTATCCCGGTGAGGACGAGGGGACTCAGATTTGCCCGGGCGGTGTAGATGGCCGCAGCCAGCCCGGCGCAACCAGTGCCGATGATCACGACTTGTTCCATAATGCGGCCAATATATCCGCCCTCAAAATCCCAGGCAAGCGCATCCTCCGCACCGGCCAAGGGGGTTTACAGGCTGCTTGACGAACCCTCGGGTTTGGCCTAGAAATGAGTCAGGCTGCCGGGCAGTCTATTGGCAATGAACCACTTGCGCCAGAAGGCGGCGGCATTGCCCGGCGTCTGAACCGATCGATTAGCTTAGGAATATGCCGACTTACGAATATATTTGCGAGAAGTGCAACCATGAATTTGAGCTGTTCCAGCCCATCACGGCGGAACCGCTGACCATTTGCCCGAAGGAGCATTGCAAAGGGGCCAAGTGGGGCAAAGGCCGGGTGAAACGCAAAATCGGCGGCGGCGGCGGGTTGATCTTCAAAGGCAGCGGATTTTACATCACCGACTACCGCAGCGACAGCTATAAAGCCTCGGCCAAGAAGGATTCCGAATCCTCCAAGTCCGCCCCGGCCAGTTCTGATTCCAAGCCCGCTTCCACTCCCGCTCCCGCTCCGGCGGCTGACAAGGGCGCCAAATCCAGCCCGAAGAGCGGCACGACCTAATCCTTTTCAGCTATTGGCTGGCTGGATTATGCGAGCGGTCCGGGTCTTTTTGAAGGTTTCGCAGTTCACTTTTGGCTCCGGGCTGATTTAGCTGCCACCCGCATCCCGGCGGGCGCACAAATCCGCCGGATAGCTCCCCTGCCCGGATATTTCTGCCAGCGGCGGCCGGCCCACTGCCAAGCGGGCTTGATATTCCAGCCCGGTTCGGCAATGATGCGGTGAAAGAAAGCCGGATATCGATTTCCGGGACCAGCCGGAGGACGATGAAAGCGGCCAACCGGCCCCTATGATGTAATCGGCGCGAAAGGATTCTATGGCAGTCAAAACCAATAAACTGAAAAAGGCGCTCTATGTGCTGCTTGGCCTGCTCGTCTTGCTCGCGGTGGTGGCCGCGGGCGGTGGCGCATATGTGTTCATTAATGCGACCAGGCCGGTTAATTACAACCTGGGGATCACCAGCCTGGACGCCAATGCCACCTCCCGCGCCTGGAAGAATTTCAAGGAGGCCCGCACCTCCAACCAGCGGGCGTTCCTGGAACTGAGCCGGGAGGAGATCAACTCGTATATCCACCAGCGTTATTTCTATAAGACCAATGCGGACGAACTCGCGGTTTATGCCCATACCAACGGCGCCGTGGTGGAGCGCGCCGGGCTGAAGCTGACGCTCTCCAATGTGACGTGGTATAGCTGGGTGAACCAGGGCTGGACCAACCGGACATGGAACCGGCCTTGGACCTGGTTCTGGGCGAGCCGAAGGTATGTCTGGCAGGAGGAGGTGGCGCTGCGGAATAACCAGACCAATTGGTCGGTCCAGCCAGTGGGATTGCGGATGGGGAATTTGCAGATCCCCAAGAGCCTCTGGGGCTATATGAAAAACCATTTTGGCCCCCAGGATCCGCGCTTTACGGAGCTTTACGAAGATGTCTTCACCAACATCGCGTATGTGTCCCTCGTGACCAAAACCAATGATCCTTCCCGCCTGCCCCGGCTGAAGCTTTTTAATTACCTCCCGGAAACGCGCCCATGAAGCTGGCCGCCTGGATGATTTGCTGTTGGGTGGCCGCGAGCGTGGCCGGGGCGGAGTGGACCAACGCGAACATCACCATCCGCAGCGGCAGCGAGCAGTTCATTGTGCGGGGGGTGCCCCCGCCCCGGGCCACCCGGCCGGATCTGGCCGAAATCCGGACCCCGACGAAAACGCTGCGGCTGGAGCCTTCCACGCTGGCGGTGGCCTGCGAACGGATCAAAACCGCTTTCTTGAGGGAAATCGCCGCCCCCGATCAATGGCGCGGCCGGATCTTCGTGAACATCCAGTTCACGGTATTCGCCAATGCGCCGGTAACCATCCAGCCATTCAATGCCACCGCCTGGCAATACCGGGTGACGCTGCCCGATGAGATCGAGACCAACAAGCTGGTGCGGGCCATCGTCAACGTGCTCCTGCTGGAGCAGGCCAACCGCCAGGCCGGCCCCGGCCTGGCCGAGGTGCCCCTCTGGCTCGTGGAGGGAATGACCCGGCACCTGCTGGCCACCTCCAGCCGGGATTTGATCGTGCAGCCCCTGACGCGCCTGACGCGGATGGATATCCGCTCCGATGCGCTGGCGGAGATCCGGAACCGCCTCCGGCTGGGTCCATCCCTGACTTTCGAGCAGCTGGGCCAGCCCACCCCGGACCGGCTGCAAGGCCCCGCCTGGGAGCTGTTTCAGGCGAGCGCCCATTTGTTTGTGTCCGAGCTGCTGAAGCTGCCCGATGGCCCGCATTGCATGCAGGAGTTTTTGCGGCTGCTGCCCGCCGCCCTCAATTGGCAGATCCCCTTCCTGAGGGCTTTCCAGGCCTATTTCGACCGGCCGCTGGCGGTGGAGAAATGGTGGGCCTTGCACTTGGTCAACGTGGGCGGGATGGATCAATGGCATGGCTGGTCGCCGGCGCAGAGCGGCCAGAAGCTGGACGAGATCCTGCGCCTGCCGGTTTACATCCATTCCTTCAGCAACAGCCCGCCCCAATACAGCCAGGTCTCGGTTCAGCAATTCATGGCCCGGTGGGATCTGGGCCTGCAGCGGCAGGTCTTCGCCTCCAAAATCAGCCAGCTGCAGGGCTTGCGGGTGAACGCCTGGCCCTCCTTGATCCCACTGATCAACGAATACCTGCGGGTTCTGGATACTTACCTCAAGAAAGCCCCAAAAACCACCCCCGCCACCGCCGCCAAGCTCCGGCTGCCGCCGCCCGCTTTGTTGCGCGATGCCACGCTCCAGCTGGAACTGCTGGACGCCCGGCGCAACGACCTCCGCCAGCGCTGGAACCAGCCCGCAGCGGCGCCCGGGCCGGGCTCGGAAACCGCGGGTGGCTGAAGCTTCCGCCCCCGCCGGTTCTGGCCGCTTTTCCAACTTGGTTCAAGATCCGCCGCATCGCCTTGAAAGTAACTTGAAATGATATGCCCAAAGCCTTGAAAATCCCGAAACACCGCAAGCCCATCGACGCCGTCCTGTGGGTCATGAGCCAGCTGCGCGCCCCCCACGGCTGCCCCTGGGACCGCGAGCAGGATCACCACTCCCTGCGCCTCCACGCCATCGAGGAGGTTTACGAATTGCTGGACGCCATCGAGGCGGGCGATGACCACGAAATGCTCGAGGAGCTGGGCGATCTCCTCCTCCAGGTCGTTTTCCACTGCCAGCTCGCCCAGGAGCGCCAGGCCTTCGGCTTCGACCAGGTGGCCCAGACCCTCGCGGACAAGCTCATCCGCCGCCATCCCCACGTCTTCGGCGAATCCAGCGTGGACACCGTGGATGGCGTGTGGGCCCAGTGGGACCGCATCAAGCACGCCGAAAAGGCCGGCACGCCCCAGGCCCGCCCCTCCGCCCTGGATGGCATCCCCCGCCATCTGCCGGCCCTCCTGCGGGCCGAGAAACTGGCCAAAAAAGCCCGCAAAGCCGGCCTGCTCGATGCCCGCCAGCCCCGCACCAGCAAACCCACCCGCCGCCAGGTCGCCGCGGAGCTTTTCGCCCTCGCCCAATACGCCCAGGAACGGGGCTGGTCAGCGGAAGCCCTCCTGCTGGACAAACTGAAAAAACAGGAACGCGCCTGGCGGAAATCGGAGCAAAAAAAAACCGCCCATAAGGCGGTTTCGTCTCCATAAATCTGGAACTGTTTTTTACGGTTTGGGCAAAGGCTGCCAATGCGGCCACATGGCCGCCTGGCCGGGCGCCAGCTGGGTGATCCGCCGCTCCAGGCCATCCACCAGCCGCCGGACATATATTTGGCGCACCCCGTCGCGCTTGGAACCGTAGGCGAGCCATTGGCCGTCCAGGGACGGCTGCGGGTGATAATGCAAGGTGCCTTCCGCCGAATGGGTTAGCTGAACCGGCTGGCCATCCAGCGCCGTCCTGAACATTTCGACGTTCTGGCCAACCCGGGCGGTGTGGAACACCGACTGGCCATCGACCGCCCAAACCGGGATATCGCTGCTGCCCTGGTGGAAGTCGTCCACATCCAGGAAGAGAACCCAGCCCTGGTATCCGTGGAGGTCGGCGAGCTGGCGCAGCCCCGTGCCATCGCGGCGCACCAGGTGGGGATTGCTCTGCCCATGCGCTCCGCTGAGGAACAGCAGCCATTGGCCATCGGGGGACCATTGCGGGCCGAAGTTGAATGGATTTCCGGTTTCGATCTTCCTTTTGTCCGAGCCATCCGCGCGGGCGATATGAATCTGGTAGTTCTCGTGGTAGCTGATCCATTGGCCATCTGGTGAGGCACTGTAGCCGTAGGCAAACCCGGCATCCTTGCCCGACACGTCGCGTTTGTGGCGCCCGTCCAGATCCATGAGGAAAGGCTTCGACACGCCGCCGATCAGCGCGGTAAAGCCGAGGCCGCGATTTCCCGGCAAAAAGAAAAGTCCGCTGTTGTAATGGCTGGCGCGCTCCACCGCCGTGAGGTTGGCCACCTCGCCGGTGACGGGATCGGCCAGGCAGGAATCCACCAGCCACCGGCCCGGCTCCATGCGGAAGGTGCGGTGCGCCTCCTCCCAGCGGGCGTTCTCCGGATCCTCCCAGCCACGGACCACCACCGCCCGGCGGCCATCCGGCGACCAGCCTGCAAACTGGGTCCAAGTGTCCGGCTCCGTGGCCAGCTGCTCCGCCACCAGGCGGCGCCCGGTGCCATCCGCCCGGGCCATGACGGCCCGCATCGTGCGCACATTGGCGTGCCGGCCGCCGGGGAGGCTGGTGCGCAGCTCCGTGAAGCCAACCCACGGCGGCGCCGGATCCAGGCGCAGGGAGCCGCCCTCGCGCACCACTCCCAGGCGCTGATCCAGGGCGGCATGCACCGGATCGGGGCCGGCTTGGCCGAGCCGGCGGCGGATCTCCCGGCGGAGCCACACATAGCCGGAATTCCACGAATACAGGACATGGCCGTGCGGCCTGCCATCCACCGTGCTGATGGATTCATTGAAGGCCGGCACAAACGCAATCTCCCGGGCGGTCCGCTCCTCGAGCCGGGCATCCACCTCGGCGGCCGGCAAGCCATGGACCCCCGCCAGCAAATAGTTGGCCGCATCATTCAGGAACCAGGAACCGCCGTAGCAATAGACCCCGGAATGACCGGGCAGCAGCTTCCCATCCGCCTGGGAGATCACGCGCAAGCCATAGGGGCTTTTGACTTTTTCCGAGGTCCGGTAATGCGCCAGCACCTGGTCATCCGTGAGCAGCTTCCGGCCAAAGACGGCGAAGGTCAAAGTGGCTCCGTAGAGGGTATCCTGTCCCAGGGTATCGCGCAGCTTCCGGCTGGTGGGCATGAATCCCAGCCGGGTATTGAACAGCGAGCGATAGGCCGCGCTGGCCCGCTCGATGTCTGCCTCCCCCACCCCCAGACCCAGCTCCCGCGCGGCGAGCAAAGCGCCGCAGTGGAATCCCTGGTTGCTGGCGGGCGCATCGTCATCGTCATAGGGCAGCACATCGTGGTAAGTTTTCCAGCCTTTGGCGTTGGGCACCCCCGGCAGCGGCGGAGGATAATAGAGGCCGTTGGTTTCGTGGCCGCGGATGAAATCGCAAGCCCGGCGGACCAGGGCCTCGTGGATCACCCCACCCGCCCGCTTCATCAGCACCGCCCAGATCAGGTAATATTGCGCGTTATCCTCGTAATCCATCCGGGTCCAGAACACGGCCCGGTTGGACTCGATGGTCTTCTCCGGGTCGTCCAGCCCCAGGGCGGTATAAAACCCATCCGAAACCCACTGTTTCCAGCCGTAGCCCGGTCCGGAAATGAAAATATAGCGGCCGTCCCGGGGGCGATCCCCGGCATCGCGGGCCAGGTTGCGGCGCAGCAGGTAAAGGGAGGTGTTGCGCAGGATGGCCTCCACCGCCGAGCCGCTCCAGCCTTTCCCATTGGCCACGGCGAGATGGGCGGCCACCTGGGCATCGTAATGGTGGCGGGCGGGGCTGGCGAAAACCCACGTCGTGAAACAGCGCGTTTCACCCGCCGCCAGCGCTTGCCAGCCGTCCATCTGGTATTGATACGTGTCCCGGGCATCCTCCGGCGGCTTCACGATCAACGGGTAAGGATCCCGGCCATCACCGGCCATCACGGCCAGCCGGCGGCACGGGGGATCCAACAGCACCTGGCAGCGGTTCTCCCACAACCCGGGGGAATCAGCCGCCAGGCCATAAACGACATCGGTGGTGCGGAGCATCGCCACCGGGAAAGTCTCGGTCCTGGGTGTGCCGCGCACCGTATCGTAAACCGTCCGTTCCCGGGCGGGACCGGTGAAAGAGGCATATTCCCCCTCCCTGGCGGCGGTGAGCGGAAAAGCGACGGCAAACTGCCCGGCGTCACGCGCCTGCACTTCCAAGGTGCGCTCCACAAGCGAGGGGGTTTTTTGGGTCAACCGCAGACGCAGCGTGAACGCACCCTGCTGGACCGGCCCCAGCTCAATGACTGTGCCGGATTCCTTGAAATCCCGAAACTCCACCGGCGCCACTGGAACGCCAGGCGCCAGCCACTCCACTCCGGCGGGTGCGGATTTCTCCGCGCGCCAGACCGGAACCCCGCCCGACCGATACTCCACCTGAACCACCCCCTTTTCGGTGGTCAAACCCGGCCGCAGCTCCACCTCACCCCCTCTGGCCACCAGGCCGCCCAACAACAGCCCAAGCACCACCCAGCCCTGACTGGATGGTAGAAGGTTTCTTAGCCAAGTCCCTGAATTTGGGACGGAAGGCATTGGTTCGCAGAATTTTGCGTAAAACGAGAATAAACTTTGAGTCCTCATTTAACGAGGCATTGCCTTATTAGGAAGCGAAAGCCCCAACGGGGCGGCGATAATCCAGCCCTGGGCATCGCCCAGGGTAACGCCCATGCGAACCCACACCCCAGCCCTGAAAGGGCGGGATAACCCTGCCAATCGGTCCATTTTGTGCCCTTTGCGCTCTTTCGTGGCCATTCCCTTTTCCCTCCGTGAATCCCAACGGGAGTGTCGATCCCATCGCGCCCTCGGCGTTCCTCAAAAACACGGCTGGTGACGGTTCCAAAAAGTGAATCTGTTTAAACCTGCAAATTGCGGCAATTTCTACGGGTTAGTCCCTATCTGATCGGGATAAATGGCTATCGACGAAAGTCTTGGGCAATATTTTCCAGTCTGCACGACTGACTCCTCCTTGAACTCAACATATTGATTCTCCCGCACCGGTATCATAACGGTCCTCTTATGGGGTGTGAAACTTTAAACCGAGAGAATAAAGAGGCTATGACGGTCGAACAATTCAGGAAGTTGATTAGCGTAAAGTGGAAAACAAGCGGAGAAATGAGTTCAGAAATATGAAATCGAGAAGAATTTGTTCTCAAATCTGAAATTTGAAATTTGAAATCTGCGCTCCCTCCCTCGGACTTCAGACCTCCGACCTCTGTCCTCTGTCCTCGCCTCGCTCTAGGCTCTCCGCTCTCCGCTCTGCGCTTTTCCTCTCCTCCTTCAGCATTGGCGAAAGCGACGATTTCTTCAGCCAAATCACTCGCCGTGACTGACTCCTCCTTGAACTCAACATATTGATTCTCCCGCGCAGGTATCATAACGGTCCCCTTATTGGGTAATTAATTTTATTGCCGAGAGAATAAAGAGTTTAGAAGGGTCGAACAATGCCATATGATGTCAGGGCGTAAAGTGGAGAACAACCGGAGAAATGAGTTCAGAAATATAAAATCAAGAAGAATATGTTCTCAAATCTGAAATCTGAAATCTGCGGGACCTCCCCCCTACTCCCTGCTCTCCGCTCTGCGCTCCATGCTTTTTCCGCCGCCTTCCGCCTTCCGCCTTCAGACCTCTGTCCTCTGTCCTCCCCCGCTCTCCGCCCTCCGCTCTGCGCTCCAGGCCCCTTCCCTCCGCCCTCCGCCCTCCGCCCTCCGCCCTCGCCCTCCGCCCTCCGCCCTCCGCCCTCGCCCTCCGCCCTCCGCCCTCGCCCTCCGCCCTCCGCCCTCGCCCTCC
>CAYPCQ010000122.1:0-25960 GCA_964409245.1 uncultured Verrucomicrobiota bacterium
CGGCCTACAGGGGACTTCAACCCCATCAGCCCTGAGTCATGTCCGGCGTACAAAACTGGCCGGCGGCGCGTTCCGCCCCCAGGCCGGGCAGGAGCAGGAGCGCCAACAAAGGGGCGTGTCTCATACTTTGGTGGCCTTAATCCACCGGGCCGGGCCGGTTGATATGCGGGGCGGAGGCGATCTTGGGGCGCACCGACAGCCAGTCCACCCCCTGGAAGACCGGGTCCGGGATCTGGCGCACTTCGTCGTCGCCCAGGTAGGGGCACATGGCATCCACCCATACGATCAGCCGTTGCCGGCTGATCTCGTCCACTTTCACGCCGTAGTGCTGGCCGTTGGAGACCAGGTCGATGAGCTTGCTGCGGTAGGAGAGAGAGGTCATCGGGGGCGGGGTCACATAGGCCTTGGGATCGGTGGTGCTGTAAGCCTCCACCAGGAGGCAGCCGGCGAGGCCAAAACCGGGCGCCGGCTTGGCGGGCATTTCGTAAGGGGCGCCCCAGGTCGGGCGGCCGATCAGCGTCAGGTAAGGCTCGGTGAAGATGGGGGAGCTGGGCCGCTCGACGAGATCAAAAACCTTGCGCGCCTCGCCCTCGCCCTGGTGGCATTTGCCGCAATATTTGTCGAGCACCGGCTGGACGTAGCGCGGATAGCTCACGGTATTATCCGCCCAGGGGGGTGGCTGGATCTCCGCCGGCTGCCGGGCCAGCGTATAGGACTTGTGCTGGGTATCCGGCGTGCGCGAATGGGATTCGTGGCAGCCGAGGCAGCCGCGGCTCTCCCCCGGCATCAGGTTGACAAAGCTGCGCATGGTTTGCAAGGCGCGCTGCTGGCCATCCAGCAGCTGGAAATGCAGCGCCACCCCCGTGGGCGCCTTGAAGGAAACCGAGCCATCCCCGGCGATCGGCACCGTGCCCAGCAGGCGTTTGACCCCTTCCGATTGCACGGCGGAGATCACCGGGCCGGTGGAAATGTAGGGCCGCTTATACCAGTAGGTATAGGTTTTGTGGTCGATGCTGAAGATGCGCAGGGACTTCGCCTGGCCCCGCAAAGCCTCGGGCGCGCCCTGGTAAATGCTGCTGCTGTAAAACACGCCCGGCTGCGTGTGCGGTTCCTGCCGGGTGGGCCACGCCACGCGGTCCGGCATCACCGGCGGCCTGGCCCGCGGCTTGACCGGCATGGCATGCAGCACCTGGTTGGCGCCCTCGTAGATCAGCTCGCGGTTGCCCTCCACATCCATGAGGTAAAGCACAAATTTGCCGTCGCGCTGGGCGGACACCAGGAAATCCCGCTCGCTCAGCGGATAAGGCGAATAGTAGGCCGCATAGGCGCCGCTGGCATGGTAGCGGGGGGATTCCACTGGATCGACCGGGCCGTTGCCGCACTCCGGCCACGGCAGCTCGGCCGTCACCTTGGCGATGCCTTTGGGGAAATTGAAGCCCTGGCTGGGATCCAGGATGCCCACCGCCCCGCTGAACCAGTTGTGGTGGGCGCTGCCGGTGAACATCACCCGCCGGCTGCCGGGGATGGACCGGGCATCCTTGACCACATCCGGCCAGACGCTTTGGTTGCCCCACAGGGTGCTCACCTGGGTGCCATCCGGGTTCACGGTCCAAAGCTTTTGCGCGCGCCAGAGGGGCTTGTCGGTGTATTCCCAGCGGGTATAGACCAGGCGGCCGTCGTTCATCACAGAGGGGAGGTAATCCGGCTCGTTGTTGGCGGAGATGAGATAGATATCGCGGCCGGCGCGGTCGCAGCGGGCCAGCACGAAAGCGCTGGTGGGCGGCATGCACCGCACATAGGTGTGCCCGCGCGTGGTGCTGAAGGCGATATGCCGGTCATCGGGCAGGTAGATCGGGTCCAGGTCGTCGTAAGGCCCGTCGGTCAGCTGCACCAGGCCGGAGCCATCCAGGCCGGCCTCATACAAGTGGAAGGCTTTTTCGTTGTGCGGCTTGAAGCAGAACAATGCCTTGGTGGCGTCCCAGGACACATCCGGCCGCCAGAAGGAGCCGTGCAGCGGCTCCTGGGGCATGAGCTGCCGCACCGGGGCATCCGGCCGCAATCCTTCCAGCACCAGCAACCGGCCGCCGGGCACCGCCATATAGCCCAGGCGGTGCCGGGTTTCATGCTGCCACTCGGAGCCTTGCGGGAAGGGCATGTCCACCAGCAGGATGCGCTCGAAATCCACCGCCGGGTTCTTCAGCATGATCCCCCGTTTGGCCTGGCGCACCTGGAAATACAGCTCGCGCTCGGGGACGCTCCGTGCGGCGGCCTGTTTTTCGGCAGTGTCCAGCACTCCGCGTTCGCCGGCGCAGTCCACCGGGCGGCCGCTGGCGGACTGGAGGCGGTTCGCCAGCTCGCGGGCCCATTGGATTTCCTGGGTGATCCGCTCATACGTGAGCTGATGGCGGGCCTGGTGGAGCCAATCCTCTTCCAGCTGGGCGCGGCCCTCGGTGGCGCTTAAGCGGTGCAGGGGCGGAGTGGCCGGTTTAAGGTAGGGGGCCACCGGCTCATTCTGCACCGGGCGGAATTGGATCTGCCCGCCCGCCTCCAGCACCAGCTGGATCCAAGCGGGTGAGAATTGCGAGCTGGCCGCGTTGGCGGCCATCTGGTCAAAGCGCGCTTTCAGGGCGTCCATCCTGGCCCATTGGCGGCGCTCCTCTTCGGTCTGTTTTTTCCATTGCTGCTCCGTGAGCGGCTTGTATTCGAGCGCCAGGTCCATGAGCCGGCCAGCCAGCCGCACATCCAGGCCGGCCTCGGCGGATCCCAGGTAATCCGCCAGGTTGATGCCCGCCCACTGGGTGAAATGGTCGTGGTCTTCCGGAAAGCGGGATTTCAATCTGGCCTGGATGATGCCGGCCAGGTCCGCTTCCAGCCCCGAGCTTTTTTGGGCGATTTTCTTCCGGGTGGCGGCCAGGGATTCGGCGAAGGTATTGCCGGGCACAAAGTATTGGGTGACGGCCTGTTCCAGCTCCACTGCCAGGCGCTGGGCCGCCTCCGCGCCGCTTTGATGCAGCACGCCAATCTGGCCGGGGGTCAAGGCCTGGGCGTAAATGCGGAGGTCGTCGAGCGAACCTTGGAAGAATTCACCGCCGCCACCGCTGGAACCGATGAAGCCAGGGGCATCATTTTGCAGGGAAATCCGGCCTGGCCGCTGCAGGGAGCCAACTTCCGCCCCGTCCAGGTAAACGCGCATCCACTCGCCGTCGAAGGTGGCCGCGCAATGGTGCCAGCGTCCGTCCACCACCCGGGCGGGATCGATCCTGGCATCGCATTCCAGGTAGCCGCCGATGTTCAGGCCCAGCGTCAGGTGGTCGCCACCGTCCTGGAAGGAAAAGAGCAGCCGGCGATCGCATTCCTGCCGGAAAATTTCCCGGAATCCGCTCAACGTGGCGGGGCGCGTCCAGGCACAAAAAGTGATGCCCGCCAACTCCGGGCCGAGGGTGGCCAGGCTTGCCCGCAGGGCGTGGTCCCCGCGCAAGTTCAAGGCGCCGCTGTGGATGCCCCGGCAGCGCGGAATCGCCCGGTTTGCCTGGGCGTCCAGGCCGCCGGGCCGCGAGGCATCGCGGATCGTCAGCGACGATTCCGGCTCGTTGAAGGTCCAGTGGGCGATCAGGGGCGCACCGGCCAGCATCGGCTCGCCGGTGGTTGCGGGAGCCTGGAGGTTTGGGGATTCGGGAGCGGCGGCCCATCCGGAAATGACGGTCCCCAGCAGCGCGGTCAGCAAGGTTGTTTTCACGGCGTTATATTATTACCGGCAATCTAACACCAAGCCGGATGCGAAGTCACCTGCTTAATTTACCTGGCGGAGAAATGGGGGTTGGCACCCGCTGCGGGGCCGGGATCCGTGTTGGCGCGCCCGCGAATGGCTTTGATTATCGGGATAAAGCGATGATGTAGCGCTGCAGCAAGGCCGCCTCGGCCGCGGCTTCCAGGTCGATGTAAATCTGGTGCAGGTTGGCGCACATGCGCAGGAGCATCCGGCGCGGCGTGACGGGGGCGAGGTAACTTTCCAGATATCCGTGGCCCGATTCCGTGAGGTAGCGGATGCATTCGGCCTTGGTCCAAACCTTGCCCTGGCTGAAGGCGTCGATGAAAAATTCGGCCTTGGGAGACTGGTAACGGCAGAGGAAATGGCCGGGCAGGCCCACGCCCACCACGGGCAAGCTCAACCGTCTGGCCACCAGCAAGAACACCAGGCAAAGCGCGATGGGATTGCCCAGCTTGCGCGCCACCACGCGGTTGATATAGCTGTTTTCAGGATCGTAATAATGGTTTTCATTGCCGCGGAAACCCTGGCGGCCGAACAGGTATTCGTTCATCCGGGCCAGGGTGGTTTCCGCATCGTTGGCGGCGTAAACCGAATCCGCCAAATCGGCTGCATACTGATCGAACAAAGCCCGGTGGGCTTCCAGGCTGATATCGGAATACCGCGTCCGGGCCAGGAGCAGGGTCCCTTCTTCAATGTCCAAATCCTCCCCATGGGTGACACAGAAGGCCAGCATTTCATTATCCGCCTGCTGGCTGGACCAGAACTGAATGATCTCCAGCGCCCGGCGGCGCAGCACTGGGTCCGGGTGGGCTGTGAATGCCTGCAGCCAGGATACGCCCTCGGCGCCGTAACCGAGGATGGTCTTGCGGATGGTTTGGTAAACGCCCGGATCTTCGTCGGCCAGCAGCGAAATCAAGGCCGCCCGCTTCCCCTCGCCGGGGATGCCCGCCTGCGGTTCGGTTCTGATTGCCTTCATTGGCTCACGCGCGGGCCGGACGCCGGAGCAAACCGTCCATCAACCGCGCATCACAGGGGCTCGATTTTGATCGTGTGCGCCACCGGGGTCATCAACTCCCAGATGGCGTTGGCCAGGGGTGCCCGGGCCTTTTCGGTCAGCTCCGCCGTGGCGGCGATATCCACCCGGCCTTCCGGTCCATGGAAAAGATCCTTGATCTGCCGGGTTTCGTAGTTTTGCTTGGCTTGCACGGCGGCGTCCACCCGGCTGAAGGCCTCGCTCAGAGGATTGACCGGGAATTCTTCCGCGAGATTGATGCCCTTGGCCAGTTGCTCGGCCGTGTAAGTGCGGTTCTCAGCGCCCCACGTGACGCGGAATTTCGTGGAGGATCCGCTTTTGATCACCAGCATGAACCGGTTCAGTTCCTGGTTGAAGGGCACCAAGGCCATTCCAGCGCGCAGGTTGTCATCCTTGGCGGAATCCCCCGCTGGCGCGCAGAAAGGGAACCGGCTGCTTTTGACCACTAGTTCGCCGTTGTTGAACGAGACCGCCTCGTGCCCGGCCGAAACCACCACCTTGCGCGACTGCATATCCACCGTGAAAGTGCCGATTTCGCCCGGCACCCCCAAGGCTTTCAGGAAAGCGTAAGCCATCACCAACTGCCCTGCCCAACCGGGATGCACGCCATCCTTGCCCGCGATGGCGAATTCCGGGCCATGCTTTTTCTGGGCGGTGGCTCCGGCGGTCAGCATGGGCCAGAAAACATCCGCAAAACCAACCTGCTCAGCCTTGGCGATTTCGATGCCAATATTGCGCAAGGTGCACAAATTCAGGTTCAGATCATCCACCGTGTTGGTTTTGCCTTCAGACCAGGCTGGATTTCGCCCCACGCAGCCAGGGGACCCAAGCACCACTTTGGCGCCGGCTGCTTTGAAGGCTTTCACCATCGCCGTGGAGGCCTCCCGGTATTTTGCTCCGATGGCCTCTTCGTAGGCCCGGTAGCGGTGGTCATTCATCCCGTAACAAGTGGTGGCTGCCGTGGGGGTAAAGCGCAGGCAATCATTCGTCATCCGGCCCAGGAATCCGGGCGCTGTCTCCCCACCCCAGCCGTATTGCCGCACCGCGATGCGCAACTCAGGCAAGGCCACCGTCAGGTAGGTTTCCATGATCCGGGAATACATCTTCTGCTCGGTGATGGAATCGCCGCAAATGGCCAGGCGGTCCCCCTGTTTCAACATAAAACCCTGCGGGGCAATTGCTTGAGCAGGCTTGAATTTTTCCGCCAAAGCTTCGGTGGACGAGCTGGCCGGGGCGGCGGCGACCACCGCCGGAGGGGGGGGCGCATCCGCCGCCAGGAGTTGAAAACGAGCCGCGGGGGCGCTGAGCGCCACCCACCCTGCCAGAATCGCGATAAAGCTAAATCTCATAATTACTCAAATCGATTGACGCCAAAAGAATCAGGTTCATTCACTTACATTGCTAATGATTCTGGGTACGGGCCAGTTCACCGTCAAGCCTTCAAATAAGGCAGCCTAATCGGCTCCCACACCGGCCTGTTTTTGGCCTGCGGTGAGGAAAAACCGGCCGGTTTTGGGTATGGGTTATTCGCTTTGCCGGGCGGTTGCTGATGGCGGTGGCCAAGGCTTGGGGAAACTGGAATTTCGCCCTGATTAATCGTGGTTCGCCCGGGTTCAAGTTTTTGCGCAGGATTCAGGCTGGACGGCGGTTGCCCAAGCCGCCAATATCCCGGGAGCGAATCCAAAATATGCATATGCGTAAACTGATCTCAATCCTCAGTCTGGCCGCGCTGGGTTGGTCCGGTGCGGTGGTGCGATCCGAATGGCAGCCCGCCAAGGGGCCTTTGCTGACCCGGTGGGCCAAGGATGTTTCACCCGCCAATGCCTTGGTGGAATATCCGCGGCCCCAGCTAGCCCGGGCCGAATGGCTGAACCTGAACGGGATCTGGCAGTTTGCCGAAGCCCGGGATGGCGATGAGGCGCCCGTGGGCCGGGAGTTGCCGGGGCAGATCCTGGTGCCCTACCCGGTGGAATCGGCCCTGTCCGGCGTGATGAAGCAAATGGAGCGGATGTGGTACCGCCGGACGTTTCAGTTGCCGGCCTCGTTTGCGGGCCAGCGGGCGCTGCTGCATTTCGGGGCGGTGGATTGGGAAGCCACCGTTTACGTCAACGGCCAAAAACTCGGTGAGCACCGGGGTGGCTACGACGCCTTTTCCTTCGACATCACGGACGCGCTCAAGCCGGAGGGGCCCCAGGAGCTGGTGGTGGGGGTCTTCGATCCCTCGGATGCGGGCAACCAGCCCCGGGGCAAACAGGTACGCAACCCGGGCGGCATCATGTATACCCCGGCCTCCGGCATCTGGCAGACGGCCTGGCTGGAGCCGGTCGCCCCGGTTCACATTGAGGCCTTGAAGATCCAGACCGAAATCAACCCCAAAACCGTGACGGTGCGGGCCAGCATCACCCCGGTGAGCGGCGAGGTCGGGGTGCGGGTGGCGGTGTTCGAGGGGGGGCGTAAAATCACGGAAGCGCAGATCACCCAGTCCAGCGATACGGCTGGCCCCGTCTCCCCCAGCCTGGCGCTGGCCCTGCCGGAAGGCCGGCTTTGGTCGCCCGCCCAGCCGAATCTGTATGACCTCAAGGTGACCCTTTACCAGCGCGGCCAGCAGGTGGACGAAGTCACCAGCTATTTCGGCCTGCGCAAAATCGAGGTTGCCCGGGATGAGCAGGGAATCAACCGGCTCCAGCTCAACGGCGAGTTTGTGATGCAAGTCGGCCCGCTGGACCAGGGTTTCTGGCCCGACGGCATCTATACGGCGCCCACGGATGAGGCCCTTAAATACGACATCGAAATCACCCGGAAGCTGGGCTTCAACATGACGCGCAAGCATGTGAAAGTGGAGCCGGACCGCTGGTATTATTGGGCGGATAAGCTCGGCCTGCTGGTCTGGCAGGACATGCCCGCGGGGGACAACCGCACCGCCGAGGCGAAAAAGCAGTTCGAGCTGGAGCTGGGGCGGTTGATCCAGACCCATATCAATCATCCCTCCATCATCATGTGGGTGGTCTTCAATGAAGGCTGGGGCCAGTTCGACACCGGACGCCTCACCGATTGGGTCAAGCGCCAGGATCCCAGCCGGCTGGTCAACAACGCCAGCGGATGGACCGACCAGAAGGTGGGGGATGTGAATGACATCCACGCTTATCCGGCGCCGCAATCCCCGCCGGCGGAGCCCGGCCGGGCGGTGGTGCTGGGCGAGTTCGGCGGCCTGGGCCTGGCCATCCCCGGGCACACCTGGAAAGCGGAGCACTGGGGCTACCAAGGCATGGCCAACCCGGATCAATTGACGGCCAAGTACGAAACATTCCTGCAAAGCGTGTATCAGTTCAAGGATTCCCCCGGCCTTTGCGCCGCTGTTTACACCCAGATCACCGATGTGGAGGTGGAATGCAACGGTTTGCTGACCTATGACCGCGCCGTGGTCAAAGCCGACCTGGAGCGCATCGCCGCGGTCAACCGGGGCGACTTTTCCCGCATGCCGCCGCCGCCGATTGTCACCACGGTGGTGGCCACTTCCGAGGCCCGCGGCATGGATTGGCGTTATACCTTTGAAAAACCGGGTGATGGCTGGTTCCAGCCCGCCTTCGACGCTTCCGCGTGGAAGCGGGGACCGGGCGGTTTCGGCACCAAGAGTACGCCCGGCTCGGTGGTGCGCACCGAATGGAACACGTCCGACATCTGGCTGCGGCGGGACTTCAATTTCCCGGATCGCGAATTCAAGGCGCTGCAGTTCCGGGTGCATCATGATGAAGACGCCGAGCTTTATATCAACGGCGTCCTGGCCGCCAAGCTGGGCGGTTTCTCCTCCGCTTACGAGGCGCAGCCGCTCACCGCCGAAGGCCGGGCGGCTTTGAAGCCGGGCCGGAACATCCTGGCGGTGCATTGCCGCCAGACCAGCGGCGGCCAGTATATCGACGCCGGCCTGGTGGATATCCAGCCGGTTCCCCCGCCGCGCGCGGCGATCGATGTCAACCAGGTGGGCGAGCCGATTTCAAAGTATATTTACGGCCAGTTCATCGAGCACCTGGGCCGCTGCATTTATGGCGGCATCTGGGCCGAGATGCTGGAGGACCGCAAGTTTTTCGAGGCCGTGGGATCCAAAAATTCCCCCTGGAAACCGGTGGGCGGGCCGGAAGCGGTGGCAATGGTGCGCGAAAAACCGTTCGTGGGCCAGCACACCCCGCAGGTGCGGCTCGCGGGGAACGGCGCCCGCCGGGGCTTCGCCCAAGGCGCGCTGGCTTTGAAAAAAGGGACGGATTACACCGGCCGCATCTGGCTGGCGGGGGATCCCGGCGCCGGGCCGGTGGAGGTCACCCTCGCCTGGGGGAGCGGTCCGCGTGACCGGCAGACCGTGCGTATCGAAAAGCTCGGCCCGGATTTCGCCCGTTCCCCCCTGAGCTTCACCGCCGGGGCTGCCACGGATGATGGGCGCCTGGAGATCTCGGCCGCCGGCCAGGGGCAATTCCTGGTGGGCACGGTGTCCCTGATGCCCGCCAGCCACATCGGGGGCATGCGGGCGGATACGCTCCAGCTGCTCAAGGAATTGAACTCCCCCGTTTACCGCTGGCCCGGTGGGAATTTCGTCAGCGGGTACAATTGGAAGGATGGCATTGGCGATCCGGATCGCCGCCCGCCCCGCAAAAACCCCGCCTGGCAGGGCATCGAGCACAACGATTTCGGCCTCGATGAATTCATGGCTTTCTGCCGGTTCCTGGGGACCGATCCTTACATCGCCGTCAACAGCGGCCTGGGCGACAGCCAGAACGCCGTGGATGAGCTGCAATACGCCAACGGCGCCGCCTCCACGCCCATGGGTGAATGGCGGGTCCGCAATGGCCATCCCGAGCCTTATGGGGTTCGCTTCTGGAGCATCGGCAATGAGATGTACGGCGACTGGCAGCTGGGCCACATGACCCAGGAAAAGTACATCCAGAAACACAACGCGTTCGTGGATGCCATGCGCGCCGTGGATCCCTCCATCAAGGTGGTGGCGGTGGGCGACGCCGGGAAATGGAGCGAGAATATGATGCGCGGCGCGGCCGGCCACATGGACTTGATCAGCGAGCATTTCTACTGCCAGGAGCGCCCCGGCCTGATCGAGCATGTGCAGCAGATCCCGCGCGCCGCCCATGCCAAAGCCGTGGCTCACCAGGGCTACCGGCGGCAGCTGGACTCGCTGAAAGGCAAGGATATCCGGATCGCCTTGGACGAATGGAACTACTGGTATGGCCCGCATGTGTTCGGCGAGCTGGGCACCCGCTACTTCCTCAAGGACGCCTTGGGCATCGCCGCCGGCCTTCATGAAATGGCCCGCAACAGCGGCCTCTTCTACATGGCCAACTACGCGCAGACCGTGAATGTCATTGGCTGCATCAAGACCAGCAAAAAGGCGGCCGCGTTCGAAACCACCGGTTTGGTCTTGAAATTATACCGCGAGCACTTCGGGATTTTGCCGGTGGCCACTGAGTGCAGCCCCGTCTACGACACCATGGCCGCTTTGTCGGCCGATCATAAAACCCTCACGGTTTCCGTGGTCAATCCCACCTTGCAGCCGGTGCGGGTGCCGCTGGAGATCAAAGGGGCGAAGTTGACCGGCCGCGGCCAGCGCTGGCAAATCGCCGGCTCCGATCCCATGGCCTGCAACGACCCGGACCGCGGGGCCAGGGTGCGGATCGAAACCACCGAGGTCAGCGGCCTCGCCGGCCAATTATCAGTGGCGGCCTGCAGCGTGACCTTGTTTGCCTTGGAATTGGAGTAATCCCATCAGCCCAGCTCGGTGTATTTTTTCGCCGAGCCCCGGGCTTTGGCCACCGGGTATTTTTGTTCGTTGATCTTCAGCTTGGCCAGGATGGCCTGCTGGAGATCAATGCCGAGATTGTCGGCCAGCTCGATCAGATAGGTGGCGATGTCCGCGATCTCCTCGGCGATGGCCTCCGATTTTTCCGGGGGCGCCGCCCCGGGCGCCCCGGGGTCCGACCACTGAAAATGCTCGAGCAGCTCGGCGGCCTCGATGCAAATGGAGCAGGCCAGGTTTTTGGGCGTGTGGAACTGCATCCAATCCCGCGCATCGCGGAATTCCCGGATGCGCTGGCGCAGCAATTCGAGGTCGCTCATGCCGTTCAGGTGACGTTGAATTTGAACAGCAGCACGTCCCCGTCCCGGACCACATATTCGCGCCCTTCGCTTTTGTAGCAGCCCCGGTCGCGCGCGGCGGCCACTGACCCGCATTTCACCAGATCCTGCCAGTAGATCATGTCGGCCTTGATGAAGCCTTTTTCAAAGTCGGTGTGGATGGCGCCCGCTGCTTTGGGCGCCGTGTCGCCCGCATGGATGGTCCAGGCACGCACCTCTTTTTCGTTGAAGGTAAAGAACGTTCGGAGGCCCAGCACCTGGTAGGCCGCCCGCAGCAGGGCCTCCACTCCCGATTCCTGCACCCCCACCTCCTTGAGGTATTCCTGGCGTTCCGCGGGGGATAGGTCCACCAGGTCGCTTTCGATCTGGGCGCTGATCACGACCGTCCCGCAATCGTGATGCGTGCGGGCGTATTCCCCAACCTTGGCCACAGCGGGGTTTTCCCCGGCGCGGGCCAGGTCCGAGTCCTGGACATTGGCGGCGTAGATGACCGGCTTGGTGGTCAGCAGGAAAAAGGTTTTCGCCAGCGTCCGCTCCTCCTTGCTCAAGGCCAGGGTGCTGGCCGGCTTGCCCGTGTTCAAGTGCGCTTCCAGCTTGATCAGCAGTTCCGTCTCGATGATGGCATGCTTGTCCCCATGCTTGAAGTCCTTGGAGATCTTTTCCTTTTTCCGGTGCACCGCCTCCAAGTCCGCCAGCACCAGTTCGGTGGTGACAATCTCAATGTCGCGGATCGGATCGATGGAGCCGGTCACGTGCACCACGTTGGGATCTTCGAAACAGCGCACCACGTGGATGAGCGCATCCACTTCCCGCACGTGGCTGAGGAATTTATTGCCGAGTCCCTCCCCCTTGGAGGCGCCCTTGACGAGGCCCGCGATGTCCACGAACTCGATGGCCGTGGGGATCAGCGTACTGGTCTTGGCGATGGGCGCCAGCGCCTCCAGCCGCGGGTCCGGGATGTTCACACCGCCCACATTGGGTTCAATGGTGCAGAACGGGTAGTTGGCCGCCGCCGCCTTGCGGCTGCGGGTGACCGCGTTGAACAAGGTGGATTTGCCGACATTCGGCAATCCCAGGATGCCTGCTTTTAGCATAATGATGATGCTCTTGGTTGGTGGTTGATGCTTTCCTTTCAGGAGTGTCGTGCTTTCAGGTGTGTTGGATTAACACTCGGCTATCACTTTCAATCCCATCAGCCTCGCCAGGTGTTTCACCTGCCGGGTGTGGTCGCCGTAAAACACCACCCGGTGCAGCAAGGTGCGGAGGTCGCGGTATTTCCGCATGGCCGACGACCAGTCTTCCAGCATTTTTTGGGCGCTTCCGTTCACCTCCACGGTGATCTGGGTCCGGCACCCGCGGTCGTCGAATTCCGCTTGTTTCCCCTCGATGATCTTGCCGGTGCTGAACAGCAGCGCCTCGTCATCCATGAACCGCGCGCACGTGATCGCCTGCCCCACCCGCAGATCCACCTCCAGCGAGGCGCCGCGATTGTCATCCCGGTGCGTGCGGATGGAAAAGGGGGCGCGGGCCGTGCCTGGCCCATCCATCCGGGTGGGCGACACGCAATGCGCATGGATCACCGCGTTGCGGGACAGGTCGAACAGCGGGTCGGTGATGAACCCCGGCTTCTTGAAGGCGTAGCTGAAGAGCAGCATTGTCAGCGTGCTGTCCAGGTCCGCTTCGCAGGCGCCCACCAGGCCCTCGTCGCATAATTGGGCAAAGCCGAGGCATGGATAGCCGAGGGTTTGGATGGGAATCCCTCCCAGGCAGTTCACCGCGATGGCCTGGGCCTGGTTCGCCGCCAGCAGCTGTTTCATCGCCCAGTACATCCGGGCTGATTTGATGATCTCCGCCCGGTTCGGCTCCACGATCCGCCGGGCCGCCTTGAGCCAGCGCTCTTCCGCCTCCGCCCGGGCCAGTTCCTCCGGAACCGCCTGGTGGGCCGCGATCAATTCCTCGGTGGTGATCTCCTGGATGGCGCAGCCCACATTGGTTTTTATATCCTGGGCCCGCTTGCCTGCCCGGTCGGCCGCCAGGAGGATTTTGCTCTGCCGCATCTGCCCCACCGCTTTCAGCAGGCTTACCGCCGTCCCGATTTCCCCCGGATCCCGCGTGGAGAAAAGCGCCACCGCTTTGCCTTGCTGCTGCAGCTGGCTCACCAGCATCCATTCGTGGCCGCTGAACGGCTGGCTGAAAACCACCACCGGCTGGCCCGCGTTGACGATGCTGGTGATATCGCGCATGCCCAGGTGGAAACAGAGGATGCCGCACACCTCCGGGCGCGCTTTGACTTGTTCCACCACCTTGGCCGAGGAATCGGTCAATTCCCCGCCCACAAACCGGACCTCCGGGAAATTCCGCTCCACCTCCCGGAGGTGGCGCTCGAATTTGGTTTTTTCCGCCGCCGCATCGAATTCCGGTTTGGGCCAGGCCCCGGCCCCCCCCACATAGACCACATAAATGGTGGCTTGGGGATGCCGCGGCTGGGTGGGGGAGTCAGCTCCCGCCACCGGGGTCCAGGGGCGGCCGGCCAGCAGGCCGGCCCCCAGGCCCAGGGTGGTTCTCAGGAAGTGGCGGCGATCCATCGCCATGGCGCACCGGTCACAGGCCGTTGCATTCGCGGATCCGCAGATTCCCTTTCCGTTGGGGAGGCAGCAAGTTTTGTTCATATTCATATCACTGGGGAGGTTTTTCATTTTTCCGGATTTGGCGGTTAAAACCGGCCGGGCCGCGGGATTTCATTTTCTTTGGGAATCGCCACCGTGCCCAATTCAAAATCCTCCGCCGTGGGCTTCAAAGTGTGATGGTAAACCGCGGGGTTTTTCTGAGGATCCACCATCATTTCCTCCCACAGCACCTGCTTGCCGGTGTAGGCGGAGAGGCGGCCCATGACCGCGGTGGCGGAGGATTCGGCCACTTCCCGCGCCTGGATCATTGGCTCATCCCGGCTCACGTAATAGAGCAGATCGATCTGCTCCTGGTGGCTGCTGGTGCGGCCCTGGGGCAGATCCTTGGGGATGGGGGATTGTTGCGGGTTGGGATAGTCCGTGCCATTGGTCTTGCCCTTTTCATATATGAATTCGTGGCCCACCCAGTCCCAGCACTCGGTGACTTGCCGGCACATGGAGTGGATGTGCAGGTCTTGCCCGTAATTATAGTCCACGCTGAAAAAGTCGTACATGTCCCCGGCGTTGCGGCGGGCCCGGCCGCCAAACCCAACCGCGCTCACGGGTGGCCGGCCGCAATACCAATTGGCGATGTCGATGTTGTGCACATGCTGTTCCACCAGGTGGTCCCCGGAAAGGGCGATCCAATTCTGCCACGTGCGGACCAGGTCATCGGCCGTCCTGGGGTTGATGGGCTGGTCGGCAAACATGCGGGCGATGCAAAACGACACCCGGCCGGAGAAAAGCCGGCCAAAGGCTTTTTCCACGGCCAGTGCCTGGTGGGTTTTGCGGAAGGCGAAATCATGGCGCATTTCCGTGCCGGAAATGATGGACAGCCCTTTTTTCCGGGCTTCCTCCCCGGCGGCGATCACCCGCCGGCAGCCGGGAGGATCCACCGCCACCGGCTTTTCGATGAAGGCATGTTTCCCTGCTTTGACCGCCGCTTCCAGGTGCACGGGCCGGAACAGGGGAGCGGTGACCAGCAAAACCATGTCGGCGTCCGTCTCCATCACCGGCTCATAGCATTTGGCGCCGCCGAAACAGCGTTCCGGGGCCACCCCGAAATGGCTGGCGGCCTGCAAGGCCCGCTCCCGGAAATAGTCCGCCAGAGCCACAATCTGCACCTTCAAGCCCAGGGTTTGCCCCGCCTGCAGCGCCTGCTCGGCGGCCCCTTTGCCCCGGCCGCCACAGCCGATCAAGGCCACCTTATAAGTCCGGCCCTGGCCTTTGGCCTCCGCTCCGGGGAGGTTGGGGACGGCCGTCAGGGCTGAGGCCGCCAGGGTGGTTTGCAGGAATTCCCGCCGGGTGAATGGGTTTCTGGTTTGCATGGGTCAGGTGGGGGTTGTGCCATACGCCAAACCAGACCTCCGGCTCGTGGCGCGGTTGGCTTCGCGCGCCGCGGCCGATACTGGAATCCGCCGTCCAGTGTGCAGGCCTGTTTTGCACATATTGACCATGGTGAACTGATGCCTATGCAAGCCGGTTGCGGGCTGGCTGTCAATCCTCAAATGAATACCGGCCCCACCTCCCCAGTCCAAATCTTGGCCGGCGTTGGAGAATCCGGAAATAAAAACGGGATCGGCGGCGGCCGGAATAAACAAAATGTAACCAGGCGTAATTGCCTGGCGTCTTATCGAGTAGAAACGGCCTCGGCCTGGCTGGATCGGGTGATTTGGCTTGGCCGTGCCAAAACCGGAAATAAATTAACAGTATGAAGAGTCCCAAATTCATTTTGGCGGCAATGATCGCCCTCGGCGCCTTGGTCACTTTCAGCCCGGCGACCCGGGCTGCCGAAGATGCCCAACCAACCAAACAAGCTCCCCGCGGTGGCGCTCGCTTCACCCCCGAGGAACGGGTCAAACAGATGGATGCCCAGCTCAAGCTGAGCGATGAGCAAAAGACCAAAGTCACCGCCATCTACAAGGATGAGGCTGACAAATCCGCTGAATTGCGCAAGAAAACTGAACTGTCCCAGCAAGAGCGCGGCGAAGCCATGCGCAAAATGCGCACCGAAACCACTGACAAGGTCAAAAAGATTTTGACCGCCGAACAGACGGAAAAGTGGGATAAATACCTGAAGGAACAGCAGAGCCGCCGCGGCCAGAGCCGCAAGGCCGGTGGCGCCAATCAATAAGCGCCGTCATTCATTTTTCCAAGGCGGGGGATTTCCCCCGCCTTTTTTATTTCTTTCAAGCCCAAGCCTCAAAACAAGGGCATGCGGATTCTTAACCTGCACGGGCGCAATGGTTTAGAAATCGAAAATCAGGCCCAGGCCGAAGCCTTTCCCCGGGCATTGATACTTGACTGGCGGAGCGGAATCCTTTACGAAATTCGGCCACAACAATATGACATTGCATCCCATATTCGCCGCGGGTGGAGCCAGGCTCATCCTGGCGGTGATCGATTGCATGCTGGTTGTTGTGCATTCCGCGAAGTCCGGTGCGGTTGCGATTCACGGTGAGCCGCTTTGCGATTTATCTCCCGCCGAATTCAAATCACAGTCAAATTCCTAAAAGCTATGAGCCAGAACGAAAAACCAGTTCCCGCCAGTAAGAAGCAAAGCATGTTCGTGATGAACGACGGAAGGAACGTGGTGATCACGTTTATTCTCGTCAGTTCGTTGTTCCTGCTTTGGGGTGTCTGCAACGGGATGATTGATGTGATGGACAAGCACTTCCAGGATGAGCTGAACCTGAGCAAATCACAGTCCGCCTGGGTGCAGTTCGCCCACTACCTGGGCTATTTCCTGATGGCGCTCCCGGCGGGCTGGCTGGCGATACGGCTGGGCTACAAAGGGGGGCTCATCTCCGGGTTGCTCCTGGTGGCAGCCGGTGGCTTTTGGTTCATCCCGGCCACGAAGATCAATGCGCTGGTCCACACTGGAACTGTGTCGCCGAACACCGCTTTTATCGCCTATCTTTTCGGAGTCTGTGCCATAGCCGCGGGCTTGACCTTCCTGGAAACGATTGCCAATCCCTATACGACGGTGCTGGGCCCTTCGCGTTTCGCCGCCACGCGCATCAATCTGGCGCAGTCCTGCAACGGCATTGGCTGGATCTTCGGGCCGATCATTGGCGGCCAGTTCTTCTATGCCAAAGACCCCATCACGGGGCGCAGCATCGGCAGCGAGACGCTTTACATCCCTTACGTTATCGTGGGGGTGGTGGTTTGCGTGCTGGCCGTGGCTTTCTATTTTGCCTATATCCCGGACGTGAAGACCGAGGATGATTATCACCTCGATGATGACCAGGCTGACGCCTCCCACTCCATCTGGAAGCACCCGCACTTTTCCATGGCGGTTCTCGCCCAGTTCCTCTATGTCGCCGCGCAGGCTGGCATCTTCAGCTTTTTCATCAATTACATGACCTCGGAAGTTCCGTCCATTCCCCCGGATTGGAATGCCGGCTCCACTAAAAAATATATCGAAGTGCAGACGAGCGTGATCCCCAAAGACCTCCTGGATTTTCCCGCCTTCGCCGCCAAACTGAAACAAAAGACGGACGCGGTCTCCACGTTCATCAGCGGCCAGTTGTCCAGCGAAACCACCACCTTGCTGACGGACTACTCCGCCGCCACCGCCAATCCCAAGCCGCTGCAATTGGCCCTGATTCAAGACCTGAACAAGCTCGTCAAGCAGGATCCAACCCGGGTGAAAGCCGAACAGTTGCTCTATGATGAACAGCGGTTCAACGGCGTTGCTTTGACCGAAAAAACCAGGCAATTGCTGGCTGCGAAGGCAAAAAAAGAAGAGGTGAGTCTGGCCCAAATCAACCGCCACCTCCTGCAGGATGCCTTTCCGAAGGAAGTTGCCTTTAATGATGGCACCCTCACCATCAGTGACAAGGGCGCGTCATTCCTGGCGTCGGTTGGTTTCTTCTGCTTTCTGATCGGGCGCATTACCGGCGCCGGGCTGTTGCGGAAGCTTTCCGCCCACAAGATTCTTGGCCTGTATGGCGTCATGAACGTCATTACCTGCCTGGTGATATTCTCCAAGGCGGGCTGGTTGTCGGTGGCGTGCGTATTCCTGAGCTATTTCTTCATGTCCATCATGTTCCCCACCATCTTTGCCCTCGGCATCCACGGCCTTGGGGTCCGCGCCAAAAAGGCTTCCGCTTATATCGTCATGGCCATCATGGGCGGCGCCATCCTGCCCAAGCTGATGGGCTACGTGGCGGACCAATATGATATGTCGCGCGGCTTCATCGTGCCCATGTTCTGCTTCGCCTTTGTGGCCTTCTACGGCTACTATTGGCCCAAGCTCAGCGGCGTCGAGTCGATGCAGTCCGTGAAGACTCCTGGCGGCCACTGATCATCCCAGCTCCGTTCCGATATGGAGCCTTCTTTCGGCAGGCAGGCCGGGGGGGAACCGATACAAACAACGCCGGTTTGCGGTTGCGGTATAAGCAAAACCAGGTCCGGATCACCAGCGGCCAGGCCCTGGCCGCGATGACCTCTGGCTCCGCGGCGCAGATCGCATCCGGGCTTGCATCGGGGAGGCAAGAAGTTATGTTGAGGCAGATCATATGCACCAACGCAACTTTCCAATGCCGAGGCGGGGGAGGCACACTCAAGGTTTCACCCTGATTGAACTGCTGGTGGTCATCGCCATCCTGGCGAGCATGCTGTTGCCGGCGCTATCCAAATCCAAGCTTAAGGCCCAGGGGGTGAAATGCCTCGGCAGCGGACGCCAGATGATGCACGCCTGGCGGATGTATGTGGACGACAACCAGGACAAAGTGCCCCAGTCCTTCGGCCCCAACCAGTGGGTCAACGGGGATCTGGATTTCAGCGCCAATACCAGCAACTGGGACATCAGGCAGGATCTGGCCCGAAGCCTCCTCTGGACCTATTGCGGCAAAAACGCGGATATCTGGAAATGCCCGGCGGACCGCAGCTCGGTGACCGTCAGCGGCAAGGTTTACCCGCGGGTGCGCAGCATCTCCATGAATGCGTGGTTCAACTCGACCGATGTGGAAGGGTTTGGCTCGGGGTTCCGCATTTACATGAAAATGAGCGATGTTTTCAACCCCGGCCCCGCCCGGACCTGGGTTTTCCTCGATGAGCGGGAGGACAGCATCAACGACGGGGAAATGGTGATCGGCATGACCGGGTACCCGGACCAGCCAACCCAATGGCGGATCGTGGATTACCCAGCCAGCTACCATGGCGGGGCGGGCGGGCTTTCGTTCGCGGACGGCCATTCGGAAATCAAGAAATGGCGGGATGCCCGAACCATGCCTTTGGTGAGAAAAGGGCAGAAGCTTGATCTGAATATTTCCTAACCCAACAACCAGGACATGTTTTGGATGATGGAACGGTCCACCCGCAGGAAGTAGCCACGGCCCGGCGCCCCATTGAAATCCACCTGCCCCGTCCAGGGCGGGATCTGAAAAGCCTCCTTCTCAAATCTTATGAACAAACCAATGCTCCCCGCCGCCCTGTTGCTGGCGGCCTTGCTGCCAACCGCCCCGGCCCAATACCCCGGCTGGCAGCACTCCGGCTCCCTCAACATCCTGACCACGCCCGCGGGGGCGGACCTGCCGGCGGCGGCCCGGGAAAAAGACTTCCCCCTGCTCGTGCGGCTGCACCGCGACTTTTTCAATTTCAGCGAAGCCGGCGCCCACGGCGAGGACATCCGCTTTTCCGGCGGCGGCCAGCCCCTGGCCTTCCAGGTCGAGGAATGGGATCCAGCCCAAGGCGCCGCCAGCCTCTGGGTGCGCATCCCGGTCATCCAGGGCAACGCCCGCCAGGAAATAACCATGCACTGGGGCAAGGCTGGCGCCACCAGCGAATCCAACGGCGGGGCGGTGTTCAACGAGGCCAATGGCTATGCGAGCGTGTGGCACATGAATGCTCCGGTGCAGGATGCCGTGGGAACCGTCTCCGCCAGGGATGACGGCACGACCGCCACGGTGGGGGTGATCGGACCGGCCCGCCACCTGGCCGGCGGCCAGGGGTTATTCGGCGGGGAAAAAATCACCAGCTTGCCCGCCGGCGGCAGCGCCCACACCTCGGAAGTGTGGTTCCGCCCGGAAAAGCCCAACGGCCGGGTTTTGGGCTGGGGCAATGAACAAGGGCAAGGCAAGGTGGTGATGAATTTCCGCAGCCCGCCCCATGCCGAAATGGACTGCTATTTCTCCGCGGGCAACGTGGCGGGCAGCAGCACGGTCCCCCTGGGGGAGTGGACGCATGTGGCCCACACCTATCATCAAGGCGAGGCCCGGATCTACGTGAATGGCGTCCTGGATGGAACATCGAAAAACCGGGGCGCCCCGTTGAACATCAAGAGCCCGGCCCGGCTGTGGATCGGCGGCTGGTACCACCAGTACGATTACGTGGGGGACATCGACGAGGCGCGCATCTCCCGGGTGGCGCGCTCCGCCGCCTGGATCAAGCTGGAGTATGAGAACCAAAAGCCGCTGCAAACCCTGGTGGGGCCGGTGGTGCAGCCAGGGAACGCTTTGTCCGTCTCGGTGCCGAAGCTCAGCCTGCTGGAAGGCCGGAGCGCGGAGGTCTCCGCCCAGGCTGGCGGCGCCCTGAAAACCTTTTGGATCCTCCAGCGGAATGGCCGCGAAACCGTGGCCGCAGTGGACCGTTTGAGGTTCAAACTGGACGCCGGACGGGTGGCGGGAGACCAATCCTTCCTGCTGCAAATCCGGGCGGTTTACCCGGATGGCGTCAAAACCCTGGATATCCCGGTCACCATCAAGGAAGACATCCAGGAACCGGTTTTCACCCTGCCCGCGCCGGCCCAATGGGACGGGCGGCGGAGCCTCGTGGTGGCCCCGGTGGTGGCCAACCTGGCTGAGATGCAGGCCAAGGGCGCCGGCGTCCTGCATTACCGCTGGAACCTGGCGGGGCCGGCGGTCATCAAGGAGATCGCCCCCGGCAAACTCCTCCTGGAACGGGCCCAGAACAGCGGTGCCCTGGCCATCACGCTGGCCGTGGACAATGGCGGGGCCGCCACCATCCAATCCACCGAAATCAGGGTCACCGAGCCGGCCACCGACCCGTGGGCGCCCCAGCCTCCCGGCAAGGATGAAAAACCGCAGGACAACCAGTTCTACGCCCGCGACGACCGGAACGAAGGCTGGCTGCATTACCGGGGAACCCTGGCGGCCGCCGCGGACACGGTCTTCCTGCGTGTCTATGCCGGGGATCAATTGGTTCATGATGAAAGCCTGCCCCCGGCCGCGGACCGGAGCTACGCCCTGGCGGCCCGCCTCCAGCCGGGACTCATCAAATACCGGGCCGAAATGGGGACGAAGAGCGGCAGCCGCGAAACCGTGCTGCACACGGCCACCAACCTGGTCTGCGGGGACGCCTATATCATCAATGGCCAATCCAATGCGGAGGCCACGGATGTGGGCCCCACTGACCCGCCCTACACCAGCGATTGGATCCGCAGTTTCGGCAGCCCCGCCGGCCATCCCGAAGGCGCCCGGCTCGATTACTGGGGCAACGCGGTCTGCCGCAGCCGCCAGGGCGGCCAGGCCCAGGTGGGGTATTGGGGGCTGGAACTGGCCCGCCGCCTGCTGGAAAACCAGCAGATCCCCATTTGCATCCTTAATGGCGCCGTGGGCGGCACGCGGATCGATCAGCACCAGCGGAACCCGGCCAATCCCGAGGATGTCTCCACGATTTATGGCCGGCTGCTCTGGCGTGTGCGGCGGGCCGGGCTGACCCACGGGATCCGCGCCGTGCTGTGGCACCAGGGCGAAAACGACCAGGGCGCCGATGGCCCCACGGGCGGTTTCGGCTGGGAGACCTACCGGGAATACTTCATCGACCTGGCAGCCGCCTGGAAGCAGGACTACCCCAATATCCAGCACTACTACGTCTTCCAGATCTGGCCCAAGGCCTGCTCCATGGGGGTGAACGGCTCCGACAACCAACTGCGCGAAGTGCAGCGGACCCTGCCTGCCTGTTTCTCGCACCTGGATGTGATGTCCACTTTGGGGATCAAACCGCCCGGCGGCTGCCACTATCCCCCCGCCGGCTACGCGGAGATCGCGCGGTTGATCTGCCCGCTGCTGGAGCGGGACCATTACGGCAAGGTTTTCCCCGGCCCCATCACCCCCGCCAATCTCCGGCAGGCCCGGTTCACCAGCCTTCAGAAGGACGAATTGGCGCTGGAGTTCGACCAGCCCATGGCCTGGCACGATTCCCTGGTGAGCCAGTTTTACCTGGACGGCGGCCAGGCCAAAGTGCTTTCCGGCTCTGCCCGGGATAACGTCATCACGCTCAAGCTGGCGGGGGCCGGATCGGCCGGAAAAATCACCTACCTGGACAGCCAGCGCTGGGATGTGAACAACCTGCTTTACGGCGCCAACGGCCTCGCCGCCCTCACCTTCAGCAAGGTTCCCATCACCGCCGCTGCCGTGGCCGGCGAGGTGGGCGGCTTGCGGGTCAGCCTGCCGGAGCCGGTGGTGGATGCCGTGGGCGGCGCCCTCGAAAGCCAGGTTCTGGCCACGCCGCCGGGCGATCTGGGCCCATTGGCCACGGAAGCGCCGGAAGGGAAGGCGCTGGTCCGCACCTGGACCCTGGCGTTTGCGGAGCCTTGCCGGAGCAACGTCACCGTGACCGCCGCGGTGGAAATCGACCAGGACTCCGTGGTGGCGGCGATCCTGCCCTGTTTGGACGGGGTGGTGCGGCAGGTGGCCATGGACCATCCCACGGCGTGGCCCGCCCGCTACGTGCTCGGCCAGGGAGCGGCCGGCCCCCAAGCCGGCACTGAGCTGGCCCTGCCCGCCATCGGGCTCCTCACGAAAAATGGCGCCACCATCGGCCTGGCGCTCGATCCGTTCTGCGGCGCGGCCTTCCGCTGGCGCCGCGCCGAATCCGGGCGGTTGCGGATCGAAGCCGCCACCACCTACCTGGGCGCCCGTGTCCCCCTGCGCCAGGAGCGGCGCACCCTGGCGCTGGCGTCCCACCAGAACCGTGTGGATGCGCCATTCGCCGCGTTTTACGCCACCGTGCCGGAGCTGAAACCCGCCCCGGCCTGGGTGCATGGCGTCCGCCTGGTTTACTACGACTACTTGAGCCAGGATGGCCAGGGCTGGTTCCGCGACATCGACGAATTGGCCCGGCGCCTGCCCGGCCGGGCGGACCGCGCGAAAGTCGCCCTTTGCCTCCATGGCTGGTACGATTACCTGGGCCGCTACGCCTTCGACGAAGCCACCGGCGCCCTGGCCCGCCAATGGACTCCGTTCCCGCAATCGCGCCATAAACCGATGACCCCGGAGGATCTGCGGCAACGGCTGCGCTACGCCCGCGAACGGGGTTTCCATCCCCTGCTCTATTTCGCCGATGGCGTCCTGGCTGACGATAAGGCGCCCGGATTCGACCCGCGGCGGGTGTATGTGGATGGCGGCGGCCGCACCCAGTTCCCCTGCTGGAAGGGGCCGGACACGCTGGGCGACAACCGCTACCAGGATCCGGCCCATCCGGCCGTGCGCGCCCATTACCTGGATTACCTGCGCGCCCTCATCCGCGAGGTGGGCGAAGACACCGACGGCTTTGTGCTCGATGAATCATTCTACATCCGCCGCGAGTGGATCTCGGCCACCCGGCCGGACCAGCCCGCTTACGCGGACCGGGCGATGATGACGCTCGTGGCCGGACTGGCCCAACTGGCCCAAACCCAGAGCGCCGGCCGGCTGGTGTTCCTCACTTCAGACATCCAGGGCGACCCCACCTACGGGCTGCCGGGCAACCCGCCCCCCAGCGCCTTGGTATCACACGGCACCTACCAGGACAGCGGCGCCGATCCCGGGCGCTGGGCCGGCGGGCTGTTCCCGAATTACCGCAACAGCCTGTGGAGCTGCGCCTGGGAACCCATCACCCGCCAGCGGGCCTATAACCGCACGAACGCCGCGGAATGGGGTCTGCCGCAGGGCCTTTCCAATGGCTGGGGGGACAACACCGGCCCCGCCGATATGGCCGCCAGGCACCCTGAACTGCTCGACGAAATGATCCGGCGGTTCCACGAGTGCCAGGTTCCCCGCAAGCGCTATATCACGCAAGTTGCCGTCTCGGCCCAATACGGAACCACCCGTGAAGATTTCCTGGTCGGAACCCAAAAGAACCGGGGCTTCATCCTGCTGCCGCGCCGGGAACCGGCGGCCGGCCCCCGGCCCTGGGTGTGGTATGCCCCCACCTTTGTCCAGCCCGGCGGCGGGCTTCCCGATCCGAGCCACACCTGGATGTTCGACCAGTGGCTGGCCAATGGCTTCGCCATCGGCGGTGTGGATGTGGGCGAGTCCTACGGGAATCCGGCCGGGCGCGCGGTGTTCACGGAGTACCACCGCACCGTCGTCCAGCGCTACGGGCTCTCCCCCAAAGCGTGCCTGCTGCCGCAAAGCCGCGGCGGGCTGATGCTCTACAACTGGGCCGCCGAACACCCGGACCTGGTGCAGTGCATCGGCGGCATCTACACCGTGTGCGACCAATCCAGCTGGCCCGGCTTGAGCCACTCCAGCCCGGCTTACGGGCTGGGCGCGGCGGAACTGGCCCAATGCCTGGACCTGCACAATCCCATCGGCCGCCTGGGGCCGCTGGCCAAAGCCCGCGTCCCGATCCTCCACCTGCATGGCGATTCGGACACCGTGGTGCCCCTGGAGCGCAACAGCGGCGAGCTGGCGCGGCGCTATCAGGCCCTGGGCGGCGACATGCAATTGATCATCATCCCCGGCAAAGGGCACGAAGTCTGCCCGGAGTTTTTCCATAACCGCGCCCTGGTCGATTTCTTCCTGAAACAAACCCGGCCTTGAAATCGGCAACTGCCGCGGCTGGACTCCTGCTGCAAGCCAACCTGGAGCTGTCGGAGGTGAAAATCAGAACTGACCGCTCCGGGGTGGCCCAATACCCATACGGCCCCGGCGGCGGATTGCTCCGGGCAGCGGGCCTGGTGACCGAACGCATGCCCTTTCACTTCCCATGAAATATGTAATAACCACTGTGCTTTTATTGCTGCTGATTTGCCTGGGCGCTTGGTGTTTTGAACGCGCGCTAATTGGTAAATTCACCATTGGAAAATACACCTATGTTTTATCATCAAGCAACTCTCCGGAAATTACTGGACCTGTTATTTGGGAAGGACTGCAATTGTCACTTCGCAACCACGGTATGGACTCAAACAATTGGGAGGTGTCCTCAAAATCAGAATGGCAAATAAATAATTCGGTGTTACAGACGAATAACAGCCAAGTGACTGCATTAATAATATTGAACAACAAAACCGGGAATAGAGAGATATATATCCGAGTGAGATCAACAATTGCATCAAATGTATTAAATTATTATCTTGGCAATCCAAAGTAGCCCTAAAATACCATGTTTGATAGCACTCATGTCAGGCGGATGGGCGGTTTAAACGATTACGATGCCTGTGGGGTGCAACCAAAACCAGGTCCGAATCACCGTGGCCGTTGGCCAGCGAAAAGTGCAAAGCACCATTGATAGACCTGTCCATACGAGCCATTCCGTAAATAAGTTAAATAAAAATCCAGCTACGGCCTATTTCGATAAAAATGGAGCCTATGTGGTTCGAGACAACGTCACTGGCGAGATCATCCAAATCAGCAATCGTCTGGATTCGAATTAGGTTCCAGATCCAACCATTGTGAATCCCCTTGTGCCATAAAGAACGCGAGTGAAATAGAGGCAGAATTCAGAAGCAAAGCTATTATCCGAGGTGGATTGCTACTTTTCCGCCCTGCTGACGCAGTCGATCTGATACGGAAATGCAGCGAGGAAAAATTGGGAATCCTTGGCCTGGACGGGTTCCTGATAACAGGAAACAGCACTCAACCACTGATGGAACATAGTGTGGATTTCTCCAGCGAAAGTAGAACGATATCTAGCCAAGGAAATTGGCAAGCAGCTGAGGAGTTTCTGTGTCAGAAACAATCATCCGGTCTCTTATTTGAGGTGGTCATTGAGTAGTTGTCCAAAAAGAGTGGAGAATTAGATTCCGGGCTGGATGAACCCGAAACTCGATAGCCCAGAATACGATGCCCAGAAAAACCGGCTTGGATTTGGCTGACTCAATTTGTTACCATTGGTCCGTGCGTGTTGGGTTAAATAACGATTGGGTGACCAGGTGGTGTTGGCTGGCATGTTTGCTTTGTCTGGTGGGGGTATGGGATCTGGGCACAAATTTGCCTTCACCACGCTTTGAAGTCAAAACTTTCCCTTGCCGCCTGGTTGCGCCAGGAACCTCAACCGGCGGACCAACAACGGCACGGCCACGAGTTTCACGGTGGATAATCTGAATCAACTGAGTGGGGGTCCGACCAGTCCGTATTACTGATCAGTAAATAGCATAAGACACACTTTCAGCTCCAAAAAAAGAACGCA
>CAYPCQ010000123.1:0-25696 GCA_964409245.1 uncultured Verrucomicrobiota bacterium
TCTTCCGCTGCGTCTGCTGCGCCAGCCAGTTGGCCAGCACAATGACGGCTGAGGGGATTCCCTTCGCTGCCTCCGCTTTCGCCCGCTCAGTCAAATCTAACAGCTTGCAGATGGGGAAGTCAAACCGCACCCGGCAGCCGAATATCTGCCGTTCGTAAAAGTCCGGGCGCCAGCCGGGATCGCCATCGGCCAGGATGGCCAGGGTCAGCACGTTCTCCCCGTGGTAATCGTTGAGGCGCCGGTGGTATTGGTAGAGCCGCAAAGGCAGGTTTTTGTCCGGCCGGTGCTGCACTTCCACATGGATCAGCAACCAGCCCTGGCTGCCGTCCAGCAGCTGGACCTTGATCAGTTTGTCCACCCGCCGTTTCCCCAAGGCGGCATCGCGCACGACTTCCTGCAACTCCTTGTCCAAAAACTCCGGGTTGGTGCGCCAGTCGATGGCGTCAGCAATGCTGGGGAAACAGAATACCAGCAGGGGCTGCAGGTATTTCTCCAGCGCCTCTTTCCACGGGCTGTCGAACTGGTCCGCTTCGCTTTTCATTGCCAATGGGCGGTTCATCCAGGTTGAGACAAAAGACTACCGCCCGCTGGCAGATCGTCAACCACCCTTTTTTTGGGTGACTTGCCGCCCAGCTCTCCAAAAGCGGTAAAACACCGCCAGCAAACGCAGCGCAGTTACCCCCCCTCCAAATGCATGGGCGTGGCTCAATCCTCCGTGGCAGCCTGCGGCTCAAGGATGACCACATCGCGGCGGCGTTCGGGCGGAGTGACCTTGAGGAAATGGAGCTGGCCGGCGCGCCAGACGCCTTCGACGGTGGTGGCGAGCGGGGCGTGGAGCTTGAATTCGACGTCCCATTCGCGGGGCCAGGCCGGGAAAAGGAGGATTTTAGGGCCTTCGCACTGCATGAGCATCACCTGGAGGGCCATCTGCCCGTTGCCGCCGTGGTCCATGTCCGGGATCTCGTCATTGTGCGGGCCCCACATGGCGGGGAAGGCGAAGGCGGGATTGCGGTTGCACAAGCGGCCCAGGACGTTGCGGGCGGCGGTGGCGGCCAAACCGAGGCAGGCGGCGTGGGTGTCGCATTGCCACCAGCAGCGGTTTTCGCGGTGCTGCCGGCGGTTGAAGGTTTCGATGCCGGTCTGGAGATCGGGCTTGTCCACGCCAAAAAGGCGGTAGGGGAACACGGCATACAGCTCGGGATTCTCGGCGTTGGCCTTGTTGGCGAATTTCCAGGCGGGCAGCAGGAAGGTTTTGCCATTCTCCGTTTTCCGGGGGACTTCCGGCAGGTCGCGGAGCGTCTTTTGCCAGGCGGCGCGCTGGGCCTCCGTGGTGAATTCGGCCGGGAGGCTGAGCATCCGGGGCAGGATATACCGCAGGCCGGCGATCTCCGGCAGGGGGTCCGTGGCGGCGTGCCAGGTCTCCAGGGATTGGGACGGCTCGAAACGGATTTTGCCATCGGCGCCGCGCGGCCAATGGCGGTCAAAGAACTCCACAAAGGCGCCGGCCAGGGGCAGGAGCGTCTGGCGCAGGAAAGCCGGGTCGCGGGTGTTGTCATACTGGTCGAGCATCAGGGCGGTGAGCTCGAGGCAGCCAGTCCAATACCAGCGGATATAATTATTCACGGCGAAGCCCACGGGATGGCTGCCGCGGTCCCAGCCGTAATCCGTATTGGCGTAGGTGCCCCAAAAACACTGGGTTTCCGGGAAGAAAGCGCCGTCGTGGCCGTAGTAAAGGCGGGTGCGCTGTCTGGCCATGGGCAGGTTGTCGAGATATTGCCGGTAGAAGGGGGCCAGGAGGTCGTAGTCGCCCGCGGCCACGCAGGGCCAATAAGACACCCGGGCGTTCTGGAACCATTGCGCGCCGCCCCAGCGGCGGTAGTCGGGATCTTTTTCCCAGGGGAGGGTGAAGATGGAGCCGTTGAATTTGACCCACATGTTGCCGCGGCCGCCGCAGGCGAACAGGTAACGCTGGAGCACGTAGCCGCGCGTCATGGCGAAGGTGGAAACCGCCGGGGGGGCCTCCGGGCCGCCGCCTTTTTGGCGGGCCACCTCCCGGCCGTTCACATATAGTATAGAGATCCCGGTCCGGGCATCGAAGGTGCCCGCCACATGGGACCACTGGCCGGGGGGCAGCTTGGCGGCGTGCCGGAGGGTGCCGCCATGGACGATCAGGCGCAGGGAATTGCCGGGATAGGTGTCCAGCAGGAAGGCCTGGTCGGCGCCCACCGGGGTTTTATCCAGGATGCGGGCGCCGGCTTCGTCGATTTGGCCGGGGGCGATCCACGCCTCGAGCGTGAGGCCGTTGGTGACGTTCAGCCGGGTGTCGTGGGCCACCTCCAGGTAGCCGGATCCGCCGAACTCCAGGGCTTTATCCGGCTGCGCGGCAACCGTTTGCAGCTGGCCAACCGGTTTGGCCACCAAGCCCTCTGCCACCCGGTTTTTCACCTGTCCATCCGCCAGATCCCCGGGCAGCCACTCGCCCACCAAGGCCGGGCTGGACGGGGCAGGCTCGCTGCGTCCCCGGGCGGCCTGCGCGGCCAGGGTGCCGGCGGGAAGGGCCTGGGACCATATCCGCACGGCGGCCATGCGGCCCCGGAAGCGCGAACCGCCCTGGCTGTCAGCGCCGATGCGCAGCGGGAGCTGGTTGACCGTGAGGGGCCCGGTGGAAGCTGCCGGTGAACCCAGGCTGGCCGGGCCATTGACGCGCACCCAGCTGCGGTTCCAAAATTCATCCCACCAGGCTTGGTGGGCCTGCCGGGCCTGCTCCAGCGGCACCCGGCTGCCCTCCACCACGATCTTTTCCAGCGCCTTCAGCCATTCCTCCGGGGTGGCCGGGTGGCGGGTGAGCGCCCAGACGGCGACCTGGTGTTTCTTCCGCGGCTGGCTGGACTTCAACGTGAGCGGATCCTCGCTCACCAGGCCGTCCCCCAAAACCAGGCCGCCAAAGACGCGGTTCAGCAGCGGGTCCACGAGGGTGGGCATGAGGCTTTCCAGCCCTTGCAGCTTCATGGTGGCGGGCCAGACCGAGGAGATGTTCTGATGATACCAGGCGATGCGGTCCGGCAGGCCGGGCAGGATCACGTCGGGCTTTTGGGTGACCGGCTGCAGGGTGTCGCGGCGGCTGTCGCTGTGGGTGAGTTCGGAGGCCAGGTTGCGCTCGCCGGTGCGCCAGTTTTCCAGGGCGACGCGGATCTGCAGCGGCTGGGCGGAATCGAATTCCAGCCGCACGACCGGGTGGCTGGCGTCCACCCACAGGCGGCAGGTGGTGGCCGAGTCCGGCTGGCCCGCCCGGATGACCAGCTCGCCGGTCTGCAGCCGGAGTTCCTGGTGGAATGGCTGGCCGTGGGCAAACGGGTTGGGATCGAGCTTCACCCGGATCCGGCCCAGCTTGAGCAGGCGGTTATTATCGTCGTAGGCATCGGTGGCGCCGAGGTAGAAAACCAAGCCGCCCTCTGCCTCCGCCCAGGCGCTGATGCCGATTTCGCCATTGCCCAGCGGCAGGGCGCCATGGAAATCTTTGGCCGGAGCATCAAAGGAAAGATGGTAGGGGATCACCGAGGCCTGCGCCTGGGGGACGCAGCCGGATCCGGCCAGCCCCAGCCAAAGAGTGAACAGCATGGCCGGCCCGGCGATCCAGGTTCGGCGCTTCGGTGTGTGGTTTGCGCTTTTCATATTCAAGTTTGTCAGGATGTGGCTCCATCTTCCCACTGTCGGGCGCGCAGGGCAATGGCGAATTCACGCGAATAAAAACAGGCACACCGGCCGGGTTGCGGGAATTCCCAATCCCGCCACCAGGACCGCCTTTACGCCAGCACCTGGGCGGATCCGGCGATTTGTAGGATAGCCACCTGGCCCGCCTCCCTGTCGGCCTTCCCATGGCCCAGGCCAAGCAACAATCACCCCGAAAAGTAGTTTTGGCCCACCTCGGTCTTATTTTTGATTAACTTACTTTTAGATTGCTTTTATTGGCGCACTCTCTATAGTTGGGGCCATGAACCGCCATTCGGGGGAGCTGGTATCGCGATTGCGGGCTGGCAGTGAATTGCCTTATGCAAGGGTCTGTCCGGTTGCTATTCCGGCGCCAGACCTGACCCGCTTGCATCCTCCCGATCCAGACCGGGCAGCCTTTGCCAGTTGAGCTATAGGCTACCTGCCCGCGCCGGCTTCTGATGCCTTTAAAATGCAGTTGCGCTTTGAGAACAATCGATTATGATGGAATGGCCTAATGCACATGAAAACTGAGTCTTACTTGCTGGGCTGCTGCGGCGTGGCGGCGGCGATGGTGGTTGCTCCCCGCAGCGCGCGGGCCGAGGGCTGGTGGATCGAAGCGGGGCCGGTGTGGCGGGTGGGGATGACGGTGAAGGCGGATAACCCACTCTCCTACGCGCAAACGACGGGGCTCCTGGGGCTGGCCACGCCCGGCCAGCCGGCGGCTCCGGGCGGCCTCGGCAATCTGACCGATTACGCCGACCGCACCTATGACAACGGCTATGTGAAGATCGATCCCAACACCGGCTCGCGGGTGTATCCCAACGATCCCAATTCAACGTGGAACTGGGGCGGGGGCCAATATTCGAGCGGCTCCCTGTCGTTCTTTAAAAAGGGGGTTCCCGGGAATACGACCGCCGCCAGCGGCTTGAGCGACGATATGCTCGGGACTGGAATACAGCTGGCGGGGGGATTGCCGCTGGCCAAGTGGGGCAAATGGTCCGCGGACCTGGCCCTGGGTTTCCAGGGCACCTGGGGGGCAGATGCGAAGCTGGACCAGAGCGTGAGCCAGGTGACGGTGAAAGACAGCTATGATGTTTCGGCGGTGGCCGGTTTTCCCATGCCTGGGTACCAAGGCACTTACCTGGGCCCCTTTGACACGCCGGCGGTGATCCCCAGCCCGCTGATCCCGAACCTGCCGGGTTCCCGGGCCTTTTCCACGGCGGTGGATGCCGTCTCCCTGGCGGTGGACCAAAGCCTGTATCAATTCAGCGTCGGCCCGCAGCTTGGGTTCGCGGCGGCAGAGCGGCTGCGGTTCAAGCTGCGGCCCACGGTATCCTTGAACCTCATGGAGGTGGAGGTCCAGCGGACGGAATCCTTCCTGCAGAACACCTGGTATGACCGGGGTGATAAATCCCAGATATCCCTTGGGCTGGGAGCCATAGCGGGAGCCGATTTCGACCTTGGCAAGGGATTCTACACGGGGATTTTTGGCGGCTACGAGTGGGTTGCCGACCAGGTAAAAATCACGGTGGGCCCCAACCACACGGCGGTGGATGCCGGCGGGTTTGTGGCGGGGGCGGTGATCGGCAAACGGTTTTAAACGGTTTTGGATGCGGCAGGTGGCGAAGTCAACCCCCAGTCCGGCGGGACTGGTTTTCCGTTAGAGGCATATGAAACGATTACTGTTGTCCTTGGTTTGCACATGGGCGGCCGGGTGGGGAACCCCCGCGCTGGCCATCATCCCCGGCCCGTTCGGGCCGCATGGCGAAGGCGGAACGAAGAACGGGCAGGCGCTCCAGATCGGTGCGGGGGGCAGCGTTTACGAGCTGGACGCCTTCCTGAGCCTGGAGGGCCAGGATTTGAATGGCGCCCAGCTGGGGACGAGCGCGCAGCTGTCGCGGGATGCGCTGCCCGCGGGGCTGGCGCTGGGCTGTGCGCAGGCGCTATCCGCGGACCAGGCGGACCTGGTGCTGACCTATTCGTTCACCAACACGACCGCGGCGGCCCTGGGCAGCCTGCGGTTTTTTGTGCTGCTGGACGCGGAGATCGACCAGGTGGCCAACACTTTTTTCAACGAATATGGCACCCTCAAGGGAGCCGTGGGCCGGGGCGCGGCGGATGGCTCGCCGGACCAATGGCAGATCGATGAGCCGGGCTTCCTCACGGGCACGCTCTACCGGAACTTGTTCCTGGGTTCGCTCAGCAATTCCAATGCCATCCCGCAAGGCGCCCCTAACGACACTTCGCTGGCCTTGGGCTTTACCTTGGGCAGCTTGCCGCCGGGGGGGGCCACGACGCTGCGGGTGATGATCTCCGAGAACGGCCGGTCCCTGGGTTCGCTGGCGCTGGTGCAGCGGGATCTGGATCCGGCTTCCAAGACGTTCATCACGCTTTCGGGCGGGCTCACCCCCGCGCTGGAGGGGGCGGTGTATGTGGATGCCAGCGCCAACGCCCGGTTCGACCTGGGCGAAGGGGTGGCCGGAGCCGGCGTGAGCCTGTGGGCCGCCGGGGCGGTGGTGCAGCAGACGAAAACCGACGCCGACGGCCGCTACAGCTTCACCACCGTGCCGCCCGGAACTTACAACGTCCAGCTGGACACCGCGGCGCTGCCATCCGGCTCGGTGCTGGCGGTGGTGCAGGATGGCGCCGGGGGCAACCCGGCGGCGGTCACCCTGGTGGGCGGATCATCCAAAACCTTGAACTTTGGCTTCCAACAGCACCCCCTGCTGGGGGGGCGGATATTCGTGGATGCCAACACCAACTCGGTGTTTGATCCCGGCGAGCGGGCGCTGGCCGGGGTGAAGGTGCAGCTGCTGGCGGGCAATGTGGTTTCGGCCCAAACCGCCACCGACAGCGAGGGCCATTACGCCTTCGGCAATTTGAGCCTGGTGAATCCCCCGCCGGGCAGCTACGTGGTCCAGGTGGATCCGGGCGGCCTGCCAGCCGGGGCCACGCTGCTGCCGGCGGGCGGCGGGATGCCCACCAATGCCTGGCCGCAAACCTTGAACGCCGGGGCTGCCAGCACCCTGGACTGGCTGGTTTACCAGAGCTTCCAGCTCGGGCCGCTGCAGATCCGGGTCGATCCCTGGGTGCTCAACCGCACGCACGGCAGCCTCCTGGGCACGGTGCGGATTTCCAACACCAACGCGGCCGGCACCGGGGCGCTCGCCGGGCCATACCGGCTGGGGCTGCACTCCTCCACGAATTTCTTTTTCGCCCGGCCGGATGGGACCAGCCAGTTCGCCTACGTGGATCTGACGGCGGCCGTGAAAAGCCTGGCCGCCGCCACGCTTAATCCGGGCCAGACGGTGGTGCTGACCAACGCCATCGAAGTATACAGCCGCACCCGGGGCGCCCCGGCGGATAGCTGGTTTGAATGGGTGCCGTGAACGAAAAGCTTTACCGACCAGAGGATTCCACCATGAAAAACGTTTTAAAATCTGCGCTCTTGACCGGTGTGGGCGCGCTCCTGCTGACCCTGCCGCTGCTGCCGTTGCGCGGCGATCAATCCACCTTGAAGATCGAGCGGCCCGCCCCGCCGCCCAAGGAAAACCCGCTGACCTTCAAATTGCAGGTGCAGAGCGACACCAACGGGATGGCCTACGTGATCCAGGCCAGCACGAACCTGGTTGATTGGAAGCCGGTGCTTACCATCAAGCCGCCGCCGGGGGAACCGGTGTCCGCGAGCCAGGTTCCCGCCACCAACGACCTCTCCTTTTTCCGCCTGGTGGGTTTGCTGTCCGCCACCAGCACCAATACCAATGGGCCGGTGTGGACCAACGGGGTGGGGGATGGCTTCAGCCTGCTGCCGCCGGCCATTTTGGAGGCCCGGTGGAAACCGGCCACGGATACCAATGGCATCACCGGTTACCGGCTGATCCTCAATGGGGCGCCGCTCACCAATGTGTCCGGAACCACCCTTTCCTGCCAGTTCGCGATCGACCTGCACCAGCGAACCGACCTGCGCCTCCAGGCCGTCAATGCCGCGGGCGGCGCCAGCGATATCCTGTCCCTGGTGTATCTGCCCGGCGATGGCCTCGTGGCCATCAGCGATGATGGCGGCCGCGTCTATCTGGTCCAGCTGCTGGCCAACGGCTCCTTTGGCCCGGCCCGGCAGGTGGCCAGCTTTAATTCCAATGACCGCGGCGTGGGCATTGGCGACTTCGACCATGACGGCCTCCTGGATGTGATCGCCGGCGGGGCCTCGGGTGACACGCTCACCCCCTTCTTCCTGAAAGGCAAGGGGGATGGCACCTTCGCCGCCCCGGTGGCGCTGCCCACCACTGCCGGCGCCAACGGCTACATGATGGATGCCACGGTGGGCGACTTCGATGCCGACGGCAACCTGGATTTCGTCGCCAACGGCAACAACCGGTTTGTCTTCTTCTATTGGGGCAATGGCGATGGCACCTTCAAAGCGGAGGTGAAGGATTGGGGGGATTACGGCCGCGGGACGGTGAGCGGCGATTTCAACGAGGACGGCCGGGAGGATATCCTCCGCGGTGAATACAACGGGCCGGGCCGGCTGCGGCTCTTCCTGTCCAATGGGGATCGGACGTTCACCGAGACGAACAATGCCGGCCAGTATGGCTCGGACCGCTACGGGGTGGCGGCGGGGGATTTCGACGAGGACGGCCACTTGGACCTGCTGGCCAATAACTCCAGCAGCGGGGACATCGTGTTTTACAAGGGGGTGGGTGACGGCACCTTCACCGCCACGGGCACGAACACCCTCTGGAACAACCTGGACGTGAATACTTACGCCGGGATGGATGCCTTCGATTACGACGGGGATAGCCACTTGGACCTGGTCATGGCCACGGCCAACGGCCAGGCCTTTTATTGGCCCGGCCTGGGGGATGGCGCTTTCAGCACCAACCGGGTGCAGCTGGCCACCGGCATGAGCGGCGCCTTCGCCATTTCGGCCCCGCCGCGGCCGCCGCGCGTGGAGGTGCAGATCGCCCCGGCCAATCCCGCCACGAACCTGAATGAGAAGCTCCAGCTGGCGGCGGTGGGCGCCGGGGTGGCGGGGGGTGACATTTTCCGCTGGACCTACGGCGACGTGGGCACTAATCCGGTGGCTTGGACGTTTGCCACGAATATGGCCAATATGGGCCAGGCCACTCAGCATGCCTATACCAATGAGGGCCGGTTCCTGGCCCGGCTGTGGCATACTTCGGCCAGCGGCGTGCACAGCACCCGCGGGGCCTGGGTGACCATCAAGGGCGCCCCCCCGGTGGCCGATCCCGGCGGCCCCTACGTGTTCGATGAGCATGCCGCAACCCAGACGGTATGGACAGCCACCCTGGACGGTTCCGCCTCGACCGATGATTTCGGCATTGTGAAGTATGTTTGGAACTTCGGCGACGGTTCCGGGGCGACCAATGCGGTCCCCCAGGCCACCCATTCGTGGACCAACTCGGGGGTGTGGAATGTCAGCCTGACGGTATATGACTCGGCGGGCCAGGCCAATGCCAGGGGCGCCACGGTTACGTTCAATCCCGGCGCGCCGCCGGTGGCGGCGATCCAGGGGCCGGCCATGGTGGATGAGACGGCGGCCAAAAGCGGATTGTGGAACGTGACCTTTTACGCGACCAATTCGACCGATGATTTTGGGATCTGGAAGCATGAGTGGCAGTTTGGCGATGGCAAAAAAGGAACCGGCAGCACGGTGCAGACCACCTACGGGGCGGCGAGCAACTACGTGGTCACCCTGGTGGTGACCGACCACGCGGGCCAGACCAACGCCACCACCCACGCGATCACGGTGAACGCCAATAATCCGCCAGTGGCGGCCATCAACGGCCCGGATGTGATCGATGAAACCGCGGCCCAAAACGGGGTTTGGACCACCACCTTTTACGCGACCAATTCGACGGACGATTACGGGATCTGGAAATACGAGTGGCAATTCGGGGACGGCAAGACCGGCGCGGGCAGCACGGTGCAAACCACCTATGGGGCGGTGGGCGATTACGTGGTCAAGTTGCTGGTGACCGACAACGCCGGCCAGACCCATGCCGCCACCCACGCGCTGCGGGTGAAAGCCAATGATCCCCCCACGCCGCTCATCACCGGGCCGCGCCTGCTGACCGAGGATTCGGCCACCAACGGCTTGTGGTATGGAACCTGGGACGGTCTGGCCTCCCTGGACGACCGCGGCGTTTACCGCTGGGAATGGAATTTTGGCGATGGGGCCAAGGCCACCGATTCCAAGGTCAGCCACGGGTATGCGGGGCAGGGGGTTTATCCGCTGGCGTTGACGGTTTACGATTTCGGCAACCAATCGGTCACCCTCACGCAGAACGTGATCGTGGTGCCGGGGGAGCCGCCGGTGGCACGGATCACGGCCAGCACGCTCGCCCCGGAAGGCTCGGAGCCGGTGGCCTTGAGCGGGCGGACCTCCACCGACGATCATGGCATCCTGTCCTACCTCTGGCTGTTGCCCCCGGTGCAGTTTGATTTCGCCGGCAATTTCCTGGATACCAACCAATGGGCAGCGTCCTTTGCCACCCAGGACGGGAAGTTACTGGTGTCCGGCCAGCGCAACTGGGGCCGGGCCGGTTTTTATGCGCGCGATCTGCAGATCCGGCGGGGCGGGTCCCTGGAAGGCCGGATCGACACGCCCACCGGCGATGCCTATGCCATGGTGGGCTTCAAAAACATGGATAACACCACCCACTACAACACGTTCGCCTACGCCCTTTATTTCGTCAACGGGGAGGTGCGCATTTATGAGTATGGCAACGACCGTGGCAAAGCCGGTGATTTCACGCGCGGCAACTCCTATGATTTCCGCATCGAGATCAAGCCGGGCGCGGGCGCGCGGTTCTATGTGCGGTCTTCCGGGACCGGTGACGCCTTCACCAAAATCTTCGAGACCGGCAATTACAGCGATGCCGCTCTGCGGGCCGGGGCCGATGTGTACGCCGGCGCGTTCGGGTTCGACGATCTGGTGGTGACGTCCGGCTACTCTTACATGGACGTCACGGCCCCCGTGTTCCCCGGAGGAGACGTCTATCTGCAGGTGGTGGATCACGCGCTGCAAACCAACACGGCCAGGGTCACGATCCGGCCCGTCACCGGCGCGCCGCCGCTGGCGGTGATCAGTGGCCCGACCAACGGCCTCACGGGCGTGGAGCTGGCGTTCAACGGCTACCTGTCCTCCGACGATCACGCTCTTGCCAGCTACGCCTGGGATTTTGGCGATGGCAGCCCCGTGGCTTTCGGGCCGGCGGTGGCCCATCATTACAATATAGCCGGCACTTATACCAACCAGCTTACGGTTCGCGATTACGCCAGCCAGGCCTCCATCGCCTCGCTGGTGGTCACGGTCATGGGCAGCAACGCCCTGGTGTGCGTGCCGTGGCAGATCATCAACGGCGTCCTGCAGCCCCACGAGGTTTACGCGGGCAGGACCAACACGCTCAAGGCGGTGGCGCGCGGGGTGGCCGCGCCCTTCGATGCGATCTGGGATTTCGCGGATGGCAGCGGCTCGGTGACCAACACCGTCACCAACCGGGCGGCGATCTACAACCTGGAGGCGGTGCACGCTTTCAGCGGCTCGGATGGCACGCCCATCTACCCCACCATCCGGCTGGTCCAGACCAACGGCACTGTGCTGAGCGATACCTACTTCCTGGTGATCCGGCCCAAGACTTTGGATGTGGAGATGAAGATGGCCATCGACGAGGGCCTCTGGCGCCTGCACAAGATCCAGGCCTGGGCCGATCTGGACACCAACAACAAGGCGGGCTACTGGTCGGATGTGGGCTACCAGGTCTGCCCCACCGCTTCGGCCGTCCAGGCTTTCGCGGTCAACGGGCATTTGCTGACCGGTGACGCGGCCCGGGATCCGTATGTGGACACGGTGCAGCGCGGCATCAATTATCTGCTCACCCGGCTGACCACCTACCAGATCGGCCCCCGGCGCTTTGGGGATCCCGATGGCAACCACAATGGCCTTGGGCTGTCCGCCGATGGCGGGCGGCAGATTTACGAGACTGGCCCGCTGATGGACGCGCTGGTCGCCGCGGGCCGGCCGGAATTGGTGGCGGGGGTGGGCGGGGCCAATGTCCGGGGCCGGACGTTCAAGGAGATCATGCAGGACTTGGTGGACATGTATGCCTGGGGGCAATACGACGGGGATGCCGGCGGCGGCTGGCGCTATGGCTGGCAGGAGTTCCCGGACAATTCAGCCGCCCAATGGGGAGCCATCGGCCTGCTGGCGGCGGAACATTACTTTGGGGTTCCGGCGCCGGATTGGGTGAAGGCCCGGAACCTGGTCTGGGTGGCCTATTCCGCCAACGGCAACGGCTTCGGCTACACCGGCCCGGGGACGGGTGAAGCGACCACGCCGTCCGGCCTGGTGCAGCTGGCTTACGACGGCGTGGCCACCACCAATGCCCTCTGGCTGCAGGGGGAGAACTACATCGCCAGCGACTGGCAGGGGATCATGGACCGCAATAATCTTTATGCGCACTATGCCATCTCCAAGGCCTTGCGCACCGCCATCCCGCAGCCGGTCCATAACTTCACCGCCACGGGTTTGGACTGGTTCCGTGATCCCACCCGGGGCATGGCCCGCCGGACCATCGACCGCCAGCGGGCGGATGGCTCCTGGGTCTCCGCGGCGCATGTGGGCGACCCGCTCTCCACCGCGTGGTCCACGATCATCCTGTCGAGCTCCCTCTTCCAGCAGGGGCCGGTGGCGGTGGCCAACGTCAAACCCAATCCCTCGGCGGTCGGGTATCCGGTGATCTTCGATGCCCGGGGCAGCTACCACCAGCACCCGGCCTATAAAGTGGTCGATTACCGCTGGATCTTCGACTCCTCCAAGGGGGTTGATTTCGAGCATCCGGACGCCACCGGGCCGGTGGCAACCAATATTTATGGGGCCTTCAGCACGAACACCGTCTGGCTCCAGGTGCGGGACAATGGCGCCCCGCAGCTCTCGGACAGCGCCTCGGTGGTGGTGCGCACCACCATTCCGCCGTATCCCCCGGCCGCCGATGCGGGCGGCCCGTATGTGGTTTGCGCCGGGCAGAGCCTCCATTTGGATGGTTCCGGCTCCTTCACAGTGGATGCTGCCGCGGGCAATTTCCTGCAGTCCTACGAATGGGAAACCGCCTTCCAGAATCCGCTGCAGTTCAAGGACGCCACCGGGGTGCGGCCGGTGATCACCAACGGTTTCGCCACCGCCGGGCAGTACCGGGTGGGCCTGCGGGTCAAAAACGCCAATTCGCTGGTCTATACCAATATCGCCCTGCCCGATATGACCGCCGAGGCGTTCGCCTCCGTGTTTGTCTATAACCGGGTCATCCCGGATCTGGCCGTCCGTGCCAAGGCCAGCAAGTGCCAGCTGACGTGGACCAAGGCGGGGGATTACGCCGTGGTGCTGCGCAGCGAGGAGGGCCCCGACCGCGGCTTCACCGAGATCGGCCGGACGGACAGCGCCTATGCCACCTTCCTCGACACGAACGTGGCTTATAATCTCGAGTATTTTTACCGCGTGTATGCCTACCAGAATGGGCGCACCGAAGTGCTGGGTGTTTCCGACCCGGTGTTCGCCGTTTCGCCGCCGCGCAGCTTTGACCAGCACGCGCCGAAATTCGTCACGGTGCCGCTGCGGGTGGCGCAGGCAGGCCAGCTTTACCAGGTCACCCTGGAAACCAGCAACCCGGAAAACCAGCTGCTCAATTACGCCAGGCTGGCCGGCCCGGACAACCTGCTGGTCAATGCCACCAACGGGGTGGTGGAGTTCACCCCCACGGCGGACCAGGTGGGCAACCACCCGGTGTCGTTCCAGGTCACCAACCACATCGGCCGCGATGTGCTGAGCTATACCCTGTTCGTCTTCCCGGCCACCAACCATCCGCCGGTGGCCGTGGCCAATGGGCCTTACGCGGCGCTGACCGGCGAGGATATCCAGTTCTCCTCGGCGGGCACCCGCGATCCGGATAAAGATCCGTTGCGGTATTTCTGGAATTTTGGCGATGGCTCGATGTCCACCAACGCCAATCCCGTTCATTCCTACGGCGGGGTGGGGGACTACCTGGTGACCCTCTTTGTCAACGACGGCTTCGGCGGGACGCATTCTTCCCTGGCCCGGGTGGCCATCACCCGGCCCAACCGGGCGCCGGTCATCGTCCTGCCCGGCGGTTCGCAATACACGGTGCGCCTGGGTGAGCCGGTCACGGTGGACGGCTCGAAGTCCTACGATCTGGATGGCAATCCACTGACCTACACCTGGCTCTGGGGGGATGGCTCCACCACCAACAATACCACTGGAGTGGGAACGCACATCTACACCGCAGCGGGCGATTACCCGGGCACTTTCGTGGTCAACGACCATGAAGGCGGGCGGACGACCAACCTGTTCCACGTGGCGGTGACGCCGGCCAATCAAGCTCCGGCCATCACCCTGGCGGTGACCAATACGACGCCCTATGTGATGACGCCGGTGGCCTTCGACGCCACCGGAACCACGGATCCGGAGAACGATCCGCTGGCCTTTGAGTGGGATTTTGGCGACCGGACGCGGACCACCGGGCCGCTGGTCACGCACGTGTTCCGCCAGATCGGCGACTTCACAGTGGCCCTCAGAGTGGTGGATAACCACGGCGGCTCCAGCGTCATCACCCAGGTGGTGCACGCGGTCAATGCGCCGCCCGTTTTCACCTCCAATCCGCCGCTGCTCTGGCGGTCGGGCACGAATTACACCTATCTCCCAACCTTGACCGACCTGGACGAGGATGCCCGCGCCTTCCAACTGGTGAAAGGCCCGCTGACGATGTCGTGCGACACCAACACCGGCGCCCTGAACTGGCTGCCCGGTGCCAGCGATATCGGGCCGCACGACGTGGTTCTGCGCGCCACCGATGCCGGCGGTGATGCCACCGACCAGGCGTTCACACTGGTGATCTCCACGCCGCTGGGGCCGCAGCTCGACCTGGAGCCGGTCCACATCGCCATGACCAACGCCGTCGTGGACAGCCAGACCCTGGCCCTCTCCGGCACGGTCCGCGTGACCTTCCGCAATAATGGGGTGGACGCGGTGCCGGTGCCCTTCACGGTATCCGTGTACACCGGTGCGGAGCGGAGCGGCAGCCGGCTCACCAATGCCACGGGCCGGGTGGGGTATGGCACGTTCCCGGCGGGGCTGTTGGCCCGGCAGGAAGGCTGGATGGAGATGTCCCTCCAGGGCCGCGCGCAGTTCAAGGACGCGCCGCTCTATGCCTATGTCGATAGCGAGAGCGTGGTGCCCGAATACAACGAAGCCAACAACCTGCAGCGGTCCGGCTTCGATGCCAGCACCAACCAGCCGCCGGTGGTGGACCTCAGTGGTTCGCTGCTGGTGGTGGACCGCACGGCCTTGCCCGCCCGCGCCCGGCTGACCGCCCGGCTGGGCAACAGCGGCCTGGTGGCCGTTCCCGCCCAGGCGCCGATGGCCTTTTACGATGGTGATCCCAAGGCCGGTGGAGTATTGATCGGCACGGCGGCCACCGCCGCCGCGCTGGAGCCTGGCGAATACGCGGATCTCAGCGTGGATTGGGCCTCGCCCACCCTGGTTCGCCACCAGGTTTACGCGGTGGCCGATGATCCCGGTACCGGCGCCTACCTTTATGCTGAAATCAGCACCGCCAACAATGGGGTGAGCGCCGCGGCCGATCTCGCCGCCGTGGATCCGCCCATCGCCGACGCCGGGCCGGACCAGACGGTCGCCTTGGGCGACACCGTGGTGCTCAACGGCTATCGTTCCCAGGATCCGCAGGGCAAATCCCTGGCCTATCGCTGGTCGTTCCTGTCGATACCCATCCAAAGCCGCACCCAATTGTCGGCCCCCAACACCGCCGCTCCCTCGTTCCAGGCCGATGCGGCCGGCCCTTACACCCTGCAGCTGGTGGTCAACAATGGGCAGCTGGACAGCACCAACCGCGGCACGCTCAAGATCACCGCCGTGGATACCAACCAGTATTACCCGCCGCGGATCACCTCCACCCCGTCCTTCCAGGCGATGGTGAACACGGTTTACCAATACCCGGTGACCGCCTCTGATCCCCAAGGCAAGCCGCTGGCCTTCCGGCTGAGCCAGGCGCCCGCAGGCATGATCATCAACACCAACACCGGCTTGATCCAATGGGCTCCGACCAACACCGGGAGCTTTTTCCTGCAGGTCAACGCCGATGGCCTCGGCGGCACCGCCTACCAGACCTATTCGCTCACGGTGGTGTCCTATACGAACCTGCCGCCGGTGTTCACCTCCACCCCGGTCCAGCTGGCCGATCCCGGCGCGGCCTACAGTTACACCGCGGTGGCCGCCGATCCGAATCGCGACCCGGTGACCTATGCCCTGGCGAAAAATCCCGCGGGCATGACGATCAACGCCCAGAGCGGCGTCATCGCCTGGACGCCCCCAGCGGGCCAGTTGGGCGGCAACCTGGTTTCGGTGACCGCCAGCGATGGCAAGGGCGGCACCGCCACCCAGACCTTCAACCTGATCGTCATCGCGGGCGGCGCCAGCGGCTTTGTCGTGCAGCCCATCCCGGACCAGGTGATTAGCGAGCCGGCCGGCTTCGCGGCGATTCCGCTGGACAGCTACGTGTTCGATCCGGGTTATCCCGCCAGCCGCATCGCCTGGAAAGTCACCGGCGCCAGCCAGCTGCAGGTGGCGGTGGACTCGAACCGGGTGGCCACGGTCACCTTCGCCCCCGGCACTCTGGCCTCCGAGCCGCTCACCTTCCTGGCCACCAATCCGGACGGCAAATCCGCCTACGCCACGGCCACCTTCACCGTGCGGGGCGTGGACCATCCGCCGGTGGCCGCGCTGGCCAACCTCTCCGATACCGATACGACCACGATCGACACCGGTTTCTTTGAATTGAAAGGCACCGCCGCCGACCCGGATGCCATCGACGAGGTTGCCTACCGGATTTTGCTCTATGATCCCAACGGCGCCCGGGTGGCCGATGTGACGCCGGCGCCCGTCAACGCCGCGGGCTGGCACGAAGGCCGCGTGGCCGCCGGTGGCAGCCTCGGCAATCTGGATCTCACCATGGTGCGGAATGGCGGCTATGTGCTGTCGCTCGAGGTGCGCGGCGGTGGCCAGACCGTCAATGCCGTCGGGCTGCTGACGCTGGACAGCCAGCTCAAGATCGGCCAGGTGAAATTCAGCGAGCAGGATCTGGTGCTGCCGGTGCAAGGGGTTGGCCTCCAGGTCGTCCGCACCTACGATTCCCTGAATCCCACCTCCGCCGATTTCGGTTACTCCTGGACCTATAGCGTGGTGGATCTTGGTTTGACCATCAATGAGCAGCGGGCCGAAACCCAGGAACTCTTTGACGAAACCACCTTCAGCCTCCGGACGGGCGGCGGCCGGGATGTGACGCTGGACATGCCCGATACGGGCCAGCGGGTGACCTTCACTTATTCGCTCGCCAGCGCGGGCTGGTTCAAGGCCCGGGCCACCTGGACCCCGCCAGCCGGCGTTAAGGCAAGCCTGGAGCCGCTCGGCTCGGGGATCCTGATCCAGCTCTTCAACCTCCCGGCTTTCTGGCAGGACGGCGGCCTTGAGGTGGACCGGGAAAACTACGATTTCCCAGGCTTCATCCTGACTTTGAGAGACGGCACCCAATACCGCATTGACCGGGAAGACTTGGGCGATCACTGGCTTGCAGGCGAAGGCACCGGCTCCTATGCGCATTGCTATGGCAAGGCTTACCTGAAGCGCATCACGACCACGGGCGGGGATCGCACCGACTTCGTGCGCGATGGCCGCACCTTGAAGAATATCGAGCAATACGACAACGCCAGCCGGAAGCTCAAATCCATCCTCTTCCAGCGCGACAGCCAGCAGCGGATCACCGCCATCTACACGCCGGAGAATCTCGATGCCAGCGGGGTTCCCAGCGGCCCCGCCAGCGTGATCTACGAGTATGACAGCCTGGGCAACCTCGTCAAAGTAAGCCGGCTGCGGGATTCGGCGTCCGCGGACAAAGCATATGCGGCGGCCACCTACCTTTATTCCCACCCGCGCTTCCCGCATCTGCTCACGGAGATCAAAGATTCGCGGGGGGTGTCCATCATGCGGGCCGAGTTCGACGCCCAGGGACGGCTCACCGGCACCATTGATGCCAGCGGCGGGCGGATTGCCATCACCCGCGATTTGTCCGCGCGGACAGAGACCATTTTTGACCGGCTCGGCAATGCCACCCAGTTCGCTTATGACCTGAAGGGCAATGTGATCGCCAAAACCGATGCCTTGGGCAACACCACCCGGTTTGCTTTCGATGCGGACAACCGGGAAACCTCCCGCACCGATGCCTTGGGCAACACCACGCGCCTGGAATATGACGCCAGCGGCAATCCCGTCGCGATGATCGATGCCTTGGGCAATCGGTCCGCTTATAGCTTTGATTCCGGCGGGCGGACCACCTCGGTCAAGGATCCGCTCGGGCGCACCTCCACCATTGGCTACGATAGCGCCGGCCGGATGGCGCGCACGGTTAATTCCGCCGGCTTGGCCGTGGACTACCAATATGATGGCCAGGGCCACCCGTTGACGGCCACCAATGCCCGCGGGGTTTCCGCCGGGCAATACAGCTATGACTCCGCCGGACGCCCGGCGCAGGCGCTTTCGCCCACAGGCGTGAAGGTGGGCTTCAGCTACGACGCGCGGGGATACCAGACTGGGAGCCTTCTAAACTGGGTCAATCCGGACAACACCAACGATGTGCGGATTCTCACCACCCGAACCGATTTCGACGATGCCGGCCGCATCACCAATTCGGTCAACCCCCTGGGGTTGGCTGCCTCCATGGCTTTCAACGACTTCAACAAGCCGGTGCGGGCCGTCGATGCCTTGGGCAACGTCACGCTCAACACCTACGATATCCGCGGCAACCTCATTGAAACCAGCAATCCCGATGGCACCATCGTGCGGGCCGTTTACGATGCCAACGACCGCCTGGTGGTGAAGACAGAACGCAGCCTGCCCGGCGCGCCAGCCTACGCCACACTGACCATCTTTGACGCGGTGGGGCGGGCGGTTGCCAGCCAGTTGCTTTCCAATGCGGTGGTGGCGGTGGATGCCACCACCAACGCCGGGGTGGTGATTTCCAGCTCCCGTTTTGTTTCGGCGGGCGGGGTGGTTTCCTCGAACCAGGTCACCTTTGATGCCGCGGGGCGGATGACCAGCCAGCTGGATGCGCGCGGAGCCGTCACCCGCTATGAATACAATGCCGCGGGTTTGAGCACCGCCGTGGTCGATGCCCAGGGCAACCGCACTGAGTACGAGTATGACGCGGCCGGCCACGCCACTTTGGTGCGGTCCGCGGCGGGCCAGGAAGTTCACTTCCTTTACGATCTCTCCGGTCGCATTGTGCGCCGCGTTTACACTGATGGATCGAGCAGCCGGACGGTGTATGACGACCAGGCCGGCACCCGCTCCGACATCGACGAGCTGGGCCAGACGCGGGATCGCAATTATGACACCTTTGGGCGCCTCACCGAGGTGGTGCTTCCCGAGGTGGCGGATCCTGAAGCCATCAATGCGAAAGTGCGCCCCCGTTATGCATACGAGAATGACGTTTATGGCAACCTCCGCAGCGTGCGTGATCCCTTGGGCCGCCTCACCCGTTATGGACTCAACGAATTCAATCAGCTCGTATCCCGCACCCTGCCGGACGGCAAAACCGAGCACCATGGCTACGACAATTACGGCCGGCTGAACCGGAACACGGATTTCCAGGGCCAGGTGACGGAGCTGCTTTATGACTCGATGGGCCGGATCGCCCAGGAGAACCACTATGCGGCGGGCGCCACCAATTCTGGAAAAACCATTACTTTCACTTACGATGGCTTGGGCCGCGTGAGCCAGGTGGCTGAAGCGCGCGGCACGACCGATTACTCCTACGATTCGCGCGACCGGATCACCCGCATTGCCTCTCCGGACGGGACGGTCAATTACGAATACGATCCCGCCACCGGCAGCCTGATCCGGACCTGGACCGCCCACACCGACACCCGCTACGGTTATGATGCCCAGGGGCGCTTGAGCACCGTTACGATGGTCAAGCGCAACGGGCAGGTGCTTCCGCAGCCCGAGGCCACCGCCTTCACTTACGACGCGGTGGGCAACCGCCTGTCTGTGAAGCGGCCCAACGGGGTGGCCACCCGTTACCAATATGATGATCGATCCCGGCTGGCACTGCTGGCCCACTATGACGCAGCCACCAATCTGCTGGCCTCCTATCGCTATACCGTGAACGCCATTGGCCAGCGCACCGCGGTGACCGAAATCAAGAGCCAGCCCGGCGGGGGATTCACCACGAACCTGGCCGCCTATGTTTACGATGCGCTGGGCCGCCTCCTGAGCGAAACCAACAGCCTGGTCCAGAGCAACCGCACCGGATTTTCCGCCCAGTATGCCTACGACCTGGCTGGGAATCGCATTCAGCGCAAAGTCACGGTGGGCGGCCGGACGCTGACCACCACCTACGCCTACGATGCGAATGACCGGCTGCTGCTGGAAAGCAACTCCGTCGCCGCGGCCTCCGCTGGCCTCAGCCCCTTCCCGGTGCGCACCTTGAGGCCGGACGGCACTGTCCAGGTGGCTTACCGGCCGCTGCCATCCGCCTGGCCTTATTATGCCCTGCGGTCGCTGCCCTTCGCGCTGCTGGCTGCCTTTATCCTGCCGGCTGCGGTTTTGTTCCGGCGCCATCGCCGGTCCATCGCGGTGTTCAGCACTGACTTGAGTCCCTACCGTGCCCTCCTGCCGCGCTGCCTGGCCGGCTTCCTGGCCGCCTTGATGGCCGTGACCTCCTTCGATCTGCGCGCCTTGGCGGATGAAGCCTCCTTGTATGCCGCTCTGTCCACGGATACCTGGGGATTGGACGGATCGGTGACCCGCTACGAATATGATGCCAATGGATCGGTGACCAGAAAGGCCACCACTGGCCCGCAGGCGGAGGCCGTCGATTATGCTTACACGCTCGACCATCTTCTCAGCTCGGCAACCAGGACTACCACCAATGGGGCCAGCGTGATCGTGGAGAAGACCTTGTATGGATACAATTACCAGGGCGACCGGGTGCGCACCGAATCCCATTCCCTGGCCAATGGGGTGGAAACCAGTTCCTCCACCAATTGCGTCCTGGTGGATCGCTTCAACCTCACCGGTTTGGCCCAGGTTCTCGAGGAAGCTCCGGCGGTGGGAGCCAATCCCTCCGTGACCTACACCATCGGCGACGAAACCATTGCCCAATACCGTTCCGAGGCGGGCCTGCTCGCCGCGGATTATTTCCTCTGCGACGGGCATGGGTCCACCCGCCAGCTGGCCAGCGAACAGGGCGGGCTGGAAGATGGCTTCGCCTACGATGCCTTTGGGATCATGCTGGGGGATCAGCTGGCCGCCGGGAATGCCCGCACCAAGCTCCTTTATACCGGCCAGCGCTTTGAAGACTCGCTCAAGCAGTATAACCTCCGGGCCCGCGATTATGACCCGGGCACCGGGCGTTTCTCGAGCATGGACACCCTGGCGGGATCCACCCAGGATCCGCTCAGCCTCCACAAATATGCTTATACCGGCAATGATCCGGTGAACCGGACCGACCCCACCGGCCATGATTGGTGCCTTGCCGCCCAAATGGTGGCGATCTCGATCATCTCCATCCTGGCGGTTTCCTATATCTCCACCTTCGCCGCCTTCGTGGCCAATGGCTCTGGCCCTGATGCCTGGCTTTACGGCGCAAATGTCACGGTCGGCATTTCCGGGATAGGCGCCGCCTATATGAGCCTGATGCAAGTCAGGACCGTTGCCGGCCTCCTGACCCTGCCGAATATTGCGGGCAGCACTTTGGCGTCCGACTTGGAAGACTTCGCGGTTCAGATGCTGGAGACCGTCGGTGTCGGCGTGGGCACTTATTTCCTTTCCGCAGTTATGGACGGTGTTTACGCTGGCTTGAGGACAGGCGGCGCCATGACCAGCAGCATTGCCTCGTTCACCTACTCCTTTGGCGCCGAATTGCTGGACACTGCGCAGGATAGGAAGTTCTCCGGTTGGGCTTATCACGGACCCGGCCTGAGCGTTAGTGCGCCCACCAAAAGCACGGCCAGCATCGGCATCACCTTCTACGGCGGCGTGGTTTGGGGAACTCCCAAATGGAAAGACTACGCGGGGCCTTTTGTGGGGGTTGCCTTCAACTTTGCCTGGATGAATTGGTTTGGCGGCACGGTGGCTTGGTTTTTCAGCCCGAAGGATGTCAAGCAAAATGGTGTTTTCTCGGGGGCCTCCTTCGGCACCATCACCCCGGGCATTGGCGGGAGCACCAGCCTCTCGTATTACAACAATATCATGGCCGGCACTGATACCCTGAATGGTGTCACGGCCTACGATGCCCTGCGCTATGCCTTCCCGCCGGGGGTGGGAGTGGACCTCCAAATCAAGGCCCGTTTTTCACGGCAATGAGGTTGCTGGCCGGCCATGTACGAGCCGCATCCTATCGGCCTTTTCATCCTCGGCTTTTTGCTGGCGGGGGTGGCGCTGGCCGCTGCCTCCGTATTGCGGGGAACCGGCCGGCTGAAAATCCCGCAGTGGGTTTTGTTTGCGATCGGCCTGGTGGCCATCCTGCAGCTCCTCCTCGCCCAGGCCATCCGCTTTTATGACAAGTGGCGGATGCGCGAGGAGTTCCGCCAGTTACCCCCTGGCCGCATCGTAAAAATGGTCATTGGCCAGGATGGACGAACCAACCAGGTGGCGGATCCGGCCCGGATCGGTGAATTGCTGGCGCTGGTGCGGCCGCTGGCCGGCGTTGCCGCCCACCATAGCCACCCGGTGAATCAGTTCGATGTCGTGTTTGAGCTGCCCAATTATTCCTATCGGTGGCGGGTTGGCCGCGACTCCGAAAGGCCGGAGGAATATTGGGTGGAGCTCCTCGGGCGCGGGAGGGCGGGGCAGGAATTGGAGATCGGGCGTGTGCATTCAGCCCGGCTGGGCCAGTTCCTGGAGGATTTGCTGAATCCCAAACGCTGACGAATCCGTCCCCTTTACATCCAGCAAAAGATCGTTGTGCGGGCGTAGGCATTGGCTAAACTGGCCGGGTGAATTCCGGACGGTTCGATCTCCCGGCAGACGGATGCCTGGCGGCCACCCAGCCATTTGGGCGGCTGGCGCGGAGTGCTCGGCCGGCCGGAAGCAGCCTCCCAATGATTCCTCCGCCAGGCAGGCGGTTCAATTACTTTTGGCGCATCCCTTCCAGATCTCCCGGCGGGCCGTCAGGCATCCTCAAACGTTATGAAAACCAATCAAGCAATACTCGTCACCCGGCGTCATTTCCTCCGCGCCACCTCGGCGGCGGCCGCCTTCATGGTGGTGCCCCGCCATGTGCTGGGCGGGGCGGGCCAGACCGCCCCCAGCGAAAAGCTGAACATCGCGGGGGTGGGCATCGGCGGCCAGGGCGGCAGCGACATCCACCAGGTGGACAGCCAGAACATCGTGGCCCTGTGCGATGTGGACTGGGACAATGGGGCGCGCCTGTTCAAGGATTATCCCGGAGCGAAGCGTTACAAGGATTTCCGGGTGATGCTGGACCAGCAAAAGGACATCGACGCCGTGGTGGTGGGCACTCCGGACCACGCCCACGCCGTGGTCTCCATGGCGGCCATCAAGCGGGGCAAGCACGTATATTGCGAGAAGCCTCTCACCCGCACGGTTTTTGAGGCCCGGAGCCTGGCCCAGGCGGCGCGGGAGCATCAGGTGGCCACCCAGATGGGCAACCAGGGCATGGCGTTTGAAGGCAACCGGCTGATCAACGAATGGCTCGCCGCTGGAGTTATCGGCCCGGTGCGGGAAGCGCATGTCTGGTCCGATCGTCCCACCCACAAAGGCCGGCTGCCGCTTTGGTGGGCCCAGGGCGTGGAGCGCCCCCCGGAAACCCCGGCGGTTCCCGCCGCGCTGGATTGGGATCTCTGGCTCGGCCCCGCGCCGTTCCGGCCTTATCATCCCGCCTACGCCCACTTCCGCTGGCGCGGTTGGTGGGACTTCGGATCCGGCGGGCTGGGGGACATGGGCATCCATAACCTGGCGCCGGTGTTTTCGGCGCTGGACCTCGGCGCGCCGTCCAGCGTCAACGCCTCCTCCTCGGCGGTGTATCCCGAATCCCTGCCCGTGTCCTGCACTGTGCATTATGAGTTCCCGGCCCGCGGCGGCCAGCCGCCCGTGACGCTGCACTGGTATGATGGCGGCCTGGTGCCACCCCGCCCGGCGGAGCTGGAGCCGGATGAGGAGCTGGACCGCGAGGATGGCATCCTTTTCATCGGCGACCACGGCAAAATGCTGGTGGAAGGCTGGGGCGGGGAGCGCCCGCGCCTCCTCCCGGACAGTCGGCATCGCGGCTTCAAGCGGCCCGGCAAAATCCTGCCCCGCTCCATCGGGCACCACAAGGAATGGATCACCGCCTGCAAGGGCGGCCCCGCGCCGCGCTCCAATTTCGATTTCGCCGGCCTGCTGACCGAGGCGGTGCTGCTGGGGACCGTCTGCGTGCGGCTGGGCGGCCAGAAGCTGGCCTGGGACAGCGCCCGGCTCAAGGTGTCCAATGTGGCGGAAGCCAATAAATACCTGCACTACGAGTACCGCCCCGGCTGGACCCTGTAGCCGCCCATTAATTCGTGATCACAGCCAGGCAGTTAATGGCCTGCTTCGCCGCCCAGGAGCCCAACGGGGTGGCGGTTCAGAAACTGGAGGGGCTGATTGCTCCAGCAGGCGGCCGATCAGATCGACGCCGCCTGCCAGCCTAAACCCGGCCAAGTCCGCAAGGACCGGGAAAGGATCCGCGTCGAGGGGATCTTCGGCGCCTTCGAGCTGAGCCGGGATTATTATTATCAGGCGGGCAAAAAACAGGGGCATTATCCGGCCGATGCCGCGCTGGGATTGGAAGGGGGAATGCACGCCGGCCTTGGCCCGGCTGGTATGTCTGGAGGGGGCTGATGCGCAAAAAAGAACTGAAGGGCCGCACGGGCCAACAACCCGACGGCAAGGTCCCGACGCGGCCGGTGTATTTGGGTTGTGTGCTCACCCAACACCGCACGGACGAAAAGGGCTATCCGGGGAGGGATTGGGAATCCACCACCTATGTAATCGAGGCTGGGTGCAAGACGGTGATCGGATCCCGCTGTAAACGATCCGGCATGTTTTGGGGTAAACCGGGAGCCGAAAACGCCCTAGCTCTGCGCTGTACCCATGCCAGCCGCCGCCTGGATACATTCTGGAAACATCGACTCAACGATCATGCCGCTCGCAACGATACCCTGTCACTCGCAGCCTAAATGAAGGTTTCTGTCTTACACCCCTGCAGTGGGGAAGAAAGTGATTACGCTTGACTGCTGATACGCCACCAGGCTCCTAAAGTCTTTTCGCTGATAACTGCCTCTAATCGCCAGCCCTTCATATTTTTATTTTTTCTTTTGACGGTAGAAGACTCCAGTGCATAAATTACCTTTCAACACATTAAAACCAAGAATCGATCAAAGGAATTGGCCATGGGAAATCGCATTCGTGCTTTTTGGGTCAAGGGCTGGTCACAAATTCTATTTTTGCTGGCCTGCTTCTGCGGCCCCGGGGTCCACGCCCAGGTGGCCCGGCCCTATTGGTTCGAGCAGCCGATTCTGCCGGTGGGCGAGCGGGCGCCGACCCAAAAGGACACGCTCACGCTGGCGGCCACGGTGGCTTTGTTCTCGAACCAAGACGCCGAGGCGCAGGCGCAAGCCTTGGAAGAGTACCTCGAAGCCAATCCTAAATCGCCCTGGGTTCCCGGCCTGCGAATTAACCTGGGCAAGTATTATCGCAACCAGGGCCGTTATACCAAGGCCCTGGCCCAGTGGGAGGAGGCTTGGTGGGAGACTCTGGGCTATGACGGCGGCTGGGGCAAGCATGTCGCCGATTATGCCTGGGCGCACTCCACACGGCTGCTGGCCTGCCTGGGCCGGCGGG
>CAYPCQ010000124.1:0-1023 GCA_964409245.1 uncultured Verrucomicrobiota bacterium
TGGATCTGGTGCTTGCCTAATGTGTATACATTTTAATGAAACGATGTACTAGTCATGCCAGGCCGGCTGATTTCAGCCGCAATTGGTGTCTCCCAAGGCTTCTTTCACGCGCAGATACAAGATTTCCAGGCGGTCCGCCAGGGCGGCGCCTTGTTCCCGCAGAGCCTGCTCGGGCGCCTTTTCAATCCGATCCGCCTCGGTGACCAGCATGCCCGCGCTGATGGTGGAAGCGCCGCCGCGGATGCGGTGCGCAATCGCCCGCACATTCTGGAAATCGCTCTGGTTAAAAGCTTCCCGCAGCCGCCCCAGTTGCTTCGGCAGATCCTCCAGGAACAAGGCGGCAATCCGGCGGGCGGTTTCCAGATCTCCATCACAGCGACGGAGAAATTCCTCCTGGTTCAGGGGCCTGGCAGGTTCGAGGGGATCAGGCGCAGGCGGGGTTTCCGCAGCCATGCCCTCCGCCTGGGCAGGCTCGGACGCGCTGTCCGGCCGCAGCCAGCGCAGCAGCATCCGGGATAGCTTCTGCACATCGAACGGTTTGGTGAGATGATCATCCATTCCCGCTCGCAAGCATTTCTCGCGGTCTCCAGCCATGGCATTCGCGGTGAGCGCGATCACCGGCACCAGGGAATTGAGCACACCGGTGTCGGGATCACGGATCTTCCGGGTGGTTTCGTACCCATCCATCTCCGGCATCTGGCAATCCATGAGGACCAGATCGTATGGCACTTTTCCCAGCATCTCCAGTGCCTCGAGCCCATTACTGGCGGCATCCGCCAGCACACTGAGCTTTTTCAAGACACGCATGGCTAATTCCTGGTTGGTGGGATTATCTTCGACCAACAGCACTTTAAACCCTGCCAGCTGGCTGGCGATATCGGTGGCCGACAGCGCGGAGAAACGCGGAGCAGCGGTGGCGGTGGCCGCCCCCCCCCCCCCCCCCCCCCCTCGCCGCCCCCCCCCCCAAGCCCCCCCCCGCCGACGGCGGTAAAGAAGAGAGCACGGGCGCCGCCACCCCCCTTC
>CAYPCQ010000124.1:1033-25110 GCA_964409245.1 uncultured Verrucomicrobiota bacterium
GGCGGGGGCGGTGGCCGCCCCCCCCCCTCCCAGCGCACTTTGCAGCGCATCGCGCAAGGCACCCTGCCGCAAAGGCTTGTAAAGCAGAGCCGAGGGCCCCAGCCAATCCCATTCCCCCGGAAAGCTGGGCGCCCCCAAAACGTTGACCAGGATCAAACGGGCCTGTGAGAACCATTTTTCCGAGCGCACCTGGGGGGCCAATTGCGCCTGCAGATCGCCGCCCCCGGAAACATCGAGCAGGATCACCCGATAGGCGTCGTTTCCAGCCGCGGCTTTCCGCAATTGATCAAGCGCGGCTTCCAAGGTTTCCACCTCCCCGCACTGGGCGCCCCAGTAATCGAGCAAACGTTTGACCACCGCCCGGCTCTGGGCATGACGATCCACCACCAGCATTTTGAGTTTGCCAAAGGATGGAGCTTCCGCCGGGGGCGGTGCGATGGCAGCTTGCCGTTCGCATGGCAGCGTGAAAAAGAACGCGGAACCCCGGCCGGATTCGCTCTCAGCGCCTATGGCCCCACCCATCAATTCGACGAGGCGCTTGCAAATCGCCAAACCAAGGCCGGTGCCTCCATATCGGCGATTCGTCGAGCCATCGGCCTGCACGAATGGGCTGAACAGCCCGGAAAGTTGTTGCTCGCTGATGCCGATGCCCGTATCCGCCACGACGAAATGCAAGGCAACCTGGGCTCCGCTTTCAGACTGTGCCCCCACCCTGAGCACCACGCTGCCGGTGTCGGTGAATTTCACCGCGTTGCCCACCAGGTTCACCAGGATCTGCCGCAGCCGCTCAGGATCCCCGCGCAATCGGGTGGGAGTTCCGGGGGCAAAAGCGCAGGCCAGGTCGAGATCCTTTTCCTGCGCGCGCGCGGCAAACATTTCCGTGACATCCTCCACCAAGGCCAGCAGGTCGAAATCAATGCATTCCAGCTCCAATTTGCGGGCTTCGATCTTCGAGAAATCCAGGATGTCGTTGAGCAGCGTGGAGAGGATTTCCGCGCTGGACCGGGCGATGGTGGCGAACCGGCGCTGCTCGGCATCCAGGGATGTCTCCAGCAGCAACTGGATCATGCCGACAATCCCGCTGACCGGGGTGCGGATCTCGTGGCTCATATTGGCGACGAATTCGCTTTTGGCTGCGTTGGCTTTCTGGGCCAGCACCGCCATCTCGTTGGCCCGGGAGGTGGCCTCCTCCAGATGGCGATTAGTCTGCTGCAGCTGGTCCTCAGCCTGTTTGCGCTCGGTGATGTCCGTGATGGCGCCCGCCATCAGCCACGGCTGCCCTGTTTCAGTCCATTTAATGACCTTTCCGCGGTCGTGCACCCACACCCACCGCCCTTCACGGTGGCGCAGGCGGTATTCCAGGTCGTAATAAGGCAGTTCCCCTGCGAAATGTTTTTGCAGCTGTTGCTGGCAGCGCTGGAGATCCTCCGGATGCGTTGTATCCTGCCACGTCCTGATTGTCAACGGAGAAAGATCATCCAGCGAGTAGCCCGCAATGGCCGCCCAGCGGACATTGCACGCGGCCAGGCCGGTCTGGAAATCCCATTCCCAGGTGCCCGCCCGGGTAGCCTCGATAATGCGGACAAGCCGCTCCTCACTCGCGCGCAGAAACTCCTCCGCCTGCTTCTGCTCGGTGACATCCACCATGACGGTCAAAAGGCTTTTCTGCCCCTGGGTTTCGATGATCTCACCCGAGAACAACCCCACCAGGATCCGCCCATCCTTGGCCCTCGCCGTCAACTCGTGGTTGCGGAAACGGCCGTCACGCTGAAACTCCTGTTCCATCCGCGCGTTCTCCTGGGGTTCGGCGAACAGGCCCAATTCCTGGGAAGTCTTTCCCACCACCTCTTCGCGGCTGTAGCCAAGCTTGATCAGGAAGGAATCATTCACCTCGGAAAAATGGCGGTTCGGCAGGGAAGTAACCGCCATCAGCGCCGGATTGCTGCTGAAAAACCGGTTGAATTTTTGCAGCGCCGCCTCCAGGCGGCTGAGATCCTTGGAAATGCCAAACACACAATCCTTGCCGTTCCACCGGCCGAACCACACCCGGGTTTCCACCGGGAGCACCACCCCATTTTTTGCTTGCAGAGGCAGCGGACAGGTGAGCGGCTGCCCGCGGAGCATGGCCTCAAAGATCCGCTCCGCCTCGGCCCGCTTTTCCGGTTGATGCAAATCCAAAATGTGCAGCGAACCCAATTCCTCCTGGCTGAAACCCAGCTTTCGGGTTACCGCCGGATTGGTGTATAAGATATGCCCCCGCGGCGTTCCCACAATGACCAAGTCATCCACGGTTTCAAAAAACGTGCGGAAATTCTCCTCGCTCTCGCAGAGTTTTTGCTCGGCGAGTTTGCGGCCGGTGATGTCGTAATTCACCCCCGTCAACCGGAAGGGCTTCCCGGCCTCGTCGCGGCTCACCCGGGCTACCGCCCGGATATGCCGGACCTCCCCGGAGGGCCATACCACACGAAACTCAGTGTCGAATTCTTTCTGCCCCTTTAACGCCATTTGGATTTCCTCACCGGACCGGGCGGCGTCGTCCGGGTGAAGGGCGCGCACCCAGGCCTCGTAGGCGGAGGCAAAATCTTCCGCCTTCAGCCCGTAAAGGGCATGCATGTGGGAATCCCAGGTCAGCCGGTTTTCGGGCACTTCCCAATCCCAAACCCCAATGCCGGCAGCATCGGTGGCCAGGGAAAACCGCTCGTTCAAAAGCCGGATCCGGTTTTGGGTCTCAAATTCATTCGTAGTGTCCCGGAATGCCAGGACGGTGCCCATCAGCCGGCCTTCGGCCGTTCGGATGGGGGAGCAGCTGCCCGAAATTTTGCGTTCCCGGCCATCCCTGGCCAGGAGGGCCGACGGGTCAGGCAGGGTGCAAGTACGGTCATCCATCAAGGTGCGCCGGACCGGGTTTTCCGCGTCGGTAACGGTCTGCCCTTGGACCACCCGGAAAACTTTCTCCGCCGGCTGGCCCAAGGCTTCGGCAGCCGGCCACCCAGTCAGTTGTTCCGCCAGCAAGTTGATGCGGATCACCAGCCCGGCCTCATCGGTGGTGATCACCCCGCCGTCGATGGAACGTAGCGTCGCTGTGAGATTTTCCTCGCTGGCCCGCAGCTCGGCGGTGCGGCTCTGGACCTCCCGTTCGAGCAAAACACGCTGCCGGGTCAGAAAAGCGATGAAGGCCGTGATCAGCGAGGTTAGCAGGAGTCCCACCACCCCCGCCTCCCAGCCGCGCACCAAAGGATTGGAGGCCACGTAGCCCGGCTGCGCCCAAGCCCGTAATGCCAGCGCTTTGCCAAAGACAAAAAATGGCATCATCACCGCCAATCCGCCTGCGCCAGGCGGGGCTGGATTGTCCAGGCGGCCGGAAGCCCGGAAAGCGCCCTCCACCGAGGAAGCCATCATTAGCGGCGGGCGCCCCGCCTCCAATTGCATGAGATCTGCGGTTATGCCGGTTTCCTGATTTCCGGTTTGGTGGAGCGATTGCTGCAGCGCCGTGCGCAGCCGCAAAACCACCAGGGCGTAGCCCCGCAGCAGCCGCGCGGCCCCGTTTCCCCCATGCACCGGCCGGAAAACCAGCAGGCCAAGTTGATTCCCGGTTTCCTGCACCAATACGACCGGATCGGTGGCGGTGTGCAGACCGGTGTGCGCCGCGCTTTCCAGAGCAGCCCGGCGGACCGTTTCCGATCCCAAGTCATAGCCAAAGACTTTCTCGTTGCCGCTCCGGGGTTCGGCAAAGAGCACGGGATAATGGGTGGCGCGGCCGCTGGCGGACGAACGGGCGCCACTGGCATCTTTTTGGAAAATGCTGAATCCTTCCAATCCTTCCTTGCGCGCCTGCATTTCCACCTCCGCCACCGCCGGAGCGGGAACCACGGGAATCCATTCCCATGCCTGAACCAGGGCATCCTTCGCCAAAGGTTCCACATACTTTTGAAATTGGGTTCGCCCAATTTCTGCGGAAAGCTCCAGGAAGCGGCCCAAATCCGCCAGGGAATAATCAAGCCTTTGAACCATCTTTTCCACATCGGCCGCCTGCCCGCGGGCGATTACTGCGAACTCTTCAAACCGGGACAAGGTTTCGACCTCATTGACATGCCAGGCCACCGCCAGCGTGATGCCCAGCCCGAGCAATGCCGCAAGGATCGCCTCCGGACTGGACCGTAGCCAATGGCGCCACGCCGAGAAATCACGGCCGGAGCTTAAGGCCCTTTGCCCGCCCGCCAGGATCGTCAGGAGCAGGGCGGCGAAAAACAGCGGCACCCAGCGGGTGCGGGCGGAGCCCGAACGGGCTTGTTGGGCGGTGATTTCCGCGCCAACCACCATCAGCATTTTGTCCCCATGGGGATCTGCCACCGGGACGAACGCGCTCACCACCTCCTCGCCCCGGCCGGTGGCCAGGCCGACGGCCTGGCCTTGCCCGGACCGGATGACCGCCTCGAGTTCAGAGGGTGGATCCCGAAGCACCATGCCTGGCGGCGAAACCTCAGCATCATTTTCCTCCAAACTCTCGGGCCCCATCACCCATTGGCCTCCCCGCTGCGCCACGACGTAGAGGTGGTGCAAATTCGCCGTTTGCGCGTAGGCCAGCAATTGTTTGTGCAGCCGCTCGTATTCAGGCCGTTGGCGATCTTCCGCGGCAAAGGTGAGCACCCGGGCTTCCTGGGGGTTGATAGCACGCGCCACGACCCTGGCCTGCGCCACCAACATTTCCCGTTGCCAGCTTGCTGACTTTCGATCCCAATACCAGGCGCCTGATAACCCACCGAGCAAAAACAGCAGCGCCAGCGCCGCCACGATGCCGCGCCGCATCCCGTGGAAGCCGATCATCCAGGCGCCGACTCGATCACCACCTTGCCCCGGGCTTGGCGGGGTTTTGTTCTGGAGGTGGGAATTCAGCATGGCCGCAAAACGAAACCCTCGACTTGGGGACCAACCCCCCAGGCAGCCTCCAAGTATTTGCCAGCATTCATAATCGGATGCGAGCCTAACGGGTTCTTCTGAAAATGCATCATCATTTTCGCCGGTTTTCCCGGATTTATTTTGAATATTTTGCGCCGTTTCAACCGCCTGGCCTCGCCTGGCCTCGCCTGGCCTCCGCCTGGCGCACCCCTCGTCTGCCTTGGGCCCAACAGGGGCCGCCCTTCCCCAAAAAATCATTCCCATATTTTGAGAAACCGAATACCATTTTCAAGTGCCGCGGGTATGGACAAAATTTTGCTCATTGATGACGACGAGGGTATCCGGCTGACGCTGGCTGGCGCCCTCGGCGGCCTGGGCTACCAGGTCGCAACCGCGGATTCCGGCCGCGCGGGGCTCGCCCTCGCCGCCGAAGTATATCCTGACCTGGTGGTCTGCGACCTGGACATGCCAGCCATGCACGGCTTTGAAGTCCTCGACGAATTCCGGCGCAATGACCGGCTGGCGGACATCCCTTTCCTGATCCTCACGGGCGACGATGCCATGGACCAGATGCGGCGCGGCATGAGCCGGGGCGCGGACGACTATCTCGTTAAAACTTGCAGCGCGGAGGAATTGATCGCCGCCATCAAGCTGCGGCTGGAACGGAAAAAATCCGAACAACGCAAACGTGAGGAACAGGTGTCCCACGCCTTGGAACTCTTCGCCCGGGCGATTCACGACTTGCGGGATCCCCTGTTCGTAATCCTGGGTTGTGCCGACCACTTGCGCGCAGGCGATGGGCCGGAACCTGAAGCGGCTTCTCCTGCGCATATGGTGGACCGCATCCAACTGGCGGCCGGCCGCATGCAGGCTATCGTGGCCGATATACTTTTCCTGACCAAATCCCGCCTTCACCGCCTGCCCTTTGTGCCTTGTGTGTTTGATCTGCGCGATTTCTGCCACCAGCTGGCCGCCGACCACGAGGCCTGCCAGCGGCTCCGTTTCGTAACCGAAGGGACCTCCTGCCCGGTCAGGGCTGATCCCCTGCGGCTGCGCCAAGCCCTCGAAAACCTCCTGGCCAACGCCTTGAAATATTCCGAGGGCATGGTCACCCTGCGGCTGTCGTCGAATCAGGGCTATGAAATCAGCGTGCGGGATGAAGGCCGGGGCATCCCAGCGGCGGAGCAGGATCGGCTGTTCACCCCGTTCTGGCGCGCCTCCAACACGGCCGGCAAGGAGGGGCATGGGCTTGGCTTATGTATTGTCAAATCCTGCATCGATCAACACCAGGGAACCATCCAGGTGGAAAGTGCAGCCGGTCAAGGCGCCACGGTAACGATCCGCCTGCCTGCGGCGCCTGAATCAACATCGCTGGCCACCCGGCAAAGCGGGCCCCTGCCGCCGCCGGCTGCCCAGGCCATGCCGCACCGTTCCGTCAGCCAGCCAGCGCCAGGCCACAAGCGGCAAAACAAATTGCGGGCATTGCTGGTCGAGGATGATCCCCTGGTGCGGAGTGTGATGCGGGCCCTGCTTGAAAGCTCGGGCGAAGTGGAGGTGCTGGCCGAAGCGGAGCGCATCTCCGAGGCACGCCTGCAGGCCAACGCTCACAAACTGGATGTGGCTTTCCTGGATGTCAACCTTCCCGGTGGATCGGGATTCGAACTGCTCCCATATCTCCAGCGCGGCGTGCGGGTGGTTTTCGTGACCAGCGCCGATGAATATGCCGCGCGCGCGTTCGATTGCGAGGCCACGGACTACCTGCTCAAGCCGGTCACGCGCGATCGCCTGCAGCAAACCTTGCTGAAGCTCCGGCTGCAACTTCAAACCCGGGATCCCTCGGCTCCCACCGCCCAGGCCCCTGCCGGATCATTTCTGGTCAGAACCCTTACGGAGCGCAAAGTGGTTCCCTTCAGCACCATCAGATCCATCACCTCCTACGGCGAATACACCTGGGTTTACTGGGGGGATGAGGAACGAGCCATGCTGCGCAAATCACTGCGGCAATGGGAAGCGGAATTGTCCACTGACCGGTTTGTGCGGATTCACCGCCATGCGATCATTCATTTGGAATACCTCGACCGGGTGGAGAAGCAATCCGGCGGACGGCTGCACGTCTACCTGCGCGGGGTTTCAAAGGCTATCGAGGTGAGCCTTAGGCAAGCGGCCATGCTCAACAAAAAACTCAAACTATTCGCCAACCCTGCCGAATCAGGGTGCCAGCCCCCACCCGGGAACTAAGCCGGGTCTATGCATTGGGGAAGGACGTGATTGCACCGCAGATTTTGGCGCAAGATCAGCTTGCCGCACTCAGCGCCGGCGCTTCCGAAATGGGGAGGGTAAACCAAAAGACACTACCCTTGCCAGTCTCGCTCTGGAGGCCGATGGTCCCACCATGGGTGTTGATGGCTAGCTTGCAAAAGGTCAACCCCAAACCAGCACCACGTTTTTTGAGAGTGGGATCCACCTGGCTGAATTTTTCAAAAATCCGGTCGTGCTGGGCCGCGGCTATACCCGGGCCTTGATCTGCCACCTCCACCCGTGCCACCCCATCAACCCGCCGGATTGAAATACGGACCTCACCCGCGGGGGGCGAGAATTTCTGCGCGTTTCCAACCAGGTTGCACACTACCCGATGCAGAACGTCCGGATCGTAAACCGCCGGCACCGGCTCTGGAGCGTTAAATTCATAACGCAGCTGGGGAGCCGCATCTTTGATGGAATCCATGGCCGACCGCACGGTTTGCACCAGGTCGCCGGCATTGCGGGCCAGCGGCATTTGCCCGGCCTCCAGGCGGCTGATATCGAGCATTTGGGTGGTCATGCTTTTTAGGCGGCCTACACTTTTCAGGGCGCTATCACGGACATTATCCTCGCTGGAACCCGAACCTGTTTTGGTGCCTGGCTTGTTAAAGCTCAAGGCCAGCTCGATGGTAAAAAGCGGGGTGCGCATGTCGTGCACGATCATGTGCGTAAGATTATCCCGCAAGGCCTCGAGTTCCTTGAGCCGTTGGTAGCTTTCCGCCAGCTCGCGGCGCTGGCGGCGGAGTTCCAGATGCGCGCGCACCCGGGCTTCCACCTCGTCGAAGAAAAACGGCTTGGTCACGAAATCGACCGCGCCATGCTGAAAAGCTTTCAGCTTGTCATCCGGACTGTTCATGGCGCTCAAGAAAAGGATCGGGATATCCTGCAGCTGTGGGTCGGCCTTGAATTGCTCGCATACCTGGTAGCCGTTCATATCGGGCATATTGATGTCCAGGAGCACCAAATCCGGCGCCAACTGGCGGGCGGCGCGCAGAGCCAGCTCTCCGCAAATGACCGGCCGTGGCTTGTAGCCGCGTTTTTTCAGCATCTCCACCAGCAAGCGAAGGTTGGCCGGCTCATCATCCACGACGAGGATATTCGGAGTCGGCGGTTCGGAGATTGTAAGATTTGTGGTCATGGTAGTATTATGATTCCTTCACAGCGGGCAGCATTTCCACGAGGCTTCGGAAATCGAACCGGTCCGCAAACCCGGCCAGACTCTGCGCAAGCTGTGGATTGCAATGGCTCACCATGGCAATCGCCTCGGTGATCTGGTCGTAATCAGCCACCGTCAAGGCGTCGCGCAGGCGGCTTCGAACTGGTTCCGGCAGGCTGGCCAGATCCTCCCGCGACACTTTGGCCGGGACATGGTAATCTTCGTGCGGCGCATTTCCGGCGCCCTGATTGACCAGGAACTCAATCCCTAAAAGATGGTGAATGGTGTCAAACAGGTCCGTCTCCCGGATGGGCTTGGCCAGGTAAGCATCAGATCCCGCGTCGAGGGCCTGTTTTTTATCCTCGGCGAAAGCGTTGGCGCTGATGGTGATGATTTTCATTTCACGTCCGGCTGCGGCCGCGTCCGAGCGAATCTTCCGGATGGCTTCGTTGCCATCCAATCCGGGCATCCGGGTGTCCATTAAGACCAAATTCGGATGCCAGTTCCTCGCTTGGGCAATGGCGGCGGATCCATCCGGTGCTTCCAATGTTTCAAAACCTACAAGATTAAGCATTTGCGTCAAGAATTGGCGGTTTTCCTCCTGGTCATCGACGATCAAAATCCGGGGGTGTGGCTGGCCCGATTGCAGCCCCAGAACCTGGCTGCGGGACAGGGCCGCTGGGGAAGCCGCTGGCGCCCCATCCAGTTTGAACGGAACATGGAAACGGAATACGCTGCCCGCCCCGGGCTGGCTTTGGACGGTTAGATCCCCTCCCATCAGCCGCACAAACTCCCGGCAGATCGGCAATCCCAATCCCGCACCCTCTCCGGGCCTGCGCTCCCGGCTGGCCCGCCAGAAAATTTCAAACAGGTTCGGCATTTCGCTTTCAGTGATCCCGATCCCGCTATCCTCCACCTCAACGCTAAGCCGGACGCATTCTTTGCCTGGACGGTCCATCCGGGAGCGGACATGCACCCCGCCTTTGTCAGTGAAGTTCATGGCGTTGGTGAGCAGATTGATGAAGACCTGGCGCAATTTGCTCTCGTCGCACACCACCTGGTGCGGCAGCTCATCCGGAATGCTGAAGCTGAAATCTAGATGCCTGGCATTGGCCCGGACCCGGAACATTTCCTCCAATTGCCGCAAAAACGTGCCCGGATCGAACGCGGTGAGATTCAGCTGGGCGCGGCCGGTTTCGATTTTGGAAACCTCCAGCAGCCCATTGAGCATTTGGAGCAGATGATCGCCGGACCGCTGAATCACCCGCAGATGCTTCCGGTGGCCGTCATTGAGATCCGCGGACCGCATCAATAGCTGGGTAAAACCCAGCACGGCGTTCAAAGGGGTGCGGATCTCGTGCGACACGTTGGCCAAAAACATGGTTTTGGCCCGATTCGCTCCATCAGCCGCCTCCTTGGCCTGCAGCAGTTCCGACTCCATCTGCTTGCGCCCGGAGATGTCCGTCTGCGTGCCGCACGCGCGCAAGGCCTTCCCCTCCGCATCCCACTCCAGAACCTTGCCGCGGGAGAGGATCCAAACCCAGCCCCCGGCCTGGTTCCGCATCCGGAACTCGATTTCAAAGCGATCTTTGCGCCCAGCCAGGCAATCCTCCACCTCCGCCATCGCTTTGCCAACATCTTCGGGATGCATCAGGCTTTGCCAGGTCGCTGCGCTCGGGGCCAGTTGGGACGCCTCGTATCCGAGCATTCCCGCCCAGCGGGGACTATACAGGACTTCGTCCGTTTGCACATTCCAGTCCCAAAACCCGTCCCCGGCCGCCTCCAGCACCATTTCCAACCGCTCCTCGGTTTTTTTCAGCGCCCGTTCCCCCTGGCGCCGGTTGAGCCGGCTCGCCAGCAGATTCGCGAAAACCTCCAGCAACCGCCGTTCATCCCCCCCCCAATTGCGCTGGGCCGCCACCGCATCGAAACCGACAAAACCGAGGGTTTCGTTCACGATCGCCAGCGGAACCGCCAGCACCGACTTGATATCCTGCATTTCCAGGATTTTACGCTCCGCCTGCCAGCTATCAGGCAGCTCCGCCACGCGCGGGATATTCACCAGCTCGCGCCTCATCAATTGATCGGACCAATTGGGGCAGAGGCTGGTGGGAATGTGCTGGAGATTTTCCCGTTGCGGTTCGATGCCTTTGGCGCACCACTCGTGGGTGTTGCTCATCTCCACCAGTGGTTTATCATACATGAACAAGTAGCTGCGGTCCACCTTCAGAAGTTCTCCCACCTGGCCCAACCCAGCATCGATGATGGCATCCAGGGAAGCATCGTCGGCCGACAGCAATTTAACCGAAAGATCGACCAGTATGGCCTCGAAATGCTCCCGGAATGCCAGGCGTTCCTCGCTGAGTCTTCCTTCCTTGTCCGTGTCACCTGTTTCGGCTCCCAGGGAGGTTCCTTCTGCGCCGGCCTGCGGAACCGAAGTATGACCAACGGCCCCTGCCTGACCGCGGGAATCCATCGGCAATCCAGTTTGTGCACCAGCCAATGGACTTTGGGAATCAGGGGCGCCGGCTTGGGCGGTTTGGGGAACACTCCCCGCCTGGGGTGGCGGCCCGTGGAACAAGTGACCGAGCCGGAATCCACGCCGAGCCACCAGGCTGACCAGCGCGCCCGCCAAGCCGGTGGTTAACAGGCCAATCAGGCCAGCCATCCAAACCGCTGGATATTCCCAGGGCTTCAGCCGTTCTCGAGGTGTGTTGACCACCACCGCATAGGCTTTCCCATCGGCGAAGGCCGGATACACCTGTGATCTCTGCTCCGCCCGCTCCCCGCCGGAAACGCCTCCGGCTTGCATGGCTGCGGGACCGGGCACCTGATAGGATCCCAGTTCCCGCGGCTTCTGCCCGGGCTCCAGTTGCAGCAAGGAGACGGATGTATCTTTGGGGAAAGTTGCCGCCGGGGCCACCTGATGCAACATCGATTCCAAGCTGGGAAGATTACCAGCATTTCCTGAACTGCCTGAGGCATGGTTCGCGGCTGCCAGGCTCTTGATCACGGCAGCCTGCACCTTGGCCCCCAAGGGGGCGGAATCCGGGCGCAGATCCTGGCTTTGCCCATTTGCTTCACTCTCCGCCACCAACACCACGGTCACCAGGGAAAAACCGAGCATCGTCGCCAAGGCTGGCATCAGGCCGGGGAGCACTAATCCATGCGCGGCCAGCCACTTTGGAATCCACCAGAACCCTGCTGGAAACAGGAGGATAGCCACCAAGCCGCCCAAACCCAAAGGCAGCAAAGAAAAACCTTCCTGCTGGCAATATGCCCGCCAAGCGGCCGGGTCCGCCTCCACCCCCACCAGCAAAGCCATCCCCCTGGCCTCCGCGCCGGGAACCGGGGCAAACGCCCTGGGAACCGCTTGCCGATCAGCGGGGTTCCAGTCATTATCTTGAGGACGCCCACGAGCGGCAGCTTCAGCCGCTGCCCTGGAATCAGCCGGGCAAGGTGCCCCGGGAGGGTGGGCACGGGGATCGGCCTCCTCCACGCTTCCCGGTCCGTAAACCAACAGGTCATTTGTGACTCCCACTAGAAAAACCGCTGACTGCTGAATGAAATCCTGGCAGGCGGCTAACTGGTTATGCAACGCCTTTACCGAAGGAGAGGATGGAGCCTGCGGGGTGAACGTCAAATCCCGGGCGGACTCGGATTCAATCGCCCCGGCAACCGCTTCCGCCTGCGAAAGCAGGTTTTCCCTCAATTCCCGCCGGGCACGGTGTTCACGCCGGGTTGAAACGTCCAGCAGGATGATCACCCAGGCGCCAGCCAGAATCAAAGACAGCAACCAGATCCAAGGTATGCGAAACACCCCGTCTTTGCCTCTCAGAAGCAGCACCAGTTCCATAATTAATAAAATAAATTATGAAGGATGAGAGTGCCCACCCAATTGGGAGGTAATTTCCAGTTCAAGGATCATAATCCAAGCCGCCTGCCAGCTTAATATACATCATCCTTCAAAGAGCGCGCTCGATTTCCACTTTTGAACCCGGTGTGACTGGTTTCCCGTCTGGTCGGAAGCACCGGACCGCAAATCCGTTTGGCAAGGATTCCAGGGAGTCCTCGCTGCCCATAAAAATCCCCTGTTTGGGGAAAAACCACCGGAACCGCAATTTCCGATCCACCGTGGCCGCACACGTTTCGCAGCCAGGCCTAAGGAGAGCACGAATAGGATGCATGCCAGGCCGTAACCTCCCAGGGCGATAAACAAGGAAGCACTCATCCGTTGACGGGATTCAAGGGCAGGTTGGCGTAAGCAGCGGTCCCCAACTCAGGCCAGCTGGAGATCCGCAACTCCCCCCGATACAGGCGAAGCAAGCGCTGCACCAACTCCAAACCAAGCCCCAATCCTTGCTGTTCGTAAGTGCCCCTTTCAAATTGCCGGAAAGCAGTGATGGATTTCACCTGCTGCTCGCTCATCCCGCGGCCACTGTCTCCCACCCTTAGCGACAACGTTCCCGGCTCCAAGTCCAGGTCAATGCTGACAATCGTGCCTGCTTCGGAAAATTTGAACGCATTTTCCAGCAATTCCTCCACGAGCCACTCGAGGTGTTCGGGCAGAGGCCCTAAATGGGTATCATCCAGGTTCAACCGCAAGTCCGCTGAGCGGCTCCAGCGTTCAGCCACGCGCTGGGCGCGCTGGGCGATGATTTGTCCTGTTGGGGTGGCATTGGGGATGATTTGCTCCTGTTTGCCCTTGATGTTGAGAGTCACCAGGTTATTGAAAAAAACGATGCGCTCCACGGTTTTGAAGAGGCGTTGGGAACTTTCCTTCAGGTAATTATTAAAAGCTTTGGCGTTATCCACTTCATTCGACTGCAAAAAGCCGTCGAGCAAATCGGGGATCGGCACGATGGCGCACAGCGGCGTTCGCAACTCATGCGCCAGGGTGTTTCCCACTTGAGCGGCCCAATCCTGGAGTCGTTCTTTTTCCCGTTGATTTTGGTTTTCCTTTTTCTCGATGCGGCTCCGCAGCGTCGCAAAAAGATCGTCCGGTGAAACGGGCTTGCACAGGTAATCCTCGGCGCCCAAGGTCATCCCCGTGCGAATATCCTTCGGCTGGTTTTTGCCGGTCAGGAAAATCAAGGGTATATCGGCTGTAAGATGGTGGCCGCGCAAGGCGTTCAACACCTCATAGCCACCCACTCCCGGCATATCGATGTCACACAAGGCAAGATCCGGACGGTGATCGCGCGCCAGGCGAATCCCGTCAGCCCCCTCGTTGGCCGTGAGCACCTTATATCCTTGGGCTTGGAGTTGCCCGCTTAATACCACTGATAGGTCCTTATCGTCTTCAATTACTAATATCGTATGCATCGCAAATCAAAATACCTCCCTTCCCCTCCCTTCCTCAACCGGTCTGCAACGAACGCAGTAATTTTTGCAGTAAACGCAGGGTCGAAGCCGAAACCGGTCAAAATCCCTTGGGTTCAACGCTGCCATTTCCCGATGTGCCAAACCTGGAAACCAACCGAAAAAACGGACTCAAATGACTGTAGCGCAATATTTTATGAACGTTTTGAAGGTTCTCTTTCCAGTTTTTGGGTGGTTTCAGCCGATTCAGAATGATCCTTTTGCCGCTTTGGATCGGTTATACCCCCTGGAGCAGGGCAATCGATTTCGCGTCAATTGATTATTCAATTCCCTGTTAATCAATTACTTACAACCATTAACCCCTGGCTTTTGGAGGCCCATGAGAAGCCCGACCTGCTATCTCCAGCATACCAGGAAGATCAGTGATGACCGTTGGGCATCAAATGCCAACGAAAACGGCACCCAACTCTGGGTGCCGTTTTCCAAAAAAACCTTATCAGCCTGGTTTATGACCGGGCAGGCAGCTTTTTCTCGATGGCGTTTTTGCTGAGGGTTACGAATTTCGGCAGACCGCCCTCTACAGGCATTTTCACTTCGCCTTCAACCAATGGCTGGGCATAAGCGATGAATTTTTCGTTTGGCAGCATGGCCTGCTCATCAATCCAATCCCGGGGGATCAAATTCTCCTTATTCGCAACATCAGGCAAATCCTGAACATCCGTGGTCCATTTGTAAGGCTTATCCTGCTGGCGAACGATCTTGACCATATACCCGCTTTTGCCTTCCACAGCGGCCCGGACTGCGGTTTCGCCGCAGGCGGCCGCCTCTGCAATATCCGTAGCACTGGCAAAATGGGCGGCGGCCCGCTGGGCATAGCCCAGTTTCACCGTGCGCGTCTTGGTATTTAACTTACCCTGAATGAGTTCCGCCAACCGCTCCGCCGCACCGGACAAAACCGGGTGGCCAAAAGCATCCAAACGGTTCTTGTCGGCCCCAATTTCTTCTCCAGCGGCGTTTTTCAAGCCTTCCCCCACCACCACGATGCAATACTTCAAGGAACTGACCACTTCCTTTACCTTGGCCAGGAACTTGCCTTCATCGAACGGCAATTCGGGCAGCAAAATAATATGGGGGGCATCGTTGGGATGGCGCTTGGCCAGAATGGTGCCAGCGGCGATCCACCCGGCACTTCTGCCCATGACCTCAATGATACAGCAGGCGCCATCATCGGTGGCCATGCTGCCCACATCCAACGCCACTTCCATTACGGTTGTCGCATTATATTTGATCACCGATCCATAGCCGGGGCAATGGTCGGTCATCGGGAGATCGTTATCGATGGTCTTGGGGATGCCAATCACCCGCAAATCGTAACTGCGTTTGATCGCTTCATGGTGGATTTTATGGGAGGTGTCCTGAGAATCATTGCCACCCGCATAAAAGAAATATCGGATGTTGTGGGCCTCGAACACCTGGAAGAGCCGATCCATGTCTTGGGCGGCTTTTTCCGGGTTTTTATTGAAATCGATCTTGTAGCGGCAGGTTCCCAAAGCGGCCGCCGGCGTATACTTCAGGCCATCGATGGTCCGCTGTTTCTCGTCGTTCAAGTCGATCAGGTCTTCATTCAAAATTCCGTAAATCCCATTGAGCCCACCGTAAATTTCCTCAATGGATTCGTGCTTGCCAGCTTCCAGGATTACCCCCGCCAGGCTGGCGTTGATCGCACAAGTGGGTCCCCCGGATTGGGCAACCAGCAGATTTCCAACTAAGTCAGACATAATTCATTTCTTTCCAAGGGTGTATGGGCGCTTTTTCCATAAACCTGGTTAACTTTCCATACAATCGGAACGTCAAAATGCCAATCTATCGGACCTCTGTCAAAGACGAATTGCTGGTTATAGCCGCTCAACTCGTTTATTTCCTTAGCGCTGGGTTCCCGGACCGTGGTGGTTCAGCTGGCAGGAAAGTGATTATGCCCCAGCTTTTCGTGCCTGATCAGGGGCAAGCCCAAAGTCCCCATCAGGCCGGGATAAGAGGCAAACAACGACCAGCCTGTTCAAAAATATCCGGCCCGCGCGCCCGATCCAATTGCATCGCCACCGCCTGGCCCGCATCCAACCACCTCTAAAATGAATAGATAAAATCCGGATCCAGGGAGGCTTCTGCGCCCACCTAAACGGCCAACTGCTTTATGCTTTGCACTCCGGAGGTGGGCGGATAACCTTGCCGCCGTGGGTATCACACAGCGACAATTGACTCAGATGCAGGAGCGGCTGGCCAAGCCGGCCCGGAAGGCTGCCCCCTTGCAGCCGGAAATGGCCCCGCAGGGCAACTGCCGCCACGAGATCATCCTGGGCATTGATCCATCATTGCGGGGAACCGGCTACGGAATCATCCGCGTGAAAAAACCGCATGCCGAAGCCCTCGCTTTTGGAACCATCCACAGCCCCCCCGCCTGGCCACGCTCCCGCTGCCTGGTTAATACCGCCCAGGTTCTAAAAGACCAAATCCAGAAGTACCACCCCACGGTTTGCGCCATTGAGGGCCTGTTTTTTGCCCAAAACCTGCAAACTGCGCTGCTGATGGGCGAGGCCAGGGGGGTTTGCTTGCTGTCAGCTGCAGAGGCGGGCCTCGATATTTTTGAAATCGCCGCCCGGAAAGTGAAACAGGCCATGGTTGGCTTCGGCGCCGCTCAAAAGCTGGCGGTCGCCAAAATGGTCCAGCGCCTTTTGCAGCTGACCGAGGCACCCGCGGCCGATGCCGCGGATGCCCTGGCCCTGGCCCTCACTTTCGCCCAGGAATCCCGAAGCTACAGTCTAACACCCCTGAAAATGCTCTGATCCCATGATCACCTTCCTCCACGGACAACTGGTCGAAGCCCTGCCCACCCAGATTACCATCGATGTCCACGGGGTGGGCTACGAACTGCTCATCCCCCTGTCATCCTTTAACAAACTGCCCGCACCAGGTCATCCAGTTCGGATTCTGACCCACTTATCCATCCGCGAGGATGCCCATATCCTTTATGGCTTTATGACCGCCGAGGAACGGGATTTGTTCCGGATGCTGATCAATAACGTGACCGGCATCGGACCCAAAATCGCCCTCAACGTCCTCAGCGGCATGACGGTGTCCAACTTCCGGGGCGCGGTGTCCAACGGCGACTTCAAGGCGCTTTCCCAAATCTCCGGCGTCGGCAAAAAGACTGCGGAGCGCATCGTGGTGGAGTTGAAGGACAAATTGGGCGTTTCCGCGGGGTGGGAAGCGAGCAGTGCGCAACGGGCGTTAAGCCCGGCCGACCAGCGCACCAACGATGCCATCCTGGCTTTGATGGCCCTCGGTTTCAAACAGCCCGAAGCCCAGGAGGCCATTCGTGCGTCCCAAAAGGCGCTCGGCCCGCAGGCCACCGTGGAGGAACTGGTGCGGGCCAGTTTGAAGAAGGGCGCATGATGTCCCAGTCAGCCATAAAACGGGCCAGCCGCGTGGTGCCGCACACCTTGAAATGGCACGGCCGCCTGGCGGCCACCATGATCTATGGCGTGGTGCGTGCGATGGCGGCCGCCACCCGTTTCACTTGGACGGATCAATCCGGGATCCTGGTCCCCCACCCCAGCCAGCCGGTGATCTTTTGCATCTGGCATAACCGGCTGGCCTATTGCCTCACCCTTTACACCCGCTTCGTGCAGCCAGGCAACCCCAGCCGCCGCATGGCGGCCCTGGTCAGCGCCAGCCGGGATGGCGCCATCCTGGCCCGGGTTTTGGAATTTTTTAGAGTTCAGCCGGTGCGCGGCTCCTCCAGCCGCCGCGGCCCGCAGGCGCTGCTGGAAATGACCACTTGGGCTGACCAGGGTTTCGACCTTGCCATCACACCCGATGGCCCCCGCGGGCCGCGTTACCAAATCCAGCCGGGCATCATTGGCCTCGCGCAAGTTACCGGCTACCCCATCATCCCCGTCAATTATCATTTATCCTGGAAAAAATGCCTGAAATCCTGGGACCACTTCCAAGTCCCCCTGCCGTTCACGTGTTGCGAAGCCGCGCTGGGCCCGGCCGTGATCGTGCCCAGGAACGCCTCGGATGAGGAACGCGAAGCCTGCCGGATTCGTTTGCAGGAAACCATGGCCAAGATGACCCGGGATTAGCCCCTCTTGGGTGAAAGCTACGGCCAGGATCTGAGTGGGATTCGGTTGCCAGGGAGGCGAATTTGCGTGGCGTTTTGCCTGTCGGAGCTTTTTAATAGCCGGACGATATGAAAACCAACCTGCTCCTCCTCCTCGCCGCCTGGCTCTTGAACCTGGGCCAGGTTCATTCAACTGCGGCCGAGCCAGCCAATCCCAAAGCCAGCACGGCGGCACGGGCCATGTTGGATTATTTTCACAGCCTGGGCACCCGCACCAATAAGAACATCCTCTCGGGGCAATTTGCCGATTTCGGCCAGGGTGCCAGCCTCCGCCTCCTGGAGCGGATCCAGGAAAAACATGGCCACTGGCCCGCCATCCTGGGGGCGGATTACGCCGATTTCCGCACGGGCGGGCTGACCTGGCGGGCGCCCAATCAGGCCGCCATTGCTCACTGGAAATCCGGCGGCATGGTCAGCCTCAGCGCGCACCTGTATAATCCCGCCAATCCCCAAGGAGGCGGCCTGCGCGACAAGGGGGTGGACTTGGCTGATTTGCTGAAAAGCGGCACCGAAACCAACCAGCGCTGGATGAAGGAACTGGATCAGCTGGCGGAGGGGCTTCAGGAACTTAAGGAAGCGGGGGTAGTAGTATTATGGAGGCCTTTCCACGAGATGAACGGCGGCTGGTTCTGGTGGGGCGCGAAGGAGCCGGAAAAATTCATCCAAGTCTGGCGCCAAATGTTCCACTATTTCACGGTCACCAAAGGCCTGGATAACCTGCTCTGGGTTTACGGCCCCAACCATGGCGCCAACACGGACAAATACTACGCTGGAGCCCGATTTGTGGATCTGGTGGGTTTGGACGCCTATGCCGATTTGGTGGACCGCCAGCACATCAAAGGATATGCCGAAGTGGCGGCCTTGGGGAAACCGTTTGGTTTTTCGGAATACGGCCCATTTGGCTCCTCCAATCCGCCAGGCAATTACGACTACCGGCGGTTCATCGAGGGCATCCGCAAGGAATTCCCGGCCACCTGCTATTTCATGTGCTGGAACGCGAAATGGAGTCTCGCCGCCAATGAAAACGTCACCGATCTGCTCAACCACCCCAGCGTGGCCAACCGGGAAGACCTGCCGAAGGCTTTGTTCTCCGGCCAATCCGCCGCGAAAAATGGTATGCCTCCCAAGTAATTCCAGCCCACCCACCCGCCGGGCTGGATGACCCAGCCCCGTGGTAATTCCAGCCCGAACGCAAAAACCTCCAGCCGCAGCCGGAGGTTGTTCCCCTCGTCAGAGTTATGGGCGGCGCTTCGGGTTTAACCGAGACGTTCCAGAATGGCTTTCCACGCGTCACCCCATGGCTCGCGCTTGGCGCGGTCCAGCCAGGTGTTGGCCTCCGCATCGTCCACATACCGTTCGGCGGCGGGATCCCACTTCAGCGGGCGGTTGCTCCAATAGGCGTGGTTGCCCAAGTGGCAAACCGTCACTGAGCGGCAGCCGATCTCCACATCGCAGATCGGTTTCTGGCGCGAACGGATGCAGGAGACCCAGTCATAGTGGTGGTTGCGGCTCTTGTAGAGCTGGATGTCGTTGGGCCCGATCGGTTGTTTGCCGATTTCTTCCGGTTCGGCTTTGAAGCGGCCGCGGTCGCAGCAGATTTTTCCCTTTTCACCCACAAACACCACTCCGAAGTTATATCCGGGCAGCCCGGAGTGGATCAACAGCGAGCCATTGGCATACCGGTAGGTCAATTTCTTGACTTCCTTGCCATCGGGCGGGATGATTTCAACCGGGCCGCTTTCGTCCATCCCCAAGCCCCACTGGGCGATGTCGAAATGATGGGCGCCCCAGTCGGTCATCATGCCGCCGGAATATTCCTTGTAGTTGCGCCAATTCGGATAGTGATCATGCACGCCGCGCGGGCTCAGGACAGAATTGTAAGGGCGCTTGGGCGAACCTCCCAGCCAGAAATCCCAGTCCAGGCCGGATTCCATGGCTTCCTCCGGCAAGTCGCACGGTTTGGAGGGGCCGCCGACATTGGCATATATTTCCTTGATTTTGCCGATCCGGCCGTTGCGCACCAATTCGCACGCCAGCCGGAAATTGGAGTCGGACCGCTGCATGCTGCCGGTCTGGAATACGCGGTTGTGCTTCCGCACCGCCTTGACCATGGCGCGGGCTTCAGTGATCGTGAGCGACAGTGGTTTTTCGCAATAGATGTCCTTGCCCGCCTCGCAGGCGAGGATCACGGGAATGGCGTGCCAGTGGTCAGGGGTATTGATCACCACCGCATCGATATCCCGGCGTGCCAGCAGTTCCCGGAAATCCTTGTAATCGGCGCACCCTTTGTAGGCGCCCTTGAATTGGGCCTGGCCGTAATGCTCATTGCAGGTCTTCAGGCTGTGGAGCCGCCGCGTGGTATCGACATCGTTAACGGCGATCACCTGCACTTCCTGGTGGCCGAGCAACATGCTCAAGTTGTAGCGGCCCTGCTTGCCCACGCCGATAAAGCCGACGTTGATGCGGGCATTGGGCTTGGCGCCCGCCTCGGCTGACCAGATGTGGCTGGGCAGCAGGAGGGGGGCGGCAGCCGTGGTGGCCGCAGCCGTCTTCAAAAACTGTCTTCTCGAGAATGCGTTTGTTTGTCTCATGTATTTTGCCTGTCGTTAACGGATCGCCGGGCAGCGTGGCACGCCCCGCCCGGGGTGTCAATACCGGCTCGACTTTTCCATGCCGTCCAGTCGCCAGCCCAGCAGCCGGCTTCCCGCCCGCCGCGCTGGCCACCGCGGAAAAAACACCCCTTCCTGGGCACGACGGTTACCCGCCGCCAGTTTAATCCTTTCTTTGCTCCCCGCAGCCGTTCATAATTTTGACGCTGTGGACGATTTTTTAATCAACGAAATTGCGGTTTGCATCGTCACCGCCTGGATTCTGGCCTTGGGCGCGCAATTGCTCAAGCAGCCGCCCTTGGTAGCCTATCTGGTGGCGGGCTATGTCATCGGCCCCATGGGCTTGAAGTGGATCCACGGCGAATCGATCAGCGTGATTTCCGAGCTGGGCCTCATTTTGCTCCTCTTCATGATCGGGCTGGAAATCGATCTCAAAAAGATATTGGGGGCGGGCAAAGTGATCATCCTGACGGCTTTAAGCCAGATTGTGGGGGGATGCGTGCTGGGGCTGGCCTTTTTCTGGGCTTTGCGGCCCTGGCTGGGTGGCGCCTCGCTGGACACGATCTACCTGGCGGTGGTGGCCGCCTTGAGCAGCACGGTCATCACGGTCAAAATCCTCTTCGACAAGCGGGAATTGGACACTCTGGCAGGCCGGATCACCCTGGGGGTCCTGGTGATGCAGGATCTGTTCGCCATCCTGTTCCTGGCCATCCAGCCCAGCCTGCGGCAGCCGTCCTTGAGCATTTTGGCCCTTTCGCTTGGCCGGGTGGCGGTGCTCATGGCCTTCGCCTTTATCATCAGCCGCTATGCCCTGCCCTTGCTGTTCCGCACGGTGGCCCGCCTGCCGGAACTGGTCCTCGTGGGCGCGCTGGCCTGGTGCTTCATGGTGGCCGCCTTCGCCAGCCTCCTGGATTTATCCCGGGAAATGGGCGCGCTGGTGGCAGGCGTGGCCATCTCCACCTTCCCCTATGCCCTGGATGTGACCGCCAAAGTCACCAGCATCCGCGACTTCTTCGTCACCCTGTTCTTTGTGGCCCTGGGCATGATGATCCCCAGGCCGGACCTGGCGGTCATCGGCTGGGCGCTGGCAGTGTGCCTGTTCCTGGTCGGCAGCCGCTTTTTAACGGTGTTCCCGCTGCTCCACTGGATGAAACAGGGCCACCGGGTCGGCTCCCTGGTGGGCATCAACTTGAGCCAATTGAGCGAGTTTTCCCTGGTCATCCTGCTGCTGGGCAAAAGCTCCCGCCACGTCACCGACCAAACCTACGGCATGGTGGCCTATGCCTTCGCGTTCCTGGCCGTAGGCTCCACCTATGCCATCACTTTCTCGGATGAATTATCCCGCTGGTTCACCCGCTGGCTCGCCCGGGCCAATTTCCGGGATTTGGGGGATCAGCCCCAGGAAACCAACGGCGACGATCGAGCCCGCGACATTTATTTGCTCGGCTTTTTCTGGACCGCCAGCTCGTTGCTGGAGGAGCTGGAGCGCCGGTCGCCTGCACTGTTGCAGCGCCTGGTTGTGGTCGATTTCAATCCTCAAGTGTATAATCGGCTCAAGGCCCGGGGCGTCCGGGTGATCTACGGGGACATCAGCCAGCGGGACACCCTGTTGCACGCCGGCATTGGCCATGCCAAAGTGATCCTGTGCACGCTGCCCAACATGATCCTCAAAGGCTCCGATAATTTGCGGATGCTGCAGCAGCTCCGCGAGCTGAATCCGGCCGCCCAGATCATGGTGCACGCCGAAATGCTGACCGAAGTGCCCAAATTATACGCCGCGGGCGCCGCCTACGTGACGGTGCCACGCCTGCTGGAAGCCGTGGAACTCTGCGGCGTGGTCCAAGCCGCCGCCGAAGGCCACTTGGCGGGCAAACGCCGCGAACTGGACGCCGAGCTGGCCAACCGCCACGAAATCATACCCTGACCACCCGCTTTATGAACCCGGATTTCCTGCCTTATAAGAACCTGCTGGACCGCGCCCGCGAAATGGCTTTGGTGAACAGCGCCGCGCAACTCCTCTCCTGGGACCAGGAAACCTGCATGCCCCCCAAGGCGCTGCCCTACCGGGCCGAGCAGATGGCACACTTCAGCGGCTGGACCCACCGGCTTTTCACCGACCCGGTGGTGGGGGACTGGATTTCCGAATGCGAGCAGCAGGGATTCCCCCCCCATTCCGGCGAGGCGGCCAACCTCCGCGAATGGCGGCGGGCCTATGACCGCCAAACGCGCCTGCCGGTGGCCCTGGTGGAGGAATTCCAGCGGCAATGCACCCTCGCCCGCGATGCCTGGATCGAAGCGCGCCGGCAATCCCAGTTCGTCATTTTCCGGCCCCATCTGGAACAGATTTTGGAAATGTGCCGCCAGATGGCCTACCACTGGGGCTACGAGCGCTCCCCGTACGAAGCCTTGCTCGAGGAATACGAACCGGCCACGCCGCTGGACGAACTGAAAACTTGCTTCAACGAACTCCGTCCCACCCTGGTGCAATTGATCCAGCAGGGGATCGAGCGCGCCCGCTCCACCCCGGACGATCTCCTGCTGGGTGACTACCCCATCGAACGCCAGCAGGCCTTCAACCTCGAGGTGGCTGAAGCCATGGGATTCGACCTCAAGGCCGGCCGCATCGACACCACCACCCACCCCTTCTGCAATGGGATCAACCCCGGGGATTGCCGCCTGACCACCCGCTACAACGAACGCGATTTCACCCAATCCTTGTATGGCGTCATGCATGAAGCGGGGCACGGGCTTTATGAACAGGGGCTGCCGGCGGAACATTTCGGCACGCCCCTGGGCAGCTGCGTTTCCCTGGGCATCCACGAATCCCAATCCCGCTTGTGGGAAAACCACGTCGGCCGGTCGGCCGCATTTTGGCGGCATTGGCACCCCATTGCCTGCCGTTATTTCCCCGGCTTGAAGAAACTGGCCCCCGATCAAATCACCCAGGCCATCAACCGCGTGCGCCCCTCCTTCATCCGCGTGGAGGCGGACCAGGTCACCTACGACCTCCACATCATCCTTCGTTTTGAATTGGAGCAGGCCTTGCTGGAAAAAGAGCTGCCCGTGGCCGAACTGCCCTCGGTCTGGAACGCTGAGTTCAAGAAAATGCTGGATCTCCAGGTGGCACAGGACAACCAAGGCTGCCTGCAGGATATCCACTGGAGCCTGGGTGCTTTCGGCTATTTCCCCACTTACACACTCGGCAACCTCAACGCCGCCCAGCTGATCCACTTCGCCCGCCGGGACAACCCGTTCCTGGCCGAAGGCCTCCTGGTGGGCGATTACTCGTTCCTGCTGGACTGGCTGCGAGAAAAAATCCACCGCCAAGGCAAACGCTGCACCGCCCGGGATCTGATGATCAAAACCACCGGCCTGCCAACCCAGGTGCAATACCACATGGTCCACTTGCAGGAAACCTTGGATCTGAATGCGTAACCCTCCGTGGGATGGTGTTCCCATCCCGCTCCTGGACCACCCGCCGCTCCCCGCTATTTCCCATACCCACTTGCGCCATCTGGCGGCACGGCCTGGCTTCACTTCAAGCGCCGCTCCGCGGCGCTCTGGAGTTTGGCAGAAATTTAGTAGTGCATGGGATGGAATTTTAAGGATTCCA
>CAYPCQ010000125.1:0-25030 GCA_964409245.1 uncultured Verrucomicrobiota bacterium
CGATATTCGGCCGTGAGTTGGCGCAGCCAGGCCCGGGCTTCTTTGGGGACGGGGTAGATCCGATGTTTGCCCGCCTCGCTGCGCGTAATCACCCAACTGGCGTGCAGTTCCCCGCGGGCACAGCGGCAGCGCGGGTTGCCGCACTTGCGGCGCAGCAGATAGAAGGAGCCTTGCACCATGGGTTGCCAACGCTGGAGACGGCGCAGGGTCCGCGCTAAAGCGGTGTGCACTTGCCAAAGTTCCTGGCGCAATTTGGCCGGATCGTCGCTCAACGGTATTAAATATCTAATAAGTAATACAGAAATGCAAGCCCCAAAGCCCGGAAAAGTGAAAAACTTGAAAAATGCCCGCTGCCAGGACTCAAACCTCAATAAACCGCCCGTCCTAGGCCCATTCTAGAAGCCCTCCCCCACTGTCTGAATTGCAGTGGCTGGCAATACCAAGTCCGCCGACTTTCCCACGCTGGATTCCCTGCAAGCTCAGAATAACAGTCCAGATCCGGATGGAGGCAATGCGTTCGTATTCAAGCTCAACACGGATGGGAGCCATTTGCTGTGGTCCACTTACCTGGGTGGCACCACATTTGACGGTGTTCGGACTGGCAGCGACTCCGCTAACGCCATGACGTTGGATGTCACCGGCGCCCTCTACGTGGCGGGTGGCACAACTTCTCCGGATTTTCCGGTCCGGAATGCGTTTCAGAGCGAACTCGATATGAGTTATGGGGCTGCGGATGCATTTCAGGTTGCCTTTGTGGCCAAAATCGTCGAGCCCTCGTTGCCAGTGGTGCAAATTATCCGCTCCGCGAGCACCGTGAGCATTTCGTGGCCGGTGTCTGCGGCGGGTTTCAACCTGGAGTTCAGCGATTCCTTGTCGCCAGCCCCGAATTGGCTGGTCGAACCAACTGTTCCGGTCACCGTCGCCGATCAAAACGTGGTGACGCTCGAGGCCGGTGCGGTTCCGAAGTTCTTTCGACTGAGGAAGCCGTGGCCGTTACGTTCACCAAATCACCTTTTGGAAACGGCGCGTGTGAAACTCCGCCAGTACGCCAATCGTCCTGGTGGATGGCTCGGTGCGGTTTCACTTTGATCGAGTTATTGGTCGTCATCACGGTCCTTGCAATCCTCGTCAGCCTGTTGCTGCCCGCGCTCGCGCGGGGCAAGGCCACGGCTCGCGCAGCCGAGTGCCGCAACAATCTCCACACTCTTGGCCTGGCGATGCGTTTGTATGTGGACGGATGCGATCGTTACCCGCCGATTACAGGAGCCGGGATTATGGGCTTCAATGGTGGCTTCGGCTGGCTTATGCTCAACGATTGGAAAGAGAAATTGATCCCTTTCATTGGCGTGCAAGGCAGCCAGTTTCCCGAACACGAAGCCACCATGCGGACGCTGCGCTGCCCACAACTTGTTTCCAATAAGGACGGCAAACACGGCAATGGCCAATACGCCTGCAACGCCTCGGGCACAGCACAGTTTCAGAGCACCTTTAATCTGGGCCTGGGCGGTTTCCTGGACGACCAACTCAAACCGGCGGCGGAGGCGCTGATTCGCATGCCCGCCGACCTGATCGCGATGGGCGACATCACCCCCGGCTTTACCGCCGGCGCGATGTTCTGGACCTCGGGCTACTTTGACATTTGCTCGAGCAATCGCTGGTTTTGGCCCGGCACGAGCCACAATGGCCAGGCCAACATGCTCTTCTGCGATGGCCACGTTGAATCGGCCCGGCAGGCGAACTGGGTCACTGCATCCGATACCGCCCGCCGCCGCTGGAACAACGACCACGAACCGCACCCGGAGACCTGGGGGCGGCCGGCCTTCTTTTTCATTCTGTGTATTCAGTGTATTCCGTGGTTTATCTCCTTTCCCATTTTGTGCCTATTTGTGCCAATTCCCCTTTCCCTTCCCATCTTCACGTCCTCGGCTTCCTGCATTGGACGGGCGGAAAACTCCGTTGCATAGGCGCGCCTGAAGCAGGTAGCCGCCGAGGTAACGAGGCGGATCTGCCGCCCAGGCCAATCCATCCGCTTCCACTCGGCCCACGGCCTTTTCTTCTCGAATATCCCCGCTCTCTCCCGTGCCCCTGAAATCCGTGTATTCCGTGGTTTATTTCCTCTTCTACCGGCCAGGCTGACCCTGTTCCTCGAAGGCATACAAGTGGGTTTGGGTGGCCACGTAAAGCACATGGTTGGCGGCTACGGGCGTGGAATAGATCGGGCCGCCAAAGCTGGTTTCGCTGATCACTTTTTTCTCCCGGCGGGCGGCCAGCACTGCGAAGTCCCCGTCCTCGTCCCCGATATAAACCTTGCCATCGGCCACCAGCGGCGATCCCCACACGTGGGCTTTCAAGTCGTGCACCCAGACGGATTTTCCCGTGTCCGCTTCCAGGCAATACAAAAACCCGGCGAAGTCCGCGATGAACAGCAGGCCCGTGGCGGGGTCGATGGCGGCGGTGGACAGGCTGCGGTGGATATCCTTGCGCGACCACACCGTGCCCGCGGCGGCTGGATCCCCGCTGCCGGTGGCCTCCAGGCAGACGAGGTTTCCGGCGCCGTCCCCCATTTCCGGATCCTGGCCGATCGCCACATAGACGCGGTTTTTGTAAAACACCGGGGTGGCGTTGATTTCGCTGGGCCCCTCGGGATCGCTGTATTTCACCGGCTGGCCGTTGCGCACCCGGTAGCCGGGGGGATTGCAGTCCCGCTGCCAGCGTTTCTCCAGGGTGCCTTGGGCGCCGGGCTGGGCGTCAAAAGCGTAGCAGAAACCATCACCGGCCCCAAAAAATATCAACGTCCGGCCACCCACCTCCCCGGCCGCCGGGGAACTCCACTGGCTGTGGAACAGCCGGGAGCCGATCCCCTCACGATCCTGGGCCACCAGGCGGCCGGTCTTTTTGTCCAGGGCAATCAGGCTGGGGGCCTGGGGTGATGGGGCGCGGGTGTGGGTATCGTCCAGGCCGTTGGAGGTGCCGACAAACAGGAGATCCCCAGCCACCAGGACCGAGCAATTGGCGGCATTGTGCGGCGCCACCTTCAGCGCCGCCAGCATGTCGAACCGCCAGATAATGTCGGCCTCCCGGAGCCCGGGCTCGATCCCGGGCTGGCCGGGTCCGGCGGCATACTGCGCCTCCTCCTGAAAAGGGCCCGCGTTGCCATCCGCCAGGCCGTGGACGTCGAGGCAGAGGACTTCACAGCGGCTGCTGACGAGGTAAACCCGGTCTTGTTCCACGGTGGGCGAGCTCAGGAGGCCCAAGCCCTCGTTGTCCTGGAATTTGTCCGCCAGCTTGGGGATGACCAGCTGCCAGAGGAACCCGCCATCGGCCGCGTTGAAAACCGCCAGGATGCTGCGATCCCCCGTGTGCCGGGGATCCCGCGGCGCCTCGTTATTCGTGCCCACGAAGACGCGGCCGCCCGCCACCGTGGGGTTGCCATAGGAGAGGCTGCCGAGGCGGACCGCCCACTTCAGGTTCCGGGTGGTGGCAGGGTCGATCTCCCCGGAACCGCTTTTGGTTTGGCCCGGATCCACCAGCGCGGGCAGGCCGGTTTCCGGGGAATACTGGTTGCGGGCCGGGCTTCCGCCCCACTGCGGCCAGTCACCCGCGAACGCGGCCGCAGTCATGCCAGCTCCTAACAGCGCCAGGCCCGTCCATAACCTCGCGCGCCACCGGTTATTCCATTCCAGGTCCATTCGGAAGCCATGGTGCCACGGCCAGGGCAAGGGCGGAAGCAAATACCGAGGATCCGCGACCCACTTCACCCGCCTTTCGCCCGGCCAGCGTTCACGGCCATGGGTTCCGTCCAGGCCGCCGCCCGCTTCAAGGGATCCGCCGCGCCAAATGCGCAGGCTTCCGGGGGGATTATAGGTTTCGGCAAAGCATCGAGGTAACGAGGCGGATCTGTGGCCAGCGAAATCCAACCCAGGCCCAATTTACCCAAGACCCGGCACCCGCAATTCCCGCAGCATACATATACGCACGGTCCGGGTCCGCCTCCTGACGTCGGCGGCTACCCGCATTGGGCGGACGAACACCGCCGTTGCAGGCACAAGCCCAAACCTGGTAGCCGCCGAGGTAACGAGGCGGATCTGCCGCAGGCGAACTCCAACCCACGCCCCATTGGCCCAGGAGCCCCAAAACCCGAGGTCATTGTCATTGGGGGTTTGCGGACCGCATGGCATACAATGTGGTCCGCTGGCGGGTCTTCGCCGTTGGCGGTACCCCCCCGTTTAGCCTGGCTGAGGGCGGACTGGCATGGCGGGCTTGGCCCTGCCCCAGTTAAAAAAGCGGTTGACGCTGTAATTCCAGAGCGTGGCGCCCACAATCGCCAGGAGATTGGCCAAATAGGGATTGAACCCAAACCGGACCACTTGGAGGTGCAGCAAAATCACGCTAATGCCCAGCCCACCCAGGCAAAAGCAGTCGAATTTGAGAAGCCGGATCAGGCGCCCTTTCGCGGTCCGATTACGCCGGGAAAAATCGCCGAAGGTCCATAAATCGTTCCAGATGAAATTATTCACCATGGCCACCTGCCCGGCGCAGATTTTCCCGAGCACCAGGGAAATGCCGAGGCAGCGGTGATCCGTCAGCAGAAACAGCGCCGCCATATCCACGAACACCCCACTGCCTCCAACCAGGCAATATTTGGCGAATCGTTTCACTCTCTATAGGAAGCATGGGTTGCCAGCCAATAGACATCGGCATTGGCCGGCATCTGCGCGTCGTCCCGCGGGGCGCTCAGCGTGCGTGGATCCTGCCAGCGATGCGCCTCCACATGGCCATCAGCAAACACCAAAACCGCTCCGCCCCGGTGCGCCGTGCTGGGCTTGTCCCGCAACACCCATTTTTCCGGCTGGTTTTTGTTGAAATCCCATTGCATGGAAAAAGCGCCATCGTTGATGGTGTCGATGCGCTCGTCGATAAAGACAAACAGGTCCGATGGCGAAATGCGGCGTATGTCCGACAACCGCCGGTAGCACGCGGCCGCCGGGGTGTTGGTGGGGGTTCCGATCAACCCATTCAGCGACAGCGTCCGGACGCGCGGCTGCGTCAGGCTGCCAACGGTCACCTCCCTCCGGATGGGGCAGCGCCACACCTCCACATTCTTGAGGTAAGGGCTGATCAGGCTTTGCTTCAGGTACAGGGTATTGGAGCAGTCGGGACCCGGCAAACCGAGCCAGCCCTGGACCCAGGCCTGCCCCAAAGGCACGTTCTGTCCGTCTTTATTGGGCAGCACCCGTTCCTCATGCGCGTCCGCGTAAAGTTGGAAGGCGACCCCGAACTGCTTGAACTGGGACGAGCATTGGAGGGTCTTTACTTTGGCCTTGGCCGACGATAAGGCGGGCAGGAGCAAACCAGCCAGCACGGCGATGATCGAAATCGTCACCAGCAGCTCGATCAACGTGAAGGCCGGGAAACACGCCTGGCCCGCTGCAGATTCCACTTTTTTCATAAAAGAAATTTTTCAGGCTGCCCAAGGCCCCTTCCCTTGGCCGGATTCAACCCGCCCAGCGGTAGTTGACAAACCGCCATACCAGGATGGCGTGCAGCACGAGAAACACCGCCAGCAAGCTCCAGCGCAGGAAACGGTTTTCCGGCTGGCTGAGAACCACCCCCAAAGCGATGAACATCGGGAATGCCACACACTGAAAACGGGTGTAGGAGGTGAAGGTCCCGCTCATGGCCGGCAAAATCCCCAATACCCAGGCCCATACGCACAACCCTCCCCCAATCTTCCATAGCGTTGGGATACAGCATAGCAACAGAATGAACAGGCACCGGTCCAGCACCGACCCGGTGAAGGCATGCCAGGCGGTGGGATTGAAAAATCCCAGAACGAAATGGGGCAGATCGGCCAGGTTCCTGATGGAATGCACTCCCCAGTGCTTCTGCGCCTCGAAGCCTTCAAAAGCGTTGCCGGTGGCCGCCTTCATAAAAGCCAGATAGCAGCACCACCCGGCCACCGGCGCCAGGAGCGCCAGCCAGGCGGCCCGGCCAAAGGCGGTCCGGCTTTCGTTGGTTTGCCGCAGGTTTGGATTCTGCCGCCCTGGCGGCAGAGCCGCTCCGGGATCCGGTTCTGCAAGCTTCCGTTGCAGCAAATGCCACGCGATCGGGAAGAAGCAGAACAATCCAATCGCCCGGGTCATTGGCAATAAAAACGCCGGCACGCATGCCAGCAGATACCGCCGTCCCTCCAGGCTATGCCACAACAGCATCACCAGCAGGAAAAACATCGCCTCAGTGTAGTGAAACTGATAAAACAAGGCCCCGGGAAAGGTGAGCAGCAGCACCAGGGAAAGCCTGGCGGCCTGGGCGGAGTGGGATTCCTGCGCCATTTTATAAAAAAGGGCAAAACCAGCCAGGGAAAGCAGGTTTGCCAGAATTAATCCGGCCAACAGATGGCTTCCCCCGGTAAAAAACGAAAAGGCCCCCACCACCAATGGCCACAAGGGATAAAAGGCGCACGAGACCGCTTGCTCCTGGTAACCAACCTCGCTTAATAACAAGTAATGGGCGGCATCCCAGGTGGCGAAATGGCTCGCCAAGTTTGGCCCCCCCTCCCGCGGCCAATGAACAGTTACCGCGTTAAACTGATTCGTATCAAAGGCGCCCCAGCACCAGACCGATATGAATATAATCGCCCAATAGGACAATTTGAAGGTGAGCAACCACCGCCACACCGGTTGCCTGCCGGTCCTGAGTATGGCTTGATATAGTCTCTCAAGGTCCATGGCTTATGAACAGCCGCGTTTTGCCGCCCTGGATTCAGCATCGCCCCGCATAACTCCATCCAGAGAAGCCGCATCCAAAAGCCGCCATGTTCCGGAAAATGGGGCCTTTCCCTCCAGATTTAATTTGGAAAACCGCAAGGAGCATGGATTAAATGTTCCCCGCCTCAAGCCGCTGTAGCAAGGAGATTCAGGACTCTTTTTCGCTTTTGCCTGGTCAGCACAAGGTTCCATAAGTGGCGGCGGCGCGGCTGGCATCATCCAGCCCAACCCACATTGACGAACTGAACTACCGACCATAACTGCACCCCCCACAGCAAGAGGATGTAATACCAAAACAACCATTTCCGCCCGGGGCGTGATAAGGTGGAGCCCAAGGCAATGAAAACCGGAAAACACATCATGATAAAACGACGATAGGACATGAACCCACAGCTCATCGCTGGAACCAGTCCCGTTGGCAATGCATACCAAAACCAGGCCCGATCCAGGCGATAAACCAGAGGCAATACCGCAAGGAAAAGCACGAACAAACCGCGATCCAGCCCGCCTTCCTGCATCCCGCCAAAACTTTGAATGTTCTTCAATGCCAGCCAGAACTCCCAGGGCATAAAAATCCTGCCCACGGAAGGTTTGCCGATAAATGCCTGCTGGGCCTCGAAGCCGGAGAATGCATTGCCGGTAAAGCCCTGCATGACAAGAAAATAGGTTAAATATCCTGCCCAAGGCGCGAAAAGCAGCAGCCAGTACTTTGGGGGCTTCTTATTTTCGTATATATGCCAGGCTAATGGAAAAAGGATGAAAATCCCGATGGCCTTGGTGAGCGGCAGCAAAAAGGCGGCCGCACCAGCCCAAGGATAATGCTGCTCCTCCAATTTCCAAAAAAAAACCAACACCAACCCCAGAAAGAGGGACTCCGTGTAGGGAAAAGAAAAGAAAAGCGCCCCGGGAAACGCGAGGAAAAGAATCAGGGTTTTCCGGGCACATCCGGGCTCGAGCTTTCGCAGCGCCACCAAGTACAGCAGGCGAATCATCATTAAGGAGAGCGCATTGGCCAATAGAAAACTGGCCAGAGCCTGTTGTTCCGGCCATACGAACCAGTGGAAGCTGTTCAGCGCCGGCCACAAGGGATAAAAGGCGCACAAAGGGGAATTGGGCTCATATCCAGTTTGGCTGATCTTGAGGTATAGCCCCGCATCCCAAGGAACCAATCGCCTCACCATGGCCTTTGCGCAATTGTCGCCTGCCAGGAGCAAAATCCCGGTTTCATGGCGCGGATTGTATTCAAACAAGCCAGCGGCCAAAATCGCCAGGCCAATCAGCAGCTTGTTGGCGCCGATGATGCCCCATAGGCCGGAATATCCTGCCAGGGTCTGGCGCAGCCATTTCATGATTTTGTTTGCGGGGCGCCAAACACCTGGGCGGGGGCGCGCAGCTCGGAAAAATGCTCCAGAAACAATTTGCGATGCGCACACCGGGTGGCCAAGTCCTTTTTGCTGGATTCTCCATCCATCGCGTCAATCCCTCCACAGACATGCCGCCAGCTGCACCCGGCGCAAAAGGGGTTCTTTTCCCATTGCCATGCATTCGAAGCAAATTGGCGAAATTGCCTTTCCAGCACATCCAATGGCGTGGCCGCAACGTCGGCTGCCGTTGCCCACTGCCGCGCCAAGGCGCCGCACTGATGATGCAACCCGATCACGCCCTGTTCATCAATGAGTGTTCTCAATTCGGCTGGCAGGCCCAGTTTGGAATTCCATCCCCCGTCCCGAATCCGGAGGGCAAGGATATTGAGCGGGGAAAAAACATCGTCATAAAATGGATAGAGCCGATAGTTGCGCACCAGAAATTGGCAGTATTCCATGGCCTCTGGCATTTCGGGCGAGTCCATTTTGAATTGATAATAGGGATTCTCGGAAACTAATGGCAGCGAGAAACCACTACAGTAATTATTCGCCAAAAGCTCGGGAATTTGCTCCTCAAAATCGGCCATATTGCCGGCATGGACATACCATTCAACCGGGATTCGGAAACCTATTTCTGAAAACTGCCTCATCGCCTTAATCTGGATGGCAAGCGGAGGGTTGCTCGGACAACTCCGCGTCCAACCACTCACGAATCGCAGTCGGAGCCCCAACTCAAACAACGCCTCCGCCTGTTCTTGTGGATAAGTGGCAAGTGGGGCGAGGAGTTCGATGTGCGTTTCATTTGGTCGAGCGCTACTCTCGCGTAATTTTTTGATCATTTTCTTGATGTTGCCCCAATTCTCCACATCGGAATCGAAATGTAATTGGATTATGGGTTGGAATTCCGGACCCAGCATGTTGCACAAATTGGAAACCGCTTTGCAGATTCCATCCCGTTCGGTTGCCTGGTGAACCAATTGAATAACCAACCGAACGTGGGGTTCCTGGCCTGAATCCAGAGCTTTTGAAACCAAAGCGCCGATTTGGCTTTGAACATCGTCTTCATCCAGGGCACATTCGGCGGCAATATCGCAAGCGATACGCCCTGATTTTTCCAGCACGCGTAATTGTCCCGATTTTTTGCTGTGAATAAGAATGTAATCCGACTCCTCCAACCGCGAAGCTAATAAATCGATTTTCATGCCTTTTTTATGCCGGGCGCCCATTCCGCCGGGTAATATTTCTTCATGAACACAGGATTTCGCTCGTTGTATAACACATCATGAATGTATTTGCCAACTTGATACCATATTATTTTGTGATGACATGAATTCGGATGGCGCTTATATACACTTCCAGTCTCTTCAAGGTTCTCCGCAGGGCATCCCCCGTTGCAGCAAATATTCGCAGAACAATTCGCGCAATCCAACTCCATGAAATCCGTTTGATTGGCTCGATCCAGTCCGGCCCGAGCTAACTCATTAAACTCTTCGTAAATACTGCCAATCCGCCATTGTTTCTCCGAGGCTTTGTTCCAGCGGTGGCACGGCCAAAGGACTCCATGGATATCTACGAGAACCATCCCCCGCCCAGCGCCACACATGTGGATGGGTCGTTTCTTTTCGATCAGTCCAATAATAGTTCCATCGATGCCAGATTCACAAATATTATTGCCATCCCGATACTCCTCGATCAATAAATCGCCCAATTGTCGTAATTGTTCCTCCAGCAACTTTAGTGTTTCCGGAGTCCAATGAGGAGAACTGCCCGGCACGAATACCATATTTGTATAGCCCAGTGATCGGAAATAGTGATAATTTTTCACAATCGCGCCTGCTCCATCTGGAATAATCGTGGTTCTGGCCGTCGTGGCCGGCCGGTACGCCAGAATTTTTGTCACTGACTTTTCGATCAAGCGCGAGGAACCACCGCCCGATGCCATCGGGCGATTTCGGTCCTGAATGTCGGGCGCTCCGTCAATGGAGGTGTGAAAACCCAAGCCCCATTTTTTAAAAAATCCAACTACGGAATCGCTGACCAAGGTTCCGTTTGTGGTCATGCCAAAATTGATCGACTTGCCTATCTGCCAAGCCCGGCGTTTTGCAAACGGCACTATTCGCTTGATAAGGGGAAATCGCATCAACGGTTCTCCCCCCATTAAGTTCACTGTGAGTTCCGTAGCCGATCCCGAGGCATACATCAGCCAGATAATGGCATCGAATGCCACCTGTTCCTCCATGTGCTCATTCCATTTCTCCTTGAAGCAATATACGCAACGCAAATTGCAACTGACGGTCAGGTCCAGATCCATCACGGTTATGGGCGTTCCTGTGGCCGGTATGGCGTTTAGGTTTAAGTGGCGCCGCGCAAATAATACATCCACATCGTTTTTCGTTTTATTCATTCAAAACATATTTTACATTCATTAAATTAGGTGAACTATTCGCACTGCTGTTGGGGCCATACTTTTATTGAATAATGTAAAGGCAAAGCCATCGATGCAAGGTGCGAATCATGGGGTAGCCCCGCCACTGGGTTTTAGAGTTTCGTTGCCGGAGCATGGAGCGCTTTGTAGTGGCCCCTTTCGCCTCCGCAAGAAAATTGGGATCACAATGAATACCAAACCCATCGTGAGATAAAACGGCCACCGACTCCCATATTTCTCGTTGCGCATCCACCTTTCATGCCTTGATTTGGCCAACGCCTTGACTTGTTCGATCATTTGTGTGGGGTAGCAGTAGGACCAATTGTCCTCCTTCCAATTCACGACCGGGACGCTTTGCGGCTGGAACAGATCCCCCGTTTTGATGGAATTAAAAGCGCAGTGTTTTTCATCCAGCCTGATTATTGTCATTATCGACGGAATTATGCGGTTACTGATGGAATAATATTGGATAAACGCTGCCTCCATGGGCACCCATAAATTATCCTCCACTTGAAAATCTTTTTTGATCTCCGTTGTGGTTGTGAGAATCATTGCTTTGTCTTTAGCATAATAGCTGCTGAGCCTGCTCAAAGCATAGTTCCGCTCTGGATTTAGCCATATTTTCATAAACTGCCCCCGCAATGCCGGATGTCCCGCTATTTTAAAGCACGTTAAAATCGCCCCAGCTTCCGAGGGGTCGGCCCGGGTAATTACCGATTTCTTGCTTTCAAGCATGTCGGTTAAAAAGCATTGGTGGAAATGGCTTGGATTCAAATAACTTAAATAGGTATTTAAGGCTATAGATAAGGAAAAGAATAGCGGCTTGAACGATGAGGTTGCTGTCTTCCAGTCTTTAATTGCAATAACCTTATTTCCATTATCTTCGATGTTAAATTCAAACCGCCGCCCCAGGCCAAATCCCAAAACATCGCGGTAAATTAAAGTGACCATCGACCTTGGGTCAATGATTCCATCACCTGTGTTAGATGATTGTTCCAGCGTGTAGGTTACATCGTAAGACTTCACCCTTTTTATTCCCGCCAGGAATCGGGCTATTTCCTCTGGTCGATTTTTATCGAGCAAGCCATTCTGCTCTTGAGCTTGAACTATTTGCGGCATCCATAGGACCAGCCACAGTATATATTTATTGCGCATTTATTCAGTTTAGTTGATATATATTAACATCATAATAATATATACTACGATATGTATATAATGCTATTATTAACATTTATTATTATATTAATGACTGATACAACACCTCCGATCATTAATAATATAACTGAGGCTTCTTGGCAGTTTATATTCCGCGCAATGTTTTGCATCACTATTCTCAGCTACGCCGATACCGTCTGCCCCCACTTTAGCCAAGACGCCGACCTTGAGTACCTAAGGGCGGTTCATTCTAACCTGTGCTTGCAAAATAGCATGAATGCGTCGTGTCTTGCATCGGGCATATGCTATGGGCTACCCCGACGCAAAAATTATTGGTAGAACAAATATTTCCGTTTGTGCAAGTATTATGTGCGTGACAAACGTTTGTTCCACACGCGTTTGTGCCACAAGTGTTACAAGTGCAGTCGTTTGATAATGTGCAGGTATTAGCTGGATTACAAGTATTATTAAGATTTCCACCTGTGGGACCCTGGCAATTCATTTCGTTGCTTGTAGCGCAAGAATTGGAACCTGAGCATGTATTTGGAGACCCACCTTTCCCTGTGCAGGTATTGGCTGGAAAAGTGCAGAGATTGCTTGATACGCAAGTATCCCCCACGCATGAATTAGCGGTGCCATTACACGCGGCGGTGGCGTTGGAAGCCACTCCAAATGCGGCGATACCCGCCGTTGCCCCAAGCATACGCACAAAAATGCGCCTTGACATCGCGTTTTTGCGCACTCTCTGTTCCTGGGCATCGGTCTGCTCCAGTTCACGCAACAGTTCCTCCAGTTTTTCTGTGTTCATTGGTTTTATTAATTGTTACTTTTTTCGGCGGCCAGAATAGGCCTTAGCTTTAATTCGGTCATCCCCCTAAATTTAGGGGTGGCTGGGGCAGGGCAGGTGGCACAGAATATGCTTGTGGACATAAAACTAGCGGGAGAGAAGGTCGCTGATTTTCAACTCCATATATCGAGCAACCGACTCAATAGTCGTTGACGTCTTCAGGCGAATCCGAATTATTTTCAGAGTTTTTGAGACGGTATATTCGCTGATTTTCATTTTTTCTGCGGCCATTTTGGTGGAGTTTCCGGCGCAGAGCAATTCCAGGGTTTCGATTTGGCGGGGAGAAAGAAACCCATTGATCTTCTTGATGGGAGCCTTTTCTTGGAAGTCTGTGGAGTTTTTCATTGGGTGACGTGGATCATCCTATAAGCCGTTAGGAGGTTTTCATAAATGGTCTTTCTGCAATTATTTTTTACCAGCTAATAACCTCTGACTTGCGGGTGCCAGCCAAAACGAGCAGAGGAGCAAATTCCCCCATTTTTCATATTTTCTTGCGTAACAGTTCCTGTTCTGGGCCAATTAAAATGCCCACAGAAATCCTGGAAGAACCAGATTAGAGCTTGTAAGGCCAACAGCGAAGTCAAAACTACTATGAATAGCCGGGCAAACCGTGTTACTTTACTATCCATACTCATGATGGTCGGTTGCATTTAGTTTTCGTTTCTCAAAGTTTTAATCCATAAACAGTACATATTGGAAGCGGCAATTGAGACGAGAATGATCAAAACCATGCCCCAGTTTGCGCGCTTCTCGAACAGGCTTGGCCGCATAGGAGCCCGATCTGTCCTGGATTTCAGGCGCTTAAGTGCAATTGGGTCATTGGCCTGCGGCACACTGCCACTGAACAATCCGTAAACAATGCCATGCACCAGCTTGAAATTTTCGTGAATTCTAAAGTCGCTTGCTGATTGGACCTGGCCTCCCGTGAAAATGCCCTGCGGCTTCCGCCCGGCCTTCAAGGCAGCCATTTTCCCCCCGGCGGTGGCGAGCAGCAGGAAGGCCACACTTTTCAGATATACCCGACTGCAGGCCGTCTTGACACGCACCGTGGTCATCCCTGAGTTGGTGTTTGAGTGCGCTTCCGCCGGCGTGCCTCCCTTAGCCACGCAGCGAGGAAGAGTGCGGAGCCCAGCACCACCACCAGGCCCATGAAAATGCGAATTAAATGCGAATTCATAGGTGGTGGCGCGGTATATCGAGCCTCTCCTGGCTCAGGCCCACTCCGTCCCAGTAACCGAGGCGCCGTTTCGCCGGCAGGTCGGTGACGGATGCTCCCACCTTGGGCCGCAGCCCCTCCAGCGTCCAGGTTTCAGGCGGCAGTTTTACATTGGCTTTTGCCTCAAGAATGGAAAAGGGTCGAACGTAATTCACGCTGCCGCCAGCCCCGTAGTGGCGGCTCTCGACCCGGCTCGGGAGCCAGGCATAGTCCACATTCTCGTAAAACGAATCGGCTGTGCACCGCACCACCCCCTTGACCCTCAGCTCATAACGATGCACCCGGAAATTGTGCCTGGTGTCGATCCAGAGATCGATGTTTAAATCCTTTGGGCGGTGAATGCGCACGTGGGAGCATGCCGCGCCGGCCACCGTCTCTTCACCCAGCGCCTCGAGGCGGGAGGCCTCCCGATACGGAAGAACCTTGGATAATGAGTCCGCCCAGCGATAGGTTGTGGTGAGGCCGAGGAGCCGTGGATCGAAGTTGTAATCCGAGTTCTGGTCATGCGCCCCTCGAACTGTCACCGAGTCAGCTCCATCAAAATGGATGGCATTGGAGCCGTCGAAAAGCGCGCGGTATCCGGCCTTCGGCGCGGTTTGGGCGACCAGCCGGTGATCGCCGTCAAATTCGATCTTCAGGTTCCAGGCGGGAGGCGAGCCGGATTGGTCCCGGTAGAGGGTTCGCACCAGGAGGCGCGAAGGGGGAATTTGCAGGCGCACCCCTTCCACGCCCTGGAGCAGCGTCTTTGGGTCAGCCCCCTCTGCGCAAGCAACCGGCCTGGAATGGAGTGCGATCACCGCCGCCACAGCCATGGACCACCAGGGCACTCTGATTGGGGATGGTTTGCGGGACGTCATAGGCTCAATGGCGCCGTTGCAGACAGTCCGGACGAAGTTGGTTTACCCAGGCCACCCTTTAGCTGCCACCGTTCTTGTTGTATTTTTCATAGTCGGTTGGCTCATGTGCTGGCCTTACATGTAGGCAGCAGTTAAAGGCCGTTCAATTTAAAAAACAGTATAGAAAAGGTATAGGCCAGCGGCCATCCAGGAAAAGTGGCCAAAGGCGGTGGTTAACTGCTGATAGCCAGCCACTTGGCTATGGCCTCCTGCCGGGTGTGGACCTCGAGTTTGGCATAAATATGGGCCAAGTGGGCGTGGACCGTGCCGGACGAGATGTTCAATGCCTGGGCGATATCCTTGTCGGTTGAATGGTGGACGAGGCAGGCCAGGATGTGCCTCTCCCGGGTGGTCAGATGCCACAAGGTCGCGGCGCGGGACCGGGCCTGCTGGAGGTATTGCCGCAACCGGTTGCGAGCTTTGAGGCTCAGGGGAGTGCCGCCCGCCAAGGCTTCCGCGACCGCCAATTCCAACTCCGCCGGGGAGGCGGACTGGTCCAGCCAGCCGCAGGCCCCCGCCATAATGCAAGGGATCAAAAGGCTGCCGTCCGGAGAATCCCCATGCAGGAGAATGGGCAAGGTGGCGTGGCGGAGGCGAAGGCTGGGGAGCCAGTGCTCGACCACCGGCAGTTGCTCACCGTGGCAGATGATCGCCAGGTGCGGCGGTTCGGCGCCCAGATGGGGCGGGAGCTCGCCCGAAACCGGATGGCAAACGGGCTGCCAGCCCCGATCCAAACCGCCGATCCGGCCTGCCAATTGGGCAGCCGCGGCCGGGCAGGGGCCAAGGATGGCGATCATGGTGGCGGGAGGTCCGGCCATGGCGGCTGGAGTGGGTTGAGGCGTGGCTCCCCCCCGGTTATTCGCCGTTGCTTCCATAATATGGCATCAGGCGTGGGTTGCGCGCCAGGCAGGGGCTGGCCAGGCAGGGGAGGGGGCGCCCCGGCTGCGCACTCCCACCTTGGCCGCAGCCCCGCGGAGCAATCCGGGAGGAGTCCACGCCTCCCGGCCGGGACTCCCAAGGTTCAACGCGCGGCCTCCCCGCCTGCCATCCACACCAATGCCTGCCTGCATACCCAGCTTTCGTTTGCGCCGGCCTCAAACTCCGCTCCCGTGAGGCCGGACGCCATTCATATTCCAACCCGCTGTGCTGGCTGCCTGAGCGCCAGGAGCCGCACGGGAAGGTAGGGCATTTTTCTGGGGAAAGCGTGCGGTGTCAACCTTCAAAATAAAAATCTGCCACTCCAGGGCCGGCGACCCTGGCATAGGCTTGGGCCGGAATCCTTTTCACCTTCCGCTCCTGCTGGAAAAGATCAGCCTCATTCGAGGGCAGCCAGGCTCCGCCGGAATTCGTGAAGCATATTTTCCGGGGATCACCATATCCGCCCAGCCCGAATCGGCTGCATATTTTGGAACCGTCGCCGGCCGCGTTTTGGAGGAACGCCGAGGGCGCGATGGGATCGACAACCCCACAGGGGATTCACGGAGGGAAAAGGGAATGGCCGCGAAAGAGCGCAAAGGCCACAATCAGGAAAAAGGGCGGGGGGATTTCAGACTTCGCAAGGGCGATGCCCAGGGCTGGATTATCGCCGCCCACGTTGGGGCTTGTTCTTCCTGGCCGCTCTTTTCCCACCCATCCCTCGCCCGGGCCACGATGGCCCCATAATGATTCTGCCGCCGATGCACCACGGACGGCGCCACCAAGTCCTGGCCCTGCTCCCGCTTGACCGCCACCAGTTTGAAATGGGAGGGATTGCCGGCTTCATTCACCGCTTTCAGCGGGCAGGCCGTGTCGGAGGGGCGCACCCGCAGCAGGGCCGGGAGATTGAAGGGGACCCCAGGCGGCGACCGCCCCGGATGGTTCAGGGCCACCAGATGGGCCACGCGCGTTTCCACAAACCGATGGTAATGAATGGCGCATCAGGTAATAAGCGCGTGCCTCCCAGACGTTTTTCTGGCAGGCCCGCGCTGAAGTATTGTTGAAATCCGGATGGTCCCCATCGTCCGGAGATATCCGCCCACCGATCGCCCCGGCTCAGGACGCAATCCAGCGCAACAGGATGCTCCGCTCGCGGTTTTCGCGGCCGGGGAGTTGGATGAGGCACTCCGGGGCTAAACCAAAGCGGTTTTTCCATGACCTCTTTTGCTTTTGTGCTTTTTTGTTGATTTTTTTCAACCAGGCCTTGACATTGATCGGCTGTTCCGATAGTCCGTCTGGAAAGTAGCCCAAGGTTTTCAACTTAAAGGCACTCAAAGCATTATAGGATTATGAAGAACTCGTTGACCGTTTGTGTGAGAGGCATGGCCAATATCACTCTCACTTCAATGCTGCTTTTTGCAGGCATTTCAGCGCGAGGGCAAACCAACCAGCCAGCCGGAATGCCTCCCCTATCACTGTGCGTTTGAGAAACTTGCCACCAGGAAGGTATTATCTCTATTTGAATGGGCATGGGGCGGCGGACAATCAGCACGGTTCATTTATGGCAGTCGATTCAGCATAAACCAGAAATCCAGAAGTGACGGCAGCGAGCGATCTATATTTGATAGAGGCGGTTGTGAAGTAAACGCCTTTGAGAGTTCTATTATTGAAGCGTGGACCCCGTCCGTATGGAATCAATAAATAATATATATATGAACATTAAAATTATAGCTCCAATTGTGTTGTTTATTCTGCTGGCATCTTTTGCCATGCTGGTCATGCGTGGCAGTAAAAGTCACAACATTCTGGAAAGCAAGCAGATTGCCTTAAAGGAAAGTAATCCCACTAAAAGTAATAATCAAAAGGATCCGGGCAACAAGTCTGCCAATCAAAAGAAATATGTATCGGATACAAAAGGATCCCAGAGAGTGAATAACGACCCGGAATTGTTATCCAAAGTTCCGGGTGAGTATATAGATAATCTCAGCAAAACGAATTTTTCAGTCTCGCCCTTGACGATACCCAAGTTAAACGCTGATGGCGTGCGTGATTTGCTGGAATTGTTTAAAAATAATAGAAACAAAAAAACACCTTTTAGAGTGCATGCTGCTGGAGCCTTAGGCTGGATTGGGGGCGAAGAAGTGGTGAGCGAGTTTATCAATGTTTTGAAAGAGATGTACAATATAGACGGTGCGGACAGTAATGAAGTTAATTATTATAGTTCACTTATATGTTGCATGGGGCTATTAGCCAGAAACAATCAACCTGCGATGCATTATTTAATGAAAGTCACTGAAGTAAAGCCTATTAGCGCCTGGGAACTCCGTTCCTTTAGAGAGGTTTGCTGCGCCCTGGTCTGCACTGAAAAACCAGAGGCCGAAAGACGGCTTATGGAACTGGCCGACCGGGTTGTTGCAGAAAATGAGAATCCCGGCGCCATTGTTGACCAGATATTTTTTAAAACCTTAATTAAGGAAAATGGAATTACAAATATCATTGGCCAGCTAGATGGGGAACGTATGATGGCACATTTTCATCTGTGGACAAAAACAGATGAAGGAATAAAATGGTGGAAATGGGCTAAATCAATTGAAGCTATACAACAATCCAAGGTTCAACCGAAGGGAAAAGGGTTCAAACGATAGAAAATTCCACCCTTGAATTGCCAGTTCGTCCTGTGCCCGAGTCCGCAGGCGGGTTTCCGCGCAACCATGGGCGCAAATGGCTATCTCCTCCTTTGGCTTTCACCAAAGGAACCCGGGCGGAAATCGCTTCGATGGCAAGGGGCGTCTCCTTTCTCAACCGGGCTGCCAGGGCCGGCTTGGCGGGAGCACTTTTGCGGCGGATGGCCAGCCCGCGCAACTTCACTGGCCGGCTGGCACATACCGGTCTCAACCTCTTTTTCGATGAGCCGCCCGGGTTCCGGGGTCAGACTCACCTCTTTGCGTTTCCCAGGGCGCGGCCCTGGGTTTGATCAGCGCCGCGTCCCTGGCGCTGAAGCCAGCCAGATCCGGGCCTTGTATTGCATTTGCCCCAGCGCGCCAACCCGGCCTCAACGGGGCGATTTTAATCCCGCCCAGGGCGCCGCCTGGGAAGCGCCCATGCGAACCCACACCCCAGCCCTGAATGGGCGGGATAACCCGGCCAGCCCTGTCCAGCTTGTGCCCTGGGCGCACTTTCGTGGGCATTCCCGATTCCCCTTTGCCTCCGGCAAACCAGGCAAAAACAGCGCGCCGGGCAAAGCTGTGCCACGCGCTCCAGGCCGGCGGAAACGCTCCGTTCCACAGGCCGGCCTATGCGCCAGCGCAAACTGGTCCGCACCGCCTGCCGCGGATTACCTCCGTTGTTGGTTCCCAAAAGCGCGCCTGGTTCCCGGCAAAATCAGGACGGTTTTCTACAGGCCAGGCAGCACCCCTATGGCAGGGCTGGCGAAGCTGGCCGGGCACGTGGGGCGCCGGAGTGCGGCGCCACCGGCGCTTTGGCCGCCCGGCAGCGGCTGGCTCCGGCGGCGCCCAAGCCCGGCCAAGGCGGGCCCGGCGCCCGCGCGGCCCCGGCTCTGCCGCAAAGGCTTGCCCCTGGGGCAGGTTCGTGGCAGGCTGGGGGCATGTTCAACGACTCGGCCGGAAAATTCAAAAAGCTGAAGGGGCGGGCGGCGGCTTTCTGCAAAAAGCTGAAGGAATGGGGCACGGCTGGCATCAAAATGCTCGAGGATTTCCTGAATGAGATCGGCCTCGAGCGGGCGGACCATAAAGGGTCTAACATCCACGACTTTGCCCATTTCTGGCTGCTGGTCATCAAGAGCTTCATCCGGAACCGCTGCCTGGTGCGCGCCTCGGCCCTGGCCTACACCACGCTGCTGGCGCTCATCCCGCTGCTGGCCATCGTGGTGGGCATCTCGACCAGCCTGCTGAAAAGCCAGGGCGACAAACCGGTGGCCGACATCCTGGAAAAACTCGTCTCCAACGTGGCCCCCCAATTGAACCTGGTCAGCAAGACCAACGCCCCGCAAACGCAGGCGGTCGAAAGCATGCCCAGCGGGCGGCGGGAGGTGGTGCAGAAAATCAGCGAATACATCGGCAATATCCGCAGCGGCACGCTGGGCGTCACGGGGGTGATCTCCCTGGTGCTGGTCGCCATTTTCCTGTTGAGCAATATCGAGGCCACCTTCAACGATATCTGGGGGGTGGAAATCGGCCGCAGCTGGTTTTCCCGGGTGGTATATTACTGGGCGGCCATCTCCCTGGGGCCGCTGTGCCTGGTGGTGGTGCTGGCGCTGAACTCCGGCTCCTACGTGGAAAAAACCCGGCATCTGCTGGAGCTCACCCCCTACCTCGGCCAATGGATTTTCTGGAGCCTGCCCTTTGTGCTGCTGACCATCACCTTTTCCCTGTTTTACGCCTTGATGCCCAATACGCGGGTGCGCTGGCGTTCGGCGTTCGTGGGCGGCCTGGTGGGCGGCACGCTCTGGCAGCTGAACAACATTTTCAGCGTCATCTATATTTCCAGCGTCGTCGGCTACAGCCAGATCTACGGCAGCCTGGGCCTGGTGCCGGTGTTCCTCGTGGGCATGTATTTCTCCTGGGTCATCCTGCTGTTTGGCGCCCAGGTTTCCTACGCCTTCCAGAACCGCCACGCCTACATCCAGGAGAAGCAGGCCGAGAGCGTGAACCACCAGAGCCGCGAACTGCTCGCCATCTGCCTCATGGCCCTGGCCGGGGCCCGGTTCCGGCAGCATGAGGAGCCGCCCAACGCCACCGACCTGAGCAACACCCTCGCCGTTTCCCACCGGCTCGTGATGCAGATCCTCCAGGGCCTCGTGAAGGCGCGGCTGCTGGTGGAGGTGGCCGGCGCCGATACCGGCTATGTGCCGGCCCGCCCCCTGGGGCAGATCAGCTGCAAGGACATCGTGCAGGCCTTGCGCACCGGCCTGGGCCAATCCCTGGCGCCGCAGCCCTCCGCCGCCACCGACGCGGTGCTGGAGGATTGGCGCCGCATCCAGGCGGCGGAAAATGAAGCCTCCCAGGCGGTGAGCCTCGAGAACCTGATCCAGCGTTTCCAGGCCGCCTGATGGACACCGCGAAAAATTGCATCCGGATCGTCGGGGCGCGCCAGCACAACCTCAAGAACCTGACCCTTTCCATTCCGCGCGGCCAGCTGGTGGTGATCACCGGCCTGAGCGGGTCGGGCAAGTCGTCGCTGGCCTTCGACACGCTGTTCGCCGAGGGGCAGCGGAAATACATGGAGTCCCTCTCGGCCTACGCGCGGCAGTTCCTGGACCAGCTGGAGAAGCCGGAGGTGGACTACATCGAGGGCCTCTCCCCCACGATCGCCATCGAGCAGCGCAGCGCGGGCGCCAACCCGCGCTCCATCATCGCCACCACCACGGAGATCTACGATTACCTCCGCCTGCTTTACGCGCACGTGGGCCAGCCCCATTGCCCGGTGAGCGGCGGCCGCATCCAGCGCCAGACGGCCACGGAAATCACCGACCTCATCCTGGCCCATCCGCCGCGCACCCGGATCATGCTCCTGGCGCCCATCGCCCAGGATCCGGGCCAGACGGCCGGGGCCGTCCTGGAGAACCTGGCCAAGGAAGGCTTCGTGCGGGCCCGCGTGGATGGCCAGATGCTGGAGCTGCCCGGCGCCGCCCTCCCCCAGGCGGAGGCCAAAAAGGGGCGCCAGATCCAGGCCGTGGTGGACCGCCTGGTGGTGGACGACAAAATCCGCATCCGCCTCAGCGATTCGGTGGAAACCGCCTTGAAGTGGGGCCAGGGCAGGGTGGTGGTGCTCCACCAGCCGCCCGGCGAGGCCTCCGCCACCGAATGGCGGGAGCAGTCATACTCCAGCCGCCTTTACAGCCCGGCCACGGGCCTCAGCTACGAGCCGGCCACCCCCAAGCATTTCTCCTTCAACGCACCCCAGGGGGCCTGCCCGGTGTGCCACGGCCTCGGCCAGAAGCTTGTCTTCGACCCGGAACTGGTGGCGCCGGACCCGGACAAAACGCTGGACCAGGGGGCCATCCTGCCCTGGCGCCGGGGCGGCAAGCGGATGGTGGTCTATTACAAATGCCTGCTCCGGGGGGTGGCCCAGCATTACGGGCAAAGCCTCGAGCTGCCCTGGCGCGAGCTGCCGGAGGATTTCAGGAAGGTGCTGCTCTTTGGCTCCGGGGAGACGGAAATCGACTTCAATTTCTGGCGCGGCGGCAAAATGAGCAAAAACCGGCGGGCCTTCGAGGGGGTGCTGCCCCACCTGGAACGCCTTTACCAGGAAACCGAGAGCGAGTTCACCCGCAACCGGCTCAAGGGCTTCATGAATCCCTGCCCCTGCGACGCCTGCCAATCCCGCCGCCTGAAGCCGGAGATCCTCGCCGTCACCCTCCAGGGGGCGCCGGAGCTGCCCGCCCCCGCGCGCCCAGGCGGCCCCGCCATCCCGGGCCATTCCATCATGGATTTCTGCGCCCTGTCCGTGGCGGAGGCCATCCGGTTCCTCGACGGCCTCCAGCTGTCTGCTTTCCAGCGGAAAATCGCCGCCGAGCTGCTCCGGGAAATCCGGGTGCGCCTCAGCTTTTTGCAGAACGTGGGGCTGGGCTACCTGACGCTGAACCGCGAGAGCGGCACGCTCAGCGGGGGCGAGGCCCAGCGCATCCGCCTGGCCACCCAGATCGGCGCCGGCCTGGTGGGGGTGCTCTATATCCTGGATGAGCCGAGCATCGGGCTCCACCAGCGGGACAATGAGCGGCTGCTGGAAACCCTGGCGAAGCTGCGCGACCTGGGCAATTCCGTGCTCGTGGTGGAGCACGACGAGGAGACCATCCGCCAGGCGGAATACGTGATCGATCTCGGCCCCGGGGCCGGGGTGCGCGGGGGGGAGCTGGTCGCCGCCGGGCGGCTCAGCGAGATCCTGGCCTGCCCCCGCAGCCTCACCGGGCAATACCTGCGCGGGGAGCTGGGCATCCCCGTGCCCAAAAAGCGCCTCTGCCCCACGGCCGCCAAAGGCTGGCTGGAGATCCGCGGCGCGCGGGAGAACAACCTCCGGAACGTCCACGCCCGCATTCCCCTGGGCGCCCTCTGCTGCGTCACCGGCGTGAGCGGCTCGGGCAAAAGCACGCTGGTGGACGACATCCTGCGGCGGGTCCTTTTCCGGCATTTTTACGGCTCCAAGGAGCGGCCCGGCGCCCACGATGGCATCGACGGCCTCGAGCTGGTGGATAAGGCGATCATCATCGACCAGACCCCCATCGGCCGCACGCCCCGGAGCAATCCCGCCACCTACACCGGGATGTTCAACCACATCCGCGACCTTTTCGCCAGGCTGCCGGGCGCCAAGATCCGCGGCTTCAGCGCCAGCCGGTTCAGCTTCAACGTGCGCGGCGGCCGGTGCGAAAAATGCCAGGGCGACGGCCTCCTCAAAATCGAAATGAATTTCCTGCCCCCGGTTTACGTGGTCTGCGAAGCCTGCGGGGGCCGCCGCTACAACCGCCAGACCCTCGAGATCCATTACAAGGGCCGCAGCATCGCCGACGTGCTCGCGCTCACGGTGGACGAGGCCGCCGATTTCTTCCGGGCCATCCCGTCCATCCACGATCCGTGCGCCACCCTGGCGGAGGTGGGCCTGGGCTATATCGGCCTGGGCCAGTCCGCCACCACCCTGAGCGGCGGCGAGGCCCAGCGCATCAAGCTGGCCGCCGAGCTCAGCCGGAAATACACCGGCCGCACGATCTACATCCTCGACGAGCCGACCACCGGCCTCCATTTCCACGATGTCGCCAAGCTCCTCGAGGTGCTCTTCAAGCTCCGGGCGGCGGGCAACACGCTCCTGGTCATCGAGCACAACCTCGATGTCATCAAAAGCGCCGACTGGATCCTCGACCTGGGGCCGGAAGGCGGCGCCGGCGGGGGGCGGATCATTGCCGAGGGCACGCCCGAGCAGGTGGCCGCCTGCGCGGAAAGCCACACCGGCCGGTACCTGAGTAAAATCCTCCCGGCCGCCGGCTGAGCCAAAATATCCGCCCCCGCCCCCGCCATTTCCCTTGAGGCCAGGCCGAGCATCCGGTTTACTCAGGCCATCCGCGATGAATGCCCGTGAACAATTCGAAAGCCGGACTTACGCCAAAGTGGATTGGCGCCTGCTGCCGTTCCTTTTCCTCTGCTATATCCTGGCCTATCTGGACCGGGTGAACGTGGGCTTCGCCAAGCTCCAGATGCTGGGCGACCTCGGCTTGGACGAGGCGGCCTTCGGCCTGGGGGCGGGGATTTTTTTCATCGGCTATTTTTTCTTTGAGGTGCCCAGCAACCTGCTGCTGAAAAAATTCGGCGCCCGCACCTGGATCGCCCGGATCATGATCTCCTGGGGGGTTCTTTCCGCGGCGATGATGTTCGTCACATCCGCCTGGATGTTTTACGCCATGCGGTTCCTGCTGGGCCTGGCCGAAGCGGGCTTCTTCCCGGGGATCATCTACTACCTCACGATGTGGTACCCATCGGGGCTGCGGTCCTCGCGGACGGCCCTGTTTGTCTCCGCCATCGCCGTGGCGGGGGTCATCGGCAACCCGGTTTCCGGCCTGATCATGGACTCCCTGTCCGGCCGGCTGGGCCTGGCCGGCTGGCAGTGGCTCTTCCTGGTGGAAGGCCTCCCCTCCATCCTCGTGGGGATATGGGTTTATTTCCGGCTGGACAGCAGCATCGCCGAAGCCCGGTGGCTGAACGCGCAGGAGCAGGCGCTGCTGGCGGAAAACCTCGCCGCGGAGGACCAGCACAAGCGCGAGGTGCGGCTCCTCGACGCCTTCCGGAGCCGCCAGGTGTACGCCCTCTGCGCCATCTATTTCTCCCTCATGATCGGCCTGTATGGGATCTCCTTCTGGCTGCCCACGATCGTCAAAGCCTTCGGGGTCCAAGGCTTCCTCCAGGTGGGCCTGCTCACCGCCATCCCCTACGCCGTGGCCGTCGCGGGCATGCTCGCCCTGAGCCGCCATTCGGACCGCACCGGCGAGCGGCGCCTGCATTACGTGGGGAACACGCTCAGCGGCGCCCTGGGCCTGGTGCTGAGCGGGGTGTTTGCGCACCAGCCGGTCCTGGCCATTATTTTCCTCTCCCTCGGCACGCTGGGGGTCATTGGCTCCATGCCGCTGTTCTGGCCGATCCCTTCGGCCTTCCTGGCGAACACCGCCGCGGCGGCGGGCATCGGGCTGGTCAACTCGGTGGGCAACCTGGGCGGCTACATCGGGCCGAACATCCCGGTTTGGGCCAGGAAATTTACGGCCGACCCTTCGGCCGCGCTTTACCTCACTGCCGGATCGTTGATCGCGGGGGCGCTGCTGACCTGGTTTTGCATTCCCGCCAACCCCGCCGCACCGGCGGCGGCCAGGCCCGCGCCCAAGCCTGCGCCCGGCCGCTAGCCCGACCTTCGCAGGTTTGAGAGGGAATGGTGGTGACAAGGAGTTAAAACG
>CAYPCQ010000126.1:0-24847 GCA_964409245.1 uncultured Verrucomicrobiota bacterium
CACCAGAGCCGGGAGTTTGGATTTTCCTGCCATGCCCCCCACCATACCACCCACCAGGTTTATCTGTATATCTTTTAATGATACGTTGTACTAGTATATCAACCGTCGGCTGCTGGATCAAGGCGAATCCAAACTGGTTCCCTGGTAATCCTGCCGCATTCGCTGAACGCCGGCCAGAAGCTCCGATTTCCAGGGCAATTATCCACCAAAATGGAACCATCCCGGCATTTTTTTCTGACGGCAGGCCCCAGGCAATCTCCCCATCACGCCTGGAGAAATCGTCATTCGCCGATGCCCCGGAACCCGGCACACGGATATGGCTGCCGTCCAGCAGGTTAGGCTGCCACCTCCCTCGTTAAGGAAGCTTGGCTGCTGGATAATCCCCCCGCATCATAGCGGTAATTAAAAACCACGCAAACCATTGATAATCAGCAGTTAATAAAAATATTTTGTTGACCAAAACCCCGGGCGGCAGGCATCGTAGGGGCGTTTTAAGGCGGGTGCCGCTATGGCGCGAGCATTCGCCTGCAGCTACCCCACCCAGGGCGCTTCCGTTGAACAAAAATGGACGGTAATCGCCACCCGGCCACGGGCGCGATACCCTCAAAACAATTAACGAATTCAATGAAAGCTATGATGACCATGGACCGAATGATGAGCAGCCCGATGATGACACCGATGTCGATGTCGGGATCCACCCCCATGCCGGCGATGAACATGATGATGATTCCCCGCTGCGTCATGAAGATGGAGAAGTGCGAGGGCGGGATGAAAATGATGTGCACCAGCGACGACGCCATGGCCGCCAGCATGCTGCAAAACCTGTGCAACCTGATGGCCGGAAACATGATGAGCTGCTGCATGATGAACAACGGCATGATGATGGCCGGCTTCAACATGACCATGGGCATGTGCAAATGCGAGATGATGAAAGACGGAGTCTGCATCACCTGCACCAGCGGCGATGCCCAATGCTGCAAAATGATCCAGGAATGCTGCGCCTGCATGATGATGATGATGAAGTGCGGTTGCACCTGCTGCCTTTGCCTCAATAACATGCCCGTCTGCTGCTGCACCTGCTGCTGATCCTCTTTTCGGCCTGGTTGGACCCAGCCTGATCCTGCGCCCCGGGCGCGGATCAGGCTTTGTCATATTTGGATGTCATAGTCCGCGGGCAAAGCGGCCTGCCGCCGCGACTGGTCCACCAGCTGGGCAAGCGTGGTCTGCTGGAGGATTTCCTCGGTGTGATCATGGACTGGTTTCAACGCCCAGCGGATGACACAGGTATTTTCGTTCACGCATTCCGGGCACGGCCCGGAGGTGGCTTGGCTCAAGCAGGCCAGCGGGGCGAAGCCCCCATCAAAAAGCCGGATGATCTGGCTGAGCTTGATGGTCTCAGGCGGGCGGACCAGCCAGTAACCGCCCCCTTTGCCGGGCCGGCTCTTTAAGATGCCGGCGTGCCTCATCCGCAGCAGCACTTTTTCCAATAATCTGGCGGGCAGGTGTTCCTGCCGGGAAATATCACCGGTCAAGACGGGCCGGGAATCCCGCCGCCGGCCCAGATGCACCAAGGCGATGATGGCGAATTTGGCGCTCCTCGAAAGTATGCGCATCACAGGGAGATTCGGTGAAATAGAGCCGTGGCCAGGCAACTGGCTCAGTTGTGCAGGCGGGAACTTTCAGTGGCGCAACTGCCACCCTGCCAAACTGGAGGGCACCGCAGAGGCACCCCATGGGCCAAAGCGGTGCCGATGGCCCCCCTTTGCGGTCCGCATCCCGGCTCAAATGCCGTATCCCAGATCCACGTCCGGAGGGCATGCCGCCTGGCTTCCTGATTCCGCCGCCGCCCGCGCATAGGCGATTTGGTAAATCTGCTGCCAGGCGCGAAATTCCTCCGCCGACAAGCCCGCCTGAAAGCATTTGGGGACCTGGGCGAACTGCTCCGTTTCCGGCACGCCGGAAGGGGCAGCGGAGAACAATCGATTACGAGGCGGCAATTCGGGGAATGAATGGCTCATAAATAGGGTGGTGTAAACGCTGGTTTGGGATTGGTTCAAACAATAAACGACCATTATGGTAGTTATTTAAACCAAAAAAGAACCACCGCCGGTCCAGTCCGGGTCGCTGGCCGGAGCAGGAAGATCGGCTCTGGCTCACCCGGCCAAAAGCAAGCAGCGGATTCATATCGTTTCTTAAATAACTATCAATATGGTCGTATATTCGCACCAGCTTGAGCCTGAGTCAAAACTTTTTTCCCGAAGGGGAGTGTATTTCAGCATCAAACCACCTCCCTGAAGTTTATCACCGGTTGAGGGGTTCGGCATCCTGGGAACGCCACCAGGGATTAACCCCGGCCTCGTTTGCGGATGAGCACAGTATAATCATCGCCTTTCCGGGCGATGGACAAGATTGAATGGCCGTCGGCAGCGGCGCTGTCCGGAACTTTCTGGGCCCCCGCTGGATCCAGCAAAACCGACAGCACCTGGCCCGGCTGCAACCGGTCCAAGGCCAGCTTGGTTTTGACATAGTTCAAAGGGCAAACAACGCCCCGGAAATCTTTTTCCAGGTCCGCGGCTTCCGCCGGCGCGGCCGGCCCGGGCAAGGGCGGCGCCGGCGCCGGGGCTGGGGCCGGCTCGGGGCGCCGGGCAAATTGCAGGGTGGCGTCCATGTTCTTGAACAGCGCCTGGACGGCGCTCACAAAGGCCTCCACTTCCGTCCCGGGAACCAGGAAAACCTGGGTGGGATGGGGGGCCTGAGCGGCACGCAAGCCGAGGGCCACCAGCGGCCGGAATTTTTCCTCAACCAACCGGGCCTCCAAGAAATGTTTTTGGAAAAGCCCCAAGGCCTCGGCGTCGGAGGATGCCTGCTCGCCCCGGGTGACCAGCAAGGCGCGGGCGGCCAAAGCGGTGGCCGCGAAATAACGTTGCTCCTGGAGCGCTTCGGCCGCGCTTTTCAGGTCCACCTCGATCAGGTCAAACACTCCGGCGCCGCATTCGCCAGGCCCGCGCCCCGCCAGGGAGAAAGGCTCCCTGGCTGTCCAATCGTAGCGGAAGGTGTCCGCCGCCGTGCCGGCGGGCGCCGTTTTGTATTGCCCGGCCAGCTGTTCCACCTGGGCGCCGCCGGCCGCCTTCAAGAAAGCCGGAAAGTCCGGCCGCTGCTCCGAAGCTTGAAAAGCCGCCAGCAGGCCGGCCACAAAATCGGGGATATTCCGGGCCGGGATGGCGTGGTGGCCGGCCGCCAGCCGGGCCTGGCCCTCCACCTGGCTGCCGCCGGTTTGCACCACGTAATGGGGAACCAAGTGGCCGGCGATCCGCCGGGCTGCGCCATAGAGGCCGATATCCGCCACCGGGTGGCGTCCGCAGCCGTTGGGGCAGCCGCTGATGCTGATCTGCAAGTTCCCGAGCGCGGGCAGATCGAGGGTGCTGCTGGACAACCGGCTGGCCACCGCCTCGGCCAGCCCGCGGGAGAGGCAGATGCCCAGCTTGCAGGTGGCCGCCCCGGTGCAGGCCACCAGGTGGCGCAGGATGGGGGCCTCCGGCCTGGCCAGGCCCAAGGCTGAAAGCTCCTGCCACAGCGGCTCCAGCTCCTCCTGCCGGACCCAGCGCAGCACGAAGTTTTGCTGCTGGGTGGTGCGCAACAGTTTTTCCCCATGCTTCCCGACCACCCCGGCCAGCGCCCGCAACTTACCGGACGGGATATCGCCCAGGAGCAGCGGCAGCCCGGCCGTGAACCATCCGGCCTGCTTTTGCGCCGCAACCTGGCTGGCGGCCCAGGGGCCAGCCGGGGAGGATCCGGAAATGGGCGGAGCATCCGGAGGGGGCGGCGGCTCCGGCTCCGGATGGGGAACGGGCCGCAACCGGGGCAAGGCCGGCGCGGCCTGGCGCAATATTTCCAACTGCTCGCGGCAGAGCTTTTTGAAGGCCTCGAAACCGAGCTGCCGCACCAGGAAACGCAGCCGCGCCTGGCGCTTGTCTTTGCGGTTGCCATGGGCATTGAAGACCCGCTTGACCGCCTCGGCCACCCAGGGGGCTTCGGCGGCGGGAATGAACTCATGCAGCAGGCCGGCCACGCGGCCCTGGGATCCGAACCCACCCCCCGCATAAACGGCAAATCCGGCAACCCCCTCGCGCCAGCGGGCGATGAAACCCAGATCGTTGACCGTGGCGCCAGAGCAGCTCTGGCCACAGCCCGCGAACGCAATTTTATATTTGCGCGGCAGCTGGAACGACTGCGGGTCACCCAGCATGAACTCGGTCAGGCCCAGCACATGGGGCGTCACATCGAATGCCTCCTGCGCGCAAACCCCGGCGTCCGGGCAGCCCGTGATGTTCCGCACGGTGTTTCCGCCGCCGCCTTTGGTGGACAGCCCCGCCTCCGCCAGCACGGCCAGCGCCGGGTGGATGGCCTCCACCCGCACCCGGTGCACCTGGATATCCTGCCGGGTGGTGACGTGCAGGATCCCGTCACCGAAGCGTTCCGCCACCTCAGCCAGCGTGCGCAACTGGTGCGGCAAAGCCACGCCGGCCGGGAACCGGACCCGGAGCATATAGGCGCCGGCCTCACGCTGTTCATACACGCCCTGGGGGACACGGAACACCTGGAATTGGGTGGCCGATAGGGCGCCCTGCTGGAACAGCGCCACATTCTTCTCAAAGCTCGCCAGGTCAGCCGGCAGGCTGGCCGGCAATTGCCACACGCGGGCGGGCGGAACGGAGGTTGTCATGCGTTTTTAGTCGTTGGGGAGGCCTTCGGCGCCGAGGAGGCCGGCAAAAAAACTGCCATACTTGAAGCCGCTATCCGGAGAAATGGCCACCGCCACTCCCTGGTGTGTTTCAAGGAATTCACCGGCGGCATGCACAATGGCCCCGGTGGAAGGCCCGATGATCAAGCCCTCCTCCCGGAAAAGCCGCTTGGTCATGGCGTAGGCCGGTTCGTCATCCACCCGGATCACATGGTCAATGACGCTGCGGTCCAGGATCGGCGGCTGCCTGGCCTCCTGGAAATTCTTGAGGCCGGGTATCCGATGCCCCTTCTGCGGTTCGACGGCGATCACCTGGACCAGCGGATTTTGCTGTTTCAGATATCGGCCCACGCCCGTGAGCGTGCCGCAGGTGCCGTATCCGGCGAAAAAATAAGCCACCTGGTTCTCCGTCTGCTGCCAGATTTCCGGCCCGGTCGTTTCAAAATGGGCGGCGACGTTGTCCGGATTTTCATATTGGTTGGGCATCACGTAGCGGTCCCTGGTGGAGGGGCTGGTCACGAAGGAATGGGCGAGCGCAATGGCCCCGTCCTTGGGATGGTCGATGGGGCATAAATCGTCCGGGGTGGCCCACACCTCCGCGCCCAACATCCGCAACAGGAGCTTCTTTTCATCGGGCACCCCGTCGGGGATCGTGACCACCAATTTGCTGCCGGCCAAGGCGGCCAGGGCCGCCAGCGCAATCCCGGTGTTGCCCGAGCTGGGCTCGACCAGGGCTTTGCCCTCGAGTTTGCCCTGCGCTTCCAAACCCTTCAAAAGATAGAACGCGGTGCGGTCTTTGATGGACCCGAACGGGTTGAACCATTCGAGCTTCAAGTATAATGGGCTGGGGAGGCCGGGGACAACCCGGTTCAGGCGGACCAGCGGCGTGGGATTGGCCGGATTGGCGATGAGCTGCCGGACGTCGTCGAAACGGCGCAGGCCGGGCTTGCTTTCCAAAGGTTTCAGGGCGGTGTTCAAGGTCTGATCAGCAGGCAAGGCAGGGGTTGATGGGATTGTCACAACGGTTGATTCAGGTGGTTGCCGGGCGGCTGGCCGGGGATCGGAATAAAGGTTGGGCGGCGGGGTCCTGGCCGGCGCCGGACTGCTTGAAACTCACCCGTGGCAGCATCCGAAACCTTGGGGAATCATCAGCGGCAGGCGCCGCCGGCCGCCCGCACTTTCTCCCGCAGCTTCAGCAGGCGCTGGCCAGCCTCCACCAAGGTTTCGCTGTGTTTGGCAAAGTGGAACCGGATGAGGGGGCGGACCCGCTCGCGGAAGAAGCTGGAGCCGGGCACGGCGGCCACCCCCACTTCCCGCGCCAGCCATTCGCAGAAAGCCACATCGTCCGCCGGCTCAAACTCGGAGATGTCCACCATGACATAATAGGCTCCCTGCGGCCGGGCATAGGATAAGCCGGCCTCATCGAGATAGCGCAGGAACAGGCCGCGTTTTTCGGTATAAAGAGCCTGCAGGCCCTGGTAATAGCTGTCGGGCATTTCCAGCCCGGCCACCGCCGCCTCCTGCAAAGGGGCCGCCGCCCCCACCGTCAAAAAGTCATGCACCTTGCGGGCGGCATTGATGACCGCCGGGGAGGCGATGATGTAGCCCAGGCGCCAGCCGGTGATGGAATAGGTCTTGGACAGGGAACCACAGGAGATCGCACGCTCGAACATGCCGGGCAGGGCGGCAAAATAGGTGTGCTGGCTTGGGGCATAAACGATGTGCTCATACACTTCGTCCGTGATGACAAAGGTGTCATGCGCTTCGGCCAATTCCGCAATGAAGAGGAGCTCCTCGCGCGTGAAGACTTTCCCTGATGGATTGGACGGATTGCACAGGATCAGGGCTTTGGGCTGCTGGGCGAAAGCCCGGCGCAATTCCTCCCGGTCGAAATTATAATCCGGTGGCCGCAAAGCCACGTGGATGGGCTGCGCGCCCGACAAGATGGCGTCGGCCACGTAATTCTCGTAGAATGGCGAAAACACGATCACTTTGTCGCCCGGATTGCAGGCCGTCATCATGGCCGCCATCATGGCCTCGGTGCTCCCGCAGGTAACCACCAGGTTGGTGTCCGGATCCAGCGGCACCCCCATGAAACGCGACTGTTTGCGGGCCAGGGCGGCGCGGAAATTGGTGGCCCCCCAAGTCACTGCGTATTGGTGCGGGCCTTTCCGGGCCGCCCGCTCCGCGGCTTGCAGCAGCGCTTCGGGCGGATCGAAATCCGGGAATCCCTGCGACAGGTTGATGGCTCCGTGAGCCAGGGCGACACGGGTCATCCGCCGGATGACCGATTCCGTGAACTGGTTTGTGCGATGGCTCGTGGCTGGCATGTGCTATATGAGGTTGAGGAGGTCGATCCCAAGCACCCAGGCTGAATCCCTGGACGAGGGATCCGGCCCTGGCTTGGCAGTTGCTAAAGTTACTTTAAAATGGTTGCTCACGCTTAAAAAGCCCCGCCAGCTTGGCAGCAGGCCGCCTGAAAATCCAGCAAATCTGGTATAACGATTAAAGCAGTCGTATATTCAGGAGCTGCCAGAACCATGTCAAAATAAAAACGAAACCCGGGAAAAATAGCAGTGTTGGTTATTATACTTCTTAGCTTTGCTTCACAATACGGGACGGGGGGGAAGGGGAACCGTTCCCTTCCGGCCGCCTGGCCAGCCCCGGAACCAGTCCGGGGGGCCGCGGTCCCGCCGCTGGATGCGCCGGGAGAACCGCGCGCTTTTGCCTGGTTTTTTGTGGCAACTTTTCAGGGCTCAAGCCATGCTCCCGGGAAAATGAAGCCAGCAGCCAGGTTCAGAAGTTTATCCCTCCTGGCGGGGGCCGGGCTGGCGGCTGGCAATCTGGATGCGGAAACCCAAGTCCCGCGGCCCGGGAGAGCGGGCGGGCGCAGGCGCGCCGTTGGAAAACTGAGCTTAAACATGGAGAAAATGGATGATGAAGATTAAATTCCACCTGCGGGCAGCCCTGGCCGGACTGGCCGCCGCGTTTTGCCAATCCCTGGCCGCCGAAGCGGCGGAGTCGCCCCTGGCTACCGTGGATTTCCGCTGGTCGCCACCGGAGTGGCAGACGGCCATCTGCCTGCCCGATGACCCACACAAGACCCTCGTGGACCGCAGTGGCGAACTGCTCTACCAATACAACCAGGGCGGACGCGAGTTCGCCACGCGCATCGGGGTGGAGGTGGCGGCCGGCGCGGTGTGGCGGGGGCAGGAACTGCTTTCCCCGCGCGTGCCCATCGTGCGGACGCGGCGCACGGCGGACGGGCTGGAGATCCTGGAGGAGTCGTTGGCCGTCACGGATCTGCGGCCGGCCAGCGCCCCCGCCTCGCCGCTGCGGCGGCTCGATCCCGGCGGCCAGAACCGGGACTGGGCGAAGCCGCCCACCGGTCTCGATCCGTCGCTCCGGAACATCGCGGTCCACATGGGGGGCAGCCTCCAATACGAGCTGGCAGTACCCGCGGGCGCAGCCCGCCGGGTCGCGCTGGCGCTGTGCGAAGGCTGGTGGAAGGAAACCGGCAAACGCGTGCAGGTGCTGCGCGTGGAAGGGGCGGCCCCGAAGACCATCGACACGGTGGCGGATATCGGCCAGAACCAGGCGGCCGCGTTTTGGTTCGACGCCAAGGATGCCAACGGGGACGGCAGGATCGAAATCGCCGTGGAGGCCGCGCCCCAGGGCAGCGACCAGAACACCATCCTGAACGGGCTTTGGGTGTTTGCGGCGGATACGCCGCCCGACAGCGGCGCGCTGCTGGCCGGGAAGCTGAATCCGGCCGCCCTGGCGCGCCTGAGCGCGAACGGGCCGGGGGGCCCGGCCCGCAACGATATGATCCTCGTCCGGGTCACGAACCAGGGCGCGGAAGCGCGCACGCTCCGGCCGCGGCTGATTGTGGATACGGCGCTGGCCTTCACCTTCCAGCCGGAGGCGCAGCGCGTGACGGTCGATGACCACCAAGTGGTCACGTCGTCCTTGAAGATGACGGGGGTGGCGGAGGAGCGGAAATCGCGCCGGGTGATCCAGCTCGAGGCGCTGACCGTGCCGGCGGGGAAGGAGGCCACCTTTTTCGTGCTTTACTGCGGTGGCGGGGTGATCGTGCGGGAACCGGCCAGCCTGGAGCAGGCGCTGGCCAGCCGGGAGCACGCGATGGAGTATTGGGGGCGGGCGCCGCTGCCTTTCGGCCGCGTGCAGGTGCCGGACGCGGGCATCCAGGCGCTGGTGGACTCCGCCATCCGCAACATCTGGCAGGCGCGGGAGATCAAGCAGGGGCTGCCGGCGTTCCAGGTCGGTCCGACCTGCTACCGCGGGCTGTGGATCGTGGATGGCGCCTTCCTGCTGGAGGCAGCGGCGATCGTCGGCGCGGGCCAGGAAGCGCGCAACGGGGTGGCCTACGAACTGACTTTCCAGAAGGAGGATGGCCGCATCGAGGTGATGGGGAATTTTCCCAAGGAGAACGGCATTGTGCTGTGGACGTGCATCCGCCACGCGCAGCTCACGCAAGACAAGGCGTGGCTGGAGTCCATCTGGCCGAAGCTGGAACGGGTAGCCGGGCACCTGCGGATACTGCGCCAGCGCACGCTCGAAAACGACACGCCGCTGGATGACGGACTCATCCCGCCCGGCTTTTCCGATGGCGGCATTGGCGGCGTCCATGCGGAATACACCAATCCCTATTGGAATCTGGCCGGCCTGAAAGCCTTCATCCAGGCCGCCCATTGGCTGGGCCGGACGGAGGCCGCCGCCACGTGGCAAAAGGAATACGACGCTTTCCTGGCCGCCTTCAACAAGGCGGCCCAGCGCGACCTGGCCAAGGATCCCGGGGGGAATCCCTACGTGCCGATCATCATGGGCGAGCCGGGCCGGAAGGAGCTGCCGCAGCGCGGGCAATGGGGCTTCTGCCATGCGGTATATCCCGGGCAGATCTTCGCCCATGACGATCCGCTCGTGGCCAGCACCCTGGCGATGCTCGCGGCGACCGAGCGCGAAGGCATGGTCTATGGCACCGGCTGGGATGCCACCGGCATCTGGAATTACTTCGCGTCGTTCTACGGCCACGCCTGGCTTTGGCAGGGGGACGGACGCCGGGCAGCCCAGGCGCTGTACGCCTTCGCCAACCACGCCGCGCCCACGCTCCTGTGGCGGGAGGAACAGTCGTTGAAGGGGGAGCCGTTCAAGAAAGTGGGCGACATGCCGCACAATTGGGCCAGCGCCGAATTCATCCGGCTCACCGTCCACCTGCTCGCGCTCGACCGTGGCAGCGAACTGCACCTCCTGGAAGGTTTTCCGCGCGAGTGGGCCGGTCCGGGCATGCTCACCCGCCTCCGCGGCGTGGCGACCCCCTTCGGCCCGCTCGACCTCTCCGTGCAAGCCAGCCCGGAGGGCCGGACGGCCACGCTGGAAGTGAAGCCGCTCGCCGCCCATTGCACTGCGGTGGTGGTCCACCTGCCCGGCGGCGGCACGCAACGGCTGGCGCCGCAGCAGGGCGGCGGCGTCACTTTCCCGGTGGGAAAAGGGGGCGGGCCGGAGCGCCGGTGAGCGGTGGGTGAAGCCGGCTGCCAGCACTGCTCCCGGGCGGACCGCTTATTTCCGCAGCAGCCGCAGGCCGGCGCCAATCATGAAAATCGCGAAGGCTCGCCTGAGTACGGCCGTCGGGAGCGCGGGATACCAGGTCCGGAGTCATCCTGTCCTCCTCGCGCAGAACCTTCAGCTCCATCGCCGCCAGCTTCGCCGGCTTCTGGGACAGGGCCGCGCGCTCGAACATCATGGACTGGACCTTCTCGTGCAGCGTTCGTGTGCTCCACCGCTCGATCCGGCACATCTTCGCGTAGAAGTCGCGTTTGAGGGGATCGTCGAGCCGGATGATGTGCAGAAAATGCGCTCAGCCCAATTGTGCAATCAGTGACTGCACCATCTTGATATCTGGGAACACTTTGGCGAAGCGTACCATGTTGAACAGGATGGTCTTGGTGAAGCCACGTCCGAACTCTGCGGTCAATTTTCCACTCAGCGCGTGGACAATCTTCTCTCCATACCCGGCCCGCTTCTCCTTCAGGACTTCCGTGCGCACCCGCAGGCCGACCTTCCAATAGAGCTGAACCAGAGCTGAATTGACGCTCTGGGCCACTGCCTCCCGCGTGCTGAGGATCAAATGCCGCACGTCCTGGAGCAGGCCACTCTTTACCGGAATTGAGGTCGATCCCCTGGTCATTGCCCGTCCCTGCTTCATGGCCTTCCTTTCGCAACCGTCATCGACCACAGCGGGCAAAATCCACTTCGAGGTTCAGGTCGTCTTTCACGCTCCGCTTGGCTCGTCCTGGCTTGCCTGGCGGGTGGATTTATGGCGGTGCTGCTTACGGGCAGTGCAGGCGGTAGTAGCGCTGCGTGGCATCCATGCCGAAGTCGTAGAACTCATAGCGCGGCTGGGCCTCACCGAGGGGCTCCCAATCGACCAGATTGGTGGAGACCAGCACCTTGAAAGAGGGCACCGGAACGCCGGGCGCTGTGCCCACAACCTGAGCGTCGCCCAGCACGAAGAAATTCGTGACTGGCAGCTCGATGCCGCGGGAAAAAAAGTTTCTCATCACCAATTCGACCTCAGCCCGGCTTACCACTCCGTCGCCGTTCAAATCCCCGGCGAGCTGAGTCAGCCCGCCGCCGCCAACCTCCTCGCCTGGCTTGATGATCCTGGACACCAGGCGAAAGTCCGGGCTGGCCACCGCGCCCCACTCGTTGCTGGCCACCACCCGCCAATGGTATTCGTAGTTCGGCACCAGGCCGCTGAGGGTGTAAACCAGGTTGCTCGCAGCCTGGCCGGCCCCCAGATCGAACCCAGCCCCGCCCAGATAGTTCGTCGTGCTGCCATACTGGAAGGTGACACGGGTGGCCGAGCCGTTGGGATGGACGGTGGCGCCCAAGTTCGCGAGGAGCGCGCCCGTGAGCGGATCGTTCGTGAAACATTGGCCCGATATCCCGCCCAGGAACGGGACGGCCGGGATGGCCAGAACCTGATCCGGGCTGGCCACCCGGCCGGCGAGATTCGTGGCGACAACCCGCCATAAATACCGGCCTCCCGGAGCCAACCCTTCGACGCTGGCCAGCAGATTGGTGGGGCTCAAGAGGGCGGGCAAATCCAGGCGCGACGTATTGGTGCCGCCGCCCGGCAGGCCGTATTCAAAGAAGACAGCAGTGGCCAGGCCGCGGGGGTTGACATCCGCGCGCAGTTCGGCGCTGGAGGAGCCGGAGATTGTCCCGGCGGCAACCCAGGCCCCGGCCAGATTTTCCACGCCGGGAAGGCCGCCGGTCTGGGCGCGGCTATCCATGCAGGCACCAGCCAGCAGGGCCGTTGCCAGCACCCGTTGAACGATGAGGAATTGAATGCTTTTTTTCATGTGCATAAAAGTTGGAATTTGCCCGGGTCGGAAAAATGCCAAGCCCGTGCTATGGCTTGACCAGGCGGTAGTAGCGCTGCTGCCGCGAGGGCGCGTTGGTGTCCACAAACTCATAGCGCAATTGGGCCATCCCCATCGCCTCCCAATTGACAAAATCGCTGGAGCCATCCACCCAATAGGTGAAATCGGGGATGTCCGGCACCGTCGCCAGAATCCGGACCTGCCCCAACCCGTTGACATCGGTCATCTGCAGGTCCATGCCCGAGGTGATGTAGCTCGACATCACCGCCTGCATCTCCTCCCGGCTCACCACGTGGTCGCCGTTCAAATCGCCAGCGAGATTGCCCGGTTCCAACCCGCCTTCAAATAATCCGCCAGAATTGTCAACCTGGGCAACCATTTTGTAATCCGGGCTGGCCACGACGGCCCACTCGTTGCTGGCCACCATCCGCCAGTGATATTCAAAATTGGGCACCAGCCCGCCGCGCGTGTAAACCAGATTGGTCTCCTCGCGGCCCGATCCGATGTCGAACCACACGCTCGACAGGTAGTTGGTTGTGCGTCCAAGCTCAAAAGTAACCCTGGTTGCATGGCCGTTGGGATTGGCGGTGGCGCGGAATTCCGCAATGAGGCCACTCGTAATCGGGTCGTTCGTCACGCAAAAGCCTGAGATCAGGTGCAGCGAGGGAACCTCCGGAATGGCCACCGCCTGCCCGGCGCTGACGTTCATGCCGGCTACGTTGGTCACAATCACCCGCCACGGATACCCTCCTCCAGAATTCAGACGACTGCCAATCACCGCCACATTGGTAGCCACCAGGCTGGGCGGCAGATCCACACGCACCGAGTTGGCGCCACCGCCGGGCTGGCCATATTCGAAAAAGACGGCGGTGGGCAGGCCGTTGGGATTGACCGTGGCGCGCAACCGGGCGTTGCAAGTGCCAAAGAAGGTTTCAGCGGAGTCATAGGCACTGGAGAGAGAGGTCACCACAGGAGGAATGCCAACATACACGGTGCGCTCGACGTAGCTGGAGTTGCCGCTGGGATCGGTGGCTGTATAACGGACAAGATAAGCCCCGGGCACATCCAGGTGCGGACTGCCGCTCACCACCACGCTGGAGGTCAAGTCCCCTGCGCACGTGTCGCTGGCCACAACTCCCGGGTCCACCCAACCGCTCCCCACAGGCACCAAGTCGAGGTTCGTGCCGTTTAAGACGATTTTCGGCGGGGTGGTGTCCCGAACCAGCACCGTCCGGGTGCGCACCGCCACTTTGCCCAAGTGGTTGGTGATGCCATAAGACAGCTTATAGATCCCCGGCGTGTCCGGGTCCACGTTTCCAAAAAGTTGGATCGGAGCTGGCACGCCGTAGGGCGGCTCGGATTGATGGGAAAGATTGTATCCCCAAGCCAGAACCGCGCCGTCGGCTCGGAGAGCCAGGCTGTTCAGCACGCCAGCGGAAATGGCGACGATATTCGTCGCATAGCCGGGGACATTGCACTGGCCCGAGTCGTTCTTTCCCCAGGCGACGACCGTGCCATCAGCTCTCAGCGCCAAGTTGTGATTCTTATATGTTGATATCGCTACAACATTGGTGGCCGAGGCTGGCACGCTGGTTTCGTTGTTGCTAAACATTCCCCAGGCCACCACCGTGCCGTCGGCTCTTAAAACCAGGCTGTGTCCCTCGCCGCCATCCACAGCCACTGCATTCGTGGCGGCGGCCGGCACAACGCACTGGCCCCAGTTGTTGTTCCCCCACGCTATGACCCGGCCGTCCGCCCTCGCGGCCAGATGGTGCGCGAATTTACCCCCGATCGCCACAATGTTAGTCGCAGCAGCCGGCACGGGAAAGAGCCCGCAGTACGTAAAGTTTATCACAACATCTCTCCCCCATTGCACCACATTACCGTCACTCCTCAAAGCCAAAGCAGTGCCAGTGCCTATAGCAATGGCCACAACGTCGCATGCCTGTTGTGGCACCTTAAGACGACCGGACTCAGATAGGCCCCAAACCACGACATGCCCATCGGATTGCATCGACATCCAATTATACTGGCTGGCGGCGATGGCCACCGTGTGCTCGATATTTGGAGGCGCCCCTAGGCGACCAGGACCCGAACTACCCCAGAACACGGGTCTGGAGTCCCCTTGTGCCGCGTAACTCGCCGAGTATCCTCCCGCCAAGGCCGTCACGAAACAGTTAGGAAAAGTTGTGGGAAAGGGTTGATGACACTCCTGGATCATAGGATTGCCGCCGTTCCAATCCAGCGGCCAATTTATCGTCGGCACCCATCCCATTCCCGCCACCCAGCCTGCGGCCGGCCAGGTTGTTAAATCCAGGTGATGCCCCCGGCCGGACATATCCGCACCTCTATTTGCCGTGCTCCCGGACATAGGCCAATAGGCTTCCAACCCCGAAGTCATCACCACCGGTCCCTCCGGCGCATAATACATGCCGGTGCGGATCTCCCCCTCGCTCAAGGCCCGGCTCCAGACCCGCACCTCGTCAATAGCGCCCGGCCAATTTTCTCCGTGGTTACCATACTGCCGCCCCAACCGGAGGACGGTATCCCCGGAGGGATTCGGAATCGCCCAACCCCGGTTCAACACATTGGTGCCGTCCAGAAAAAAGCGCGTCTCGCCGCCCGTCTTCACCACCGCAAAGTGGTGCCACGCCCCCATCGGAAACGGGAAACCGGTCGATTCCCAGCCATCTCCCAACCGGAGGATTCCATCGCGCACCCCAATGTAAAACGCGTTCCCGGCACTGCCTTGGGACAGAATCTCCCCCCGCCCCAGATCCTCAGGCACCCGCGAGCAGTTGGCCCAGCATTCAACTGTAAAGTTTCCGCTCGCCGGGATTGCCGCCACCCCGGTGTCGACCCAGTTATCCCAGCCGTTGAACGCCAGCGCGTCGCCCGGGCTGGACTGCGTATAGGAAGCCGAGTTGCCGGAAAGGCGGGCCGGGCTGTCGGGCAGGACCAGCCACCCAGGCCCGTTGACCAACAGGCCAATCCCGGGAGGGACGCCGATGGCGGCAGTCGTCGGCTTGACGGTCCCATCGAACACCAGCGTCTTGACAGGCAACAGGCGTGGCGGAAGTCCCACCGAGATGCATTTATTCAACGCCATCTCGTCAAACCGCCAGCCAGCCACCAGCCCGGGATCGTTAAATTCCGCCGGCTGTTCCCAACTCGCCCGGATATCCTCCTCGTTCAACGGCCGGTTAAAGATCCGCACATCGGCAATCCGCCCCGCAAAATGCTCGGCGTAGGCGCCATACTGCCGCCCCAGCCTGAAGCCAGTGTCGGCGCCCGGATTGGGGATCGGAGCGCCATGGCTCACCAGAACCCGGCCATCCAGATAGAGATGGGTGTTGGTGTCCGTTTTAACCACCGCAAAGTGGTGCCAGGAATCCATGGGAAATACCCACCCCGTGTCCGACCACCCATCCCCACAGCGGATTCTCCCGCTGGTGAGCCCGAGATAAAAGGCATTACCCGCGCTGCCCTGAGAGAGGATCGCCATGTTGCGGACATTGGTCGAACCAACCGCATACACCCAGCAACTGACGGTGAAGTCGCCGCGGGTCGGAATCAGCGGCACAGTCATGTCCACCCAGTCATCCACGCCGTCAAAAGAGAGGGCGTGCCAGGGCCAGCCCTGCGCGCGGGCGGGTGGAACCAGCACCAGCGAAAGCTGGAGGAGTATAAGCAGAAGCCGAGTTTTCATAATTGATTGGATTGGTTTTGTTTTCGTTTCAAAGCGCATCCTGTGAGTTCACGGCCAGCGCCAGCGGTGAGAGCGCCGCGCCTGCGTGGCCGGGGCAGGATCGCGGAAGTAACACTGGCCGCTGGTGATCGATCCTGGCCACAGCGGTTGCCAGGAGGAGGCGGGCAAATCCTCGCCTTCCTCTTAAACTCGTTCGGGTAGTGGCAGACGTTCCAACGATTGCCGTCGGGTTCGGCGCCGACGCCGGCGAAGTCCTGGTTTCCAACTTGCACCGGGTATTGCGATCCAACGAAGCAGAAATCCCGCCCAAGCTCGTTGATGAACCGCCCCAGGTCGCGCAGGAGGGCCCGGTGCAGGTCGGCTTCCGAGTGGTCGGGCGACAGTCCGAGAAACTCCAGCGAGTAAACGTCTTTGAACTGATCGGCGCCCTCCGGGTGTACTTCTCTCAACACCGTTGAGAGTTTTGGCCCCGCCGCCATCCGGGCAAACGCTCCGCTGGCGATCTGCCGCGCCAACTCCCGAACGGGCCAGCGATTGGAGGCCGTCAGCCGGAGGTAGAACTCGCGCTCCCCAGGGTATTTCGTCTGCGAGAGGACGATCAGGTGATGGGTCCAGGGCAAATGTCTCAGCAGCGCTGAGACTTTCCCTCCGCGCTGATGCTACGCCTGCGAAGAACTGCGGCATCCGCCAGAGGTTCTGCGGGGAGAAATCGCGTGCGCCAGGGGTGGTGGCTGAGCGGGGGGAGGTAACTGTCGTTTCAATTGGTTGTAGTGCAAGCGCAGGGTGCGCGCCACCGGCCCCACACCGTGGTTGAGGGCCAAGGCGGCGGCGGATGTCCAAAGGGCTTCGGGCAGTCGAGCAACCCCAGATTGGGATTGGCGCCAAAGGTCTAATTGTTGCCGGAGTTGGTTGAGGTCGGTCGCTGAGAATTTTGGTCGTGGCATAGTCGGTTTGTTTCAGTGGTCTGCCACGAACCGTAGCCGCTGCCGATTTACCGTTCACGTACGGCTGCCGAAGCAACACGATCCACCACACGCAAGACCAGCAAATCGGTCGAGGCAGGGAACTTATTGCCTGCCATGGACCGGGGCTTGGACAGGCTTCGCCCTGGTCAATTCGCAGGGGTAAATCCTGCGAAAAAAACCAACGCATCCCCAAAAAATCCCAGTGTCTCCCCTACCCTTGGTCAGGCCGTGCATGCTGCACCGGAATCCCAACCAGCCCGGAACCCTTCGGGCACACCCGCAGCGCCGTCCAGAGGCAGCCAGCGCCATCTATCTGCTTACCCGGAGCTGCATTGGTCTTGCCCAGCCCTTGCCGGCCAAGTGCTGCCATCCAGCTTAAGATAAAAAAAGATATCTGTATTAATCGTGTCGGTCAATTCGTATTAATAATAATATACACGATTATATGAATATGGTTCGTATAACACATCTGAGTATTTTTACGGACACGCGGTATCCGTATTTGTACGGATAGTTGGTATCCGTATTTATACGGACAAACTGCATCCGTACTTGTACGGACAGGCGGTATCCGTGCTTATACGTATATTCCTCTACGGATCAGCCCTTAACCTGCCGTCCGTATTAGCCCGGGTATACGACTCTGGATGTTGCTTGTTAATAGTGGTTTAGGGATTATTGAGGCGGGTTTTATCGGGCGGGGAGGCGGCCGGATTGGCCGCTGAGTAGAAGTGGGAGCTGCGATGGGTCGACCCGGCAACTGGGGCGCTGGTGAAATACCACGGTAACGGTAAGGCGCGGCGCTGGCGGGCGCCACGCTGAGGTTTACCAACGGGTTCTCCAGGTAAACATTTCCCGGCGGCTGCCCGCTGGCCGGAATGGCCACCGGCCCGATGGCGCCTCCAGCGAAGTTGAAGCTGAAGTCAGCGAACCAAGGCGCTTCAATGGCGGACGCCGTGGTCCGCGCCCCCAGGCTGACTTGCGCCCCGATGATCGGCTGGAAGCGGGTGGGCAGATTGGTGATGAAGGCCACCCCGTCATAGTAAACGCTCAGACCCCGTCCCAGCGCACGCTCAGCAGGCCGCTGATTGGAAAGCGAAGGTCCACGTCAGGCCAATGCCCATCGGCGCTGTTGAGGGCGGGGATGCCACCGGCGCCCGCCAGCACATGAGCCAGCCGGGCGCCCTGCCAGAGCACCGAAATGGCCGGCGGATGGATGCTCCAGTTGTTGAACGGCACCGTCAAACGATTGGTCTGGGGAACCGCCAGTCAGCCGGCTGCGGGCGTGCTGAACGTGCCGGCGGGCAAATCCGGGCCGATATTCAGGGAGAAACCTCCGCCAGCCGGGGCCGCTGCCTTTGGCAGCCGGGAGTTAACCGCTCCATCAGGGCAGGTGGTTTCAGAGTTTCTTTGGGGGCGGTGCGGTGGCCAGCATTTCCTGGATCACCGGGCTGATGGCTTCCGCCCAAAGCTGGTAGCCTTGGGGTGTGAGGTGGACCCCATCCTGGGAAACCTCCGGGGCCAGCACGCCGGCCTGGTCCAGCAGGCGGCCGCTGAGATCCAGGAAGCGGACCCGCTGGCCGTCGTTGAATTGCGCGATCAGGGAATTGACCGCCTGGATCTTGCGGCGGTCCGGCGTGCCGGGGGCGCGGTCTTTGGGAAAGGTCCCCAGCAGGAGCACCCGGGTGGCGGGGAACTTCCCGCGCAGCCGCTCGAGGATGGCGGAAATGCCGTGGGCAATGTCGGCCGCGGTCTGCGAGGGAGCGGCCATGATGTTATTCACCCCGATCATCAGGACCGCCACGCGCGGGCTGCCGCCGCCCAAGGCCTCCTGGTCCAACTGCCAGAGGAGGTGCGAGGTCTGGCTGCCGGCGATGCCGAGGTTGACGGCCCGCCGGGGGGCAAACGCTTGTTCCCAAACCGCCCGGCCGGTGTCGCCCCAGCCGCAGGTGATCGAATCGCCCAGGAACAGGAGGTCCAGTTTGCCCGCCGCCGCCTTGAAGGCCGCCATCTTCTCGCCGTGGCGCAGGAGCCATTCCGGGTTGCCGGGCTCGGGCTCCCAGGCGCGGCTGGCCGGGGCGGCCGGGGGCGCGGCCTGACTGGCCGCCGGGCCACCGGCCAGCTTCGCTCCGGCCGGAATGACCGACACCGCCTCGTCCTTCCCCAGGGACAGGCACAACCTCCCAGCCGCCACCGGAACCCGCATTTTCAGCGGCACGCTTCCGTCCAGGGTGATCCGGTAAAGATCCACGCTGGTGACCGCGCTCCAGGCGGCCGGCAGCGGCCACGCTTTGTTTTCATAGCCGTTCCGGCTGTAGGCGATGATCTCTTGATCGTGCCACTGGGCGGGCACGAAGAGGTCGTCATCCTCGCGCAGGATGAATCCGCCCTGGCGGATGACGCGCCGGCCGCCCTCGGTGCGCGCCACCACCCCCCCGCTGTAATACAGCGCGCCCTCGGCGAACTTCTGCCGCTCCAGCCGACTCAGGTAGTGCCACGGCAGCGTGGTGCGGCAGAACATGCCGAGGAAGCCGGGCATGCGGTCCCGGTCCCGCTGCCAGATTTCCTCGCCGTGCATGCTGGAGCCGAAGCGGAAATCCCCATCCCCGTCGCGGTGCGTGCGCCCGCGCGCCATCAGGCATTCCGGTATCCGCATCTGGTACTGGGTGTCCGCCGGGTACCACCACGACATGGCCTGCCACCCGGTGAAACCTTCCCCCGGCGGGTGCGCCCAGAAGATGCCCTCCCCGGTGACATCAAACCCGCGCTCGCGCCAGTAGTGGAAGATCCTGCCCTGGGTCTCGACATATTTGTCCGGGGTCAGCCCGCCGTTCTCCGGCTTCGCGTGCCAGGGGCTGATGGGCTTGCCCCCTTCGCGCTGCGCAATGAACACATCGATGTGGATGGTGCGCCCCTCGCTCAGCTCGGGGATCATGGCGATCAGCCGGTCGATCCGCCGCTGCGCCAGCCCGGCGGCCCATTCCCTGGGATAGACCACGTTGTACATGGGCTCGCCCTGCATCTGGATGCCGGCGGAGAAGAGGGCGCCCTGCTCATCGCGCGCGAAGCAATCCCTGGCCACGTATTCCGCCCAGGCCGGGCTCTGTTCGTAAGCGTCCACCATGTTGAGGTGCAGGCTCACGGTGGTGTTGTATTGCCGGGCCTCCCGGATGAGCCACCGCAGGCTGTCCAGCGCGGTGGCGTCCTGGGCCCGCTTCAGCCGCGGGTTCACCTCGTCCCAGGCGGGATACCCATGGTCGTGCCCCCCCTTTTGCCAGCCCACCAGGTAGATGATCATCGGGATGCCGCGCGTCAGGTGGCTGGCCTTGCGGATCACCTCCAGCGCCTCCTCGAAGGTGCAGAGCACATCGTGCGGTTTCAGGAACATCGGCTCCTTGGCCAGGCGCTCCACCGGGGTGCCCTCCATCCCCAGGAACAGCTTCAGCACCAGGGTCTGGTGATAATCGCGGTAGAAAGGGGCCACCACCACCTCGGTTGAAGCCTTGAGCCGCCTGCCCCCCTGCACCACGGTGGCCTCGATAGTGGCGATGCCCCCCTCCCGGGGCGTCACCTCGCCGCCCTCAATCGTGACGACCGCCTCCTGGCCGCTGGCGCTTTGGTTCCGGGCCTTGAACACCGCCTCCGTGGGACGCAGCTTGCGCTGGGAACCGTCAGCGCCAACTCCGGTCAGCGTCAGCCTGGCCTTCACCTTCGGCTCGCGCACCGGATTGAGGACTTTCCGGTCGATGGCCAGCGTGAGGCGCTCCAGGGCGCCCGGGCCGTCGGGCGCGGCCGCGGCGGGCGCCGGGGCAACCTTCGTCTCATCCACCGCCAGCCACTCGAAAACCACGCGCTTCGGCTCCGCCCTGGCGCCCGCCGGCAGAACCTCGAATTCACCGGCGTGATATTCGCGCGCGCCGCGCTGGCGGCCGGCGTTGTCAAATTCCACGCGGTCCCCGCCTGCGGGCGAAAACATGCCCACCCACACCTGGTAGGCGCCCGGCGCGGCATCCTCCGGCACCGCGATGGGGAACGGGCCTTCCCGCACAAAAGCCTCCCGGGGCCACTCCGGAGTGGACCGCTCCGGGATGAAATCCGCGCCGATGTGCCGCCCATCCGGGCGCACCACGTGCACAAAGACGGCCAGTTCCGCCGCCGCCGGCCCGGGGGATCGGAAAGTATAGGTGGCCTGCACCGTTTGCCCGGGCGCCACCTGGCGGCGATCCAGCTCCAGCCGGGCGATGGCCGGCCGGAACTCCGCCGCCGGCTTGGCCTCCGCGGCGCGGGCGCGGGCGCCGGCCCACGCGGCCCAAGCCGCCAGCGCCAGGGCCAGCCAGGGGCGTTGGCCATTTGAAAAAATTGCGCCGGAACGCATTCGCGGTATCCGGGATGGTCGGGATTGTTGGATCATAGCCTATGGTGTTCATGCTGCCCGAGCCACCCGCCACCTTCAACCTGGAAATAGCGGGGCGGCCGGCCCATTCAATTGGCTAAGTCGTGCTGGCTGGATCTTTTTGCACAAGATATTCGTCATTAACCACTTCCTGATCCTTAAAAGAAATGCCCGCGGTTAACTGCTCGTTTTGCGCGAAAACCCGCGTCCCAAACAACTCCCCCCCAAATGCATGAACACGGCTTAGACACAATGCCGTTTAGGAATTGGAAAACTATGCTTCGCTAAGCGGCCCGGCTTAATGGCGCTGATGGCAACATCTACCAGCCATTCGCTGAATTTTATTGTAACAACTGGCATGGCTTGTGTGTTAAATTAAGTGAAAGATGGTGCGGAGGTTCAAATGAAAATTACCAACTCACTTTTTGAAGCCTTTTTAAAGTGCCCGACCAAGTGCTATCTTCGGTCGGTCGGTGAAATAGGATCTGGTAACGCCTATGCCGACTGGGTAAAGACCCGGAATGAGTCTTACCGCGCCGATGGCACCAGACGATTGTCGGCGGGCATTCCGCCGTCTGAAAAGCTTATCGCCCCGCTTCCAACAGAATATCTGAAAGCAGTCGGATGGACTTTAGCTGTTGATGTCACCGCCACGGCAAAGAATCTGGAAACGACCATTCATGCGCTGGAGCGAGTGACATCAGAAGGGCCGGGTCCGGCCGTACAGTTCATCCCGATTCGATTTGTATACACCAACAAGATCACTAAAGACGATAAACTGCTGCTCGCGTTCGACACGCTGGTGCTGTCTGAAAAGTTGGGCCGCAAGGTTAGCCTTAGCAAGATCATTCACGGCGACGATCAAGCCACGCTAAAGGTCAAGGTCGCATCCTCATTGGTCTCGGGACAAAAAACAGCAGCCAAGATTGAAACGATGTTGTCCAGTAGTAAGGCGCCTGATGTCATATTAAACCGATACTGCGCCGAGTGCGAGTTTCGGGACCGTTGCCGGAAGTATGCCGTCGAGAAGGATGACCTGAGTCTCTTGTCAGGCATGACTGTGAAGGAGCGCAGGAAATATAACGGAAAGGGCATATTCACCGTAACTCAGCTTTCGTATACGTTCCGACCACGAAGGCGTTCAAAACGGAAGCGTGATAAACGCGAGAAATATCACCACTCGCTCAAGGCGCTTGCCATTCGGGAGAAGAAAATCCACATCGTCGGAACCCCAGAACTGAAGATTGAAGGTACGCCGGTCTATCTGGACATCGAGGGCCTACCTGACCGCGATTTCTACTACCTGATTGGCGTGCGCGTCGGAAATGGCGAATCCGCCATCCAGCACAGCTTATGGGCTGACAATGCCAAGGAGGAGATGAATATTTGGAATAGGTTTTGTGGTATACTAAAAGCCGTCGATAAGCCGATCCTAATCCATTATGGACGTTACGAGACGACATTTCTCAAAGTGATGTCTGAAAGATACGGAAGCCCAAAATTGGATTCGCTCGCTGAGAAAGCAATGCGGTCGCCAGTAAATCTGGTTTCCCAGATCTTCGCCCGCATCTACTTCCCGACATTCTCAAACAGCCTGAAAGAAATCGCTGGGTGGCTTGGATTCAAATGGTCTGTGACTGGTTCGACGGGACTGAACACCATCGCTTGGAGGGAGAAATGGGCTACTCTCGGAAGTAGCATAGAACAGTCCCGCCTGATGAAATACAACGCTGAGGATTGCGCTGCGCTGGAGTTGTTAACCAAAACCGTAATTGGCCTTTGCCCTCGACAATCTGTTCCGGGCACCATTAGTGAATCAACTGTTGTGGATGTTGCCTCTTTGAAACGCGAGCACCCATACGGCTTCAAGCGTAACACGTTCGCCATTCCTGAACTGGATGCCATCAACAAAGCGGCCTATTGGGACTACCAGCGCGAGCGTGTGTATGTACGGTCCAACCATGGCATCCGGCGGGCGATTAAGCGAAATTCCCAGCATCGCCAAACCCTCCTGCCAAATCGAGTCGTTCAGTGTTCCCGACCATTACACTGCCCGCACTGCTCTTCGACAGTCTTCATTAAGAAGGCGAAGGCCACCAAATTAGTTTTTGATCTGAAGTTTACTCTTGGTGGGATAAAGCGATGGACCACCCGCTATGAATTCTGTCGATACAAATGCTCGGATTGCAGCGGGACGTTTTACCCTCATGATCGTGATTGGACAGGTAGCATGTATGGCTCTTCCTTGTTAAATTACTCGGTATACCAAATTATCGAGTTGTACATACCTGCATGCAAAGTGAACCAAAGTCTCAACAAGGTTTTCGGGCTTCAACTCGCCGCTGGCACTACTGAAGTATTCAAGAAGAATGCTGCCATGATTTATACCAATACGTATCATACGCTGCTGGAAAAACTGAAATGCGGCTCGATGATCCACGCTGACGAAACAAAAATCAGTCTCCGAAGTGGCGTCGGATTTGTTTGGGTTTTTGCGAACATGGAAGAGGTTGCCTACGTGTACGCCGAGACTCGTGAAGCCGATATGGTTCATACGTTTTTAAAGAATTTCAAAGGGGTCCTTGTTTCGGATTTCTTCACCGCGTACGATGGTATCGAATGCCCACAACAAAAATGTTTAATTCACTTAATTCGAGATGTGAATGACGATCTTCTTCAGAACCCTTATGCTGATGATTTGAAGCTAATCGCTCAAGCCTTCGCGGAGTTGTTGAAGCGGATAGTCGAAACGGTTGACCAATTCGGTCTCAAGAGCCGATTCCTGAAAAAGCATCTTGCTTCCGTGGATCGCTTTTACCGGGGGCTTTCACGAATGGAACTTTCAACCGATGCGGCTCTCTATTACAAAGAGCGATTTGAAAAATACCGAAACAAACTATTTACGTTTTTGAGCTTCGACGGTGTACCGTGGAACAACAACAACGCCGAGCACTCCATCAAATCCTTCGCTATGCTTCGACACGTTATCAATGGGATTACAACCGAGAAAAGCATCCGCGATTATTTAATTTTGTTGAGTATTTGCCAAACGTGCAAATACCAAGGCTTGGAGTTCTTAGATTTCCTTCGCTCGGGAGAAATCGACATTGATAGCTTTGCCCGAAAACAGACCCGAACCCGAAAGACGGTTTAGTGTCAACCGTTCTGATTGTGCGATTTGAAGGCGTAGATGGCTTTGATGGCAACCATTCCATCGAACTTGTGGTCAGGCCGCATCCGCCAAAAGGAACAGCTTTAACCGTCGAGGAAATTAATTGAGAAACGCAAGCTGATGGCCAGCCACCAGCAACAGGCCAGGAATCCAAAGCAACGCAGCGGCGCTGCATTCCAAAAGCTCACGCACCCTCTGTTTCCTCCCTGGCATCCGGGGCGTTGAGGTCTCGGGCAGGTTTTGGAGTACGCCGGTTGGTGTTGATTCCGAGGGTGGAATTGCCTTTGGGGGATGGAATTTTCTGGTGCTGGGGCGACGGCTGTGGAGGAGGGCAGGCTGGCAAAATGGAATTAAACCACGGATCACACGGAAGGATTTCAAATTTGAGATTTGAGATTTGAAATATAAGGTCCCGTCCTGGAATAGATTGACACTCCATGAGACGAAAAAGTGGAGTCAGA
>CAYPCQ010000127.1:0-24782 GCA_964409245.1 uncultured Verrucomicrobiota bacterium
CGCATCTTCGGCGTTTTTCGGTCAACGCCGGTTTTGGTTCATCCCGTTGGCCCGCTAGCGCCGGGGCCAACCTATATCCACCCCTGGCAAAAATCCCGTCATCTTATGTTCCCGTTGGCCGGTAAACGCTGCGGTTTTAAACGCTTTTAAACTCTATTTAACCCTATTACACGCTATTCAACTCAAAAATATTTCCCGCTTGAATCTGAGCCCGCCAGCGGGGCGAGGGGGAATCCACGGTGGGCAAACCCCATCTCTGTCCTTTATTGAGGGCCAGGATTTGAGCAAGGCGGCGATGCGTTCCTCCCGGTATGTTTTGGTGCGCGGCTTTAGCGAAATGTCATCATGGAGTCTTTTCCGAAAAACCTCTGGTACATTGCCGAACGTCATTTTCCCGCTGGCGACCGCCCCTTGCTTTGCTGCCCGCTGTCGCAAATTCCCGATCCGATCAGGACTCATGGCCCACTTCAAGGCTTGCTCAAAAACCTGCAGCGCAATCACTTCCATCCCGGCTTCAGGAACCCGGCTCAGGCCAGCGACTTGATCGCCTTTTCGAGATCGCGCCGGTTGACCAGGGCCAGGATCTCGAGGCGGTCTGGGGCGGACATCCGAAAGAGCAGCCGGTGGCTGTCCCCCACTTTCTGGCGCCAGAGGGTGCGGTCGGCATGCAGACGCCGGGCGCCCGCGAAGGCGGCCTTTTCGCCGGCGGCCAGGCGACCGATCAAAGCCATCGCCGACCGGCTGACGGCTGGGGGCAGCGCGGGCAGTTGCTCACGGAAACGCCGGGAAAATTCCGGCAGCCGCAAAGCCTGCACTTCCGCGGCGGCGGATTCGCCAAACAGCCGGTCCTCTTCGGGGTCGTGGCCTGCCGGGGGCTCGCCGGATGACGCTTTCTGCTCGCGCACTTGGGCCAGGTCGGCCTGGGTGTTCTGCAGCTCGCGCCGCAGCTCGTTGCGCTCCTGGTGCCGCTGTTTCAGATCCTCGCGCAGGATCTCCACTTTGCTGCGCAGTTCCCGGACCACCGGCAGCTCCGCGGCTGCGGGTGGTGGAGCCGGGGAAGCCTCGGCGGCTCCCGGGCTGGCGGGAACCGGGGCCGGCGGCTGGAGCAGGGCCTTGGCGGAGGAATGCTCCAATTCCTTTTCGGCGGCGGACAGTTTCTGGCGCAACTTGCGCAATTCCTCGCTTTTCAGCTTCAGGTCGGACCGCGCTAGATCCAATTCCTCCGAGTCATGCAGATCGCGGGCGGACTCGCCCGAAAGGTAGTCATCGACAAAAAATTCGTAGGGATCCTCGGGCGGAAGCCGCAAGCGGTCACGGGTTTCCAGGACCACATCGTACAGCATCTCCGCATCCAGATAACCGGCTTGGAGGACCCAGCCCCTGGCCACCAGGATGCCCAGGGCCGGACAATAATTCTCCAGCATCTTGTAACAGAGATCGGTCACGTCGCAGCTTTTGCGGTCCACCAGGCTCTTCAAGGCCTCCTGGTTCAGCAGGTCGAGCACCCGCCGGGCCTTGTCGATCCCCATCAGGCGCACCGAAAACGGCAAATCTGTTTTCTCGATCTCCGGCTTGGGATACAAGGCCAGCAGCCGCTGGCAGGCCTCCATCCCGCCGCTGGCAGCCATGTTGTCCATCGCATCCCGCCAGTAAAAGTCCACGTCCGGGCGCCAGCCGGTTTTTTCCAGGAACGCAGCGGCCTGGTGGTATTGCCGGTATATGAACATCCGGTCCAGCACATACTCGTGGAGCTGGGGATCCACCTTTTGCGGGTTGAGGCGGCCCAGCTCGTAGGGGCGCATGTCGGCCACTCGCTTGGCGGTCAAATGCGCCTCTGGATCATCCCAAACCTCATCCACCGTCTTGCCCGCGATTTCGGAGGACTGCAGGAGGCGCGACTGGTCTTTCTCCCAGCAGCATTTTTTGTATTTTTTGCCGCTCCCGCACGGGCACGGATCGTTGCGGCCAGCGCGGGCCACCGCCCGGCGCACCGTGAAGCCCGAAAGAACCTTGGGCGGCGGAGTGGCCGGCACGAAAGCCAGCGCTGACCGCCAGCCATCGCCAAAAAAACCCTTGCGGATGGCCTCTATTCCCCGGTGTATTTCCGGAATCTGGCTGGCCTGGATGATGGATCGCAGCACCGGGTCGCCCAGCTGTTCCGCCAGGCAGGCCAGCGGGACCAGCGCGGGGAGATTCGATTTGACTTTGCGGGCCAGGATCCGGGCCTGCACCGGCAATTCCGGCGGGTATGCTCCCCCGCCCTTTTTTTGGCTCCACTCGGCGGCGGCGGCCAGCATCATGGTCAGGTAGTCCAGGGGAAGCCGATCCTCCGCCACCTCGGCGACCAAAGCCGAAGCCACATCGCCGCTCATGGCGAAAGCCGCCGACACCAGCCTGCCAATACCGCTGAACAAAGCCGCCCCGTTCACCAGATGCCGGGCATCCACCTGGCGGCCGGTCCCCAAGGCCGCCAGGATGGACGATTCAAAAGCCATGTCTTCCCCGGCCGCCACCAGTTCCCCGATCCACAGATCCAGCGCGGCGTCCGATTCCGGCAGCCGGGTGGCCAATTCCCGCAGCGCTGGCTGGCAAAAAACGCAATGTCGCGCGGCATCCCTCAATTGAGTGTCCATGATGCCGGGCATCCTACCTCCCGGCGCGGCGGGATTCAACTCATAGTCGCCGCCCCGTTTTCCCGCTTTGGGCTTGCTTTGGCTGCCGGTTGGGGAGTCAAATGGGCGCGGACATTGACTATGAAACGCGCCCATCACCTTTCCGTTTTGTTGCTTGCCGCCTGGCTGGCTCCCACAACAATCCAGGCCGCGGACCCCATGCTCACCCTGATCAGCCCGGCCCAGCTGGCGGAGATGGTGCGCCGGCATGCGGGTGAACCGGCCTTGGTTTTCACCGAAACCCGGGAATTCCCCATCCGGCACGTGGCGGGCATACCGGAGCGCTGGCGGGAGCAGGAGCGCTCGGCCCAGCCATCGTTCAGCGGGCAGGCGCAGCCAGGCGAGTTTTTTGTCTTCCAAGCCGGCGTTTACGCCTTGCAGGACATCGGCCCGCTGCGGCTGGCCTTCACCGATCTGGCCGGGGATGGGAAAGTGATCCCCGCCGCCGCCCTGCGCTGCCTCAGCCTCGGGGGCACCAACCACTTCGGGGAGCCTTTCGCCAAAAACATCACGCTCAAAGGGAACCAGCTGCAAGCGCTGTGGATCGGTATGGATGTGCCCCCCGCAGCCGGCGGGGTTTACGGTGGCCAGGCCCGCCTGGAAGTGCTGCCGGGGAAGGTGATCCCGGTGAACATCCAATTGACTGTGGCCGGGGAACCCCTGGCCGACCACGGGGACCGGGTCGGGAAAAACCTGTCGCGGCTGCGCTGGCTCGATTCCACAGTGGGCAGCGAGCCGGTGCTCACCCAGCCATTCATCCCCGTGCGAAGCCAGGACCGGGTGGTGCGGGTCCTGGGCCGGGAATTGGCCCTGGGGGAAAACGGTTTGCCGGCGCAGATCACCAGCCATTTTTCCGCCTCCAACACGCGGATCGAACCAGCCGGCCGCGAGGTGCTGGCGGGGCCCATGGCCTTCGAGGTGGAGACCGAGGCGGGCCGGGTGGATCTTGAAAGCCATTTCGGGGGCTTGCAGCACAACGATTTGGAGGCCCGGTGGACGGCCCAAAGCGCCGGCGGCGGGTGGTCCGCGGAAACCTCCGGGCGCCTGGATTTCACCGGGAGCGGCGAGGTGCGTGTGCGCCTGACCGCTGGACGCGAAGCAAGCTTGAAAACCGCCCGGCTCCGGGTGCCCTGGCGGGAGGATGCGGCGCGGTATTTCATGGGGCTGGACAAGCCCGGCGGCCAGCGGCCTGGCGCGGTCCACTGGCAGTGGAATGTGGCCAAACGCCAGGATTGCTTCTGGCTGGGTGACGTTAATGCCGGCCTGATGCTGCGGCTCAAGGACGATGAATACCGGCTCCCGGCTGTCAATATCTACTATGCGTTCCGCCCGCTCCGCCTGCCCAAATCCTGGGGCAACGAGGGCCGGGGCGGCATCGACCTGGAACCGGCCGAAAAGGGGCGCGTAAACCTCAGCGCCGGCAGCGGTCCCCGCACCTGGCAAAAAGGTGAGTCGCTGGATTTCACCTTCGAGTTTTACCTGACCCCGTTCCGGACCATCGACACCGCCAAGCAATGGGGCGTGCGCTTCATCCACTTGGGCGGGCTGAACCGCGCCCCGATCGACCAAGCCTTGGAGAAGGCCGATCCCCGGCGCGGCCCCAACGTGATGAACATCCACCATGCCAGCTTTTATTGCCCGTATATCAATTATCCCTACAGCGACGATTCGTTTTCCGCGTTCAAGGGCCTGGTGGACCGCGCGCACGCCAGGGAGATGCGGCTGCGGGTCTATTACACCACCCGGGAGATCACCCATAACATGCCGGAGCTGTTTCCCCTGCATTCCTTCAACGGGGAGATCCTCCTGCCCGGCCCGGGCAAGGATGCCCGCACCCTGCTGCATCCCAAGGGGCCGGATGCGTGGCTGGCGGAAAACTTGCGGGAGGATTTCGTCCCGGCCTGGGTGGCCCAAATTGGCCCGCCCTACAAGGGCACGGACCTTTCGGTCATCACCACCCCCAACTCACGGTGGAACAACTTCTACCTGGCTGGGCTGCAATGGCTGGTGGATAAAACCGATTTCGACGGCATCTACGTGGATGACACAGCGCTGGATGCCACGAGCCTGCGGCGGGCCCGCCGTATTTTGGATTCCCGGCCCGGCCGGATCATCGACCTCCATTCCTGGAACCATTTCAATGAATGGGCCGGCTACGCAAACAACCTCCCCATTTACATGGAGATCCTGCCGTACCTGGACCGCCTCTGGCTGGGTGAAGGATTCAGTGCGCTCCAGGCCCCCTGGGATTTCTGGCTCGTGGAGATGTCCGGCCTGCCTTTCGGCCTGATGAGCGAGATGCTCGACGGAGTGGACGTGCGGCGGGGCATGGTTTTTGGCGAAACCGGCCGCCTGGGCCACGCCGGCAATCCGCCCGGGATGTGGCGCGTCTGGGACGATTTCGGCATCCGGGATACGGAAATGATCGGTTTTTACGATCCCGCGAACCCGGTAAAAACGGGCCATCCCGGCCTCAAGGCCACCGTTTACCGCAAGGCGGGCCGGGCCATGGTCGCCTTGGGCAGCTGGGCGAAGGAGCCGGTCAAAGCCAGGCTTCAGATAGACTGGCCGGCGCTGGGCATCGATCCCGCCAAGGCGGTCTTGCGGGCGCCAGCCATGGATAACGTGCAGCCGGAAACCCGTTGGTGGCCCGATGAAGCCATCCCGGTGGAGCCCGGCCAGGGCTGGCTCCTGATCCTCTCCGAATAGCGCCGCCAGCCAGCGCCCGTGCCGGAGCGAAATTAAAATTCATTCCAGGCACAAAAAAGATTTGCACTCCCCGGAGAATGCAATTATTACTGGCTTTTACTTTTAACGTGAAAGTATCAAGTGGATATAGCGGGGCTTGCTTCCGCGGCACGCTGCCACGCCGGGTAACCATCTGAACAATTGCCTGGCGGGACGGCGGCGATCCAATTTGCGCCGCCATTCATATCAAACCAAGCCAGGCAAGATTCCAATGTTCCATCCACATCCCCAACTATTTTTATCGCCAAAGTGACATCCACCATGAAAGGTTCATTCAAAGTCATTCCCGCGTCCATCACGGCGCCCCGCGGATTCAAGGCGGCTGGGGTTTTTTGCGATATCAAACGCCTCGGCACGGGCAAGGGATCCAACAAGGGCCGGAAACGGGACTTGGGATTGCTGGTTTCCGAGGCGCCCGCCACGGTGGCCGGGCTTTTCACCACCAACCAGGTTTGCGCCGCGCCGGTGAAAGTAAGCGTGGCCCGCGCGCAGCAGGCCTCCGCCCGCGCCATTGTGGCCAACTCGGGCAACGCCAACGCCTGCACCGGGGAACAAGGCCTGCGGGATGCCGGGGAGATGACTGCGTTCGCGGCGGATCAATTGGGCATCCAGCCCAAGGAAGTGCTGGTCTGCTCCACCGGCCGGATTGGCGTCCAGATGCCGATGGACCAGGTGCGGCAGGGCATCGCGGCGGCAGTCCCCCTCTTAAATGAGACCGCGGAAAACGGCCACCACCTGGCTGAGGCGATCATGACCAGCGACACCCGCCCCAAAGAAGTGGCGGTGGAATTCCGTCTGGAGGGGAAAACCGTGCGCCTGGCGGGCATCTGCAAAGGCGCCGGAATGATCCAGCCCGGCATGAGCCCGAGTGGCCGGCGGCCGGCTTCAGTTCCGCTGCACGCCACCATGCTTTGTTTTCTGGCCACTGATGCCGCCATCGATTCCGCCGCGCTGAAACCGGCGCTCAAGGAAGCGGTGGCCAACAGCTTCAACCGGATCACCGTGGACGGCGACATGAGCACCAACGATTCGGTGATCATCCTCGCCAACGGACTGGCCGGCCACCGCAAGCTCACGTTGAAAGAGCGGGAAAGCGCCGATTTCCAATCGTTCCAGGCGGCCCTGGATCATGTCACCCTGGAACTGGCGAAAATGATTGTCCGGGATGGCGAGGGGGTGTCCCGCTTCATCACTGTGCGGCTGGCCGGCGCGGCCTCCTTCAAAGACGCTGATGCCGCCGCCCGGGCCGTGGCCAATAGCGCCCTGGTCAAAACCAGCTGGTGCGGCGGCGATCCCAACTGGGGCCGGATCCTGGATGCCTTGGGCTATTCCCCGGCCAAAGTGGTGGAGGAAAAGGTGGACTTGGGCTACAGCGCAGCCGGTTCCCGGAAAATCCTTTGGGCACTCCGGGGCGGCCAGCCCGCCAAAACCACCCTGGCGGCGTTGAAGGAAATCGTCACCGGCAAAGAATTTGACCTGCATATCGATCTGCATATTGGATCCGGCAGCGCGGTGATTTACACGGCGGATTTAACCGAGGAATATGTCGAATTCAACAAAGGTGAATAACCCCACCGCCTGGGCATCCCTTTTTCCGAACTGAAACTCAGAACCAGCATCTCCGATCGTGCAAAACCTGATTTCCAAAGCCGAGACCCTGCTGGAAGCGCTGCCTTACATGCAGCGTTTCCGGCACGAAACCTTCGTCATCAAATACGGCGGCAGTTTCATGGACTCGCCGGATCCGGCGGTGCGGGACGGTGTCTGCCGCGACATCGTGTTCCTGGAGGCCGCCGGGATCAACCCGGTGGTGGTCCACGGTGGCGGGAAAGCGATCACGCGAGCCATGGAGGAAGCGGGCTTGGAGGCCCAATTTGTCCAGGGCATGAGGGTCACTGACCAGCAGACCATCGAGGTGGTGGAGCGGGTGCTGTCGCGCGAGATCAATCCGCAGATCACCGCCACCATCAATGCGCTGGGCGGCCAGGCCCGGGGGTTTTCCGGCACCGGCATTTTCACCTGCCGCAAAATGTGGCTGGCCGCCAAGGATGGCGCGCGCCTGGATCCCGGCTACGTGGGCGAAGTATTCGAGGCGCGCCTGGCGGAGATCCAAGCCTGCCTGCGGGATAACATCACCCCGGTGATCAGCCCCACAGCGCGGGGTGAGGACGGCGCCATATACAATTGCAACGCCGATGTGGCGGCAGCCCAGCTGGCCATCGCCTTGAAAGCCCGCCGGCTGGTGTTCATGAGCGATGTGCCGGGCCTCCTGCGCAATCCCCAGGATCCCGCCACCCTCATTCCCCACCTGCAAACCACGGAGGTAGCCTCGCTGAAAGCCGCCGGGATCATCGACCGGGGCATGATCCCCAAGGTGGACAGCGCCGTGGCAGCCTTGCTGGCGGGCGTGGAGAAAGTCTCCCTGGTCGATGGCCGGGCGCCCCACTCCGTCATGCTTGAAATATTCACCGATGCCGGCCTCGGAACCGAAGTAGTAAAATGAAAGAAACCAATCCAGACCCCAAGGCGGCGGCCGGGAACGGCGCCACTGCCATCAAAAAACTCTACCAGCAGCACGTGGTGCCGTCTTACGGCCGGTTCGACCTCGTGTTTGAGCGCGGTCGCGGCAGCTATCTCTGGGATGCTGGCGGCAAACGCTACCTGGACTTGGGCTCGGGCATCGCGGTGTGCTGCCTGGGGCATTCCCATCCGGCGGTCACGGAGGCCCTGGTGGAGCAATCCCAAAAACTGGTCCACATCTCCAATTTGTATTACCACGAGCCGCAGGGCCGGCTGGCCGGGGAATTAGCCCGGCGCATTGGGCCGGGGAAATGTTTCTTCTGCAACAGCGGCGCCGAGGCAAACGAGGGGCTCTACAAGCTGGCCCGCAAATTCGGCCACGACGAGGGCCGTTTTGAAATCCTCACGGCCGCCAACTCCTTCCACGGGCGCACCCTGGCGGGCATCGCCGCCACCGGCCAGGACAAGGTCAAAAAAGGCTTCGAGCCGATGGTGGCCGGCTTCCGACAGGCGCCTTTCAACGACCTGGAAGCCATGCGGGCCGCGCTCAGCCCCGCCACGGCGGCCATCTTGATTGAGGGCATCCAGGGTGAAGGCGGCATCACCCCGGCCAGCCCGGAATACCTGCTGGGCCTGCGGCAATTGTGCAATGAACGAAAGCTCCTGCTGCTCATGGATGGCGTGCAGTGCGGCTATTTCCGCACCGGCGCTTTCCAGAGCTTCCAGCGCATCCTTGAAGGCGTGCCGGGCGGCGAGGGTTTCCTGCCTGACGCCATTTCCATGGCCAAATCACTGGCAGGCGGATTCCCCATGGGCGCGTTCTGGGTGCGGGAGCCTCATGCGGACGTGCTCGGGCCGGGCACCCACGCCAGCACGTTCGGCGGCACTCCGCTGGCCTGCGCGGTGGCGTTGAAAGTCCTGGAGGTCATCGATCGGGAAGCCCTGGCGCAAAACGCCCGGAACCTGGGCGAATGGCTGCGGAAGGCACTGGAACACCTCGCCGCCCGCTACCCGTCCGTGATCCGATCCGTGCGCGGCGTGGGCTTCATGCTGGGCTTTGAGCTGGCCTCCACCCTGCCTGGCCTGGCCCCGGATAAAACCGTGGCGGCCCAGATCGTCAACCGTTTGCATGAAGCGGGGCTCCTGTCCATTCCGGCCGGCAACCAGGTGGTCCGCCTGCTCCCGGCGTTGAACCTCAACCAGAGCGAGGCCGAAGAAGGCCTGCGCATCATCGAAGGGGTTCTGGCTCCCTTGGCATCATGAAACATCTCCTCAGCATCGAAAAAACTCCGCGCCCCGCGCTGGATGAAATCCTCGCCCTGGCCCGCACGTTGAAAGCGGAAAAAATGCCCCACGCCGGCCGGCCCTTGTCGGGCCAGGTTTGGGCTTTGATTTTCTCCAAAGCCTCCACCCGCACGCGCGTCTCCTTTGAAGTAGGCATCCGGCAGCTGGGGGGGCAGGTGCTCTTCCTGAACGCCAGCGAGATTCAACTGGGCCGCGGTGAGCCGATCAAAGACACCGCCCGCGTTCTGGGCCGCATGGTGCAAGGGGTGGTGATCCGCACCTTTGCCCAGCGGGATATCGAAGATTTTGCGGGCTATTCGGGCATCCCGGTCATCAATGCCCTGACCGACGAGGAACATCCCTGCCAGATCCTGGCGGATATCCTGACCTTCGAGGAAAAACGGGGGCCCATCCCAGGCAAAGTGGTCACCTTCGTGGGCGACGGGGCCTGCAATGTCTGCCTCTCCTGGATCTTTGCAGCGGCCAAATTCGGTTTCGAATTGCGCATCGCCTCGCCCCGGGAGTTCCAGCCGCCCGCCGATATCCTGGCCCGCTCCGGCGCGAAAATCATTTGCACCGATGATTGCCGGGAAGCCGCGCGCGGCGCGGATTTGCTCTACACCGATGTCTGGGTGTCCATGGGCAAGGAAACCGAGACCGCCGACCGCCTGCGCGTTCTGGCCCCATTCCAGTTGAATGCTGCGCTGGTCCAATGCGCCAATCCAGGCGCCCTGGTCATGCATTGCCTGCCTGCCTACCGGGGCAAGGAGATTGACGAAGCAACTCTGGAAGCCAACGCGGACACCATTTTTGGCCAGGCCGAGAACCGCCTCCACGCCCAAAAGGGCGTGCTGGATTGGATCACACGTTAGCCATTTCCTGTTCCCTTGCGGCTCAAACTTCACCAACGCCCGGCCCACCCCAGCCAGCGCGGGTGGCAAAAGCACGGCTGGCCGGAAAAACCGGGCCGGAGGCAGCCCGGGCCGGAACGATCCCACCCGCTCCTTGCATTTGTTTGCCTGGCCTCCGTCTGCAATCTCAAATCTCAAATCTCAAATCTTGGCCCCTATGAATCTCCGCCAAAACCTCTGCTCCTGGAATAAGCTTTTTCCGATCACCCTGGCCTGGGGATGGCTGCTGGTGGCTGGGGCCAGCATGGCCATGGCCGCCGCTCAGACTGCCCCGTCCCGGCCCAATATCATCATCATCCTGGCGGATGACCTGGGATACGGGGATGTCAGTTGCTACGGGGCCTCGCGCATCCAGACCCCGGCCATCGACCGCCTGGCCAGGGAAGGCCTTCGTTTCACCGATGCCCACGCCACGTCCGCCACCTGCACCCCCTCGCGTTATGCCCTGCTGACCGGGGAATACCCCTGGCGCCGCAAGGGGACCGGGATACTCCCCGGCAACGCCTCGCTGGTCATCGACACCCAGTGCCTCACCCTGCCAGCCATGATGAAAAAAGCCGGCTACCGCACGGGCGTGGTGGGGAAATGGCACCTCGGCTTGGGCGGGCCGGGCGGAGCGGATTGGAACGGTGAGATCAAGCCGGGGCCGCTGGAGCTGGGTTTCGATGCCAGCTTCATCATTCCCGCCACGGGCGACCGCACCCCGTGTGTGTATGTGGAAAACCACCGGGTTTTTGGACTGGATCCCCGGGATCCCCTCCAGGTGAGCTACGGTCAACCCGTGGGAGACGATCCCACCGGCAAGGATCACCCGGAGCTGCTCAAGCTGCACCCGAGCCAGGGCCACAACCAGACCATTGTCAATGGGATCAGCCGCATCGGCTACATGAGCGGCGGCAAATCGGCGCGCTGGGTGGATGAGGATATGGCCGATGTCATCACGAAAAAAGCTGTGGAATTCATCACCCAGGAATCGGCGCAACCATTCTTCCTGTATTTCGCCACTCACGACATCCATGTGCCGCGCGTGCCGCATCCCCGCTTCGCGGGCCGCAGCCCGATGGGGGCGCGCGGGGATGTGATCCTGCAATTCGACTGGTCTGTGGGCGAAATCCTGGCCGCGCTGGACCGCCTGAAACTGGCTGAACACACCCTGGTGATCCTCAGCAGCGACAATGGCCCCGTGGTGGACGACGGCTACCAGGATCAAGCCGTGGAGAAGCTGGGCGGCCATAAGCCGGCCGGACCCTGGCGGGGCGGCAAATATTCCATCTGGGAAGGCGGCACACGGATTCCCTTCATACTGAGGTGGCCAGCACGGGTCAAACCCGGCGCCTCCGAAGCCCTGGTCTGCCTGATCGATTGCCTGGCCTCCTTCGCCGCCCTGAGCGGGCAAAAGCTCGCCCCGGGCGAGGCACCCGATAGCGTCAATGTCCTGCCGGCCTTGCTCGGGGAATCGAAAACCGGCCGCCACCAATTGGTTGAGCACGCCCAAACCCTGGCCCTGCGCGAAGCCGGGTGGAAATACATCCGCGCGCCGAAAGAATCCGGCAGCCAGCTCTACAACCTGGCCAGCGATCCCGGGGAAACCAACAACGTCATTCAGCAGGTTCCGGCCAAGGCGGTTGACTTGCGCGGCCAGTTGGAAGCGATGCAAAAGGCGGCTGGAACCCGTATCCCGGTGGCCAAACCTGGCACCAATCCTTAACCGTGATGGATCAACTGCTCTTTGTGATCAGATGAAAAGCTTCCGCGGATCGGCTTGGATCTTCCCCCTGCTGCTGGCCATCCGAATAGCGGCCGGGGCATCCCCTGCCCTGCCCAATATCGTAATCATCCTGGCGGATGACCTTGGTTACGGCGATATCAGCTGTTATGGCGCCACCCGCATCCAAACTCCGAGCATCGACCGCCTGGCCGCCCAGGGAATCCGTTTCACGGATGCCCATTCCACCTCAGCCACCTGCACCCCATCCCGGTATGCTTTGCTGACCGGGGAATATCCCTGGCGCCGCCCTGGAACCGGCATTCTGCCCGGCAATGCCGGCCTGATCATTCCCCCGGATAGGATCACCCTGCCGGGGCTGTTGAAGAAGGCCGGCTACCGCACCGGCGTGGTTGGCAAATGGCACCTGGGTTTGGGTGGGCCCAAAGGGCCGGATTGGAATGGCGATCTCCAACCGGGCCCGCTTGAGATCGGTTTCGACTATAACTTCATCATTCCGGCCACCGGTGATCGCACTCCGTGCGTCTATGTCGAAAACCATCGTGTAGCCGGATTGGATCCCCGGGATCCAATCCAGGTCAATTATGCCAAACCGGTGGGCAACGATCCCACCGGCAAGGATCATCCGGAATTGCTCAAGCAACTGCCGAATGCCCAGCACGCCCAAACCATCGTCAATGGGATCAGCCGCATCGGCTACATGAGTGGCGGCAAATCGGCTCGCTGGGTGGATGAAGACATGGCGGATGTCATCACCAGGAAGGCGGTGGATTTCATCACCCAAAACCAGGCACAACCATTCTTCCTGTATTTCGCCACTCATGACATCCACGCGCCGCGGGTGCCGCATCCACGTTTCACCGGGCGGAGCCAGATGGGTCCGCGCGGGGATGTGATCCTGCAATTCGACTGGTGCGTCGGGGAAATCGTGGCCACCCTGGATCGGCTGCGGCTGGCCGAAAACACCCTGGTGATTGTCACCAGCGACAATGGCCCGGTGGTGGAGGAAGGCTACCGGGACGGCTCAACCGAAAAACTGGGGAACCACCAGCCCGCCGGTCCCTGGCGGGGCGGCAAATATTCCATCTGGGAAGGCGGCACACGCGTCCCGCTCCTTGTGCGCTGGCCTGCGCGGGTGAAACCAGGCGCCTCGGAAGCCCTGGTCTGCCAGATCGACTTCCTGGCTTCTTTGGCGGCCCTGAGCGGCCAGCCACTGCCCCCCGGCGAAGCGCCCGACAGCCTTGATGTCCTGCCCGCCCTGCTTGGGGAGTCGCCAAGGGGCCGCCGGCGCCTGGTTGAGCATGCCCAAACTCTCTCCTTGCGTGAGGAAGCCTGGAAATATATCGGCGCGCCGAAAGAATCCGGCAGCCAGCTCTACGATCTGGCCAGCGATCCCGGTGAAACCAACAACGTCGCCTTGAACCACCCGGAAAAAGCGGGGCTGCTCCGTGATCAATTGAATGGATTGCAGAAAGGCAGCGCCACCCCGCCACGAAACTGATTCGATCCATGGCTATCCCGGCAACAGGCATGAAAATCGTGAGGCGTAACTTGGCGGCCGCCCTGAGCCGTGTCCAGGCCATGGGATCGGTCGTTTTTGCTGCATCTTTTTGGGCAAGACATTCGTTCTTCACCACTTGCAGATCTGTAAAAGATTTGCTCGCGGCCCGCTTCCCGTCCTGCGCAAAAACCTGCGGTGCAATCACTCTCCTCCCAAACGCGGGGGCATGGCTGACTTGCTGGCTGCTTTGTATCCTCAGCCTGGGCCATCCCGTGAACGCCGCGGCCAAAGCCAGACCCAACCTGCTTTGGCTCATCGGGGAGGATCTCGGCCCCGAGTTGGGATGTTACGGCACCCGTGAAGTCCGGACCCCCAACCTTGACCGCCTGGCCGCGGAGGGAGTCCGCTATACGCGCTTTTATTCCGGCCATGTCTGCTCGCCGAGCCGGTCCGCCTTCATGACCGGCATGTATGCCACCACCATCGGTGCCCATCACCATCGGTCGCACCGCCAGGACGGCTTCCAGCTGCCCGAAGGTGTGCGCTTGCTGACCGACTGGATGCGTGACGCTGGCTATTTTACCGCGAATGTGGCCGAGCTGCCGGCTGGCTGTGGATTCAAAGGGACCGGCAAGACGGACTGGAATTTTAATTATGCGGGCAAGCCTTTTGATTCAGCCCGGTGGGCCGACCTGAAAACCCACCAGCCTTTTTACGCGCAGATCAACTTCAGCGAAGCCCACCGCAATTTCAACTCCCCCGCCAAGGCGGACCCGGCTGCCGTTGAGCTTCCTCCCTATTATCCGGACCACCCGGTTGTCCGCCGGGACTGGGCCCAATACCTCGATGCCATCAGCGAACTGGACCGCAAAATCGGCCTGATCATGGAAGCCCTGAAACGCGATGGGCTGGCTGAGGACACCGTTGTGGTTTTCTTCGGTGACAACGGCCAATCCCACGTGCGGGGCAAACAGTTTTGTTACGAGGAAGGCTTGCATGTGCCATTGCTGATCCGCTGGCCCAGGAACTTTCCGCAGCCGGCCCATTTCCAGCCTGGCACGGTGGACGACCGGTTGCTGCACGCCATCGACCTGGCCCCCACCATGCTGTCCTTGGTGGGCGCCATCAAACCGCCCAGGATGCAGGGCCGGATTTTCCTTGGCCCGGCCTGCGAACCGGCGCGGGAATATGTCTTTGGGGCGCGGGACCGCTGTGATGAGACCGCGATGCGCATCCGGACGGTGCGCGACGAGCGCTACCGGTATATCCGCAATTTCACGCCCGAGATCCCATGGCTGGCGAAAAACGCTTACAAGGAGAAGCAATATCCGGTCTGGAATCTGCTCAAGGATCTCCACGCGCAGGGGCGATTGACACCGGCGCAAGCGGCCCTTTGCCAGCCGCGCCTGCCCCAGGAGGAACTTTACGACCTGGCCACCGATCCCTTTGAAATCCAAAACCTCGCCCGATCCAGCGATCCCGCGCCTGCGGCCGCACTCGATAAACTGCGGACGGCGCTGGACCGATGGATCGAGGAAACCAACGACCAGGGACGCTTCCCTGAAGCCAAGAACGGAGACCAACCATGATCGCACACCGAAAATCATCCTGTCTGTCCTTGCTGGCCGGCGCCGCGCTTTGGGCGTGGCTCGGAGCCGCTTCCCCCAGCCTCCTTGGGGCCGATGCTGAAGGCCCGCTCAAGCCGGTGATCCAGAAAAAAGGCACGCTGGCCCTGGACCTCGTCGAGACCACCCCCTTTGTGTTCCACGACCGGTTGTACCGCATGGAATGGCTCCGATCGGCCAGCTGCCTGCGGATTATGGACGCGGAAACCGGCCGCGAGGTTTCCCGGTTCGGCAGCAAACATCGTTTTCCCTGCGCCTACGTCGAAAAGGAGGTGCTGTATGTGGTGGGCACCAAGGAGGACCGTGAATGGTATGGCAACACGCTCACCCTGTTCGTGTCGCACGACCTGTCGCATTGGACCGAGAGCGTTCTCTTCCACAATCCCGCCATCGGCATCTGCAACACCTCCCTCTGCCAGGCGGGAAAACGCTACGTGATGTCCATCGAGCTGGCCAATCCGGGCGGTTTCCCGGCGCGGTTCCTGGAATCGACCGACCTGATCCACTGGTCCCTGCTGCCCGGGGAATGCCGCCACCAGCTGGGCCGTTACAACGCCGCGCATTGCCTCCGCTGGCTGGATGGCTGGTTTTACCTGTTTTACCTCGAAGCCGGCCGGCCCCACGGCTATGAGCAGTATGTCACCCGGTCGCGCGATCTGGTCCGCTGGGAATCCAGCCCGCTCAATCCCGTGCTGGCCGCCTCGCCCGAAGACAAGCAATTGGCCAATCCGAAACTGACCCCGGAAGAACGGGAACGCATCCAGAAAGCCACCGACGCCAATAATTCGGATATCGACTTCTGCGAATACCGGGGGCGCCTGTGCATCAACTATTCCTGGGGGAACCAGAATGGGACGGAATTCCTCGCGGAGGCCGGATTCGAGGGCTCCCTGGCCAGCTTCCTGAGGGGCTGGTTTCCGGGAACCGAAGCCGCGCCCCCCAAACCCTTTGGCCCGGTCCCCAGCGCCCGGCAGCTGAAATGGCACGACTCGGAGTTTTATGCCTTCCTGCATTTCACGGTGAATACTTTCACGGACCAGGAGTGGGGCTACGGGGAGGAAAAGGAAGCGCTGTTCAATCCCACCGCCTTTGATGCGGATCAGATTGTGCGCTCCTGCCAGGCGGCAGGCATGAAAGGAGTCATTTTGACGGCCAAGCACCACGACGGCTTCTGCCTCTGGCCCTCGAAATACACAGAGCACTCCGTCAAAAATTCCCCTTGGAAACAGGGCCGCGGCGATGTGGTGGCAGAAATCTCCGCAGCCTGCCGCCGGCATGGCCTCAAATTCGGCGTTTACCTGTCGCCCTGGGATCGGAACCATGCGGATTATGGCAAGCCGGCCTACGTGGAATATTTCCGCCGTCAATTGGTGGAGCTGCTGACCAATTATGGCCCCATTTTTGAGGTGTGGTTCGACGGCGCCAATGGCGGCGATGGATATTATGGCGGGGCGAAAGAAACCCGCACCATCGATCGCCGGACTTATTACGGGTTGCCCGAATTATTGCGCACGGTGGTCCACCAACTCCAGCCGGATGCCTGCGTCTTCACGGAGATCGGCCCGGAAATCCGCTGGGTAGGCAATGAATCCGGCTATGCCGGCGAGCCGTGCTGGGCCACCTTCACGCCGCGGCACCGCAACACCCGCCAGGAAATCAAAATCGACCCGCAAACCGGTTACTTCACGGAACTGCCCAATGGCGAGGCCAACTACACCGAGGCGGAAAACGGCCATCGCAATGGCGCCTTTTGGATTCCGGCCGAGGTGGATGTATCCATCCGTCCCGGCTGGTTTTACCACGCCAGCCAGGATGGCAGCGTGCGGAAACTGGACAACCTGGTTAAACTCTATTTCGAATCGATCGGCCGCGGCGCCAACCTCAACCTCAACCTCCCACCTGACCGCCGGGGCCTCCTGCATGAGAATGATGTCCGGGTGCTCGCCGAGTTTGGCCAATATCTGCGGGCGGCCTTTGGCCAGGATCTGGCAGCCGGCGCCAAAGCCACGGCTTCCAACGTGCGCGGGGACGGCAGCCAGTTCGGCCCCGGCAACCTGGTCGATGGCCAAAACTCCACTTATTGGTCCACCGACGATGCCATATCCACGCCCGAAGCCATCCTGGAATTCCCGCAACCGGTCAAATTCAACGTGGTCCGCCTGAGGGAATTCCTGCCTTTGGGCCAGCGGGTGGATGATTGGGCCGTGGATGCCTGGCAGAACGGGGATTGGAAGCAGATCGCCAAGGGCACCGCCATTGGCGCCTGCCGGCTGGTGCGGGTGCCGCCCCAAGCAACCGGCCGGGTCCGCCTGCGCATCACCAAGGCCCCGGTCTGCCCGGCCATCTCCGAATTCGGATTGTTTTTGGAACCGGACACCAGCGCTCGTCCAGCGGACCCAGCCAGCAAATAAAAGGTGGCGGAAACCATGAAAACCACGCGCTTCCTGGCCGCCGCTGCGTTGTTGGCGGCCACGGTTTCAATACTTGCAACAAGCCAGCCGGAGGCCAGCCCGCCTTTCGACTATTTCGTCAACAATTGGAATGTGGCAGGCTTGAAGGATTATCCGCGCGGCGCGCGGATCACACCGGACAACCAGCTCTTCCTGGCCGGCAGCAACACCACCGTGCAAGTCCGTTTCGGGCGCAACCTGGCCCCGCTGAGCCGGGCCCAAATCAAGACCGCCCGGCAGGGCTGGATGCCCATCATGGTGATCCCGGCGGAGGATGGCCCGGTCCATTACGAATTCACTTATTGGGCCACTCCCATGCCGGGCGTTAAAGACTGGGCGAAAGCCTTCGATTGGCCAACCGAAGGGGAAAACTTCCTCGTCTGGATCCGTTACCAGGCGGTCAACCGATCCAGCCAGCCGGCCAGGGCCCAGGTGGAAATCGGCTTGAACCCCAAGGCGGGCAACCATCCCCAAGTGGAAGCCCCCAAAGAGCCGGCCATTGATCCGGCCCGCCATGCCCGCCAGGCCGCAGCCCGGGAATTGCCGCCCGGCGAGTCCCTGGAGGGGGCCGCCCGGTTCGCCTTTTTCCCGGTGGACCACCCCGCCCTGCTGGAAGGTGAGGACCACCAGGTTTGGCTGCAGCGCACGGTGGATTATTGGCGCAGTTTCGAGAACCGCTGCGCCGCCATTGTGGTTCCCTGCCGGAAAGCCACCGACGCTCTGAAAGCGGCCCATGTCTGCCAGATGCTGGCCAACGACCTGGGCGAAGTGCGCGGCGGAGAAGGTTTTTATGACACCTTCTACATCCGCGACGGCGCCTACCAGGTCCAGGAACTTGAAGAGGCCGGCATGTGGGAATCCGCCCGCAAAAGTGTGGAGCTATACCTGCCCCGGCAGCGGCCGGACGGCCGTTTCGAATCGCAAGCCGGGCAATTCGATGCCAACGGCCAGGCCGTGTGGGTAATCTGGCAGTATTACCTGATGACGGCGGACCGCGCCTGGCTGGAGCGGGTTTACCCGGCGCTGCGCCGGGCGGCGGATTGGACGCTCAAAGCGCGCCAGGAGGCCCCGGCGGATTCGCCCTTTGCGGGCGTGCTGCCCAAAGCCCTGGCGGATGGCGAGAATCTCTGGGACGGCCAATACCATATCGTGGGCTATGATTTTTGGAACCTCCGGGGCTTGCTCTGCGCCGCTGACGCTGCCCAAGAACTTGGCCGCCCGGTGGAGGCGGAGGAATTATCCAGGCAGGCGGCCCGGTACCGGGAAGCCATCGAGCGGGTTTGGAAAAACACTGGCGTGTCGTATTTCCCGCCCAGCTGGGAAAAGAAAGGCACCCACTGGGGCAATACCGAGATCCTTTGGCCCACGCCGATCTTCAGCCTGGAGGATCTGCGCGTGGCCGCCACCACCCGGCACGTGCGCCACGAATTCGCTGGCGGCTTCGCAGAAGGCACCATCCGCTGGCTCGGCGGTGGGGAACCGGTCATCCACCCCTACCTGGGGGCATACACCATCATGAACGATTTGATCCGCGGCCAGGACGAACAGGTGGTTCAGGATTTCTATTGGTACCTGCTGCATTCAACCGCCGCGCACGCTTTCCCGGAGGGCATTTTCCACCAGCGCCGTTATGCCTGGAGCGAAACCATTCCCCACGTCACCGGCGCCTGCAATTACGCCCTCCTGCTCCGGCATATGCTCGTCCACGAGCAGGACGGGGATTTGCACTTGCTGAAGGCCGTGCCGGATTGGTGGCTCGACCCGGGCCAGGAAATCCGCATTGAACGGCTGCCCACCCACTTTGGCGAACTCGCCTTGACGGTGCGGGGAACTGCCAGTGGCGTGGCCGTGGAATTCAAGGCTCCCGCCCGCCGCAAACCAGGCCGCATCGTGCTGCACCTGCCGGACCATCGCCCCTGGGTGCAACCGGTGGCAGGCGTAGCCGTGGCCACGCGCCCGGCGCAAACCGAAAAATGGGATTTCGCCGCCGTCACCACCCGTTACCAGGCCTCGCGCACGGTGGAAAAAAACCTGGCCACCGGCAAGCCGGCCGCTTGTTCCAGTGCTTTGCCGGCCTTTTATGCCGAACTGGCCAATGATGGGTTGCGCGATTCAACCGATTCCTATTGGGCCACGGACATCGTCTCCCAAAAAGATCCTGAGCCTTGGTGGCAGGTGGACCTGGGCCACGAAACCACCGTGGGCCGCGTGGTCGTGGTCGGCTATTATGGCGACCCGCGCAGTTATGGCTTCCGGATCGATTGTTCCCGCGACGGGCAGGCTTGGGAGATGGTGGCCGATCGCCGGGATAACCGCGAGCCATCCACCCGGGCTGGATATAGCTGCTCGTTCCCACCACGCGCCACGCGCTATATCCGGATCACCCTGCCCCACAATTCCGCCAACACCGGCCGCCACCTGGTCGAAGTAATGGCCTTTGAAAAATGACCGCCTCGGACCTTCCATCGAGGATGCCCGGCGGGGGCAGCGGAATCCCGGCCGGGCTTTTCCTCAGCGAGGCTCGCTGCCGCAAATAGGAACCGGTGATAATCAGGGACAAGGTTTAGCCGCTACTCAGTCAGTTTCGCTGCGTCCGCTTTGTCTTGATCCCTCCCGGAGGCCAGTTTGTTGGCAATCAAAAGTTCTTTGCTGATCATGTGCGCCGGAGTGCCATCCAATTCAGCGGAGATGCGGGTTTGCCAAGCCTGTGAAAAGGTCAATCCATCGGCAAAAGTTAAAATGTCGATGCGGAAGGGGGGGCGTCCCAGCTGAATCACAATTCCAACCTCCATGAAATCATTGGCCGTCAATCCCAGTGAGCCAAAGCCGAACTCATCGACTGTTTTGACCAGGGCGGCAGCGTTTGCCGGAGAACACTCCACAAAAAAATCGATATCCCCGGTAAAACGGGGATAACCATGCCAGGCTACAGCGTAACCGCCAACCACGACATACTTAACGTGGTTGGCGTTTAACAATCTTATGAACTCGAGGGAATCCGCCGGCGGTTTCACTTTGTTCTTCATGGCTTCTTCCTTGAGCCAGCAATTCAAAAAAAATCGCCATCCGTTCCTGGGCGGTCAGGCCCAGGTAGTATGCTTTGTCCGCTTTTTCAGCTTCGGCGGCGCTCCGATACTTGACTACGATCCGTTCCATCTGGCTTTGCAAGCTCCAACCAAACTACAAAAATTGCCTGGTTGTGTCCATCCAGTTGAAAGAATATCCAAACGCCAGGCAGGAGAAAGCAGGCGGCGCCAAGCCTTAACTTCCACCCAATGCGGAGCCGTATTTGGCTGGGGAAGCATTAGGCCGGCCCATGGCGGGCCGGCCTTTTTACTCTGCCTGGAATTTTGAAACGGTGGCGGCCTTAATCCGCGCTGCCCGGCATGAGCCGCATCACTCCGGCGACGCCGCCTGGAACGAGGTCCGCTTCCAGATGGACTTGTGTGCCATCCAGCCAGCCATCAACCACGGTGCCGTTCCCGCGGATCGATCCGTTGTTCAAGTTGAGTTGAATATTCATGCCAGCGGTGAATGAATAGAAGGCTGTTTCCACATGGTAGAAACCAGCGAACTGGACGGTTTTGCCGACGGTTTGGGAAGAGACCTGCTCGTAATTGAGAATGCCGTCCGAATAAACGCCGTCGAGATCCGTATCGACACTTCCCAGCCAGGTGTCCGCGTCCACCGGGGATTTTTTGAAGGCGATCGTTACCGGCCTGGAACGGGGTGTCGGAATGAACTCCAACCCGTGCGGATAGCTGAGGCTCACGCCGGCCACGGCGGTGGCCGCCCCGGTGGCCGGATCCACCCGCCAGAGCGGCGCATTAGGGACGATTTCGGAGACATAGAAATTCCCATCGTCATCAATGGCCAGCCCCATTACCATCGTCAGCCCTTGAAGTTTGGTGACCAATTTCGCCCGGCCGGTGTTTCGATTAATTTGGTATAGCGAATCCCAGGCGGCGCCGTATAAGGTGCCGTTCGGATGGAACGCGAGGTCCATGACATCCCCGCAACTGCCCGTGACCCCCACTTTGGTGGCCTCACCGGTGCCCGGATCAAACCGGTAAAGGCTGTTCTGGTTTGGTGTGCCGCTGTCCGCATTCACTCCATACAGCACGCCTTCCGGGGAGAATCCGATCCCCATGAATTCCTCCGCCCCGAGGCTCGGCCCGAAAGGCGTTGCCACCCCGGTAGCCAGATCCACGTGGGCAAGGCGCGGGGTTCCCGGGTATGCCGGATAGGAATGGGTGACGGTAAAGAGCCGCCCTTGAGGGCTGATGGCGATACCCAGCGAAAATGGCTCCCCAAGGCTGCCGATTTCGGAAACAGTGCCCATTCCGACATCAATTTTGACTAATGTGCCACCAACTCCCCCTGTGGCATAGAGAATCGGTTCCGCCTCCAAGACAGCCGTGCCGGCCAATAGGAGAATGGCCGCCTGGAGATTTGTGATGCATTGAATGCTTTTCATATGTTTTGTTTTGTTTGACTACTGCGAAAGGCCGGTTTGAGGACAGAATTCCAATTCCGTCAGGCCGTCATTCCGTTGTAGAGTGTCTTGCAGGCCATGAACCCACTGCGCCGCCCCTCCGTCCCGGGACTGGACCGTGACCGGCTCAGCGAATAATTATCATTTTGATGACCTGGAGACCGGTATGCCGTTCAAAGTTACTGTTTCGTTAATGACCCGGCTCCTGATTGTTGCCTGCATAAGGAATAACGCCCTTGGGAGGCGGAAAGTATCAGGCCGGACAAAAATGCCCAATCCGACCGATAAATATATTCTCCCTTGTGTTTGGCACAAGGTGTGCGACGGTGATTCATGCGTAATTGCCACCCTGACCCGTCCCATAGCCTCCCAGTTCGACGACTACCGTTGGGGTTGCGGGCACCAAGCCTCGATCCGGCTTGCCTTGGGCGTAGATTTGCGTCCATTGGGGCGATTATCCTGTTGTCTTCCGCTTTCATATTATCGGCCTCCAGCCTCGAACTGACCCGGGTCGAATCCATGCCCACGGGCCTGCATCTCGTGTGGAACGCCGCACCAGGCCAGAGTTACAGCGTAATGGCCAGTACCAATCTTCTGGATTGGATGGCGCTTTCAGTTGGCGTTGCCAGCGAATTCACTGACACGCGGACGGCTGGTTCTTCCTGGAAGTGGTATCGGGTGAAAGAGAATCTCAACCCTAATCCGATCATTTCCCTGGGGAAGCCCACAACCGGCGCCACGGCCGCTCTGTATCAATCCTCCAGCACCCTGGTCGATGGTGTTTTCGGGACGTTTGCCACCCGTTGGGTTGGGGGGTATCCCACACCGGCGGCGCCAAGTTGGGTCGCGATTAATGTGGGTCAAGGTCCAACCCGAATCCTGCTGGAATTTAACTGCGGCGCCAACTATAATTACGAGGAAACCGATTACGGTGGTCCGCGCGATTATACCATTTCCACCTCGCCCAACTCCACGGACGGCAGCGATGGAAGCTGGGTGTTGGCGGTCAGCGTGACCAACAACGCCTACCGGACCCGGTCGGGCAGTTTCGATTTTACCGGCATGAAGTGGGTGAAGCTCTCCTGCACCGCCGCCCCGGCAAACCGCAACACCCCTGGCGTGATCTACGATCCGGGCATCGCCTTTGATGAAATTGAGGTTTACGACATTTCCGCGGCCCACAGCCGGGGCCGGATCGCGGAGGATACCTGGTTCTTCATGGGGGACAGCATCACGGCCTTTTGGGCCGATCGAGCGACCGCCGCTGGCACCAACGATCCCACCAGCCACATGCCGGACTTCGCGCAGTGCATCCATGCAGCGAATTCCAATTACTTTCCTTCGATGATTGACGGGGGCATTGGCGGCGAATCTTCGTCCGGCGGACTCGCCCGCCTGACCACCACTCTCGCGGCCAATCCGGATTATTACTTCTGGGCCCTCAGTTACGGATCCAATGACTCGGCGGGAAACAATGACAACCCGGCCTCCTTCAAGACGAACATGCAGGCGATGATCTCTCTGCTGCTGGCCAATGGCCGGATGCCGGTGATTCCACACATTCCGTACGCCGCGGATGGACAGCACGATTTCATCCCCCATTTCAACGCGGTCATTGACGATCTCGTGGCTGCCAACCTTATTCTTGCCGGCCCCGATCTTTACGCCTTTTTCCAGGCCAACACGAACCAACTCAAAACCGACGGCCTGCATCCCAACGATGCGGGGATGCGCTCGCATAATCTGCTGTGGTCGAAGGCCATGCACCATCTGTATCCGTAGCCACGACATGAACCACGCCGCCTCCCATCCGACAATGTCGCCCCACGGCAGCCGAATAACTGATTTGAGGCCAGTGCAGCTACCAGCCCCCATGAAAGCGAACCGATCGCCCTTCCGCCCCTTCTTTTTAGCAGGTGCAGTGGCCTGGGCGTTGACGATGGGTGCGAATCTTCACGGCCAGGTAGTCCTGCCGATTTACACGGAAGGTCTGGTCGCCAGCTTCAAGGACTGGAGTTGGGCGGCCTGCAACCTGGCCAACGGCGCACCCGTCCATAGTGGCCGCAACTCGATCAGTGTGAGCGCCTCGCCGTGGCAGGCGCTCTACCTCCATTGCGACCCCCTGGATACGCTGTTTTTTTCGAGTTTGAGTTTCTGGATCCACGGTGGCTCGATTGGCGGGCAACGCGTGCAAATCCAGGCCATCCTTGGCGGCACTGAACAGACGGCCTGCGCGCTGCCCGCTCTGGCGGCGAATACCTGGAGCCAGTTTGTCATTCCACTCGACGCGCTCGGGGCCGCCCATAAGACCAACTTCACCGGCTACTGGATCCAACTCACCGACGGCGGCGCCTCCCATACGTTCTACGTGGACGACATCCAGCTCAACGCGCAGCCGGCGCCGGCGGTCGTCCATATCGGCGTCGATGCCTCGCGCATTGTGCGCACGGTGGACTCCCGGCTTTTTGGCGCCAACACCGCCATTTGGGACACGCACCTCAATACGGCCACCACGGTTTCGTTGCTCCGCGATCTGGACGCGCAAGTATTGCGCTTTCCCGGTGGGTCGCTGTCCGACGAGTATCACTGGGTCGCCAACACTATTGGCACGAACACCTGGACCTGGGAGACAACGTTCGACGATTTCATTGCGGTGGCCACCCAGCTTCAAGCTCAGGTTGTGCTCACGGTGAATTATGGCACAGGCACCCCGGCCGAAGCGGCCGCGTGGGTGCGCTACGCCAACGTCGCCAAAAACTGCGGATTCCAGTATTGGGAGATCGGCAATGAGAATTACGGTCCCGTCCTGGAATAGATTGACACTCTATGAGACGAAAAAGTGGAGTCAGA
>CAYPCQ010000128.1:0-24705 GCA_964409245.1 uncultured Verrucomicrobiota bacterium
TGACTCCACTTTTTCGTCTCATGGAGTGTCAATCTATTCCAGGACGGGACCCAGGTTTTGGATTTTTCTTCTGGGATCTCAAATCTCAAATCTGAAATAACGCGCCGGATGCGCGATGGGCCATGGAGGGTGCGCGAGCTTTTGGAGTGCGTGCGCCGCTGCGCCGCTTTGGATTTATGGCCGGTTGCTGGCGTCTGGCCGCCAGCCGGCCAAAAGCACTTGCGTGCCTCAAATTGCTTCCTCCACGGTCAGCGTTTTCCCTTTTCAGTGTATTCTGTGTGATCCGTGGTTTATCTCCTTTTCCGCCCTTTGGCCCCATTCCGTTCCACCCCCTTGGAAATCTGAAATCATTCGCGGCCATTCCCCTTTTCCAACCGCAAATCCCAAAGGGGGTTGCGCCTAAATCCCAAGCCATTCGCCTGGTATCGATATGCACGCAGCAGGCCGCAAACCCTTTGGGATTCGCGGAGGGAGAGGGGAATGGCCACGAAAAGGCGCCCAGGTCACAAACTGAAACGAGGAGGCGATAAGCCCCGGCCTGGCGCCGTATTTTCCAGCCAGCGCCGCCGGCCCGTTTGCCTGGCCTCAGCCCGGATCTGCTACCGGGGAATCCGGAGGCGCAGCACGGTATAAGGCTGCAGGGTGAGCCGCAGGCGGCCATCCGCCACGATGGCCGAGCCGATGGCGGGCTTGACGCGCTCGGGATCTTGCAGCCGGTTGGCCGCCCAGGGCACCTCCGAGGTGAGCGTCCAGGTTTCGGCCCGGGCGGCGGCGGGAAAATCCCGCAATTCAATATCGCATTGGATCGGCCCGGCGGTTCCCCGGTGGACCAGCGAGAGGAGCAGTCCGCCATCCGCAGCCACGGCGGCCAGGGCATCCAGAACGCCATATTGCGCCTGGCTGGCCGCGTTGCGGAGGTCGGGCAATACCCGGGGCGCCGAGACCATGGGGGTGGCCAGCTCGGTGGCCACCGGCGCCGCTCCGGCGAAGGCGGCGAAGGCCGATTGCGCGTAATGGCAGGGGTTGGCGTAAACCCGCTCCTGTTCCTTCCGCAGCCCCCCGCCGTGGTTCACCGTGGCGGAGTGGGTGACCATCACGGCCAGCGGGGTCAGCCGGACCGCCGCGTGGTAGATCAGGATGTCATACAAAGCCTCGGCCTGGGTGCCCGGGTTCACCAGCTTGTCCGGGGTGAGGCGCGGCTTTTCACCCCCGGCCGGCGCCCCCGCCAGGTGGGCGAAAAGCTGCAGCTCGGTGACCGCCAGCCGGGGCTGCGCGATGCCCGCGCTGGCCATGGTTTGCCCCAGGTCCGCCCATTTCCGCTCCAGCACCCCTGGCACGGCCATGAAATCCCGGTAAACATCCAGCGGATCGGTGCCCGGCGGCACATTGCCGCCGATCAACGGATGGTCGGTGATGGTGTCGAAGCGCGGGCCAAGGGTCTGGATCAGAGTGTCGTTCCAATTCTTGCCCCAGAAAACCGGCGCCCCGCACGCATAAAGCGTGATGGTGGGGTCGGCCGCCAGCATGGCCTGGGAAAACTCCACGTACCGGTCCGCGTTGCCGGAGGGGGTGGTCCAGTGGTATTGCCACCGGCCCCACAGCTCGTTGCCCACCTCCCAATGTTTGACCTGGTGCGGCTGGGGAAAGCCGTGGGCGGCGCGCAGGGCGCCCAGGGGGGTGTTGGTGGGGCTGTTGCAATACTCAATCCAGCGGGCGGCCTCCGCCGGCGTTCCGCTGCCGGCGTTGGCGCAGATCATCGGCTCGCAGCCCACCGCGCGGCAGAACTGGATGAACTCATTGACCCCAAAAAAATTGGGCTCCACCCCGCCCCGGGCATAATTCGGCCGCGTGGGCCGCTGCCAGAGCGGCCCAACGCCATCCTCCCAATGATATCCGCTCACAAAATTGCCCCCGGGCCAGCGCAGGATCGGCAGGCGCGACTCGCGCAACCACCGGATGACGTCCGGGTCGGCCCCGGAAAGGTGATCGGCCGGCCGCAGCAGCAACCGGTCCACCACCCACTCCCCGGCGGCCTCGCTTTGCAGCGCCAGCCAATACATCTCATCCGCGGGCGCCGGCCCGGGCAGCTCCAGCGTGCCGCTCAGCGCGGACCATGCCCGCGCCAGCCCCCGGACGGTCGCCTGCGCGCGGATCGTGGTTCCCGGCCGGGATAAGGATACCGTCAGCGCCGCCAGGTTGGGCGAGCGGGCATGCAGCACGAACTCAAATTGGCGCACCCGGTGGAGCGGCAGCCGCACCCATTGGCCGATGCCTTCCCCGGCGGAGCGGACCTGCACCCGCTGGGCCCGGCCGCCGTATTCCCCCGCGTCCGGGCTGGGCGTCACCCGGTCGCGCGCGCCTTCCCGCCCCCACCAGGCCGCCAGGCCGTCTGCCCGGGCGGTGGTGAGATTGTCCAGCGCTTCCCCCGGCCAGCCCGCCCGGCTGGCCTGGCGCCGCAGCTCCGCCTTGATCTTCTCCTCGTCCGCCATGAACTGCGTGACCCCATCCGGCGACATCTGCCCCGTCCAGAACGGGAAATCGGCGAAGCTGGGATTGCGCAGCACCTGGGCATCCATGCCCTGGTAAATGTTGGCGCCCAGATGCTCGGCGAATTTGCCGGTGATATGACGCGGCACCGCCCAGGGCCAGGTTTTTCCAGCGTGGACGGTCAAGGTGGCCTGGGTCTGGCTTGGGCCCGGAACCACCCGGAAGAATTCCGCGGCCCGCGCGGTTGATGGCGCCGGCGCTGCCGCCCGGTCTTCCCCGGAAACCATCCCTCCGGAACCGAATAACGACAGCCAGCCAGCCGCCAGCAGGATTTTGCTTGTCATGCCCGGAGTTTAGGGCTCACCCGCCATTGTTCCAAGCCGGAAAACGGGAATTGGTTCAGCGGCCGATACAGTGGTTGATCCCTCTCAGGCGGCGGCCTGGCTGCGCCAGGGAATGCGGATTTGATCCGCCAGGCACGGATTCGGAGCTTGTGCTTTGGCCTGGGATCGGGCAGGATGACCGCTCAAGGATGAAAGGCGATGCGCTCAACGCCCTGGCTGTCGCGCTTTGTGCGGTGCCGGTCTCCAGCTCGCTCCAGGAGCGGCCGGGAAATCGCCTTGCTTCCAGCCGCCCGTTCCCCTCCAAATCCATCGCCCCATAAATCCAAATTATGACCAAGCCAAACCGCCTTTTCCCCAGCCCGATCCGGATCGGGTTCGCCTGTTCCTGTGTCCTGGCCATCGTGGCGCAAGCCGCGGGGGCCGCTGAATCCAATTGGCCGCAATGGCGCGGACCCCTGCAGACCGGGGCGGCCCCGGACGCCGATCCACCGGTGACCTGGAGCGAGACCGAAAACCTCAAGTGGAAGGTGAAAATCCCCGGCGACGGCATCGCCACGCCCACCGTTTGGGGCAGCCGGATTTTCCTCCAGACCGCCATCCCCACCGGCAAAAAAGTGGAGCCTGCCCCCGGCGCGGCACCCGCCGCCCAGCCGCCTCCCGAACGGCCCGGTGCCGGCCCCGGCCAGCCACCCCCCGCCGCGGGTGAAGGCGGCGGTTTTGGTCCGGGCGGTCCCGGGGGTCCGGGAGGACGAGGCGGCCCGGGCGGGCGCGGCGGGCGCGGGGGCGGCGCCAAGCCCAATGAGGTTTACCAGTTCACGGTGATGGCCCTGGACCGCGCCACGGGCAAGGTGTTGTGGCAGGAAATCGCCCGGGAGGAAGTGCCCCACGAAGGCTTCCGCCAGAATGAAGGCAGCTTCGCCGCCAGTTCCGGCGTCACCGATGGGCAGAACCTCTACGCTCATTTCGGCTCCCACGGCCTCTACTGCTACTCGCTGGCCGGGCAGCTCCAGTGGAAAAAGGACTTGGGCAAAATGCGCGTGGCCATGGGGTTTGGCGAGGGCAGCTCGCCCGCGCTTCACAAAAATACCATCCTGGTGAACTGGGACAACGAGGATGGCTCCTACATCACGGCGTTGAACGCCCGGACGGGCGACACGCTCTGGAAGGAAGCCCGCGACGAGCGCACCTCCTGGTCCACGCCCCTGATCATCGAGCAGGAGGGCCAGGCGCAGGCGGTGGTGGCGGCGACCGGAAAAATCCGCGCCTACGATCTCGCCACCGGCAAGGTGGTGTGGGAATGCGGCGGGCTCACGCGCAACGTGATCCCCTCGCCCGTGGCGGACAGCGAGTTCATTTATTGTATGAGCGGCTACCAGGGGAACTCGGCCGTGGCGATCAAGCGCGGGCGCACCGGGGATCTCACCGGCTCGGACGCCATCGCCTGGACCTACAAGAAGAACACCCCTTACGTGCCCTCGCCTTTGCTCTGCGGCGGCAGGCTCTATTTCTTCTCCAATAACCGGAGCATCCTCACCTGCCTGGACGCCAAAACCGGCCAGCCGCTGCTCGACGCCGTGAATCTCGACCGCCTCGAAGGCGTTTACGCCTCGCCCGTGGGCGCCGCCGGCCGGGTTTACCTCGCCGGGCGCAACGGCGCCACCGTGGTGCTCAAGCAATCCAGCCAGCTGGAAGTGCTGGCCACCAACCGCCTCGACGACAAATTCGACGCCTCTCCCGTGGCCGTGGGCCGGGAATTGTTCCTCCGCGGACGCCAGAACCTCTACGCCATCGGCCAAAAGTGATGAAGCTCCTGATAACAACCATTCTCGTGGCCGGCCGGCTGCTGCCCGGCACCGCCTGGAGCGCCGCCGCCGCCACCAATACCCCCGCGGGCAACTGGCTCGGCACGCTTGAGGCCGGACCCGCCAAATTCCGCCTCTTGTTCAAGATCAGCCCGGATTCGGCCGGCGGCTTCACGGCCAAAATGGACAGCCTGGACCAGGGCGCCCGGGAGGTTCCGGTGGATCGCGTCACCTTCAAGGACCAAACCGTGCGGCTGGAGTTGAAGGCGATCCAGGGCGCCTTTGAAGGTGTCCTGGAGCCCGGCGGGGCCAGAATGAACGGGAACTGGCGCCAGGGTCCCAACACCCTGCCCTTGGTGCTGGAGCGCACCGCCGCCGCGCCGGCGTCGCTCATGGGGCCAACCACTCCGCCTTACCGCCCGCCCGCCTATGCCAAAACCGGATCGTATCAGGAGCAGGAAGTGACGGTGGGAACCGGTGAGTGGCAGCTGCCGGGCACGCTCACCCTGCCCGCGGGCCAGGGGCCATTCCCCGGCGTGGTGCTGGTGCACGGGTCCGGCCCCCAGGACCGCGATGAAACCATCGGCCCCAACAAGCCGTTCCTCGACCTTGCCTTGGGATTGGCCTCCCAGGGCATCGCTGTCCTCCGCTACGAGAAGCGGACCCGGCAATATGCCGCCCGCATGGCCTCGGCCGCCGGGGGCTTGACCGTCCGGGAAGAAACCGTGGCCGATGCGCTGGCAGCGGCGGCTCTGCTGCGCAAAACAGACCGCCTGGCCCCCGGCAAGGTCTTCGTGCTGGGCCACAGCCTTGGCGGCATGCTCGCGCCCCGGATCGCCGCGGGCGATCCCCGGCTCGCGGGCCTGATCATCCTGGCGGGAGCTGCCCGGCCATTGGAGGATCTCGTCCTCGAGCAGGTCTCGTTTCAAACCTCCCTCGCCGGCGAGTTGCCGCCGGAGGCCCGGAACAAAATCGCGGATCTCAAGCGCCAGGTGGCGGTGATCAAAAGCCTTTCCCGCGGGGATCCGCCCCCGGGCCTGCTGCTGGGCGCCCCGGCGGGCTATTGGCTCGATCTCCAGGGCTATGCGCCGCCCACCGCCGCCCAAAAACTGACCCTGCCCATGCTGGTTTTGCAGGGTGAAAAGGATTGCCAGGTGAACCCCAAGGCCGATTTCGAGGCCTGGCGCACCGCCCTGGCCGGCCACCCGGCCACCAAGCTCAAAAGCTACGCCGCGCTGAACCACCTGTTCATGGAAGTCGCCGGCCAGAGCACCGGCGCCGAATACAAACAGCCCGGCCACGTGGCGGAGAGCGTCATCCACGATCTCGCTGCCTGGATCAAACAACATTGAACACCCTATGGGATCCGGCTGGCCGGGGAAGTTGCCAGCCGGCGGCTCTGGCTTTAGGAGCCGGAAACAAATAAAGGTGGCCAGTTCGCGCCGGAATTTTGGCCAAGGACAAGGCACGAATGAGTAACGAAGTCCTTGGCCAAAAGGACCAGCAAGGTTGCTGCGGTGATTTTTTTCCGGCTCCTTAACCCACCCCGCCCCCGGGAATATTTTTTTGTGCTTCAGAAACTTGCGCGTTACCCGGAATGGATTATATTACAACTGCCTGCATAATAATAACCAGGCAGCTTGTTGAACAATGAACAGGCTGAATGGTCAAATAAGATGAATGCATATAAATATGCCATGGTTGTGCCAGAAATGGCAGGCGCCTCGCGCTTGGCACGACTCTCGCTACACAAAAACCTGAGAAAGGTGCATGTGCTATGACAAAACCACTCGATCAAATCGATGACGTCATTCATAATAATAAACATCCGTTTCGCCAGGTCGCAGACCGGCCGGATAAGCCACATAAACACCGTTATGAACGCCGCAAGGTGAGGGAAATTATTCGTGCTGGCGACTGGGTACCCGGCAAATAAACTTAACTTTCAACAAAAAACATAAGTAGCATAAATCAAGCTGCCTCCGGGCAGCTTTTTTTTGTACCCGGCCAGGCCGAATACAAACCGGGTTGCGTGGCCGGGATCCCGGCCGCCAAACGCCCAACTTCCAGCCCGCCATTCCGGCGCCGGAGGCTCCAGGTGCCGGCCACCGCCGGGCGGCAAAATCTTCCTTGAGGTGCGTCTTGGCCCGGCACTATCCTCCTTTATATGAAAACCATTACACGCTGGATTGGCCATTTAAGCTGGGGGATCTTTGTGGCCGGGATTGCGACCGGGTCGGCGGCGCAGCCCGGGGAAAGCATCACCAACGAGACCCAAGTGCCCGCTTATACGCTGCCAAACCCATTGGTCATGGAGAATGGCGCCAAGGTTTGGGATGCGCAAACGTGGATCCACAAACGGCGGCCCGAGCTGTTGGGCCTCTTTGAGCGGGAAATGTACGGCCAAAACCCGGGCCGCCCGGAAAACTTGAAGTTCGAAGTGACCGCCACAGATACCGCCGCTTTGGGCGGCCAGGCCACGCGCAAGACCGTGATGGTCTATTTCCAAGGCCGCCAGGATGGCCAGCGGATGGAGATCCTGATCTATCTGCCCAACGCGGCGCCCAAGCCAGTGCCGCTCTTTCTCGGCATGAATTTTAACGGCAACCACGCGGTGCATAAGGATCCGGGCATCCATCTCGCCCAAAGCTGGCTGCCCGGGAATCTGGCCGGCGTGGTTGATAACCGCGCCACGGAAAAGTCCCGCGGCTCGGAAGCCAGCCGCTGGGCGGTGGAGAAAATCCTCAGCCGCGGTTATGGCCTGGCCACCATCTATTACGGGGACTTGGAGCCGGACCACAAGGAGGGCTGGCGCAGCGGCATCCGGAGCGCCTATTTGCCGGCGGGCCAAAGCGAACCCAAAGAGGCGGATTGGGGCGCCGTGGCCGCCTGGGCCTGGGGCCTGAGCCGGGCCATGGATTACTTCGAGACCGATCCGGACCTCAACGCCCGCCAGGTGGCGGTGATGGGGCACTCACGATTGGGCAAAACCGCCCTGTGGGCGGGCGTCCGGGATACGCGGTTCGCCATCGTCATCTCCAACGACTCCGGCTGCGGCGGAGCGGCCTTGAGCAAGCGCATCTTCGGCGAAACGGTGGGCCGCATCAACCGGGTGTTCCCGCACTGGTTTTGCGGCAATTTCAAAAAATACAATGACCAGGAATCCAGGCTGCCGGTGGACCAGCACGAATTGATCGCTTTGATCGCCCCGCGGCCGGTTTACGTGGCCAGCGCCGAGGAGGATTCCTGGGCTGATCCCAAGGGGGAATTCCTGAGCGCGCTCCACGCGGATCCCGTTTACCGCCTGCTGGGCACCGATGGCCTGGCGGCCCGGGTAATGCCCGGCGTGAACCAGCCGGTTTGCAGCACGATCGCCTACCATGTCCGCACCGGCAAACACGATGTGACGGATTATGACTGGGAATGCTATTTGAACTTTGCCGACCGGCAATTCAAAGCCACGGCCAGCCCGTAAACAGTGTGCTTGCCAGGCGGCGGGCACAGGCAAAGCACAAACCTGCCCGCCCCGCCCGCCGCGGATCCCCTCGCCCCGCTTGGCAGGGAGAGGGCCAGGGTGAGGGGATGCCCAACCCACCCGCGGCGTTGATCCCCAGCAGGCCTGAACCGCTAAATGGTCCAGGGCGCTCGCATGGTGCGGCGCATCATGCGGCGGGCCATTTCGTTGCCCACAATGGTTTCCCGGGTGGGATCCCACTGGATGCGCTGCCCGGTGCGGATGGCGATGTCGCCCAGGTGGCTCATGAAATCCGACTGCACGGCCGAATCGATGTCGCTGGCCGGGGTTTTGCGGGCGAGCACGCAATCCAGGAAATTCCGGTAATGGTGGTTGTCCTGCAGCAGGTGGATTTCGTCCGGCTTGATTTTGATCTTCAGCAGGGAGGTGGGATTGGCCTCGATGCCGCCCCGGGAGGCGGCCACCCAGCCTTGCGTGCCCACGAACGTGGTCTTGTCCGAGCCGGCCTTCAGGGTGTATTCCACCCCGCTGGCATACCGTCCGCGGACATCCCAATTCACCACCGTGTCGAACAGCCCCTCGGTGGGGATGGTCCCGGTGCCCTCGTATTCCACCGGGATGTGCGGGTATCCCCAGTGGGCGATATCGAGCGGGTGCGCCCCCCAGCCGGCGATGAAGCCGATCGCGTAATCGTAGATGTGCCAGCGGCCCGTGCCCATCACGCGGTCATGCGCGTAGGGCGCCTCCGGGGCGGGGCCCAGCCACAGATCGTAATCCAGGCCATCGGGCACCGGCGCGGGCGTGGCCTTGCCGCCGGTTTCGCCGTTGGGGGCGACCACGTGGACGGCTTTCAATTCGCCCACGTAGCCGTTGCGCACCAGCTCGCAGGCGAAGGCGCAATGCGTGCTGAAGCAGCGCTGCTGCGTGCCGTATTGGAACACCGCCCCGTGCAGATGCACCGCCGCCCGCAGGGCCTGGTTCTGCTCCATGCTGAGGCCCAGCGGCTTCTCCACGTAGGCATCCTTCCCGGCCCGCACCGCCGCCAGGGCGATCGGCACATGCCAGTGGTCCGGCGTGGCCACCACCACGGCATCGATGTCCTCCCGGGCCAGCACCTCGCGGAAATCCGCGTAGGCCTTGCAGCCCGTGAATTTCTCCTGGCTCCGCTGGGCGGCGTAGTGCTGCTCCACCTGGCGGGCGGCGGCTTCCCGGCGCGCGCGGAGGGGATCGCACACGGCCACGCTCTGGCCCTGCGGCAGGCCGAGCATGCCTTGCATCACCCCTCCGCCCTGCCCGCCCACGCCGATGTGGCCCAGGGCCACGCGCTTGCTCGGCGCGGCGGCCCCCAGCACACGGGCGGGGATCAAGGTGGGCATGATCACGGCGGCCCCGAGGGCCTGTTTCAGAAAAGTCCTGCGGCTGCTTGATTTCATGGCTGGTTCGTTCAAAGGTTTTTGGTTTTCCTGGTGCATGGGCAAATCCTGCTGGTTCTACTGGTTGATGGGTTCGCCATAGATCTCCAATTCCCGGATGGCCGGGCTGGCTGGATAATAGCCGGTGATTTTCAGGTCCACCGTCTCGCACTCCGTGGGCGGCAATTCCACGGTCAGCCAGTTGGTGCGGTATTGGGCGTCCTCGATCTTGCGCACCACCCGGCGGTCGCAGAGGATCTCAAAATCCTTCGGCGCGAAAGCCTGCTGCTGGAAGCCCAGGATCCGCAGCCCGATCACCCGCGAGCGCCGCGCCAGCTGGACGCGGATATGATAGAGCTTCTGGTTGTCGGTTTCGTCCCAGTAAGTGGCGGGATTGCCGTCGATGGCCGCCTGGGGGCCGCCCCCCTGGCCATCCGGCGCCAGCCCGTCCAGGCTGGTGGCGGTGGCGCCCAGCGCGAGGTTTTTGGCTCCGCCGCAGATGAGGCGCGCCGATTTGGCCCGCGCGGCCACGGCGGGATCCTGGCTGGCGGCGAGGATTTTATCGATGGCCGCCTTGGCCGCCGCCGGGTTATCCCGCCCGGCGGCTTCCACGATCTGGAGCATGGCCATGGCGGCGTCCTCCACCAGGCCGGCGGTGGCCAGCTGGCGTTCCGCCACCTCCAGCGCGCCCAGGGTCTGCAGCTCGCCCAGCGCGCTCAGCAGCGCCCGGGCTTCGCTGGCGGCCGGTTTCGCCTCCAGGCAGCGGCCGAGCAGCGCCACCAGCTGGCTGGCCGGCCGGTCTTTCGCCTGGCGCGCCAGGCGGGCTATCCCGCGCAGCGCGAGCGTCTTGGTCCGGGCCTCCGCACCGGTGGTCCCCAGGGCGGCCAGATCGTCCAGGGGGGCCGCATCCGGCCACTCCGCCAGCAGGCCGGCGGCGGTGGCGCGGATTTCGGGCGTTCCGGTTTTGGCTTCCTGGCAGATGGCCTCCAGCGCGGCCGGGCCACCCGCCTGGGCCAGGATGTTGAGCAGGGAGATCTTCAGCGCTTCATTGGCGGAGGCCAGGGCGGAGGCCGCCGGCCCCACCTGGCCTTGCCGGCGGCAGATGTTCCCCAGCGCGGTCTCCAGTCCGTTCCGGTCGGCGGCGCTGGCCTGGCTGAGCAGCTCGAGCAGCGCGGGGCAGGTGTCCAGGCTGCCCAGCTTGCCCAGCGCCAGGATGGCTTCCCGGCGGGCCTCACCCGGGCCGGTGCGGGCCAGCTCCACGAAGGCGGGGATGGCGGCCAGGCACTCCCGCGCCACCAGGGCACGGATGCAGGGGACGCTCACCGCCGGAGCCCCCTGTCTGGCGGCGGCCACCAGGGCCGGCTCCACTCCCTCGCCCCGCAGCCGCTGCAGGGCTTCCCCGATGATTTTCTTTTCGTCGTCCGCCGCACCGGCCAGCAATCCGGCCAGCTGCGGGACTGTCGAGGCGTTCCCCGCCTGGCCCAGGGCGGCCAGGGCGGCCCGCCGGGCCACCGGTTCGCGGGAGGCTGCCACGCGGGCCAGGGCCGGCAGGAACTCCGCGCTGCGGTTTTCGCCGAGCAGGGTGGCCACCTGGGCCTGCAATTCCGGGGCCAGCCGGGGCAGTAGTTCAGCCGCTTTCCGCAAGCCGGCCGGATTGCCCGGCGCGCGCAGCGCTTGCACCGCCGCGCTCTGGAGGGTGGCATCCTCCCCCGCCAGGGTGGCGGCGATCAGCGCGCCGCCCGCGTCCTCCTGCGCCCGCGCCAGCTGGATCAAGGCGGCCTTCCGCAAGGGGGCCGGCCAGCCGGGCTGGACCAGTTTCTCCAGGATGGCCCGGGCTTGGGCCTGGCCGCCCCGGGCCAGGAATGCCCCTGCGCAGCGCAGCAGCGCCTCGCCCGCCACCGGGCGCAATTCCGCGCCCAGGGCTGGCTCCCGGCTCAGCAAAAGGTCCGCCGCGGCCTGGCCGCCAATCCCGCCCAGCGCGGTGATGGCCGCTCCCGCGGTGGCGGCGTCCGGGCCGCCGATCAACGCCGCGAGGGCGGGCACGCTGGCCTCGCTCCGGCGCACCGCCAGGGAATGGATGATCCCCAGCCGCGTCTGGCCGCTGGTGTCCGCCAGCGCGGCGGCCAAGGCCGCCCGGGATTCCTCGTTCCCCATCCGCTCCAGCGCGAGCCGGGCGAACCAGGTCATCTCCGCATCCGGGAGCAGACGGGCCAGAACCCCGGCCTCCGGGGCGCCGCCCACCAGGGCGAGCTGGCGGCAGGCAAATTGCCGCGCCTCGAGCGTGGCGCCGGAGCCGAGGAACGCCGCCAGCTGGGCCGCCATCGCCGGCCGCACGGCCTCCTGTTCAACCCCCTTTTTCACCAGGGCCTCTACCGCAGCCAGGGCCTGGCGGCTGTCGCCGAACCGGTAGCCCGCCACGGCTTGCAGCGCAGCGGCGAATTCCCGGGCGCTGGCGGGCGCCTCCGTTTCACCGGCCATCCGGCCCGCCACCAGCCGGGCCAGGGGGCGTCCGCCGGCGGGATCCGCCGCCGGGGCAGAAAGGCCGCACCAAAGGTTGATACAGGCCAGCAGGGCTGGGGCCAGGCGGGCACATGGCTGGCGGCAGGCTTTGGCCGCCCGCATCCGGGAAGATATATTGGGAAACTTTTGCACGGACCCATCCTATGGGGTCGTGGCGCCGATTTCAAGCGGGGTGTTCATGAGGAATGAAAAAAGGCGCGATCTCCGGACGCCGGTTCGGGCGTGGCAAATTCTCAATCATTTCAGGAAAAGCCTGCCAAATGCGGGGGAATCTTCACTATTCTACCACTTCGCTCCACGGCCGGTGAGACAGCCTTGCCGGGCCGTTTGGGAGCAATCTTTTATCAATGAGGAGAAAAAAATCCCCCGCGGCCAGCCCGCCGCCCATCGCTCCAGCCTCCGGTGTGCCTTTTAACCGGTGGTATGCGGTCTTTTTTTATGCGGCCTTTTTTTGCCTGGGCGCCGTTTTGACCCTGCTGGCCCGGCAATGGTGGGTGCCGCCTCCGGCCAAAACCCCGCTTCCCCCGCCGCCCCAGGCTCCACCCGCCCTGGCCGCCGCCCCCCTGCCGCCGGCCACCCCGTGGGGCCAGCTGCAGGTCACGGACCTGAATTTGCAATACCCCGAATCCCTGCTGCCCACCAACGACGTCCCCCCCGCCCCCCTGACCTGGTTTTTTGAGGGGCGGGATCGCCAGCAGGTGGTGGAGCTGCTGGCCCAAAGCAGCCTGGCGCCACCTCTGCAGCAGCAGTTGATGGCTCAATCCCCATGCGAAATATCGCCGGAAGGCACCCTCCTCAGGCCGCCCACCAACCTGGTCTGTGAACTGCCGCCCCCGGCGCGCATCGCCATTTACAAGGAGCTGCGCAAAACCCTCCGGAATCCTTACCACTATTCACCCTTCCGTTTCGACGCGGCGAAATTCGGCTCCTGGCTGGCTCAATCCGGGCTGGATGCCGGGCACCAGGCTTTGTTCCGCCAGCTCTGCTACACCATCAATGAGGTCGTCTATTTTTCCGACTGCCCCATCATTGAGTCCGTCTGCACCCTGGCTGAAAAGCAGGCCCTGAATAAAAGCATCTCGGAAACGCCCACCCTTTTGATGCAGCTCAAAGTCGGGCCGGATTCCGACCGGGAGGCGCTCGCCAGGTATTGGGCCCAGTATGAAAACGGCAGGCTCATGAAGCCGCTGCTGGACTCCCTGGGAAAAGTCCCGGGCGGATCCTACGCCAACGTGTCCTTCTTCCTCCCGCCGCTCCCCCGCCAGCGGCTTTACACCTTCCCCGATCCCGCCCGCAGCAACCAGCGCACGGATTGCTTCTGGTCCGCCATGAATTTTTTCAACGATCCTCCCGATGACCGCTTTTCGGATTGGAAATACACCGTGGAAGTCCTGCGGCAGGAATATTACCAGGCGCCCACCAATTGGATCTACGGCGATCTGATCCTGCTCGTGAACCAAGGCAGCATCGCCATCCACATGTGTGTTTACATCGCCGACCAGGTGGTGTTCACCAAGAACGGCGTGGATATCCACCAGCCATGGGTGCTCATGCGGCTGGCGGACATGCTGCGGTGCTACGACCTCGATCAGCCCTTCCGGGTCGTGGCCTACCGCCGCAAATTCTGAGCCGGGCGCCGGCCGCCCGCCACGCGCCTTCCCGCCGCGTTTACAACTTCCACGGCTCGCGGTAAGGCCGGTGCAGCAATTCATCGGCGATGGCCGAGTTCAGCACCCGCCCGCTCACCGTGTCGTATTCCACCGGGCCGGGCGCCAGCGTGGCCAGGTTGGCCAGCTGCATGAGTTCCGTGAGCGGCCCGCCGATTTCAAACCCGCTGAAAGTTTTGCCCTTGCCCTGGCACGCCTCCACCCATTCCTTATGGTGCCCGGGCGACCGGGGCAGCGTTTCCGGCGGCCCCCCTTTGAACCCGTCGAACCTGGCTTCCGGCAGCAGGTTGAACCGCGTGTTCCAGGGGCACTCGGAGTAGATGGTTCCCTGGCTGCCCACCAGCAGGTCGCCCCAGCCGCTCATCGGGAAGCCCAGCATCACGGCTTCCGGCGGCCGTTCCTTGGCGTATAGGGTGAGTTTCACGGGCGGCATCCCGCCCCGCGCCGGCAGCTCGATCACCGTCCGTGACGCCTGCGGATACCCTTCCAGGTTCACTTCCGAAGGCTTGGCTTCCAGGCGGATCACCACCCGCTCCGGACGCTGGCCGGCCGGGAAATTCCACAGCTCATGCAATTTCAGGGCGCGGAACATGATGTTGCCGGTGTGGCAGCCGAAGTCCCCAACGATCCCGCTGCCGAACGCGCGCCAGCTGCGCCACTTGCCCGGCAGGTAGCTCGGATTGTAAGGCCGCTCCTCGGCCGGCCCCAGCCAGAGATTCCAATCCAGGGTGGCGGGCGCCGGCGGATTGTCCTGCGGCCGGGTCAGGGGGCCATTGCCCCCATCGAACCAGACATGCGCCTCCCGCACCTCCCCGATCACCCCGCCCCCCACCAGCTCCACGGCGCGCCGCAGCTTTTCCGCCGCCGATCCCTGGTTGCCCATCTGCGTGACCACCTTTTGGGCCAGAGCGGTTTCGCGCATGGTCCGCGCTTCCTTCACCGTCCGGGTGAGCGGCTTCTCGCAATAGACATGCTTGCCCAGTTTCATGGCCGCCACCGCCGCCACCGTGTGCGTGTGGTCCGGCGTGGAGACCGTCACCGCGTCGATCCCGCTGGCCATTTCCTCGAACATCCGCCGGAAATCCTTGTAAACCTTGGCCTTCGGGTATTTCTTGAACGTCCCCGCCGCGTAATCGTGGTCCACATCGCACAAAGCCACCAGGTTTTGCCCCAAGCCGGCGACGTTATCCACGTTCCCCCGGCCCTGGCCGCTCACCCCGATGCCCGCCACATTCAATTTCTCATTGGCCGCGTAACCCAGGGCCAGCTGGCGGCTGCCCAGGATCAATAGTCCCGCGCCCGCCGCGCCTGTTTGCCGCAAAAAATCCCGCCGGTTGCTGCCTGTCATGGCTTTGCTCATCGTTGTGCCTTTGTTTGTTGTTCGTGAAATTAGTTGCGCCGAGTATCCGCCTCCACCGCGCGAAAGTCCAGCCCCGAACCCGTTTTTCTCCGGGCTGGGGCGCAGCGCCTCACGAGCTGTAAACCCCGGCCGGGGTGGTTCAGCTCTTCAGCCGCGGGAACTCGGTCACGCGGATGTTCGTGCATCCATACGGGATCAACGTCAGATCCTCCAGCGGTTCCTGGGAGCTTTGCGGTCCGGGCGGCGGCTCCCCGGCCCAGCCATGCTCCAGCTTCCACTGCGGCAGCCTCCGGCCCCGGACTTTGGCGATCACGCCCGCGCCTTCCGGCGAGAACGGCTTCTCGCCCACCGGCTGCTCTTCGAAGACAATGCTTTTTCCGGGCTGGGCTTCGTCCGCCAGCAGGCCGTAATTCCACGGGGTGGTGGGCCGGATTTCAAAATCGCCATGCGGCAATTCGCGGTGCGGCTTATCGGCGTTCACCCGGGTGCGGTTCTCGCCCAGCTTCAGGGAATAGGCCAGCGGCCCCCGTTCCCAGGCGATGGCGCCGTTGTACCGCCAGGTGAATTTGGCCCGCATCGGGAAACGCAGGCTGATCTCCGTCCCGCCCTTCCATTCCTGTTCGAGCCGGTGGAAGGTGCCGTGCTGCAGCGTGGTTTCCGGGCCATCCGCCAGGCGCAGGCTGGCCCCGGCGGCCCAGGTGGGCACCCGCAGCAACAGCGGGAAGCGCACCGCCTGGTCCGCCTGCACCGTCAGCTTCAGCGTTTCCCGGAACGGATAATCCGTGGCCAGCGTCACCCGCACCGCTGCGCCGCGGACTTTGAACTGCGCCGTGCTCGGGGCATACGCCACCGCGGCCAGCCCCTGGTCCGGCGTCCGCATCCAGAGGTGCGCCGCGTATTTGGGCCAGCCCTGGTGCAGGTTCGAGGTGCAGCAGCCGAAATTGGGCTCCAGGCCGAAGAGGTTGGAATCCGGCCCGTTGGTGCTCCACATGTGGTCCGGGTTGATGGTGCACTGGACCTGGTTGACCTGCTGGTCATACTGGTGCGCCCACATGTCCGGCGCGAACGTGGCCGGCAGGGCGTTGTAGGCGATCCGCTCCAGGCGGTCCCCATAGGCGGCTTTGCCGGTCAGCGCGATCAAATGCTCCAGGGAATACATCGTTTCCACCACCGCGCAGAGCTCCGTGCCCTGGGTCGGGCTCTTCCCCGCGAGGCATTCGTCGCCGGTGAACATCCCGTTCACCTGCCCGTGGTAGCGGTCCAGCATGGCGAGCAGGCGGGCCGGGAGCGCGCGGTCGTTTTCCGCCCGGGTGAGGCGCCAGGCCATCCCGTAGGCCTTGATCGCCATGGCCGTGTTGACCACGTGCTTGTCCCACTTCCACAGGCCCCGCCGGGGCGTGGGCACCGTCACATCCTCCCCGCCGTAGAACTTCCGGTAATCGAAGCCTTGCTCGTGCAGCTTCCGGGCGAGGTCCAGGAGCCACGCTTCCCCCGTTTTTTCATACGTGTAATACACCGGGATCAAGCCCTCAAACCACCGGTAGCGCCCCCAGCCGAACAGTGGCGTGCGGTCCAGCGCCAGCCGGATCGCCTGGAGGTTCCGCGCCACCGCCTGCAGCACCGCCGCATCTCCCGTGGCCTCGTGGTATTGCGCCAGCGCCTTGTTCGCCAGCAGCATCGACCACAGATCGTAGGCCTTGGCGCTCGCATCCGCCGGGTAGGGGGCATACCACCCATCCGCCCGCTGGCTGGCCACGATCTGCGCCAGGTGGCGGTGGATCTTCTCCTTCAGCGGCTGATCATCCAGCACCCAGGCCAGGGGGATCGCCCCGTCCAGCCAGTAGGGCGCCCGTTCCCAGCCCTCCGCTTTGCCGCCGAACCACTGGCTCTGGCTCACATCCGGCCAGAATTCATCCAGGTGCCCGCTCAGGCCATCGGCTTGCAGCCGCAGTTGGCGCCGCAGCCAGCCTTCAGGCTGGATGGACCCCAGCGGCAGCGGCCGGAATTCCGGCTCGGCCAGCCCTCCGGGTTGGCTGGCGGCGCGGCCCGTGGTGGCTTCGGCGGCCGCCAGGGGCGACACCGCCATCGTGGTGGCTCCGGCCGCAAGGCCGGCCAGGAAATTCCGTCGTTTCATGCGCGACATGGTCTTTGTTTGCCTTTCTGGATTGGTTCTCTTTGCTTTCGCAGCCCATTTAATCCGCCATGCGCGCCGGAGGGTCAAGATTTTTTGCCACTCTGCCTGCCCAGCCTATGGTCGGGCTCGGTGGCCGGAATGAAATGCGGCGGGGATTTATGATCCCCGCCGCTGGCGATTCCAATCTTAATAATGAGGCCGCAGCGGCGGCTCAGTAACAATAACCATTCGAGCCGAACCAGCAGCTGGCGGCGTCCACCCAGATCCCGGCGGTTTCGGCATGGCCATTATTCACCAGCCAGTAGCGCTGGGTGTCCCAGGTGACCCCCAGCCAGGTGTAATCCCGGTATTTGTAGGCAAAAGCCAGCGGATAATGCTCGTAAAAACCGGTCCCCACCAAGGCCGGGCGGCCGTAGTCCCGGATGGATTGGATGGCTTTATTCCGCGGGCCGGAGGATAAATAGGGCACGCCCCACGTGGTGGAAATGCTGATCCCCGCGCCCTGGCGGCCCGCCCAGCGGTATCCCTGGTTCATTTGCCAGGGGTTGGTGGCCGCCTGGCCATTCACGCAATAGGTGCCGATCCAGCCGAACACGTTGCGGATGCACTCCTGCACGTAGCCGTTGTTCACCATGGGCGTCCCCCCCGATCCGCCAATCAGGCTCGCCACGCCCCGGCCATCCCAATACCCGTAGAACATGGCCCACGCCGTCGGGCCGCAGCCGCTCCAGGCATTGGCGCAGCAGCCGGCCAGGCCCCAATCCTGTGAATAACGCTTCTGGTTTCCCCAGCCACCCGCATAGTAGGTGTTCCAGCTGCCCCAGCCCGCCGCCCGGATCGGTTTCAGCCCCAGCCCCACCTGGATCAGGAAATGGTCCCCCGCGCCATCCGGGTAGATGACCGTCAAAATCGTGGCGCCCGCCCGCAGGCCCACCGCTTTCAGCCCCGGCTCCTTGGGCGCCAGCTCCAGGCTCACGATGGTGGGATCCTCCACTTCAAACCGCAGGATCGTTTGTTTGGGCAGGATGACCGTGGTGTTCTTCAACGGCACGTTGACCGGCTCCGGCCCTTTGCCGTCCTGCACCATCCAGGCCAGTTCCGCCGCCTGGGCCTGGCGGGCGCGCAAATACTGGTAAACCGCCCCTTTCAGGTAAACCTCCTTGAAGTGTTTGAAGCTCTCGTAGGGCGTCCCCGTGAATTCCGGCCGGTCCGGCTCCAGCACCGGCTTTCCTTCCTGCACGTCGCTATCGGTCCCTTTGTCCGCTAAGTCCAGGATGGCGTCGGGCAGTTGGAACGGCGTGGCCCCCAGGCTGGCCACCGGTTCCCCTTGGGCATTTTCGGCCAGCAGCACCGCCTGGCTGTAGCGCACCGCTCTCACCTGCGTGGTTTTGGCCAGGCGCCGCAGCTTTTCAACCCGCGTGGGGCCTTCCGTGCTGAATTCGGGGATCGGCACATCCTGCCGGGTCAGCGACACCAGGATGAACCCCAGGTCTTCCTTTTGCTCCAGCGGCGGGCTTTGGGAGAGGTCCGATGGTTCGCTGGCGATTTTGCCGGGAATGACCTTGAACTCCAGGTAGGCCGGCTCCTTGCCGCCATTGATGACGGGATTATAGACCGGGTAGGCCACCGGCCCCAGCCGCGCATTACTCCAATCTTCCTCACCCGTGCTTTTTAAATGCTCATAGGCGATGGATAGCGCCTCCTTCGGCGCCTCCGCCAGGCTGAATCCCGCCGGGGTTCCGTCCAGGCCGGTTTTCTGGATCCGCAGGCGGTAATAAACCGTTTGGGGATCCGCCGTATCCATCAGCCCTCCTTCCGGGGTGGTTGTGAGGCTGGTGGCTGGCACTTCCAGCCAATTCCCATCCAGCGTGGCCGATTTTTCCAGATGCACAATGGGCACCGCCGCCTGGACGCAGGCAGCGGCTGCCAGGCACAAGCCGGGCAAACTCCATACTGAGGTTCTGATTTTCATGTTTTTTTGATTTCAATACACAACTCGCCAACTCGATTGATGAATCCAGTGCCGGCAATTCGGCCGCCTGAAAGCGGACCGTGCCCGGAGCCATTGCTCCAGGCCACGGCCACCGCCCCTAAAGGCCCGCTTTCAGAACTGGACCGTTATAAAACGGATGCTTTTTGCCTGGTTAATCCCAGGCCGCAAAAGCAGTATAGCACGGCCCATGCCATTTGTAGAATTAAGAATATCATTCAGAAGCATATCTAATATTATTGGATTTTGACAACGGGCCGGGCACCGGGGCCGCCGCCCGCAAGGTTGCCCGGTGAAGAGATCAAGGTTTTGAGCACCAGCGCCGACGCGCTTGGCGGCTGCCCGCCGTGGGCTGGCGGAAGACTCTGTTGACTGGGCACGCCAAACACTGGTAGCCGCCGAGGTAACGAGGCGGATCTGCCGTGCAGGCCAATCGGTCCTCCGCTCTCCGCTTTTTCCCGTGCCCATCCCTTTCCTGCGCATGAACCCTCCATCCCTTTTCCGTGTGATCTGTGTGATCCGTGGTTTATCCCCTTTCCCTCCGCCTACTCGCGGCGGCGGCGGCCTGCTCCAGGCGGCCCCATTCAACGGGGTTTTTTTTGCGGAACTGCCAGCCTGGCTACGGCTTGGCTTTGCCCAGAGTCAAATTCTCGATGAGCACCCCTTTCGTCGGGGCGTCATCGGCGATGCGGGTATCCACGGTGAAGGCGGTTTTGAGCAAGCCCTGCGGATCGAATTGCAGGTAAAGCCGCTCGAACGGCTCCACCGGCCTGGCCACCAGCTTTTCCGCCTCTTCATAGAGTGCGTCCAAGGTTTTCAGTGGTGCGGCGCCCGGATGCTTCCCGAGGCTGCCGCCCCGTTCCGTCCAGGTCTCGCCCTCCGCAGATGGCGCCTTTCCCGGCTCCGGGAGAACCGGGCGGGCGGACCAGCTGCGGAACCGGCGTTCCACCACCTGGTTGTTCTCCACCACAATCCGGGTTTCCTGGCCGAAGCCGGCAATGCTGGTGAATCTCACCGCGTAGCTGTAATTCCCCTGGCAGGCGGCTTTCAGGTCTTTCCATTGGGCGCGGCTTTTGGCCAGTTGCTCCCGGGGTGTTTCGGCGTTTTCCGCAGCCAGCAGGCTGCCGGCCAGGGCCACCCAGGAAACAAGGCGCCACCATGTTTTCAAAGCAGGTCTTTTCATAAGCCTTTGCATTTCATGTCTCGTTAGCCCAATGGTTTCAGTTCTTTCCACGATTTCGCTCCCTGCTGCCGCAGGTAATCCCATATCTCAGGCCGGTTATAGGCGGCATCCAGGGCGGTCGCCTGCAAATCCGTCTTCCGGCCTTCGATCACGTTGGCATCCGTGCCGGCCTCCACCAGGAGCCGCACGGTTTCGAGCGTGCCCCAGGCGGCGGCGCAGCCCGGCGCCGTTTCATCCTCGCAATTGCGGCGCTCGACCTCGGCGCCATGGTGCAGGCCTAACCGGACCAGTTCCAGATCGCTATCGCAAACGGCCATTCGCAGCAGGGTTTGATGGGGAGGCGCCGGGCCGGCCTCCGGGCTGAGTCCTGCCGCCAAGGCCAGGCTGAACAATTCCGGGCAATCGTGGCGGATAATGTCCACCAGGCTCCCCTCCTCACCCGCCTGGTTGTGCAGTTCCGGATGCTCCCGGATCAACCGGGCCAGGGTCCGCTCCTCCCGGATCTCCGCAACTGCCACAAATTGCCGACCCTCATTCATGTCTGGTTCTTCGCTTCCGCGCGGTGGAGCAGGGCGCCTTCTTCTACCGCCCGAAAATCCGGGCCAGCAGCCCGGTGCGGGGCGGTTTCCCATAGGCAAAGATCCGCTCCCAACCGTGGCGGCGGATTTCCGTGCGGGGGCCATGGCGGCCCCAGGAAAACCCCATGCCAGGCTCGGCCTGGCGCAGATCCACAATCTGGAAATGCTCAGGCAAGCCCAAGGCGAAGGCGCGCAGGACCGGATCTGCGGAGCTGGCCGCGGCCGGCTGCGCGATCACCCCGGGGTTTTTCCGCCACACCTGGCAGATCCGGTCATTATGCACGTCATTGATAAGCGATTCATACGGAGGCGTGTCCATGCGGATGACCTCCGCCACAAAGGAGGCCAGGCTGGGGCTCTGGAATAAAATGACTGGTGCATCATGGCAGGCGAAAAAAACGGGGGCCGCCTGGACGGTCTGCGGGGTGAGATCCAGCACCCAGAAGTTGCCAAACCCGTCGCCGGCGAATGGCAGGCCATGGGGAAAGACCTCCTCTTGGGCGAAAGCCACGCTCTGGCCGGTGAAATCGATCACATCCAGGCAGCCTTCCAATCCGGAGCAGAATGCCAGCAGCGAACGCAGCTCCTCCGGGAGCGGCAGCCCGGCTTGCTGCTGCATGGCGTCTATCTGCCCGGCGCTGAGCGGCGGCAGCAGTTTCAAGGCGACTTTCTCGCCATCCTCGTCAATCAATTCGGATTGTTGGGCCGCTTTAAGATGTTCCATGGCCGTCATGACGTTTGCTTTCTCAGCCGGTTTTCAGGGCGTGGGTTTCTTCTTTTTATAGACCTTCACATAATCCACGAGGAACACGTCCGGGAAGACAGTGTTTTTGATATCCTTGGGGTCGGAGGGGATTTCCATGCTGAGGATCAGGTATTCCTCGATCTTGGAGAGGCCCTCGGCAACCTCGTAATACGGGTAGCCATCCACATAGAACACATACTTTTCCGGTGTCCATTCCAGGGCAAAGGTGTGGAAGCCATCGCTCACGCCCGGCCGGTAGCTTTGCATCCCATGGGTGGTTTTTTGATGGGGACCGTAGGCCCAATGCACATTGTGGGAGACGATGTCCGGCCCGAGCTTTTTGAAAAACTCCATGATGTCGATCTCCGCGCCATAGATGGCGGGATCCTCCCCCTTGGAAATTTCGGACGATTGGATCCAAAAGGCGGCCCAGACGCCGGGGGATTTCTGCAGTTGCGCCCGGCATTCGAAGTAGCCATACCGGGTCAGGAAATGGTTTTGGGTGCCCACGGCGCCGAGCAGGATGCGGCCATCCTTTTTCAGGGCGCTCAGTTTCAAATACCCGCCCTCCACCTGGACGGCCTCCGGCGACACAAAACCCAGCGCCCGCGGCCCCACCCCGCGGACTTCCCATTTCCCGGGATCGAGCGACTGGCCCTCGAACTGGTCCTCCCAGGCCAATTCATATCCCAGGCTCTCGGGCGTATGGCGGGTTTGCGACATGGGATTCTGGGCCGGCCGCTGGGCGTGGCCGGCGGGCGCGATGAAAACCAGCCCCGCCAATACCAGCAACCAGCGCGCCACGCTGGCTCCGGCCCTTCTGTTCCTGGTGGCAGCCCGGCCAGCGGGCTCCCCTGCCGGGGCCAATGCAGGATATTTGGAAATAGTGCGCTTCATGGCGGTAAGGAATAACCGGGCGGGCGGATCCACTCAATGCAAATCCCCGCCGGCACGCGGGCCGCGGAAAATGGGCTTGATCCGGTGGTTTCGGCTGTAATACTGCGGCCTAATGATCGAAGGCATTCCGGCTATCGGCATCCTGCTGGCGCTCCTGTTCCTGTTCCTCGCGTTGCGCGCCGGGCGGCGCCAGCGCCTGGTGTCGGACCTGCCAACCTCCAAGACCACCGGGGTATTCATCGGCTTGGTGGAGCTGAAAGGCACGGCGGAGGTGGAGCAGCCGCTCGTCAGCTACCTCGCCGGGCAACCGTGTGTTTATTACCAGTGGCAGGTGGAGGAGCGCTGGTCGCGCACCATCACGGAGACCTGCACCGACAGCGAAGGGAAGACCAAGACCAGGACGCGCACCGAAAGCGGCTGGACCACCGTGGCCCAGGGCGGCGAGGAGACGCCCTTTTATTTGCAGGACGATTGCGGCGTGGTGCGGGTCCAGCCGGCCCGGGCCAAAATCGAACCCCTGACGGTCTTCAACCAGACCTGCGGCCGCCTGGACACGCTTTACTACGCCAAAGGCCCGGCCCTGGGAGTGTCCGGCTCCGACCACCGGCGCCGGTTTGTGGAGCGGTCGATCCCGCTGCACGCGCCACTGTATATCGTGGGGCAGGCCCGGGAGCGCCAGGACGTCGTGGCGCCGGAGATCGCCCACGATCCGCAGGCGGATCTGTTCCTGGTGTCCACGCGCTCGGAGGAGCAGGTGCGCCGGGGGTTGGGCTGGCAATTCTGGCTGCTGGGGCTGCTGGGGGTGGCCTGCACCGTGGGCGGCTGGATGATCCGGGATGCCCGGCTGGAGCGCGCCATCCCGGAGCATATCCCCACCTATGCCATCGCCGGCTCGGCATTTTTCCTGGCGTGGCTGCTGGGGTGGATAGTGATGGGCTACAACAGCCTGGTCAGCCTGCGCCAGCGCGTCCGGCAGGCCTGGGCCAATGTGGAGGTGCAGCTGAAGCGCCGGGCGGACCTGATCCCCAACCTGGTCCAAGCCGTCCAGGGGATGCGGGACTATGAGCAGAATCTCCAAACCGAGCTGGCCCACCTCCGCGCCCAGCTGGGCGCCACGGCTCCCGGCGAACCCGGGGCCGATCCCCAGGCGGTGGCGGCCACGGTGGGCGCCGTCCTCGAGCGCTACCCGGAACTCAAGGCCAGCGATTCCTTCATGAGCCTGCAGCAAAGCCTGGTGGATACCGAGCAGCGCATCGCCCTGGCCCGCGGTTATTTCAACGACCTGGCCACCTTTTATAACACGCGCCTGGAAATCCTCCCCGACCGCTTCCTGGCCGCCCTGGGCACGATGAAGCCGCAGGCGCTCCTGGAGGCCGGTCAATTCGAGCGCGCGCCGGTGACGGTGAAGTTTGCTGAATAAGCACACGGGCCTGCATACCCGTTGGCCAGCTGCTCTGTGCTTCGGCCCCGGCGCAGCTTTTTCCCCTTGCTTTGCGGGCCGGTGCGAAGTTCGTTTGCGCCCCAAGCTATGGGAAAAAACACCGGGTCATCTCCGGCAGTCATAAGGTTGTCGTGCCGTCAAAGGGATCTGCTTGGGCGGCCTGAAAGCGCTGTTCACGGGCGCCAAAAACCAGTTGGCCGGTGGTGGTTCCCCACCCACCAGACATCCCGAAGAATCCCAATCATTTCCCATGCTTCATCCCCAAAACCACTCCCAACTCCAGCTGGATTGAAAGACCCATAACCATGCCAGACAAAACCATCAAGCCGGCCACCATCGGCCAGAGGCCAAGGGCCGGGGGTTCCAGAACGGTTTACAGCATGGGTCTGCTGCTGCCTGCGTCCGCCCAGGCCCAATACGATTATACGACCAGCAATGGCGCCATCACCAGTTACACTGGGGTCCGGCGGTGCGGTGATTATTTCCGGAACCATCGCCGGCCGGGACGCCTCTCCGGCATGGCCCCAGCTACGGCGAACTCCGCGGCCGGGCCCCGCGCCGGCGTTTGGTGCCCATCGTTCCCCCATTACCAGACTTCGGCCCACGATCCTTCAGGCCTGTCCCACCAACCTGAATGACCCAATATCCGGGCAAATGACCGCTTGCTGCA
>CAYPCQ010000129.1:0-24637 GCA_964409245.1 uncultured Verrucomicrobiota bacterium
TCACCCCCAAACGGTTCCCCGCCACCACCAATACCCCCATCCGCACTATCCGCATCAGGTCCAGAACCCCACCAACCAGGATAATGGTTCCAAAATATTTTGCATCTCACTGGACCGCAGCGTTTTGCAATAATAGATAATGAGTCTTCAAATTCAAAATGAAACGACTGGAAGACATGCAACCGAACTTTTTGAACAAGGCAAACCTGCAAATCTCATTACCCATACTTTGAAAATAAATCACGCCGGGGCAATCGGATCTGTTCCACAGCGCTTTAGGTTCACTTAACCTCATGGTTTCCCGGCTCGAATTGACTTTAATGCTTCCGGCTTGGCTTAACCGAGCACAGGCTTTTATCAAACCCTTTCGATAATCGCTGACAGACTCCTGCGTTTGAGGTAAATGCTTGGCTTGCTCAACGTAAAATTCGTTCCAAGTCGCGTGCAAAGCGATCTTTGACCGGGCCAGGGAATGGTCCGCTCGAGCGGCGAGCGACCAACCAAGGAAGTCATCGTAAAAACGAGCGGATTAGCCCGTTTTGCATGCAAATTTGAATAATCGATATGAAAGCCGTGCTGCGATTTTTTATCAGGTTGGCGGGATTGGCCATGCAAATGTATTGGCAAATCCGGCGCCCGCTCTCTTTGGGGGTCATGGCTATCATCCCTGATGAACAAAGGCGCGTTCTCCTCGTCCGGCACTCCTATCGAAAAGGATGGCATCTCCCGGGCGGAACCATGGAGAAAGGCGAAAACAACGCCCAGACCATGAAACGGGAATTGGCGGAAGAATTGCACCTTCAGTGTGAATTTTCGGATCTGGATTTCCGGGGCCTGTTTTACCAGCGGTTTTTTGGCAAGCACGATCACTATTCCCTGTTCATTGTGAAGCGCTGGCGCATCCCCGAAGGTGTTAAACCTTGTTGGGAAATTGAGGAATACGCCTTTTTTTCGGACGCCACGCTGCCACCGGATGTAGGCCAGGAAACGGCCAGGCGGCTAAAGGATTTTTGGCATGGCCCATTGCCTGAACCGATTGGGAATTCCCTCTGAAAACTTCAGGAATAGCTCAAATCCCGAGCGCCGCCGCTAATCCATAAACCGTGGCTCATGGTTCATCCGGATCGTCATGAATGACGGCCTGGTTAGTGGTAGGCGGACCATCTGCCCTCATTGCCGGGTCATTCGTGACGCTGTTGGCCATCGGCGCAACCGCTGACTTGGTTGTCCCGGAGTTGGTTGCCGCGGCCAGGTTTGATAAATTGGTTTCGATATTGCCCGTTATGGAATTGGAGACCATCAGGGCAGGGGTTTCAACCTGGTTGGTCCCGGCCGGAAGCGTTCCCGTGATGGTGGATTTGGGCTGGTTGGTGGCCTCGCGCATTTTCTCCACCAAAATGGCATCCGAGCCAGCCAATTCCTCGGATAAAACCACCACTGCAATCCGCCGATTGTGCGCCCGTCCATCCTCGGTGCTGTTATCCGCGATCGGCCGGAATTCCCCATACCCCACGGCGCCCAACCGCCGCGGATCCACCCCTCCGCTGTCGCATAAAAACCTCACCGCGGCGGTGGCTCGGGCGGTGCTGAGTTCCCAGTTGCTGGCGTAACGGTTGCGGATGGGGACATTGTCCGTGTGGCCGATGATCTGCACCTGGCGATTGGGATATTGCGCGAGGATTTGGGCGATCTTCTGCAGCACTTGTTCCCCCTCCGTTTTCAAGACCGCCTGCCCGGAGTCGAACAGCACCCGGTCCAGGATCTCCACCAATAATTTACCTTGCCCTTGGGATATTGTGATGTCTTTTGACTCCAGCATTTTGCGCATGTCTTGTTCCAGGCCTTTCTGCGCCTGGAGGACTGAATCTTTTTCCTCCAGCAAGCGATCTATCCTGGCCTTGCTGCCCGCCAGGTCATTGGTCAGCCTTTGATACTGCGCCTCATTCTGCTCAAAGGTCGCCTTCAACTCCTGCAACTGCTGGTTTTGCTGCCAGTAGGAAAAACCTAAAATACTCAACAGCACCAGCGTGAACGAAATACCAACAAAAATCCAAGCTGTCTTTGGCATGAATCCACAGTAAACTTGGAGCTGCTGAACGCAACTCCAAATTGCTCACGCTTTGGGCTGGTGCCCGCCCTCCCCGGCCAGGAAGTTTTTTTACAGCGGCGCCGGCCACATCCGGTTTATGGCCTGGGCCGCCCGGCCGCACGCTCCCCCTCCCCCCAAAGACTTCACCACTGCCGCCAATTTCTCCCGCACCTGGCGGCAGCGGGCCGGATTTTCCAGCCAAGCCAGGGCCTCGCCGGCGATGCGCCCAGGCTCGGCTTCGTGCTGGATGAATTCGGGATAGACTGCCTCCCCGGCCAGCAGATTCGGCATGGCGATATGGGGCACTTTTACCAGGCGTTTGCCGACCTCGTAAGTCAGCCACGAGGTGCGATACAAAACCATCGTTGGCACCCCGAAAAAGGCGCATTCCATGGTCACGGTGCCCGAGCTGGCGAGGGCTAGTTCCGCTCTGGCCAGGGACTCCTCGAGCCCGCCCACCTGGATTTCCAAGCCAGGCAAGCCGCTGGCTGCGGAGCGGGCGCGCTCGGCCAATTCCGCGTTGGGCAATACCATCCTCCACCGCGCCGGATGCCGCGCCTGGATCGCCTTCGCGGCGGGGATCAAAATGGGCAAATGCTGATCGCACTCACGGGCACGGCTGCCAGGCAGCAGCAGGATCAAGGGCGGCTCGCCAGGCTTGGCCTTCTCCAAGGCGGGTGCCGGGCGAAAAAGGGCAAAACGATCGATCATCGGATGCCCGACGTATTCCACTTTCAAGCCCGGCGCCCGTTCGCCATACCAGGCCTGCTCGAATGGAAAAATGCAGAGCATCAGATCGATATCATGGGCGATTTGCCGGACTCGCGAGGCGCGCCATGCCCAAAGCTGGGGCGACACAAAATAGGCGATCTTGGGATTCCAATTGCGGAAATGGGACCGCCGGGCCCGGACCAGATTTTTCACCGCCGCCGCATACCGCAGGTTGAAGCCCGGATAATCGACCAAAATGATCAAATCCGGCAGGTGTTGCCTGGCCAAGGCCAGCAGGTGGTCGAACAGGCGCCTCAAGGCCGGGTAATGCTTCAGCACCTCCCACAGGCCAACCACGGCGTGCGCCATCATATCCACCTCCAGCCGGGCGCCGGCGGCAGCCAGGCGTGGGCCGCCTGCGCCAAGGCAGCGCCACGGCGCTTCGGCCCTCAAGGCCGTCAGCAATTCCGCACCAAGCGCGTCCCCGCTGGCCTCCCCGGCGATGATCAGGCACTGTCTTTCGTTCATGTGGGGGGAAAGCCCGCCCGGATCTGGCGGGTGATTTGAAAAGCCAGATCCAGGGCGCGCATCGCGGCTTCGCCGCTCACCACCGGCGTCCGCCGGGCCTTGACACATTCCACGAAACTTTGCAGCTCCACTTTGAGCGGCTCCTCTTTTTCCAGCGGCACAGGTTCCCGCACGATCCGCTTGCCGGCAAATTCACTGACGACGATGGCCTCCTTGGACCACCATTTCTTGAAAACTGACGAGGCTTTATCCGATTCCCGCGCCAGCCGGTATATATAGCCCTCCTGCGCCCGGTAATCGAGCGAGATGTAGGAGGTTTGCTCGCCCCCGCTGAAGACGCGGATTTTGCGCATCCGCTCCGGGCTCACCCGGCTGGCCGTGAGGTTGGCCACACACCCATTGGCGAAGCGCAAACGCGCGTTGGCGATGTCTTCCGAGGTGCTCAATACCGGGATGCCCACCGCATCCACCTGGACGACGGGGCTCTTCACAAATGCCAGCACCACATCCAGGTCGTGGATCATCAGATCCAGCACCACGCCAATATCGGTGCTGCGCGCGGGGAACTGCGACAGGCGATGCGACTCGATGAAGCGCGGCTCCCGGGCGGCTGTCTCCAACCAGCGGAACACCGGGTTGAACCGCTCGATATGGCCCACCTGCAGCAGGCAATGATTCCGCTGCGCCAGCTGCACCAATTCCGCCGCCTGGTCGGCCCGGTCAGTCATTGGTTTTTCCACCAGGACATGCTTGCCTTGTGCCAGCAGAAAGCGGCTGATTTCATAATGCGTGGTGGTGGGGGTCACCACGCTGAAGGCCTCCGCACCCGCCGCCGCTTCCGCCAGGGAATTAAAGGCACGCACGCCAAATTTATCGGCGATTTTGCGTGCGGCATCCGGGACCGCATCGTAAACCCCGGTGAAAGCCACCTCCCCGGAGGTGGCCAATCCGGCGTAAATCCGGGCATGCTCCTTGCCCAGGGATCCGGTGCCGATCACGGCTATTTTCATCCCCATTGACATGGGCTTATTGTCCATGGGGGGGCCGGCTTTGTCCATGGCGGAATGTCACGGCGCCGCCACGGAAGGCAACAGCCCCGCATAAACCGCGCGGATTTGTTTCCGGTATTCCGCGACTGCTTCCAGCAGTTCCTCTGCGTTTTTGAATCCGCAGCGCACCGCCACCCGGTATTGCGGGGCCGGATCATCGGGCAATTCGGATTCCCCGGCGTAGCTCCAGCGGCGCAATATCCCTTCGATATGCCAGAGGCGCCGGTAGTTTTCCAGCAGGCGCCCGCCTTCCGGCTTCGGCAGCACGGCCTGGGCCCGTTCCAACGCGGCCAGCGTGTTGGGTTCGTGCCAGCCCTGCTCGAGGCACAAGGTTTGGGCGATGAACTCGGCGTCCATCAGCCCGCCCGCCCCGGTTTTGAAAGCCAGGGCCTGCTTGCCGGCCGGCACCCGCTCCCGTTCGATGCGCAGGCGCATCCGGGCGATTTCCAGTTTCCAGTCCGGCCGGTATGCCGCCAAGGGCAAATCCGGTGCGTGGAAATTGCCCAGCTTCTTGGCCATCTGCATGAATCTCTCGCCCAGTTGGACGTTGCCAGCCACCGGCCGGGCCCGGGTCAGAGTCTGGATTTCCCACAGCATGGCCCGCTGGCGGTAATAATCCTCATAGGCCTTCAGGCTGTTGACCAGCAGTCCCTTCGCCCCATCGGGCCGCAGCCGCGCATCGGTGACAAAGGCCACCCCCAATTCCGTGGGGCTGGATAGCAGATCCATCACTTTGACCGCCACCGCTTGCAGTGCGGACAGGTTCCGCACCTTGGGGTCCGCCACAAAGATCAGGTCGAGGTCCGATCCGTAGGTCAGCTCGGTCCCGCCCAGTTTGCCCAGGCCGATGATGGCCAGGGGGCAGGCTTTGCGGCCCAATTCCCGCAAGGCCGCTTCCAGGCTGTATTGCAGGCAGGCATCAGCCAGTCCGGTCAGCTCCACCACGTTTTGCTCAAAATCGGCCAGCCCCAGGATCTCCCGCAAACCGATGCGCATGAACTCCGCCTGATGGTAGCGGCGCAGCCAGAGCCGTTGGTCCTTATCTTCGCTGCCATGGCGCAAATCCCGCAGGGTTTCCTCGGCTTTCTTGGCGCGCCGCAAACGCCCGCTCAAGGCCAGGTCATCGACAAGGTCCGGCACCCGGATGGCGATCTCCGCCAAAAATTCCGAGCGGTCAAACAGCAGCACCATCAAATCGAACAACGATGGGTTGCCCGCCCACATTTCAAACAGCGTGGATCGCGCCCCGTAGGCTTGTATAAAGCTGTCCAACCGGGCCAGGACACGGTCCGGGTCCGAAAGCCACGCGGCATTTTCGGCGGCCGCTCCGGCTGGGCCGCAGGGAACCGGCGCCGGGGCCGCATCCGTTTTTCGCGGGCATTTCCGCAGCAGACGTGTCACCAAGTCCCTGGCCAGTTCCACGGTGCGTGAGGACACATGCACATAGCCCGGGCCATGGACCAATGTTTCCAGCAGGCGAAAGGCTTTCTCGGGATCGCGGAAGCAATGCCCGGCCAGCAAGGCCAGCCATTCCGTTTTGGCTCCCTGGAATTGGGCCGGCAACCCCTGACCGGTGGGGGCCGCTTCTGTGTTCAGCAATTTTTCAAATATGCGCCTCACCGTCTGCCGGTGTTTGGCCATCCCCTCCTCAAAAACCTCCAGCCCGGAGTATCCCATCAGCGCGGCCAGGCGCATCCGCGCCTTTTTATCGACCGGCAGCAAATGCGTTTGCAGGTTGGCCTCCATTTGCAGCCGGTGTTCCACATCCCGCAGAAACCGGTAGGCCGCAGCCAGGACGCAGGCTTCTTCAGCTTGCAGCAGGTGGTATTCCACCAATTTATCGAGCACCGGCAAGGTTTTGGGGATCTGCAGGAATGGCATCCGCCCGGCGTGCAAGAGCTGCAAGGTCTGCACCACAAATTCAATCTCCCGGATGCCGCCGCGGCCCAGTTTGACGTTCCGGTCCAGCTCGTCGCCTTTCAGCAGTTCGGTTTCAATCCGCTGTTTCATGGCGGCCACTTCGCGGACCGTGCGCTCCGCATGGGACCGGGCAAAACGGAATGGCTGCACCATTTCGATGAATTCGCCGGCCAGCCCGGAATTGCCAGCCACCCCGCGCGCCTTGATGAGCATCATCCGCTCCCAGGTTTGGCCCCACTGCGCATAATAATTTTCGTAGCTGCCCAGGGAGCGGGCCAGCGGGCCGGCCGGCCCTTCCGGACGCAGCCGCAAATCGATGCGGAACAAAATCCCCTGCGGGGTGGCCCGCCCCACCTCCGCCACAAAAGCCTCGGCCAGGCGGATAAAATATTGGTGGTTGGTGATGACCTGTCCGCCCGGAGTCTTCCCGGTGGGCGGCGTGCGGAACACCGAACCCTCGTCGCTGTAGGCAAAAACCACGTCCACATCCGAACTGTAATTCAATTCCTGGCCCCCCAGTTTTCCGAGGCCGATCACGGTGAACGACGTCCGCACCCAGGCGCCATCGTTATCCTGGTGGTAAGGCAATCCATAGCGATCCTCCAACTGCCGGCTGGTGATCCGCCAAACCGTTTCCAGGCACACATCCGCCAGATTGGAGATTTCCAGGGTGATGTTTTCCACCACCGCCAAACGGCCCAGGTCGCGCGCCGCGATCCGCAGCATCTCCCGCTGCCGGAACTCCCTTAGCCACGCCAGGGCCGAGCCATATTCTTTGGCCGCCAGCCAGGGCTGAATGGCCTGCTCGATTTCCCGCAGCAAACCCTGTTTCTGCCGCGCATGGTTTAAATTCTCCAGATCCCAACGCACTGGATTCAGCCAATCCGGGTGGCCGGGCAACAAATCGCTCATCGCTTGGGATCCGCTGAACAATGCCGCCAGCACCGCCGCTTGTTCAGCGGTGGCCCCGGCCAAAAAATCCCCCGCGCCGGAAGACTGAAGTTTTTCCAGGTGCTTCTGAGCCCGCTCAGGATCGGCGCTATTCTTGATGGCCTTCTGCCACACGGTTTGTCGCATGGCCAATAGATGGCCTTGTTCACCCTTGACTGCAAGCCAACTTTTGACTCCCTGGCGTCGCTCCTTGACCTGCCCTGGCAAACCGGATTTCCGCGGCCGCCTGCTCCTGCCGCTGAAACCAGCCGTCCAACCGGCGCGCCTGGCACTGGTTTTCCTCGCACCGTGTTTCAAAAAAAATTCCCCCAGCGGTTTCTTGAGTAATTCTCAGCCTCCAATCGGTTGTAGCCTTTTCCTGCCAACCGCGCACCACCCCCAACGGCTTGTGGTGAACCCGATCATTGGCATCTGGTTTCGCCATCCGCGTCACGATTGAATTTTCAAAATACCTTTATACTGCGACAAAATTTACTTGCAAGAAGCTGTATCTTAAAGTTAATATCTCGCCCAGCCTGGGGTTCATGGAGTTTTGACGCTGCCGCCTGATCGCAGCCTCGTGGGACCGGGGAGGGATTCGGCGAAATAATATGGGACTGGGGTGGCAACCATGCCTGGCAGCTGAACCATGGTTCTTATGGCGGAGTTGTGCCTGCGGATTCAGCCCGCTGGATTGCGGCATCAGATTCCCGGCGGCCTGCTGAAAATTCAGGCTTGTTCAGCCATTGTATACAAAGGGAATCCGGCGGCGGCCAAAAATTGGATGCGCGCTGGACAACCTTGAATTTGACCGAAGTAAATGAATCGCACACTTATGAAACGCGAGCGATCTTCGAGCATCCCTCTGGCATGCCTGGGCATGGCTGTGGCGCATTTTCCCGCCACCGCTCTTGGCTTGGGCATTCGCGTGCCGGATCTCGACGCCCACGCTGTGGCTCGTGGCAACGCTTTCGTGGCCACCGCTGATAATCCTTCCGCCATTTATTACAACCCCGCCGGTATTTGCCAGATCGAAGGGTTCGCGTCTCGTTTCGATACCTTCAATGTTTCGCTTTCCAGCACCTATACCGCGCCCGGCGGACACCAGAGCGAAACTTTTTCGGAAATCTATACCTTGCCCCAGTTTTACTCGGTTCTCTCCCCCACCAATTCCCACTGGTCCTTCGGCATGGGCATGTATACGCCCTACGGCTTGGGCCTCGATTGGGGGTCCAACACCCGCTTCAGCCCCATCACCACGCGCGGCCGGATGCTGTATCTCACCGCCAATCCGGTGGTTGGTTACGAAATCTCCCCTCACCTATCGTTCGCCGCTGGCCCCACCCTTAGTTACGCTAAAACGGATTTAGAGCGGAGCGTGGGCATCACCCGCTTCTTTGGCGATGGCATAGGCGCCAGTTTCAACCTGGGCGGGCTTTGGAAAATCACGGAGCAGCACTCTTTTGGCGTCACTTACCGGGGTCCCGCGTCGATCGACTTCGAAGGTTACACCACCTGGTCCGCCGCCCCCTACTCCCAAACCGCCAGCGCGCAGTTTGACTTTCCCCAGCAGTTAGTGGCCGGGTATTCCTTCCGTCCCACTCCGGACTGGAACTTCGAATTTGACGTGGATTGGACCGGCTGGAACAGCCTCGACACCGTATGGTTGAAGCAACCGATCCAGAATGTCCCCATGTTTTTTGACTGGAATTCCAGCTTCATGTTTGAGTGGGGCGTCACGCGGTACTTTCCCCGGCATTTTTCCGCCAGCGCCGGTTATATTTACAGCCAGAATTCCGTGCCAGACTCCCGGTTCAACCCCTCCATTCCTGATTCCGACCGGCATGTGTTTAGCGTGGGGGTGGGGCAGAAATACACGCGCTGGGAGTGGGACGTGGCCTACCAGGCCGCATACGGGCCGGCCCGGGAGGTTTCCGGCTCCGTTTACACCCCACTGGTGGATGGAAAATATGAATTCATGAGCCATGCTATATCCGTCGCCTTCAACTTCACTTTCTGAGGCAACCGCCGAAAATCATCGCCCCGATTCAGGCCGGATTTTGCTGATCGTGGACGATGAGGAAGGCCCCCGCAAATCCTTGCGGATGGTCTTCAAAGGGGATTACCAGGTGCTCCTGGCCGCTGGCGGACGGGAGGCTCTTGAACTGGCCCGCAGCCATCACATCGACGCCGCGGTGCTCGATATTTGCATGCCTGAAGTATCCGGCATGGAGGTGCTTGAACGCCTCAAGGATCTTGATCCGGCGATCGAGGTGGTGATGCTGACCGCCTATGAAACCCTCGAAACCACCCGCCAGTCGCTGCGTTTTGGCGCCTGCGATTATTTGAACAAACCTTTTGAGATCCCGGCCATCAGGGCCGCCGTGCAGCGTGCCATGCGCCGCCGCGCCCTGTCGGATGAAATCCGCAGCAACAACCAGATTTTGAACCGGCTCAAGAGCGAGCTTCAGGAACAGCAAAACCTGCAGGAGCAGTTGCGTTCGCGGGGCGAGATTTTTGCCAGCATCCTGCACGACATGAACAGCCCGCTGACCTGCATCATCGCCTATATCGAAGATTTGCAGGACAAAATCTCCGTTACCCGCGCCCTCGAAGGCGAAGCCCTGGCGAGTGTGAAGGATGAACTGGCCATCCTCAATCAGCAGATCGTGCACTGCACGGAGATCTCCCGCCGCTACGTGCGCCTGCTCAATGAGCAACCCAGCGAAAACCCCTCGGTTTCAGCCAATCACATCATCAAGGATCTGCGTCATTTGCTCCGGATCCATCCCTTGGCCAAAGGCCACGAAGTGCGGGTTGAATTGCTTGCCTCTGACGTCTTCGTCCATATTCATGGCACCGAATTATTCCAGATCCTGATGAACCTCTCCAACAACGCCCTCCAATGTTCCGAGCGGCCGCATCAGGTCATTGTCAGGAGCCAGGTGCTGAACGTCCCCTTGGATCTCGAGCAATTTGCCGATGGTCCCGGCAATGTTTTCATCAATGGCCAGGGTCTGAGAAACCGGCCGCCGCTCGTGTCGTTTTCGGTCTCCGATAATGGCCCGGGAATCCCGCACGAGATCCTCCCCAAAATTTTCAATCCCTTCTTCTCGACGAAAAAACCGGGCAAAGGAACCGGCTTGGGATTATCCATTATTGCCCGCCTGGTCAAGGGATCCTCCGGCGCCGCCCATGCCCAAAGCCATCCTGGCGAAGGCGCCCGATTCACCATTTTTTTGCCGGCCTCCCTCCCCCACTCCAGCCCCGGCGGCGGCCGTTCCGCCCCTTCCTCCGCATCCTGGTGATGCACAATGGCATGGAGTGGCCATGGGGATAAGCATGCATGGCGGATTTCAACGGCGTGTCGTCGTCAGCGGCCTGGGTGTGATCTCCCCCAGCGGCCTGAACCTCCGCGATTTTTGGGATTCCGTCCGCGGCGGACGCTGCCCATTCAGGAAAGTCACCCGGTTCAAAGCCGGGGATCTGCCGGCCCGGATCGCCGCGGAAATCCAGGGATTCAATCCTGGATCCTACATCGAACATAAAAAGATCAAACGCTTCGGGCTGGCCATCCAATACGCCATCGCTGCCGCCAAGGAGGCCGTGCTCGACGCCGGCATCCAGTTGAGCCAGGTGGATGCGGACCGTTTGGGCGTGGTGGAGGCCACTTCCCTCGGCGGCATAGACAACACCTTGAAAGGGCATCTGGAATTCCTCGATGGTGGCTACCGGGCCATCAATCCTTACGTCTTTATCAATGCCTATTGCGGCGGCGGGAGCGGGGAACTGGCCCATGAACTCGGCGCCAAGGGCTTCGCCCTCACTTATTGCAGCGGCAGCGCCTCCGGCAACGATGCCATTGGCCACGCTTTCAAGCTCCTGCAGGGCGATGAGGCCGACCTCATCCTCGTCGGCGGGTCCGAGGCGCCCCTGATCGAACCGCTATGGCACGGACTGTGCCTGACCAAGGTGATGACCCGTCACAGCGGCGATCCCCGGGAAGCCATGAAGCCCTATGACCGCCTCCGCGATGGCTTCGTATTGGGCGAAGGCGCCGCCTATTTGGTCCTGGAAGAGCTGACCCACGCCCTGGCGCGCGGCGCCCGGATATATGCGGAAATCCGCGGCCACGGCCGCAGTTGTGAAGCCTACGATTCCGTAACCCCCCATCCCGAAGGGGCGGGTTTATATCGGGCCATGGCCAAAGCCCTGGGTCAGGCGCGTTTGGCCGCTCCGGAAATCGACTACATCAATACCCATGGCACGGCCACCAAGCTCAACGATATCGCCGAAACGGTGGCCATAAAAAAGGCGTTTGCCAACCACCTCCGCCAGTTGGCCGTCAGCTCCACCAAGCCCGTCACCGGCCACCTGTTGGGAGCCGCGGGAGCCATCGAAACCGTGATTTGCGCTTTGGCGATTCACCATCAGACCATCCCGCCCACCATCAATTTATCGGATCCGGACGAAGGCTTTGACCTGGATTACGTGCCCGGCCAATCCCGGCCTTATCCCATCCGTTTGGCCATGAACTTGAATGTGGGGTTTGGTGGCAAGAATTCCTGTTTGATCCTCGGCCGCTATGATCCGCCGCCCCCGCCATGACCTTTTATGAAATAAATGCTCTTTCCGCCGCACTTTTCCACCTGGTGCTCACCCTTTTCGTCCTGAGCCGGGATCTGCGCTCGGAAGTCAACCGGGCCTATTTATTGTGGGGCGGATCCCTGACCGTATGGAACCTCGCCACCTTCTTCAAATATAGCGCCAAAACCCCCCAGGAATCATTGTTTTGGCTCAAGATCCTGCACCTGGGGGTGGTTTTTTTGCCGGTCAGCGTGGTGCTGCTGGCCGTGTTGATCGCCCGCCTTCCCAAACCCCGTTTCTTATCGGCTTTGTGGGCGATCCATCTGGGCCTGGCCGCCAGCATTTTCACCCCGCTTTATATCAATGGTTTCCGCCCCACGGATTTCGGCCCGGTGGTGGTGGGTGGTCCGGCGGTTAAATTTTATATCCTGCTGAATATGTTCTCCACCCTTTACACCTTGCGCATGCTCCATATGCAGCAGCGGATTCTCCCCCCAATGCATCGCACCCGCTTGCGCGCTTTCATGCTCGGCATTGCCATCCTGTTCGTCTGCGGCTTGCATGACCTGCTGCTGGTGCTGGGAGTGGAGCGCTACCCGGGCACCCATATCCCTTGTTACCCTTTGGGCAACCTGGCTGCCATTTTCTTCGGGGCCGTGGTGGCCTACAGCGTTTTGCAGCACCAATTGCTGGATATCCACCTGATCCTGAGCCGGGGTGCGGCCCAATTGGTGCGCATTTTTTTCATGTGCCTCCTGGGCTATTTCGCCCTCTTTTTCTGCCAGCAGATCGCCCCGGCCGGCCAGGCCTTTTCCTCTTTCGCCTTTTATTCCTCCATCGGCGTGCTGTTTCTGACCGCCTACTTGACCGCCATTTATTTCCCCCGCCTTTTTGGCACCGGTGATGAATTTTGGGAGCGGACTCTCCTGCGCGACCACTTTGAATATCACGATAAAATCCAGGCTTTTATCCAGGATATATTCTCCTATTCCGATTTGGACACCCTGCTGCGCGACCTGCGCGACCTGCTGGTCAAAACCATGGGGGTCAGCCGCTATTATATCATCCAATTCGATGAAAACCACCAGCAGTTTGCCATCCTCCATGCCCACCCCTCCTCCGAGGGCGGCCCCCTCGCCGAATTGACTGCCGGCTCGCCCATATTCGAGCTTTTTAAAAAAGGGGAGGCGCAATACCTTTCCTTTCAATCCACCTACGCCATGCCCGGTGAAACTTTGCTGGAAAACCACGCCCGCCAGCAGCTGCGCCGCCTGGAGCCGGAGCTTTGCTTTCCCCTGTTCGCCAGCGGCGAGCCTTTTGGTTTTGTGTTGCTGGGGCCCAAGACCAGCCACGAGCCTTACACCAGCCAGGATGTCCACCTGGTCATCCGCCTGGTCCGGCACCTCGAGTTGGTGATGAATCAAATCCGGCTCAAGAATAAGCTGGTCATGGTTGAACAGATGGAGCTCCTGGGAGCCATGTCGCGCGGTTTGGCCCATGACTTGAACAACCTGGTCACCCCCATCTCCACCTATCTGCAGATGGCCAAGGCCGGGGCCAATCAACAAGAAATGAACGAGGAGTTGCTGCCGGAGGCCTTGCGCAACCTCGATATGATGCGCTCTTACATCAAGGAATCCCTGTTTTTGTCCCGCACCCACCGTTTGTTTGTCCAGGCCTTCGAGCTGCCCCGTTGCATCGCCCACGTCCTGGAAATGTACCGGCCCGCACTCAAGCGCAAAGGCCTCGGGATCACCGTCGATGCCCCCCCGGAAATCCCGGTGGAAATGGATCAAGTGCTGATTCAGCGCTTGCTCGGCAACCTGCTTTCCAACGCCATCGACGCCACCACCTCCCCGTCGGCCATTCGCATCCGCGTGCAGGGCCTGGGCCGCGGCATCAATGGCATCGATTGGATCCGCCTGCAGGTGGTTGACCAGGGCTGCGGCATCAGCCCGGAAAATCTGAAACGTGTTGGCACCCCTTATTTCACCACCAAGGGCCGCAGCGAAAAAAACCAGGGCATCGGCCTTGGCCTGGCCATCTGCCGGAAAATCGCCAACTTGCATGGCGGCCATTTTTCCATTGCCAGCGAACTGGACAATGGCACCGTGGTGCAAGTGGATCTGCCGGTGCGCCAGCCGGCGCCGGTCAAAACGACGGATGCGGTCGCGGTATGAAAACTTTATTGGTCCTGGCCAAACAACCTGCCTGGGCGTCTGCCCTGCGGGAGGCTTTGGATTTGGACCAATACCAGGTCATTCACCGCTCGGAGGTCTGGGAGGCGGAACATCAATTACGCAAGCGGTTGGTCGATTGCTGCATCCTCGAGGCCGGCCTGGCCGATATCCAGCCAGTCCGGATCATTGAGCAGTTACAGCACTGGGCTCCCCAGTGCCCCATCATCCTCTATACCCGTGACAAGCCCTGGGAATGGGAGGAAAAGGCCTATCTGGCGGGCGCCACCCATGTGTTAATCCAGCCGTTCCGCGGCGCTTTATTGCAGAAATTGCTGGCGCGGATTTTGCCGGCGGCCCCCAAATCCGATCCCTCGCCTTCACCTTCCTCTCCGGCCGAAACCCAGCCCTGGGTTCCCCCTCCCCGCCGGCCGCAAACCTTGGAGGTGCTGCGCGATTTATCCGGCATTTTGCGGCACAGCCTCTGCACGGAAACCCTCCTCAACGAATTCCTGCTTTCCTTGCGCGAGATCCTGGCCATCAACCGCGCGGCGGTATTCCTCCGGCCCCCTTCCCCATCCCTCAACCTGGCCGGCATGACTTTTGAGCACCACCAGTTCCACTTGGCCTGCGCCCTGGGGCTGGATCCTTCCTTGCTGGAAAATTTCGGGCTCTCCGTGGATTATGGCATCGGCGGCCACGTTTTGCGCACCGGCCGCATCCTCCGCAATCCCAATGACACCACCGGCCGGGACCGGGAAATCCAGAAGGAATTTGAGGTGCTCGGTGCCGAGGTCGCCATCCCCATCTATGACCGCCAGACCGTCATCGGCGTGGCCTTGCTCGATGGCCGCCTGACCGGCGAGGCCTTTTCCAACGAAGAACTCGCCCTGATTTTCCACCTGTTTGAACAGCTGGGCCTCGCCCTTAAGAATAGCTGGTTCCACAATCAGATCTCGCAGAACCAGCAGATGATGACCGGGATCCTCAACCAGATGGAAAGCGGCTGCGTGCTGGTCGGAGCCAACCTGGAGATCCTCCACACCAACCGCATGGCCAGGGCCTTGTTTGCGAATCAAAAACCAGAGAAAACACGCTTTGAATTTGTGGACCTGCCCCGCATCATCGCCAGCAAGGTGTTTGAGGTCCTCAAAACCGGACAGGATATGCCTGGATTCAATTACTCCGCCCCGGAAACCGCCGAGCCGGTTTACCAGGTGCGGATTACCCACTTCCGCCATCCTGATTCGCGGTCCACCAACGCGGCTTTGATGATTATCGAGGACATCACCCAAAGGGAACGCTCCCGCCGCCTGGAATTGGAATCGGCCAACCTGAAATTGGTCAAAAACATGGCTGCCCGCCTGGCGCACGAAATCAACAATGCCTTGGTGCCCCTATCCACCCACCAGCAGTTGCTGGCGCAAAAACTGTGGGATCCGGAATTCCTCGAATCCTTGGATGACGTCATGGCTGAAGGCATCAAGCGCGTCTCCCGGCTTTCCCGCCAGATGTGGTTCCTCGCCCAGGATGCCCTGCCGTCAAACGATTCTTTCCTGCTCGCGGAGTTGATCCAGGAAGCCTTCCAAACCGCCCGCTCGCAGTTTAATCAAGGCGCGGCGCATTACCTGCTCCAGGACGGACAGCCCGCCGTGAAGCTGAACGGCAACCGCGAAGCCTTGCAACATGCCCTCGCCGAGCTCATGCTGAACTCCTTCCAAGCTAATCCGGCCGATCCGGTGGTGGAAGTTCGGTTCCGCTGGCATGTCCACCCAAACCAGGAGCCCCATTGCACCATTGCCTTGTTGGACAAAGGCCCCGGATTTACGGAAAAATCCTGGGCCCAGGCTCAGAACCCGTTTTTCACCACCCGCGCCGTGGGCCTGGGCCTGGGTCTCAAAGTTGCCCACCGGATCATTGAAGCCCACCACGGCCGCCTGCAAATCCCCCCGGACTGCTGCCGCGATGACCACCCCAACTGTGACCTCTGCCAGCACCAAAAAGGGGTCGTCTGCGTTATTCTCCCCGGCAAAAAACCCAGCGGTTCAGTTCAACGCCCCGTCAGCGCCTTGGACTCGGGTTCCAATCCTCCCACAGGTTAGCCGTTCCTGGCAAGCTGGGCGGCTGATTTCGGCGCCTGCCCAGCCGCACGCCACACGTCCCCATCGAACGGCTCAGAATTTGTTGATCACGGTAATGCCCGCGCCGCGGAATTCCCCCATGGCCGCCAAGGCCGCTGGCGCTTCTTCCAAAGCGATCGTCTGGCGGACCAACCGGTCAGGGTGCAGCTTGCCCGCCAGGATCATCCCCAGCAGCGGCTCGCAAGCGTGAGCCTGCATCCCATGACTGCCAGCCAGCTCCAGCTCCCGGGCGATCACCACGTTCATCGGCACCGGCGCATCCTGGTAGCCGGCCACCATCAAGCCCACCTGCACATGGCGTCCCTGCTTGCGCAGCCCCAGGATGGAATTGCGGCAGGTTTCCACACTGCCCAGGGCATCCAGTGAAACCTGCGCGCCGCCCCCGGTGGCCTGCTGGATGCTGCCCACCACATCCGCCTCCCGGTGTCCATTCAGCACCACCTCGGCCCCCAGGCTCTTCGCCAAAACCAGGGCATCCGCCTTCACATCCACCGCCAAAACCTGCGCGCCCAAGGCACGGCCGATCATCACCGCCGCCAGGCCCACCCCTCCGCAGCCGTGGATCGCCAGCCATTGGCCGGGCTTTACCCGGCCTTGGTGCACCACCGCCCGGAACGCGGTGATAAACCGGCACCCCAGGCTGGCGGCCGCCACGCTCGGCAAGGCTTCCGGCAGCGGCACCAGGTTGATATCCGCATGCGGTATCGCCACATATTCGGCGAAGGATCCCCACCCGGTGAAACCTGGCTGGTAATAGTTGTCGCACACCTGTTGCTGGCCGGCCGCGCACTGCGGGCACACCCCGCACCCCACCGCGAAGGGCACCGTCACCCGCTCGCCCGGCTTCCGCTGGCGGACTAATGGCCCCACCGCCTCCACCACCCCCGCCAATTCATGGCCGGGCACATGCGGCAGGTGGCGGATATCCGAATCATGCCCCATCCACCCGTGCCAGTCACTGCGGCAAAGGCCGGTGGCTTCCACCCGGATCACCACCCCGTCCGGTGGCGGAGCCGGGTCCGGAACCTTTTCCACGCTGAGGGATTCGCCAAATCTTCTGAACAGCACTGCCTTCATGGGTTGGTTTAATCTTCCAAACGATACAATTGGGTTTGCGTCCGCACCACCAGCGCCTGGTCCACCACCGCCGGGCTGGCCATCATCCGCTCGTTCAACGGGTTTTCCGCCAGGCACTGGTATTGGCGCCCAGGCGCCATCACCGTGGCCAGGCCTTTCTCGCTGAAAAAATAAATCCGCCCGGCCCCATAAACCGGCGAAGCCGAATGCTTGCCCTTGAGCTTTTCCCGCCACACCACCTGGCCGGTTTTGGCTTCCACACACAGCGCCCATCCCTGGTCATTGGCCATGTATAGCAAATCTTCGACCAGCAGCAGCGACGCCGTTGCCGGCATGTCTTTCGTGATTTTCCACGCCACATGGGAAGCCGTCACATCACCGGTTCCGCCCGGTTTTATCGCATACAATTCCGGGCGTTCATAATCATTGATCACGAATATCAGGCCGTGCCCATATAACGGCCGGGGCGTCATCGACCACCCATTATACCGCACCTTCCAAATCTCCTCCCCCGTAAGCGGCTGATAAGCGATCACCGCCTTGGCGCCGGGACTGACCAACTGCAGCCGCCCATCCGATTCCACCAGGATCGGCATGCAAAAGGCTTTGCGGCAATTATATGGGAAAACGCTGTAATCAACCGAGCGCGGCGTCTTCCACACCGTCCGGCCATCGGTTTTGTCCAACGCCACCACATACTGCACATCCCGCCCATCCACATTGACTATGCACAAGTTGCCATAAAGCATCGGGGAGGATCCCGGGCCTTCATGGTGGTCGCAATTCAGGTCGCGCCGGGTCCAAAGCACTTTGCCGGTCCGGGTATCCAGGCACGCAGTGCCATACGTGCCGTAGTGGACATAGGCCCGCCCCTCCTCCACCACTGGCGTCGGCGATGCGTAAGTGTTGACGCTCGCAATATGCTGGGGGCTTTCGGTATCGAACACTTTGACGTCATGGACCACTTGGCCGGTATCCTTGTTTACGCACATGGCAAACATCTGTTTGCCATCCTCGGTGGCCGTCGTGAGCCAGATCTGCTCTCCCCAAATCACCGGCGAAGACCAGCCCAAATCATGGATGGCGGTTTTCCACTTCACATGGTTGTTTTCATTCCAGGTGAGGGGTAATGCTTTGGCCGGCGCCTGGCCATCGGCGGCTGGCCCGCGGAACTGCGGCCACACTGGCCCATTCCTTGGAAGTTGCGTGGAAGGCGATTGCGCCGCAGCCTGCGCCGCCAATCGCCCGGGCACGGCCGAACCATCGGCGGCAATTAAGAATGCCGCGCTGGCTGCCAGGATCGCCCAAGGGAAAATATTGTTCATGGATTTCAGCCTGCCACGAACCCCCTTTTTTGACAAAGATTTATTCAGCCATTTATTCAGCCATGGCATTAAATAGGGGCAGCCATACTATGGATACCGGGATCTTGTCCATAGCTCGGAAAACCAGGATCCCCTGTGCGCGGGGAGTCTGCCACCTCAGGAATCCCGATCCATCGGGACCGCCGCGAGGCCGCATCCCGGGACGGGAAGGACCGCCGGCGGCTTGTCCAGACGCTGGGTGAAGCCCGCGTCAAATCCGGGTGGCAGATATTGGTTTATTGCCTGATGGCCAGCCATTCCATTGCGTGGTGAAGACACCGCAAGCCAGCCCGGCGGCCGGCAATGGTTCTTGAGCGCTTATCCCGGCGGATTCAATCGGCGGTACCGGCTCTCGCTGCCCTTCACGGAGCTGCCTGCCCCACAGCCCAGCCATAGATATTCCTCAGCACAATGGCTCCGTCCGCGCGGGTGTAAGGACGCAGCGCCTCGCCGACAATCTGCCGCAGACGGTCCGGCCCCACAGCCAGCAAGGCCGGCTGGTAATTGCCCGCCGAAGTCTGCGCGCGCCAGAACGCCGCGAAATCCGGGTAGTGGAAGTCACATTGGCTGCCTCCCCCGGCAATCACCTTCAATCCTGCACCGCTCAACAGTTCCGCCAGCGCCCCATCCGCCGACCACGCAAACGGGCCACCACCGGGCGGACGTTGTGGCAGGGCGCTCGCCACGGCGGCAAACACATCCCGCATCTCGCATTGCTCCGGCTTGCCCCACGATGTAATGGCCAGCCGCCCACCCGGCTGGACCACCCGGCGCAGCTCGCGCAGCGCCTGCCGGATATCCTCCGCAAAGATCACCGAGTTCGCCGCCAGGGCGGCATGGAATTGCCCGGTGGCAAACGGAAGCTGTTCGAGGTCGCCGTGGACAAAGCACGCCTGCGGCAAGCGCTCCCGGGCGATGGCCAGCAGCGCGGCGCTGGCGTCAAGACCGGTGACCTCGCTCCCCAGGGCGGCGGCGAGGACAGACGCTCCACCGGCTCCGCAACCGGCGTCCAACAGCCGCACACCCGGCTTCACGCCCAACACCTGCAGCGTGTCCTGCCAAAGCGGGCGGCAAAACGGTTCCTGCAATTCGGCCCAATCACGCGGAGCCGCGCTCCACAGTTGGCCTTGTCGTTCTCCTGATGCCATAATTGGCCAAATGGTCCCGGCTTGCGGGTATCGAGTCAATCCATTTGGGAGCACCACACCAATGGGGGAAGGGACGCCGTTGGGGCACGCAAATTATCCGCCGCTCACCTTAGTGCCGCAGGCAAGCGCCACCGTTTTGAGGAGGTGGCGTTTGCTGGAAAAGGAGGAGGAAATCGGGCCATAACTCCCCCCTTCCAAAATTTCCCTCCATGGCTGTCCGCTGGATCCCTGGAAGTTTGGCCTCGCCAGCCATGTACGCCCACTTCATCCCGGTGCCAAGCACCCGCTTTGTGCCACTTGGCCGCTTTAAGGACTGGCGTTGCAGGCTGGCGTTGCAGGCTTGCTTTTCATCCAGGATAGGCCATGGTTGAGGGACCAAGCACTTATGAAAACAAACCAGAACCAACCGGCCTCCCGGCGCGAATTCCTCAAAACCACCACCCAATTCGCCGCCGCCTCAGCGCTGGCGGGCGTGGCGTTGCCGCATGTCCACGCCGCAGAAGACCACACCATCCACCTGGCCTTGATCGGCTGTGGCGGCCGCGGCAGCGGGGCGGTGGCCAACGCCATGTCCGCCGGCGGCCTGGTGCTGGGGGACGATTCGGGCACCCAGCGGGCGATCGGTTCGGGGGCGGGCGGCCCCATAAAGCTGGTGGCCATGGCGGACCTCCGGCAGGACCGTCTGGACCAGGTGCACAAAGCCTTGAGCCAGGCGCTGGGCAGCCGCGTGGACGTGCCGCCGGAGCGGCGGTTCCGGGGCTTCGACGCCTACCGCCACGCCATTGATTGCCTGCGCCCGGGGGACGTGGCGCTCTTGACCACCCATGCCGCCTTCCGCGCGCCACACCTGGAATACGCGGTGCAGAAAGGGGTCAACGTGTTCATGGAAAAGGATTTCGCCGCCGACCCGGGCGGCATCCAGCGCATCCTCCGGGCCGGGGAGGCCGCGGAGAAGAAAAACCTCAAAATCGCCGCCGGGCTTATGTGCCGCCACTCCTCGGCGCGCAAGGCGCTCATCCAGCAGATCCGCGAGGGGGCCATGGGAGAGGTGCAGCTCATCCGCGCCTACCGCATGGATTCCGGTTATTTCATGGGGTCCTTCAAGCGCCATGAGAATGAGCTGCTCTGGCAGCTCAGCCCCGGGCACCCCTACCAGTTCATGTGGTCCTCCGGCGGCATATTCATCGAGCTGATGATCCACCAGATCGACGAATGTTTCTGGATCAAGGATGCCTACCCGGTCTCCGCCCATGGCCTCGGCGGCCGGTTTGCCGGCAGCACGGATAGCAGCCAGAACCTGGACACTTACTCCATCGAATACACCTTTGCCGACGGCGCCAAAGCCCTCGTGTCCGGGCGTTACATCCCGAATTGCCACGAGGATTTCGCCACCTTTGCCCACGGGACCAAGTGCGCCGCGAAATTCTCCGGCAACGTCCATGCCCCAACCTCCTGGCTCTACAAGGACCAGCGCATCGACCAGGCCAGCATCGCCTGGAAGCCGGAGCGGGAAGCGGTGAACCCCTGGCAGGCGGAATGGGACGTCCTGCTGGGCGCCATCCGCAACGACCGCCCGCACAACGAGTCCCGCCGCGCCGCCTTGTCCAACCTCGGGGCCATCATGGGCCGCGCCGCCGTCCACTCGGGCCGGATCATCACCTGGGAGGATGCCCTGGCCTCCAAATTCCAATTCTGCCCCAACGTGGATGCGCTCACCGCCGACAGCCCCGCCCCCGTCCAGGCGGATGCCCAGGGCCGCTACCCGGCCCCCATCCCCGGCAAGACTGTGGAGGTATAGCTGTTACAGGCCCGGCCAAATCGCCCCTTATGACTATCGAACAGTTCTGGAACATCGTTGACGGCGTTCATCGCGCTTCCCCCGGCGACATGATGCAGAAAAGCTTGTTGCTCGGGGATGAGCTGCGCAAGCTGCCAGCTCCCGAAGTCAAATCTTTCGCGGACCATTTCGACGACTGCAACGACCGCGCCTACACCTGGGAGCTTTGGGCGGCAGCCTACATCATCGGAGGCGGCTGCTCGGACGACGCGTTCTCGGATTTCCGCTCCACACTCATCTCGATGGGGCGGGAGACCTTCAAACGGGTGGTGGCGGCGCCGGAAACGCTGGCCGAAATGGAGGTGGATGGGGAAAGTGCCTTTTACGAGGGCTACCAATACATCCCGCTGAATGTTTACCGGCGCCAAACCGGCCAGCTTCCAGTCCGTTCCAAACCGCTACCCGGGGATCCTGCGGGCACACCGTGGAAAGAGGAGGCAGTTGCCGGGCTGTATCCCCGCCTGGCAAAGAAACACGGATTCGCCGGCTGAATATAATCCGGCCTCATCCCAGGCCCGTCAGCGCCGTCACCGGCGCTTGGGCGCGGCTTTCTCGGGCGGGCCCATTGCTTGCTCAAGCTCCGCTTTGCGCAGCTCCAGCTGCTCCAGCTGCTTTTTGAGCAGGGCGATTTCCTTTTTGATTTTGCGGAACTCCTCGGCGTGGCAGACCTTGGACAGGAATTCTTTCCCATGCACCTCGGCGATATATGCCTCCAGCTGGCTTCTCAATATTTTCAGGATCGGATTGCCCCAGATGGAGGCTTCGCGGTATTCGAGCTTGCCGGCCCGGATGCCCTGGATGATGAAATCGCGGGTCACCTTATATTCAGCCTCTGCGGTGGCCTCGCTGAGGCTTGCACCTTTTGTGTTCCACTCTCCATATTCAGCCATAAGTCCTTTGCTGCTGGCCAAGCCCGGCGGCCAAACCATCCGCCAAAGAGCTTGGTTATCATGATCGATCCGTGTTACATTGTTCCAAGTTGCACCACGTGGTCAATGCCCGATATGAAAACAACGGTGCCCGGCCGATGCGCAATGGCCGGTCTGGTGCGCGCCGGTGGAGGCGGCCCGCGGGCCAACCACCAGAGGAGAGACTGCTTATGAGAAATAGAAGGTTCATTTGGCTCGGGATCCTGCTCGCCTGCTCCGGCCCGGGGTGGCTGCAGGCCCAGGGACAGGATGCCCGGGAGATTTACCAGATCGCCAGCGGCGCCTACGCCTCCTGCTGCGGTTTTGCCGGGAATCTGGTTCAAAAACTGCCCAATCCGGATCAGATGCTCGTCTCCCTGGACTTCAACCCACCGGGGGGCGGAGGCGTGGAAATGGCTTTCCTGGGGAAGAACCCGCAAGCGGTTTTCATGGTGTTCACGAATGGCCTGGTTTCCGGGAACACGATCCGCTTTCAGCACCCGGTCTCGCATCCCTATGTTTCCGTGGAGGAAATGGGAGCTGCGGATTACACAGTGACCAACTCGGGGAACACGCTGCGGATTGATGGATCGATTGTATTCCCCCAGATCTGCTGCGACATCCCCACTTTATACAGCCATACCAACTTGCTGGCCAATCCCCTGCCCCAGCCCGTCCTGGGAATCCGGGTCAGCCAGGTGGAACTGTTTTGGGATTCGGAGGCCAAACAGACTTACCAGCCGCAATACCGCTCGGAGGCGACGACCAATGCCTGGACCAACCTGGGCGCCCCGCTGGCGGGCACCGGCTCGACCATCGGCTTTTCCGATAGCGTAAAACCAAGCGAACCGAAGCGGTTTTACCGCGTGCTCTCCCTGCCCTGACCGGAACCACCCAAAACCATACCTCAGAATCGATATGCACCACTGCCACACCGGACACACTGCCAGCCGCCGGAACCGGCTTCGCCCGACCGCACACCTCCTGCTCGGCCTGGGATTAACCACCGCCTGGCTGGCGGCGGCTGAATTCCCCCAGGTGGAAATCGCCAATGGCCAGCTCCGCGCCAAACTGTTCCTCCCGGACGCGAACCATGGGTTTTACCGCGGGACGCGGTTTGATTGGTCGGGGGTGATCGGCAGCCTGGAATACCAGGGGCACAATTATTACGGCCCGTGGTTTGACCGCCTGGACCCGCAAGTGAGCGATTACATTTACGCGGGCCAGGAGATCCTTGCCGGCCCCTGCTCGGCGATCACCGGGCCGGTCGAGGAATTCCAGACCCGGGGAACCGCCTTGGGCTGGGACGAAGCCCAGCCGGGGGAGACCTTCGTGAAGATCGGCGTGGGCGTGCTGCGCAAGGACGCCGCCCCCTACCACTTCGCCCGGCGGTATGAAATGGCCGATCCCGGGAAATGGACGGTCAAAACCCAGCCCGACGCGGTGGGGTTCACCCATGAATTGATGGATCCGCGCTCGGGCTATGGCTATGCCTATCACAAAACCGTGCGCCTGGCGCCCGGCAAACCGGTGCTGGTCCTGGAACATCGCCTGAAAAACACCGGCCGGCGGGCCATCACGGGCACCGTTTACAATCACAATTTCCTCGTGCTCGACCGCCAAGCCCCCGGCCCGGATTTCAAGATCTCCGTGCCCTACCCAATCGAGCCTGCCCCGCTGGCCGATCCCGCGCTGGCCGCCATCCGCGGCAATCAGCTGGTTTACCTGAAACCGCTGCGGGGGGAGGACCGCGTGCAAACCGCGCTCAAAGGTTTCAGCGGCAGCCCCAGGGACCATGAAATACGCATTGAAAATTCCCAGGTGGGCGCGGGGCTGAAAATCACCGGGGACCGGCCTTTGTCCCACCTCGCCTACTGGTCCATCCGGACGGTGCTGGCAGTGGAGCCCTTCATCGCCATGGCCATCGATCCAGGCCAGGAATTCACCTGGCAAACCACCTACGAGTATTACACGACACGTTGATGCTGGGCCGGCCGGTGCGCAGGATTCCGGCTGGTGAACCACCCCCCAGTTACTGATCAGTAAATAGCATAAGACACACTTTCAGCCCCAAAAAAAGAACGCACTAACTTCTTATCATTTTTGATTTTAGCCAAATCGTCCGTTACCCGCTCCTTTAAGGATTCATTCTGGCGGAGAGGTTTCTTGGA
>CAYPCQ010000130.1:0-24250 GCA_964409245.1 uncultured Verrucomicrobiota bacterium
ACCGACAGGGAAACACCGAGAAAAAAGTGACAAATTTAAACCAGGACTTGACCGACGGATCAGGGGGGGCGGCGTACAAGTGTCCCGCCAACGCGGAGAGGTTTGGATGGTGGATTTTGACGCCGCGCCCGCGTCTTTAACTGGCGGACTGGCCAAGTGACGGTGAATGGGCGTTAAGCGCTTGAGGAGGTAATTCCCGAGGTGGGCGTTCGAGTTCGCCGGAAGAATCCTCATGGGCAAGAGAGCGTAAAGAGGATACAGCCAGCCGGATCGGTCAAAGCGCCCAATTTTCGGCTTGTGGTATTCCTGGCATCGGATTAAATGCCGCTAACAATCAAACAACACGAAATGGAGCGATGCCATGCAGACACCAATGAATCCGTCCCGGCCGGCCGAGTCCCGCAAGCCAGCGGCCAATCCCGTCTCTGAATTCACCCGCCGCGAATTCCTGGCGGGTGGTTTGGCAGCGGTGGCGGCCACCGCCACCGGTTTGGGGGCCGAGGCTTCCGCTCCGGGCGCCGAGGCCATCGGCCCCATCGATCCCGGCTATGTGGGGCCGCAGTTTTTCGATCAGCAGGAGATGGAGGCGCTCCGCGAAGTCATGGAAAGCGGGTCGCCCTTCCGTTATTGGGGGCCGGGCAGGCCGGCCAAAGTGCGGAACTTCGAGGAGCGGTTCGCGGCGCATATGGGCGCCAAGTTCGCCCTGGGAGTCACCTCCGGCACGGCGGCCCTGGACTGCGCCATCGCGGGCCTGGAAATCGGGCCGGGGGATGAGGTGATCCTGCCCAGCTATACGTGGTGGTCGGATTACACCTGCGTGATCCATGCCGGGGCTTTGCCGGTCTTCGCCGAAATCGACCGCACGCTCAACCTGGATCCCCGTGATTTCGCCCGCAAAATCACGCCCCGCACCAAGGCGGTGATCGCCGTGCACCTGCTGGGGGGGCCGTGCGATTTGGAGCCGATCCTGGAAACGGCCGCGCGCCATAAGGTGGCGGTGCTGGAGGACGCCGCCCAATGTGTGGGCGGATTCTACCACGGCAAAAAGGTGGGATCCCTGGGTGAGGTGGGCATCTACAGCTTCCAGATCAACAAGATGATCACCTCCGGAGAGGGCGGCGCGCTGGTGACCAGCAACCCCCGGATCTACGAAGGCGCCGCCCGGTTCCACGACATGGGCGGGCTGCCGGGCGTTTTCGCCGAACGCCTGGGCGGGAGTTCGCAGCTGAAAATGTTCGCCGGGGAAAATTTCCGCATGAGCGAGCTGACCGGCGCGGTGCTGGGCGGCCAGTTGCCCAAGCTGGACCGCATGATCGCCGCCTTGCGGCAGAATGCCGGCGCCGTCCTGGAAGGTATCCGCACCCTGCCGGGCATCCGGTTGCGCCAGCAACCGGATCCCCAGGGCGACCTGGGCTACGCCGTCTTTTTCGAAGTGCGCGACCGGGAAACCCGTGACCGCTGCCTCCAGCAGCTGCGCCAGCGCAACATCCCGGCCAGCACCATGGCCGGCTCGGTCATGCTCCCCACGCAGGAATCGGTGATCAACAAACGCGCCCGCCATGCGGACTGGCCGTCATTCACGACTCCCGCCGGCCGGGCCATGCGCTACGGCGCCGAGGCCTGCCCCCAGACCCTGGGGATCTTCGACCGCTTTGTGCAGATCCGGATCGGCGCCAAATACACCCAGCGCATCAACGATTACCTCGTCGATAACATCCGTAAAATCCACCAAAGCCTGGGCTGACCGGCCTGGAAGCCTTTTCTGTTGTTGCTTGCCGCGCGGGCAAGCGGCAGGCTGGCAGCATGATTGGCAAAGGCAAAGAATTGTGGTTGCGTCCGCCCAATAGCCGCGGATTCACGCTCATCGAGCTGCTCGTGGTGATCGCCATCATCGCCATCCTGGCGGCGATGCTGCTGCCCACGCTGGCCCGGGCCAAAGCCAAGGGCAAGGATATCCAATGCATCAACAACATCAAACAGCTCGGCCTGGCCAACCTGCTTTACATCAACGATTACGGCAAAGGGTTCCCCTACCCAGACGGCACCTACTTGTGGATGGGGCAATTGATCAGATATTACTCCAAGGTGGACCGGGTGCGCATCTGCCCCTCCGCCCCGGACCCATCCAAGCGCACCCCCGCAGGCCGGGTCGATGGCCGGCAGGATGAAGCCTGGCTCTGGCCAACCAATGGCAACCTCGGCTACATCGGCAGCTATGCCATCAATGGCTGGATGTATTCCGGGGCCTGGCCAGACGCAGTGGGCCTCTTCCCCAGCGTGCGCAACGCCTTCCGCAACGAATCGGACATCAAAAAAGCCGTCCGGGCGCCCTTGTTTTGCGATTCCGTATGGGTGGATGCCTGGCCCCAGGTGACCGATCCGCCGGCCCGCAACCTTTACGTGGGTGACGTGGGCGGCAATGCCGGCATGACCCGCATCACCATCCCGCGCCACGGCAAAAAACCATCCGCCATCCCGCGCAACCACCCAGCGGGAGCGCCCCTGCCCGGGGCCATCAATCTCGTCTTCGCCGATGGCCATGCCTCCCAGATCGCCCTGGAAGATCTTTGGAAGCAATACTGGCACAAGGATTACCAACCGCCGGACCAAAGGCCGAAGTAAGCGGCAGAGAAGCCAACCCACTTCCAAATCCCGACCTCGGGGAATTCACCCCCCGTGTTTGACGATGGATTTGGAACTGCGTGATCGGGATCTGGAATCCTGGGGCTGATTTCAGAGCAGCTGGCAGGCGGGCCAGCGAAACACCATACCTCAACCGCAGTGAACGCCGACTTTTTCCAAGGCCGCAGCCATATGCACCTGGCCGATGGCTGGCGTCCGCAGGCTGTGTTCTTTGTGATCGTCATCGGCCTGGCCATGGCCGTGGGGGGCTTCAAACATCGAGGTGGCATACATCAAAGCCGCTCCGCCCACCACAGCCAGGAACAACTTGAGGCGGTCGTGGGAGTGGAACTGGACTTCGGGCAGCAGGTCGGACAAGGCAATGCACAGGAAAGTGCCGGCGCTGAAAGCCATGACACATCCAGTGAAGGATGATCCCAAGTGGGCTTCCAGGAAGCGCTGGCCCAGGCAAAAAACCACCACCCCCAGCGGGATCAGGCAGGCGAAGAATACCTGGACCAGCAAAGCGTGGCTGCGGGAGGTTCCGCCCTTGATCAGGAGCGTGGAAATGGTGAGGGCATCGGCCGGTTTGTGGAAAATGGTGGCCAGGAACACGGCCAGACCGACATCCCGGGCATTGTTGGAACCTAAAACCGCGCTGCCCAGGGCGATGCCGCCCAGCACCGTATGGATGGTCAAGCCAGCCACGGCTGACCAGCCAGCGATCTGGGGAGCGGCGGGATGCGCTTCCGGGTGCTGGTGTTCCCCGTGGGCATGGCCGGCATGGTCGTGAGCATGGTCGTGGTCGTCCGTTTCGGCATTGTGGCTGTGCGGGCTGAGGAAACGTTCGATGACATACAAGCCGATGACCCCCAGCGCCGTCCAAAACCCGAACTGGCGGGGGGCCAGCTCGGCGCTTTCCGGCAGCATGTGGAAAAAGGCCGCGCCCAGCATCGCTCCGGCGGAAAAGCTGAGGTAAAACTGGAGGCTGCGGTGGCGGATCCGGGCGGACAGGGGCAAATACCCGCCGAGGAGGGAAAAAGCGGCGATCGCCAGGCAATAAATCACGATGGTCATAATCGTTAAAACGACTGTTTTTCCAGCCCGGCGAGGATTTCGGGATCGCGGACATCCACCCACCGGCCGGGGATCTGCAAGCCCGCCAGGCGGTGCCCGTCTTTGCCCATCGCGATGATGGCATCCGTAAGTTCGTATTCGCCCCGGGGGGATTTGGCCAACCGGGCGGTATATTCATAAACCAAGGGACGAAAAATATAGATGCCGGCGTTATACCAGGCGGGATCTCCGGTCTTAAACAAGCCTTCCAAGCGCAATTTTTCGAGGTCTTCCGGGCTTGGTTTTTCCACCAGGCGCTTCATGCAAAAATCCTGGTCGAAGATCACGATGGCCCCCTTGCTGACATCCTCCCCCAAAGTGACCGCCTGCAGCCCGGAGTAAGGGCCGCTCTCAAAACGGTCGCGCATCTGGCGATAGGTTTCAGGCCGGACGAGGATATCGCCGTAGGTGAGCAGGAAATTGTCCTGGCCTACAAATTCCCGGGCGACTTCCGGCGCCTTGCCGGTGCCATCCTGGACCTCCTGACGGCCGTAGGCGATGGAAAGGCCGACTTGGCGGCCGTCCCCAAAAAACGACTCGATGGTTTCCGCACAGTAACCGGTGACGATGAACACCTCCTGGATGCCCGCGGATTTGATCCCTTCCAGGATCAATTGCAGGATGGGCTTGCCCCAAACCTTCAGCATGGGCTTGGGCAGGGCGTTGGTGAGTTCGCGCATGCGGGTGCCTTTGCCCGCAGCCAAAATGACGGCCTTCATTTGATTTTGAATTCCCAGTGGCGTTCAGCCAGCAAGCGGGAGAGCGGCCTCAGCCACCCTCCCCGTTTCATGGCGCTTGGCGCAAAATACGGATCAGGCCCCGAATTTGTCGAATTGGCGGGCGTTGGCCTGCATCAGCCGGAGCATATACTTGGCTTCAAAAATGCCGAGCGAGCCGTGGTTGGCCCCGGTTTCGGTGAACCGGTCCAACTTATCCCAACCGGAAATGGGAGACACGATCAGTACGGGTTGCGGGTGCCAGGAGTGCCCTTTCATGGGGCACGGGGTCGAATGATCGCCCGTGACAGCCACCACCTCCGGCATTTTCTTCATGAATACGGGCAGGGCGGCATCGAATTCCTCCACGGCCTTCCGCTTGGCTTCGTAATTGCCATCTTCACCATATTTGTCGGTGTATTTGAAATGGATGAAGAAGAAGTCGTAGTTATTGTATTCCGCCAGGTAGCGCTCGAATTGCTCGGAAATGGTCTGGCAGCCTTCCAGCTTGCTCATGCCCACCAACTGGGCCAAGCCCTTGTACATGGGGTAAACCGCGATGCAGGCCGCCTTCATGGCATAACGTTCCTGGAAGCTGGGGATTTCGGGCTGATGGGCGATGCCGCGCATCAGGAAGCCGTTGGCGGGATTCTTGCCCGCGAGCAGCGGCAGCGCCTGTTCGTAAAAGGCGGATACCAGCTTGGCGGTTTTCCTGGCTTTGGTGGAGTTGGGATCGACGGCCTTGGATTCGGGAATCGACAACCCTTCCCGGTGCGGATCGGCATCAGTCAGCGGTCCTTCCAGGCCCTTGCCCCGGAAAACCACAACGAACCGGTGTTCCTTGCCGGCTTTGATGAGCACTTCGCAATCGTCGATTTTCTTGATCTTCTTGGCGAGCAGGTCGCACAGTTCTTCGCAGACCTTGGTGGGAATGCGGCCGGCGCGGCGATCCGTCACGATGCCTTTATTGTCCAGCGTGCAGAAATTCGCCCGGGCCGCCACATCTCCGGCGCGCAATTCCATGCCCAACCCAAGCGCCTCGATCACCCCGCGGCCAACCTGGAATTCAATGGGATCATAGCCGAACAACGCAAGATGTCCCGGGCCGCTGCCGGGGGTGATGCCGGGAGCCACCGGGGTCATACGCCCTTGCGCGCCATTTTTGCACAGGGCATCCAGGTTTGGCGTACAGGCGGCCTCCAGCGGCGTCATATACTGGGTGGCTTTGGTGGCGATGTCCCCCACACCATCCATCACGAGCAGCGCCATCTTCGTGCTGGGTTTCAGTTGCAGTTCCGAGTAGAGTGCGTCCAAGTTCATAGTCAGTTTAATATGGTTTACAGGGGTGGCTGGCGAGTTCAGCCGGGACCATGGGGTTGTGAAAAAGTAAACTGCCCGGCGAGATCAGGTCCTGCACCAATAATACCGAAGCAAAACGCCTCCCGTACAACGGCCAAACCTCCTTGGCGCATCTGGTTTCCCCAACCGCATGGTCCCGGCTCAACAACGTCAGCCACCTGGCAATATTCTTCGCCGAAGCAGGCCAAAAGGTCAACGGTATTGTGCCAGGCCTGGTGGGCACGGGCTGGTCGCCGGGGACGGAATAAAGGAACCTCGCCGGCTGGGTGTCCGAGCCAATAAACCCCGTCAGCAAGGCGCGGGCGTGCCATCCGATTGAAAAACGATATCCGGCTCATTTCCAACATATTACATTTGTAGAGCCGAACCGAAATAGCTGGCATTTCCCGCCCTCGGGATTACACTGCCCAGACCATGGAAGCACCAGACGAATCGACAAATATCAGGCGCGAAGCCATCTGCGGCCTTTGCCCAGCCTGCGGCCTCTGCTGCAATGGCGTCCTGTTCGGTTCCGTGCGACTGCAAGACGATGAGGAGCTGCGGATCTGCCGGGCCGCGGGATTTCCCTGCACCGCTGCAGACGAAACCCATGGCTGGCAGTTCCCGCAACCGTGTTCCGCCTTTGATGGGGCGTTTTGCCGAATTTATGATGGCCGGCCAAGCCGCTGCCGGGATTTTCACTGCGATCTGCTCCAGCGCGTGGCAGCAGGTGAATGCGAAGTGGATACCGCACTGAGCCGGATTGAGAAGACCAAAGAACTGGCCTTGAATGTTCAAACCCAGCTCCACGAACTTGGATTTAGACACCAGGATTTGCCCTTGAGCAAGCAATACCAGGCATACCAGGCAGCGAAAACCGAACTAGCCAACAACTCCCAGGCAAGCATCAAAGACGGCCGCCTGATGGGTGCGGTTTTTCAAATGACCCAGGCGCTGGAAACCTTCTTTTTTCCCGAAGCAGGGTTTTAACGGCAGTGATCAAGAACCGCTGGTTTAACCGTTTAACCATCTGAAGACTCCCCAATGCCCTGCCAAACGGCCCTGGCTTTGCGATCCCCACAACCTGAATAGCCGTGCGGTTGAATTTGCGGCCAAAACCAGCCCGAACCGCCATTAGCTCTCCTAAAACACACCAGCCATGGGATCACCTTTGATTCTTGCTGCTAATCGGGGAAATAATTTTGTTTACAAGGCGATCAAAAACCGGAAGAATTTTAAAAACAGCCTTTGAAAAAGCGCTAGAATCACAGATGTAGTGTGTAACTTGATTATGAGCAAAAAGCAAATGTTCCTTCGAAGTGCCTGGGTTGCGGGAGCAGCGGGTTCCGCTTTAGTGGCCATGGCAACCGCGTGTTGCGGTGCGGAAGACGCCAAACCTGCGGCTGCCACAGCCCAAACCCCGGCAACTGCCGCGGCGGCGGCCACGGCGCCCGCTGCGGCCCCCCAAAAGGAACCGACTTGGGTTGATAAATCGAAAAACCCGGTTTCCTGGTTCAAATGGGGCGCCGATCTGCGCATCCGGGACGAGTATTATGATAATGTCCAAACGCTGGCCGGCCATAACTACCTCGCCAATCCGGCCAAACCTTACAATCCGAATCCCGCGGATAAGAACTACAATCCCACCACCACCTGGCACGAACAGAATCTGCTCCGGTTCCGCACCCGCTTTTGGAATTCCATCGAGCCGGTCAAAGGGCTGTCCTTCAATTCACGGCTGACTTGGGAAGGCTACGAATTCACCACTCCCGCCAACCGGCGTGACTTTGAAACGCGCAAGCTGGGTTGGGAGGGATTGGATGCCGGTGATGGCATTGTGGACACCTTGAACATCAAGGCTACCATCGATCCAGTGGCGATCACGGTGGGCCGGCAAGACATGAAATTCGGCGAAGGCTGGCTGATCATGGATGGCACCACCGCGGATGGATCGCGGACGCTGTTCTTCGACGCCGCCCGCGTCACTTATGATGCCAAGCCGATCAAAACCACTTTCGATATGGTGGGTATTTACCAAAACGCGCTGGAGGATGCCAATTTCCCCACCATCCGGCACATGACGACCACCAAACCTTACGTCACTGTCGAGGATGAGGATGAGAGAGGGATGGTGTTCTACGTATCCAATAAATCGATCAAGAACGTCCAGCTCGATGGATATTACATTTACAAAACAACTGATCCTTACCGGGATCCATTCTCCGGTCCCAACCAGGGGCTGCCGGTGTCCGGCTACACCTCAGACATTCACACCATTGGCAGCCGCATGGTTTGGGACATTACCCAGCACATAAAATACCGCGTGGAAGGCGCCTACCAATTCGGCGAACGCAACGGTGTGGATGTCAGCGCCGGAGGCATGAACAGCGAACTGAGCTATAATTTCAAGGATAGCTTGAAAAACCAAATACGCTTCACCTACGAGTATCTTTCGGGAGACGATCCCAATTCCAAAGGCACCGATGAGATGTTCGATGTGCTCTGGGGCCGCTGGCCGCGCTTCAGCGAAATCGCGGTGCGGTCTATTGCTCCGGAAACGGGGAACCGGGCGGCACAATACAACAACCTGCACCGGTTCGGCCCAGGTTGGGGCATCACTCCGCTCAAGAACCTCGATTATTCCCTCGACTATTGGCCGATGTTCACCGACCAGGAAGTTCCTACACGTGCTTCTGCGGCAACCGCAGCGAACAAGGTTTTCAGCAATAACGATAACTTCCGTGGGCATTTTGTGACCACCGGCCTGAAGTATAAATTCAACCAATACATGAGCGGCCACCTGCTGGGTGAATTTTTATTCCCGGGCAACTTCTATAACACGGATGAAATGATGACCTTCCTGCGGGCGGAAATCGTGTTTACTTATTAATCGCCAAACAAGGATTGGTAACGAAGTCACAGGCCATGGTTCCCATGGCCTTTTTCATGTACGCCGGGGGCCGCCGGAAGCGTCTGGCGCATACCGCTTCCACAAGGAAAATCATATACTGGCATCCATCCGCCGATCTTGTTAGCATCAGCAACATGAGGATCAGTCAGCGCACTTGCGTTTGGAGCGCCTTTTTCAAACTAATTGTCCTGCTAATTGGATGCGGTTTAGCTCGGCTGGCGGAACCGGTTCGGGCAGGAGAATTTCCACCCAAGCTGGTGGATTCCGATTATGCCAGGATGGTTGAAGAGGATTGGGCACAGCAAGAAAAGCGGCTGGGCCGGACGCCGGAGGATGCTGCCTCCATCCAAGCCGTCTGGCAGGGGGCAGAGAAACTCTTGGACAACCTGGCGGCTCAATCCACGGCGCCGGATTTGGCGGATGAAAGAAAACTCCTGGCCGCTACTCGACTACAAATTAATAAAGTCCCGGTACTGCCTGCCACAAAGGTCCGTGATTTGTATCGCCAAATCCGGTGGACCATCCGGTCCCTGGCACTGAAGAATCCGCTGCTGGCTGGGCGGCCCATGGTGTTCATGAAGCGGAACCGTTTTGTGTGCCAGATGCTGCATGAATACCTGGGTTATTACTACGATTACGGGGATCTTTCCGGCGGCGGAGTGTTTGTGCTGGAAAAACCGGGCATTTCGGCGGAAACCCGCGAATTGACCGCCAACCGGTTCCCGAAAGGCAATTTCACCACGCTGGCTTTGGATTATGGTGGGCAGACTGTTTATTTCGCTTTTGCCGAGCGGGCTCCCGCCAAACCGGATTATTATTCAGCGGACCGGCGGTGCTTCCATCTTTTTGCCATGGATGAGGATGGGAACAACCTGCGTCAATTGACCACCGGACCGGATGATGATTTTGATCCCTGTCCCTTGCCGGACGGTGCGCTTGCGTTCATGTCCACCCGCCGGGGAGGTTTTGGCCGCTGCCACAACCCTTGGGAGCCGCTGCCCACCTACACTCTGCACCGGCTGGAAGGCGGGCAGGTGCGGACGCTGTCCTACCACGAGACCAACGAATGGCATCCGTTCACGCTCAATGATGGACGGATCATTTACACTCGCTGGGATTACGTGGACCGCTCAGCGGCCAATTTCCACGGCCTATGGATCAGCAACCCTGATGGGTCGAATCCGGTCAGCCTGTTCGGGAATTATACCATGCGCATCAACGCCTGTTACCAGCCCCACGCAGTCCCCGGTTCGGATTGCGTCGTTTTCGTGGCTGGGGCTCATCATGCGGATGTGGGAGGCAGCCTGGTCATGGTGGATCCCAAGCGGGTTGCCCTGGACCCGCAAAACGGAGAGGACAGTTTTACCGGCTTGGAAAGGCTGACCCCGGAGGTGTGCTTTCCCGAAGCCCCCGGCTGGCCGAAAAGCTACTTCCACAGCCCGTGGCCGCTCTCGAAAAACCATTTCCTGGCGGCCTTCAGCTTCGATCCGCTGCCCGGGATGGGACCCGGCGAGAAAAGGGACACCCGCACCGGGCTTTATTACCTGGATCGTTTCGGGAATCTCGAGTTGCTTTATCGGGATCCATCCATTTCCAGCATGTATCCGATTCCGCTTCAAGCCCGGGCCAAACCGCCGGTGATTCCCAGCACGCTGGATCCCGGCATGGGCGAAGAGGGGGAGTTCCTGGTAACCGATGTGCGCCGGAGTTTCCAGGGCCTGCCACCCGGCCGGGCCATCAAGGAATTGCGGATCTTCCAAGTGCTGCCCAAGAATGGCACTCATGTGGCCAACCAGCCGCGCATCGGCCACGCCAATGCCGAAAGCGCGCGCATGCTGCTCGGCAGCGTCCCGGTGGAAACGGACGGCTCGGCCTATTTCCGCGTCCCCGCCCGCAAGCCGGTATATTTCCAGGCCGTGGATGCCGATGGCCGCGCGGTGCAGACCATGCGCAGCATCACCTACCTGCAGCCGGGTGAACGCCGGGGATGCGTCGGCTGCCACGAAACCCCAGGGGCATCAGTTCCCGCAGTGCCCACCCTGGCCGGGCAGCGGGCAGCATCGCGCCTGGAGCCGGGTCCTGACGGAACCAAACCCATCAGCTTTTCCCGGTTGATCCAGCCCATCCTCGACCAGCATTGCGTGACTTGCCATGCCGGCTACGCCGGGGCCAAAGCCAAACTGGCGCTTACGGCCGAGCCAACGGGGGGATTCACCAAAGCTTATGTCCATTTGAAACCTTTCCTGCGCTGGCACGAATGGGGGGAGGCCAGCATCAGCCAGGTGGCTACCCGGCCGGGCCGCCAAGGCTCCAGCGAGAGCCCGCTGATCAAGATCCTAGGTGATCCAATCCACGCCCAAGCGGCCGGCCTGACTGCGGGTGAATGGCGCCGGTTTTACCTATGGCTGGATGCGAATGCACCCTTCTACGGCACCTACTTGGCAGCCGCCCAACTGGCTCAAAAGCAGGGTAAGCCGGCACCCCCGCCGGAATTGCAGTAGGTCATTTTATTATATAAACAACTCAGGATCAGAATCTTGCGCAGGGTATTTACAATCCGCCAGCTTATGGTAAGGTGGGGTGAATAGAAACGGCGTGCAAACGTCGATTAAATAAAGGATATGAAAAAATTGTTCGCGGTTTTTTTGGCAACAACCCTGGCGGTAACGGCGCAAGCGCAACCCCGCCCCGCAGGCCCTCGTGGACCAGGCCCTCATCACCATGGAGGTGGCCCGGCGGTTGGTTTGGCGGCTGGATTAGTGGGTGGTTTATTGCTGGGGGCCGCGCTGGCTGAGGATCCCCCGCCCCGCCCCGTCGTGGTAGTGCCGGCTCCGGCCCCAGCGGTGGTGTTTGCCCCCGCGCCAGTGGTGGTCATGGCGCCGCCCCCCCCTGTTCCTGCGGTTGTATTCGCCGGGCCGGTGGGTGTGGTAGTGCATCGTCCCCCTCCCCCGCCTTGGGCGACTCGTCCGGTGGTGGTTGCCAGAGTGGTGACGCAAGAGAGCCGGCCGGTGGTGGTGAACCCGGTGCCTCCCCCGCCAGCGGTGAAGGTCACCAGGATTGTGCAATAGCCGGTTGATGAGGAGTACTTTTACTGCTTTTACTATTTTAAGCTCGATTTCTCCGGGGACGGTTTTCACAAACCGTTCCTGGAGTTCCAGCGGAAGATTAATCCGGTGGCGTTGAACCTAGACGAGCCTTCTTTTTCAAAAGTACGCTATCGAAGTGTTTTCGACTGAATTCATTATGAAATCAAATAAATGTGCTCTGGCTCTATTCGCGGCCTTGCTAGCCGCAGGCTCGGGAATCGTTTCTCAAGCTCAGGGAGCTTCCGCCCCGGCGGACCCGGTGGCGGCCGGCAAAAAGGCCATCTCCAGGGCGTCGGAAAAAGACAAAGTCCTGCTTGGCTACAAAACCGCTTTGACCGCCTTGCGGATCGGGCAATATGAGGACGCCAAAAAACTTTTGGACGATGCCTTCCAGCGTTTGGGCAAGCATTATTCCGCGGACAAGGGCTACAGCGAAAACGCCGCCAAGAAAACCTTCCTCGGTGAACCCTATGAACGGGTGATGGCCAGCTACTACCGGGGCATCCTGTCTTGGATGGATGGCGATCTGGAAAGTGCCCGCCAATGTTTTAAGAATGGCCAAGCCCAGGATCTCTCAGGCGAGGAAAACGGGACGCAGTCAGATTACGCCTTGCTGCATTACCTCGAAGGTTTGGCGGTGCTCAAGCTGGCTGGGAATCCCGCGGAAATGCTCCAGCGTGCGAAGGATTCCGCCAAGCTGAGTTTCCCCTTGGAATACGAGAAGGATGCCAACGTGCTCTTCTTTGTGGAGTTTGGCCACGGCCCCACCAAGGTTGCGGCTGGCGAGTATAAGGAACAGCTCCACTTCAACCCGGGCAGTTCCCAATCCGGCAAGGCCTCGATCACCATCAGCAACTTGAACCTGGCGTTGGGGCCTTATGACGATTTGACCTACCAGGCCACCACCCGCAGCGGGCGTGTGGTTGAGTATGTCGATCAAGGCAAAGCGGTTTTCAAAACCGTTTCGGGGGTGACTGGGGTGGCGGCCATGGGCACCGGAGCCGCATTGATGACCAGCCACCATACGGCGGGCGCCGGGGCAGTGACACTGGGCGTGGGCGCTCTGTTCACCATCGCCTCCGTTGCCACGGATACCCATCCCAAAGCGGATGTCCGCTGCTGGGACATTTTGCCGCAATACCTGAGTTTCGCCGCGCTGCGCGCAGCACCAGGAACTTACACCGCCCGAATTGACTTCATTGGCGACGGGGATCTGCCGCTGGCCGGGCAATCCAAGCAAATCACCTTTACCGTGACTGATCCTCAGAAAGATATTGTGATCTTCTTGAGCGACCAATGATGCGGAAGGAACAACCTGATTTTACCAACCCCGCTGGCAGCACCCGCGGGGTTTTTTATTGGGCAGCGCGGCCCGCAAAACCAACTTTCCTGGGAATGGCCAGCAGGGCGCAGGAAAGCAGGATGAGCATGCCATTGAATACGGCCTTATAACAGATCACCTCGACGCCAGTGCCGCAGCCGCAATCAAACGCGATGGAACAAAAGGCCAGCCCGGAGGCGGTGTGAATGGCCATCGCCCGCTGGAGAACGATCACTGTAAAGGGCACCAGCATCAGCAGGGAAAGCAGGGCTGTGCCGCGCACAGCGATACCCCCAACCAGCAATAAGCCGCAATACACTTCAAACCAGGGGATGACCACCGCCACCAGGTTGAGCACCCGGTGATCCGCCACCATGTCATACTGCCGGACCAGCTTGAGAAAACCTTCCGGGTGCAGCGCTTTTTGCAGGCCGGCATAAAAAATGATCCCACCCAAGATAAGCCGGGCGAACATCCAAACCAACGACGGTCTGCCGGACCGATCCATGCGAAGCCTCATCAATTCTTTGGCAAAGGTGGGCCATTGGTGTCGGCATCGCCTAGAGGATTCAGCACGGCCGGCGGAATCAATATCGGTGGCGTCGCAGGAATAAACGGCGGCGAGGCCGGAGGCTGGGCAATTCCCGGCGGGGCGGGGAATTGGGGTGGTCCAGCCGCAGGCGAACCGCCGACACGCGCCAGAGATGTGGACGCGGGGCGCGCCCACTGATTCACCGGCACCACCACTACCGGGTATTGGGGGTTGTTGGTTTTAACACGCACTTCCACCCTTTTCCCGGCCGGCACTTGGAATCCAGCTGGAAATTTCGCCGCCAGATTGTACCAACGGCCCGGCTGCATTTCCTGGATCTCCAATTCCACTCCGGGTTCATCCGCGGTGGGTTCAGATAAGGCCAGGGGCAGCCCGCCCAGCCCACGGATGGCCACTTTGTATTCCGTCATGTTGATTAATGGCCCCGCTTGCAGATTGATCTGGGGCGGGCTCGTCACCACCTGCTTTTGCACAAAAGCCACCGCATCAATGGAAATCAGCGGATGCTTTGGGGAGGAAGTTTTGATTTTGACCGGGCACTGGATATACCCGTCCTTGGCGGGCGGCACAAAAGTGATGCGCAGGTCAAACAGCTTGCCGGCTTGCACAGTTTTAATCTCGGTTTGAAAGGCGCTGTTGGTGCATTCGGGAGGCGATAGCACTAAAGATTCGTCCAGGTTGCTCACGATGCGCAAGGTTTTGGTGGTGTTGGTGGAGGCGCCGGCAATCGTGGTGAAAGTGGCATAGCTGGGGGTGATATCAACCGGCCGCCAGACCGTTCCCCGCAGGTATAGCACCACGCTGCTGTGCCGCGAATCATTGCACATCACCGTCACCGACTTGGACAATGGCCCGTTGAAACCGGCAGTGGCCACCTGCACCGGGATATTCCCCGTCTGGCCCGGATCCACCCGGCGGTCCCAATTTCCCGGGGTGGTACAACCGCATGAGGGCGTGACACTCTTCACCTCCAGCACCTGGTTGCCAATGTTGGTGAACACAAAGGTATGCTTGACGATCTCCCCTGCCTGCACCCGGCCAAAATCATAAACCGGCTGGGCAAACCGGATCCCCGGACCGGTCTGCGGTTCCGCCGGTTGCGCCACAACCACCGGCGCCGTAGGCAAAACCGTCGCATCCGGCAGCGGGGGACCGGCTGCGGGTTGGGCACCGAAGCATCTGGCGGCCAAAACCGCCAACAAAACTATAATCCCTGGTGTGTTGCTCATAAATTGATCCGGACCTTTATCCATCCGGCATTGGCCATAATATAATTCACGGCAGATTCTCCGCCAGAGCAAACTTTGCCGCCCAATCAGCAGATCTGCAGGGAGGGGGCCGGCCGGTGCTTTAACTCATGTGAAGCCTCTGTTTCACCCTGCGCCTGACCTGCCGCGCCCAGGAGGCTATCATATTATCTATTTACAAATACACTATTATTGTTTTTCAGGATCGAATTGTCAGGTTTTAATAACAACTCTTGTAGGGTTTCCACTACAAGCCCTATCGAACCAACGTCCTATTGACTACAAGCTGGAAAATATAATAATTTTTCATTGCAAAATGTCTTTGGATTGGGGATTATTTACCCAAGAGTCACAGGTTGTTTCCCATGGAGAAGGATGGCCCCCAAGGCAGCGAGGGGCATCGCTGGCTTGAAAGCTGGGTGGGCGGTTTTGATCGATCCGGTGCTTCACAATCCGGGAAGCCTGTTCTGGATGAAAATAATACGGTCAATGGCTGGGTGTCGATTAGGCCTGGATTTGCCAAACCAGTTCGGAAAGGACTGCCATAATGGTCCGCTCTGAGCCTGTGCCGGAAGGTATTTTTCCGGAATCGATGCTGCGGTTGACGGGCCGGCTTTGCCGGTTCCGCTGTTTATCGACCAAATCGAAACGGGAAGTTTACCTGGTGGAGGACTCAAGCGGCCACCTAAGGATCTTCAAGGTGCGCCGGGATCTGGATGCCGCGGCCCTGGCGCGCTTTGAGTTGGTGCGCCATCAATTAGCAAAGCTGCCGGGATGCAATCACTTGCTGCCCATCCTGGCCCACGATACTGAACCGCGGGCCGGCCTGGCTTGGGAGGAACTGGCGCTGGCCGACAGTGTGGAGGCCGGGGAATTCGACCATTACTCGCCGCTGGGCTTGGAGGTGCAAGGCATCCTGGAACCGGAACAAACGCTCCGGCAAACCATAGAAGTGGCGCATTCCGTGCTCCAGGCGCTGGAATTCCTCCACACACACCGGCTGATCCATGGCGATCTCAAGCCCAGCAATATCCTCCGGCTGAACCGGCAGTGGGTGGTCGCCGACTTCGACGCCCTGGGCCCGGCCGAAAGCATCCCGGAAGTGTCTGCCTCCACGGATGGCTTCCAACCGCCGGATGGCGGAATGGGCAAAGACCGGGACACCTATGCCCTGGGCAAGGTGCTCTATGAAATATGGAGCGGCCACAGCCGGCTGGAATACCCCGCCCTGCCCGCCCGCCTGCTCACCAACCAGCGATGGAATATCCGGGATGGCTTGCTGAACGAACTGGTGCTGGCTTTGTGCGCCCCCGCATCTGGAACCCGATTGACACGGTTGGATAGCATCCGGAAGATCTTGGATGCCTTGGTCAAAGGCGACGATGGCACCATCACCAAAGCCAGCCGGTCACTGCGCCCCAGGCGATCCCTGGCTTTTTATGCGGGAGCAGCGGTGCTGATGGCGGCAGCCGTGGCCGCCTGGGTATACATCCGACCCTTTGCCCCGCCCAGATGTCCAGCCGCTAAAGCCTCCGTTAGCGGATATCCACTATCTTTTACGCTTTACCGGGACCGGGCGGAAGCCAATAACGGTTTCATCACGCAAACCTCCGAAGGAATTCTGGCCTACAACAGCCAAGCCCTGCTGGTGCAGCCATTGCTCGCGGGCGACCATTTGGATATCGTCTTTAGAAAGGAGGCTGAACGGGGGCATGTCGGCTTCTACCTGAGCGATTCCCCCATGTTCCAGCGGAATCCAGCAGCCTTCAGCCACCAAAGTGGCTTTGGCGGGTTGGATCACCTGCTGTTTGTCCATTTGGACGGAGAAACCCTGGTGCCCCCTTCCCTGCTGTCCAACGGTGTGCCCATGCTGCTGCCCGCCGCAAATTATCGACAGGGCATCGGAACCAACGCTTTGTTAAACCTCCGCATCACCCTGGATTTGGGGACGGATAAAATCCGTTGGAAACTGGCCCATTCCAACGATGAATTGGCCCAGGGCTGGAGCTCCTATAGCCACCGCCCGACATACCTCAATTTCTATGTCTTCGAAGACACCACCTGTCTTTTGAAAACGATTTCGATTTCAAAACTCACCCGGGAAAACCAAGCCAAAACTCAGCCGCTTCCTTGAGAATTAAGCGCATCGGATGCTGGCACGTAAAATGCTGAAGAAGACGGCAGGTTTTTCGGATCAAGAGCGAAGCTGAATGATATACATATTTTACGATCCACCTGAAGGAGGGACGGCGGGCAAGTGTCCACGATTGGGACAAGGTGTCTATTTTTTGGACATTATTCATCCAAAGAATCCCGATACTGCGTTTAAGCCGATTCCCGCCAATTTGAATAAATTGTAAAACAAAGAGGGACATCGTTTATGAGATGTGACACCACGGATCCGGGCCTGTTGGAATCCGTCCGCGATCCAGAAAATGATCAGGCTTGGAGGCAATTTGAAGCCTCCTACCGGAATCCAATAGCCAACTATTGCCGGAGCTGCGGGCTGACTTCGGATCAGGCGGAGGAGATTGTTCAGGAATGTTTCATTAAATGTTTCCGCTACTTATCGGCTTTTTCCTATGATCATTCTGCGGGACGGTTCCGCTCCTGGCTGAACCTGCTGGTCAACCAGCAGATTGCCCAATCTTTCCGCCATACCATCAAGGAAGTCCGTGCTAAAAAGAACTACGCCGAGTTGATCAGGGAATTTACCCAAGGCCACTGGGACGAAGCGCATGAACCGCCCGGCTACGAGTTTGAATTGGTGACTATGGCGGTCCAAAAGACGAAACAAGAAGTCTCGCCCTGGCACTGGCAGGTATTTGAATCTTATGTCTTGAACAAGATCGATACGACCCAAGTGGCCAGGCAGTACGGCATTCGGAACATCACTGTCCGGGTGATATCCTACCGGGTCAAGAAAAGCCTGCTAAAGTGCTGGAAGAACCTGCAAAAAGGACCGCTCTAAACCTGGCTTGGATCAGCCGCCCCCCGCCTTTGGAGGGCGGCAAAACCATGGCGTTTTTCAATTGCCGGAATAAGGCAACTACCGGGCAACCCCATTTCCGTTATGGTCAGCAACCTTGCGGAACTTCTGGGCGCGTTCTAACCTTCAACCATGACGAATTCGCATGAAAATCGCCACCTTGGACTAGCCCGGTGGTTGAAACGGAAATTGCTGCCGGCCGCCATGGGGGCTTGGCTGGTGGTTTTGACATACAAAGCGGCCAGCGAGGACCAAACACCGGACAAACAAGCGAATGCCTCGGGCACGCCCGTTGGTTCCATTCTCGCCTTTGCAGGCCCCACCAATACAGTACCCGAAGCGGGCGGTTGGCTGCTTTGCGATGGCCGGGTATTGAATGCCCGTGAATATCCATTGCTCCACGATACCATAGCCAAATCCTGGGGCAGTGGCGAGGAGGGCGCTTTTTGCCTGCCCGATTTGCGAGGTCGTTTCCTGCGGGGAGTCAACCTGGCTCCGGCGGAGGGTGATCGCGATCCGGACAAAGACAAACGCCTGGCGGCCAAGCCCGGGGGCAATGCGGGCAACCAGGTGGGATCCATCCAGGAGGACCAATTCAAACGCCACAACCATCCGCTCATGGGCTCCCCCTGGGCGGTGGGGATCGGCACGGAGGGAACCCGCCAAATCCTGCGTTTCAATTCGGGCAAGGCACCCAACAACAATGCGGCAGAATACGCCAACCAGGTGGCAATCCTGGGTGAGGGCGGCACCGAAACCCGGCCTGCCAACGCCTACGTGAATTGGATCATCAAGGTGAAATAGACAGGTGATCAGGAGGAAACGGGGTGGCCGGCTTGGCCGGTGATTTTCAACAGGACCAGGTAAACTGCCGGGGTGGCGAGCAGCGAAAGCAGCACGGAAATGCACAAGGCGCCAATGACCGCAATGGCCAGGGGCTTGAGCATGCCGGCCCCGCTGCCAACGCCATAAGCCAGGGGCAGCATGCCGAAGGCGGCGGCCAGGGAGGGAACGGTGTGGATAATTCTGTAACGAAACAGGCGCTACAATGGGCATTGCCGTTGCGTGAAGGGCGCTGGTGGAAGCTGGTTCAGAATTGAGTCTGTTGGTTTGGCTCTGCTCTCCCCCCGGTCCACAAGGCAAATGCCACCCGCTTTTCCTGCGTCAAAAAAATGTTAATATATATCGCGTAAAGGCTTGACACAGAGGCACTTATGTGGAATTTTTTTGGCATGCTAAGTGACTCTGTACCAACGGTTTACAACAACCTGTCCCACCCGGCCCTGCGCCTCGTCGAGGACTGCCCCTCCTTCCGGATTTGCCCGGAACTCCCCGATCTTGCCTGGGTCGCCATGGGCATCCAGCGCGCCCTGCACGAATCGGCCACCGGACGCGCTTTTCTCCAAACCCACGGCTTCGATTGGGCGGGCTGCCCCGACTTTTCCCATTACTTCCAAGCCCTCAAAAGCCCGCGGCGGCTCTGTCTGCTCCAGGATCTCAATGGCCTGCTGGCCCGCCACCTCAATGCTGGTTTGCCCGATGAGCTGGCGATGTTCCCCCAGTTGGAGAATTTCGACCTCTATGCCGGGGATGGCCACTGGCACAAGGCCGCCAGCCAGGATCCGACCCTCGATGAAAAGATTTATGCCACCGGGCATTTCCATGCCTTGGACCTGCGCCGCCGCACGCTCTACCGTCTGGCCACCGCCCAAGGCAAAAAAGAGCATGACATGCACGCCCTCAAACGGCTGGCCAAGGACCGGCTCCGGCAAGGCGCGCCGCGGAAACGCCAAGTGATTTATGTCCGGGACAAGGCCGCCATCGATTTCCGTTTTTGGCATAACCTGAAAACCACCGCCGGCCTTTACTTCATCAGCCTGGAAAAAGAGAACATGACCTTGGCGGCCTTGGGCGAGAACACGTGGGACAAGACCGATGCGATCAACCATGGCGTTCTCCATGACGAGCTGGTCATCAGCGCCAGCGGGGTCAAGCTCCGGCGGGTCACCTGCCAGGCTCCCGACACCGGTGAAATACGCGTCTTCCTCACCACCGAAATGACCCTGCCCCCCAGGCCTCATCGCCCATCTTTACCATCGGCGCTGGCGCATCGAGAAGGTGTTCGATTGCTTGAAAAACAAGCTCAACGAAAAGAAATCCTGGGCCACTTCACCCACGGCCAAAGCCGCGCCGGCGGAGTTCCTCTGCCTGACCCACAACTTGATCCGGCGCCTGGAGGAGGAACTGGCGGCCAAAGAGGGGCTCATCAACCAACCCGATTGCTTCCGGCGCGCCAAACGGTTGGACCAACAAAAGGCCGCCACGCAAGAAGCGGGGCGCGCGTGGCCCAGCACCTGGGACACCCTCTGCAAGCCCGTCCAATACTCCGTCAAACTCATCCGCTGGTTGAGAACCTCCATTCAATCCCGACTTGCCTGGACCACCGCCTTGCCCCGTCTTCAGGCCCTTTACGCCACGTTATGAACCAGAATTATCCATCCCTTCCATCGGCACGGCCAGGCAGTTTTTGTGTTCCGTGGTCACGATGCGCACCATGGCCCACTGGCTGGGCCGAAAGCCGGATCCAGCCGGCAAGGCCACCCGGGCCTGGACCGTTCCGTTCCGGGCATCCACCAGCGCACCCAGCCCGGCGAGGCTGGCATTGGTCAGGCACAGCTCACCGGCTTCGGCTTCGGCAGCCTGGCCCGCTTTCAGGCCGGCGGCCGCCAGGCACAAAACCGGGATCGCAATTTTTTCATGGATGGGATTGGACAGGTTCGGGGTTGCGCGGTGAAAACAGCCAGGCCTTTTCGGGAATGCCCAGCGGAACCTGCAGGGCATCTTCCAGCAAGCCCAAGGCTTGCCGGGATTTCCCCTCGGCGTCCAGGCGGGCAAGGGCGGAAACGCTCAGCTGCAGGCGGAGCGCTGCCAACTCGCTTTTGGATATCTCCCCCGCCTCAAGCATGGTCTGGGCAGTTTTTTCCTGTTTGGCCAAATCCGCCACCATGGCTTCCACATCCGATTGCTTTCGCAGGGCCAGCCGCCCGCCAGCCAGCGCGTAGTCGATCTCCGCCGCCACCCGGGCTTGCAGGGCGTTGAAGGTGGCAGCGGCAGCCGTTCGGCGGGCCTCGGCTTCAGCGATGGCTCCCTGGTTGTGATTGAATACCGGCAGCGTTACCCCGATGCCCAAAGCCCACTTGTTGTCGCCCTGGTCGAATTCGTAGCCGGGGCTAAAGTGGACGTCCGGGTATTGTTTGGCGATCTCCAGACGCAAGGCGGATTGGGCAGCGGCGTATTCAGCCAGGGCGCCGAGGATATCCGACCGGTGCAGCAGGGCTTGGCGGCGGGCTTCAGCGGCGGACGAATCGGCCGGCCATGAATCCGGCGCCGGGCAGGCCCACTCCCCCTGATCCAAGGCTTGGACCGGCACGCCGATGGCGTCCGCCAGCTGCACCCGGGCTTCGGCCCCCTGGCGCTCCGCGTCCCGCAAGGCGAGGCAGCTGGCGTCGGCGGCCAGGCGGGCCTGGGTCAACTCGAAGGCGGAAATCGCACCCTCGGCGTGCTGGAGCTGCAGCAGCCGGAGGTTTTCAGCCTGGAGGTTCTGTTGCTCTTTGAGCAGCGTTTCCATCTCGCGTGCCAGATGAAAGCCGGTCAAGGCGCGCCGCACCCGGCTGCGCACCTGCCAGGCCGCGGCGGCCAGGTTCATCCGTGCGGCCTCCGCCAGAAAAGCGGCCTGGGCCATGCGGTGGCCCCGCTTGCCGGCGGTTTCCACCGGCACCTCGAGCGCGGATGCAACCAACCAAGGCGATGGCACCCCCATGGTGGAGTTATAGGCGGGGCTGACGCTGAGGGTGGGATTGGGACGCTCCGCGGCAGTCCTTTGGCCCGCGGCAGCCACCGCCCATTTGGCCCGGGCCACCTCCAGGTCCGCATGGAAATAGAATGCGGCCAAGGTCAAATTGGTCAAATCCCACGCGGGCGGCGGCCAAACGGCCAGCTCCCGTTGAAGATTGGTTTCAATGAACGCTTTCAGGCCGGGATCGCTCAGTTTGCGAGCGTCGAATTCATCCGCCGCCCGGGCCGCCGAGATGGGTTGGGGATGATACTGAACGCAGCCCGTTGCCAGGCTCAACCCGAGGAATACCCAGCATAAGCGCGCGGATTTGCAGGCCAAGCTTTGGAGCAAGCTTCGTTGCGTGGCTTGAAACCATCGCCTGAACCGGCGCAATTTTCGATCTGTCATGGGAAACACCTGCTCCAATCCTTGTATTAACCACCAGTGTTGATAACCAAACCTTCCGCATTGATCCCCCCAAGTCAAGCGCAAGAATGACCGGCACTGGCACCGGGGCAAAACAAAATGCGCGGCCGATAAAATTCACCCTTGCCACGCGCCAGCCTTTCCTATTTATTACTGGCACTGAACGAGCGGTTCCTCCGCAAAGGAATCGGTTAGCTTGGTTAATGAGATGAGTCTCTTGAACAGGCTGGGTTCAGTTGGATGCAATCAGTTGTGCCCGCGTGGCGGAATTGGCAGACGCGCTAGATTCAGGTTCTAGTGACTAATAATCGTACAGGTTCAAGTCCTGTCGCGGGCACCATCACAAAACAGGCTTTCGGCGCAGGGAGAGGATTCGGTCTGTTGTGCGCTGCCCGGTGAGAGTGAAATCATGGGTGTGGAAATCCGTCAGGCGGGGGTTGAAGATGCCCCTCTGTATTTGGACTTGCTCAAGAGCCTCCTTGGTGACGATTTCCACGACCAGCAGATTTACGATCCCGCCTGGCTGGCCCTGCAATTGGATGCGTGTATCAGCGGCAACCTGACCTTGGTGGCCATTTCCGATTCTCAAATCCAAGCGGCGGCCACCCTGCTGGCACCCGCCCCGGAAAACCAGAATCCAGTCCTCAATATCGCCCGCAATCTGTTCCGGCCCGCGAGCCTGGTGGATGGCTCCGCCGAGGCCTTATTGAACCAGCTTAAAGGCATCGCCGCTGAGCAGCACGCCTGGCTGGTGGGCCGGGTGCTGGCCTCGGATAACGGCCAGCAAATCGTCCTGGAAAAACTCGGGTTCCGGTGTGCCGGTTTTCAGCCTTTCAAACACCAGTGCCGGGCCCGGGAGGGCGTTTTATTTTACCTCTGGATCAATGAAATCACGGCGGTAAACCGGCTTCAGCTATCACAATCGCTCCCGCAGATCAATGAGCTGGCTGTCCATGTGCTCGGCAATTTCACCATCCCCATGCCCCCGGTGGCGCGGGATGGAGTGACTGGTTACCCATTGAAAAGCGAGCTGGCCTTCCACGATGCCTCGTTTGATGACTACGAGCTGTGGAAAATGCAGGCTCAATCGGAGAATCCGCCGGTGGAAGTTTCCCGCGGCTTCGGTCTTGGCTATGGTTACCTGCGCTCCACCGCAGAATGCACCACCCGGGCCCTGCTGGCCCAGCGGGACGACCAAATCATCGGCGGCCTGGCTTATCTGACTGACGATCTGGATCGCTGTCTGCGGGTGGTTGACGCCTTTGGCGTGGAGGATTCAGCCACCGGTTCATTGTTTCATCACCTGATCAAGCATACCCAGGCCCAGCTCAACTCGGTTTACGCCGAAGTCGATGTGTTGACTACTGCACCCCGGCTTTTGAAAAGCGCGGAGCAGTTGGGTTTTGTGCCGGTGGCCTATTTCCCAGCTTTTTACCGGCGCCAGGAACACTGCGCGGACGTAGTCAAATTCATCAAGCTGAACCTGCCGTATGCCCTGGAAGGCGTCAGCCTGACTGCCCAGGCACGCTGCCTGGTCAACATCATTGATCATAATTTCGCCGACCAAAAAGTCGGGGTGGCAGTGGTCAACCTGCTGGCCAAGCTTCCCATATTTGCGGGATTGGGTGACGGCGAATTGCGGAAAATCGCCCGTCTGTTCGTGCAGAAGCTATACCGTCCGGGGGAGTTGATTTTCCCCGCCGGGGAAAAAGGCCAGGAAGCCTTTGTGGTCATGCGCGGCCAGATCGATATTCTGCTGGAAGGCTTGGAAACACCGGTGGCCAGCATGGCCAGCGGACAGATTTTCGGCGAGCAGGCTTTCCTGGACGGAGCCCCCCGAAACGCCTCCGCCAAGGCCAGCCAGGCCAGCATCGTGCTGGTGATCCACCGCCTGGCCTTCTATGAACTGGTACAAAACGAGCCGCACCTCGGCATGACCGTCATGCGCAATATCGCCATCGAGTTATCCAATAAACTGCGCCGCACCAACACCCTGCTGGAAAACCATTTCCCGGGTTTCACGTTTCATTAAACCGCTAATATCACGTAACATCTAAAAGATCGGATAAAGGCGTTTCAATTTGATGCGC
>CAYPCQ010000131.1:0-24185 GCA_964409245.1 uncultured Verrucomicrobiota bacterium
GAAACCAGATCACCTTGCTGGATGTTGCCCAAGGTGGAACTGGCGCCGCCTTCAGATTGGTAGCGAGGGTCATCAAGCAATTTCTGAACCGGCACATCCGCTATGCCGCCCCAATATTCGTGTTTCAGGAAACCGTTGGCCAGGACAAAGGCCAGGAAGCTGGCCTTGGTATCGGCGGCGATGGTATTGGGGTTGGTGGCGGTGTCTTTAATGCCATTGATCGTGAGCGTGTAGGCGGTGCCGGGAGTTTGAGCGCTCGTATTGAGCGCCACGGTGGTGGCGCTATTGACGGTTACGCTGGAAACCGTTACCCCGCCGTCCACTTTATAATTGGAGGCGGCGCCAGCCGAGGCGGCGGTGACGGGCTCGGAGAAGGTTACGATCACCTGTTTGAAGGTTTCCGTGCCCCGGGCGCTGGTGACCGTGGGGGCGTTGGTGTCGGCGTTGACCGCCAGGGTGGCTTCAGCGCTCACATTGCCGATGCTGTTGCTCACCTTGACTTTATATTTCACGCCATTGGCAGCGAAAGGCACGTTGGCGAGGTTCAGCGTCAGGTTCGTGGCCTCCGGGATGATCACGTTGTTGCTGTACCATTCAAAAGCGAAGGGCGGGGTGCCGCCGGGCAGCAGCGTAAAAGCCACGCTGCCGTGTTCATTGATGGTTTGATTGGCTGGCGCGGTGATGAGGACCGGCGCCGCCGGACTCCCGGCCAGGATGGTGGTGATGCCCAATTCAGACACCCAATGGTTGGCGTTTTCACCGCCCGTGCGGGCGCCGATCGCAAACCGGCCGCCGGTGATCGGCGCCCAGCCATTCAGACGTTGGTGAATACAACTTTGCCTTTGTAGGAGAGATTGAGAACTCCGTTGGTGTTCAAATTGATGGAAACCGGAGCAAAAGTATCGCTCATGACTTCCAAGATGGACATTGGCGCGGCGGCTACGATCACGTTGTTCACCCGCACATCAATCGCGGGTGCTTCAGCGCTGCCATTATCCCACACGTCCCAATTGATGCCCAGGCCCGAGGTGCTGGTGTGGAAGCCCTCCTCATCGATCAAGGTTGTGGGGTCGATATCGCTGCCGTAGTAAAAGCTCAGGCCGTCAGCCGGGCTGGAAGAGCCCCCGCCGATGCGCAGTTTGAAAGTGGCGTTAAAGCCAGCCACCGATTTGCCAGCATCCAGTTCATCCATGACGAACGTGCCGTTTTCACTGTTTTCCGCATAGGTCAGGGCCAGGTGGCCGCCTTCAATCGCCGGATAGGGGTTGCCGTTCGGGCGGGATCCACCGTTCAAGGTGAATCCTGTTACATTAGGATTGCTAAAGTCGTTGGTGTAGATTGCTCCGTGAGCTAATAGGCCCACTAACAAATCTGGCGCCAACAGACCAAGTATTTTTTTATTCATAGGCTGTAGGTTGCTTACTTAGGTTGGATCTTAATCTCGCTGAAGGAGCCGCCTTGGGCAAGCATGAAAATGAAATTAACCTCAAAAAAATCCAAAGGCCGGGCGCTGCGCTCGGAAAGACTGATTCCGCCTGGGCTGGCTGCGGTGGAAACGAACGAACCGGTTAACGTTAACGGGACTCGTGCGCCGCCAGTTCAACTCAAAGTAAATGCTTTTCTTTGAGGATGGCTATTTGGGCGACATTCCGCTTTTGCGCGGCAAAGCCTTTTCAAGGGCGTTGCGGATGGCGGTTCCCTGCAGATTTTTTTCAATGAGTCTTCCTTGGGGATCCACCAGGAATGCTGCTGGCAAACCTTGCACCCCATAGCGATCCGGCAAGCTGGATTTTGACCGTTCCCCCAGGAATGCCTGGGGCCACTTGAGGTCTTTGCTTTTCACCGCAGCGATGGCCTGGGATTCCGTGAGGTCCAAGTTGAAACCGATGATGGCCAGGCGGTCGTCCGTGCCAAAGTCCTCGTGAATTCGTTTCAAGTTATACTCGTCTGCCACCTGGCTCATCCAAAAAACCAGAAGCAGATAGCGGCCTTTGAAGTCGGCCAATTTTATCGTTTTGCCATCCAAAGAGGTGACCGTGAAGGAGGGGGCGGAACCGGCCTGGCTGGCGCCACCTGCGGGCTCCAGTTTGAATAGGCCCAGTTCCACCGGATCAGCGCCGCTGCCTTCCGGAATATGGACCTCTTTGCGCAAGGCAGTCATTTGCGGCACGCTGATGGTCAGTTCGTAATCGCCGGGCAGGACATCCTCAAAACGCAGGGAGTTTTGCGAACGGTCGCAGGCCTGGTATTGCAGGCGGTTTAAATAATATTGCCGCATGGCGGGGGATTTTTGATGGCGCAAGGCATCCTCGGGTTTTGCCAGGGGGAAACCCGGCTCCGGCGCCTTGGTGGCCAGGGAGGCCAGGCGGACCGTCAAGTTGGATGACGAAGATGAATCGCCGGCCGCCAGCTTGGCGGTAACGGTCCGGCCCTTGCCGCCAAATTCCACGTGGCTGGTTGTGCCGGGCTTGACCTCCACCACCAGCGGATGGCTGTGGAACCAACTCCGTCCATCCAGGGAGACGTAACGAACCATCTTGCGAATTCCCGGAGGCACATTCGTAAGGGAAAACCGTCCCTGCGGGTCGGTGGTGGTCCGATACGAGGCCGCCTCATATTGCAGGGGCAATAAGTCAGGGGCATCCATGGTCGCCGTTAGCATGACTTGTTCGTTGGTGCCCAGGCGCTGGCTAATTTTCAGGATCCCTTCGATCGTGCCCCAAGCCTGCAGCTGGAGGCGGGGATTCTGCGCGAGTTCAGAGGTGGTGGTTTCTGCGTATCCCTGTTCGTGGACCGCCACCACTTGATCCACGATGGAGGGTGGCAAGGAAAAGGCGCCGGTGGCACTGGATTTGGTGCTGAGATTGGGGGGCAGGCGGGTGATATGGCCTTTGGCCAGGGTCAGATAGGCCAGGCCCACCCAGGCCACTTCGGCGCCGGCGGCTGGCAGGCCATCGGGGAGGATGACGATCCCCTCCGGGCCATGGCCTTTGTGCAGCAAAAAATCATTGGTATGCCAGCCCTTGGGGGCATATTCGCCGGAAACGGCGGGCAGGTAGCCCGGAGCTTCAGCCATCAGTTTGACTGGAATATTGGGGAACAAGGCTCCCAGAATAGGCCCGCCTGTTTCCTGCCGGATCACGAAGGCGCCATCCTGCCCTTTGATGGGAAAAGGAAATTGCCAATTAATCCGCGCCCCGGGAGAAAAACTGTTGCCACGGGTGATGGAAAATTCCTGCAGGGGCTGGTGGGTGTCCGCATCCAGCACGCGGCCTCGGATCAGAAAGCTTTGCTCCAGGGCAATAACCGCTTCTTTTTCACCCGCATAAAGGGCCTTGTTCTTTTGCGTGGCATACCCTTCACACTCGATGGAATATTCAGCCACTCCTTCCGGCGCGGAATCCCAAAAAAACCGCCCATCGGAGCCGGTTTGGCAGTTCCAATCCAGAAGGGGGCGTTCGTTCCAGGAGGTGATGCGCAGACGGGCATTCCCCACGGGTTGGTGGGACTGGTCAACCACCCGGCCTTTCAGCTCCGCTCCCTTGCCGAGCACCAGTTGCAGCGGTTTCAATTGATCGGAAACTTGAAACGGCAAGAATTTGGGGGCATGGCCTTTGGCTTCCACCACGAGATAGGCATCGCCCAGCTCCAGCACGGTGCAGCGGAAAGCGCCGCTTTTATCGGTGCGAAGGTTCTGGTGTTTGGAAAATTCAACCCCGGAAGCCACCGTAATCGACGCTGACTCGATGGCTTTCCCATTCTTATCCATGATCTGGCCGGATACCTGGATGCCCGGCTCCATGCCCAACCGGGCGGTGCCCGCCAGCAAATCCGACTTGCTCACCTCGTTGGCGCCCGCAGATGGTTCATCGACCTGGTCATATTCCACCGGGATGAACTCCGGATGGCTTAATTTGAAATTCAGGCTCACGGCCTTGGCTGGCGCCGCGGCACTGGACCATTTGCCCTTGAGATCGGCCACCGCTGTGCCGGCTTCCCTGGCAATGAACTGGCCGACTTCGTCTTTGTAGATGGCATATATGTTAATTTTGGCTCCGGCAATCGGCTGGCCCTTTGACGATGCCACAATCCCCCCGATGGTTCCGCTGCCATCGTCAGTTGCTGGGGTTGCGGCGGCATCAGATCCCATACCCAGCCATGACCAGAGCAGGATAGCCAGGATGCCCAGGCCGTTTTTGGGTTCTTGCCGGGTAAAGTCCGGATGGGGCAGGGGAGAGGTGGGGGATGTTGACCGTGAATCGCTGAAGAGGCCGCCGGCAGCGTGTTTCGGAAATTGGCGCATGGTTGATGATGGGTAAGTGTTTAACTGCTTAATTTGAAGTAGTGTTCCAAGTTGTGGATTTAAGAAAAACGCCGTGGAGCAGAAGATTTTGCTCCACGGCGGTCAAATTTCCATGTCGGCCGACGGTTTTATGGTCGCTATTTTCAGCGCCAGAGGCGCCTGCCCCGGCTATTTGGAGTCTTTGGATTCCGCAGATTTGCGCAGGTAAACCCACACCCATCCGTGGTATTGACGGGAGCCGTCGCTGTTGAAATCACCCACCAACAGATCCGGTTTGCCGTCCCCATTCCAGTCCGTGACGCTGACCTTCGCCCGTCCTCCACTGCGTTTGGAATTCTGGTTGGCCCCTTCCTGAACAATCGGTTCCAGCAGGTTGACCCCCGCCGCCAATTTGGGTTCCGTTTTCGTCCCCAAGTTGCGGTAGAAGACGACGCTGCCATTGCCATTGCCCACGATCAGGTCGGGTTTGCCATCGCCATCCCAGTCAGCCACGCAAGGCCCGGCCAAATCACCGGCTATGGCTTTGCCATCGGCGGTCACCGGTTCGTCCTTGTCGAACGCGGGTTTCTGAGCCGTCCCTTTATTGATCACCAAATGGACTTTGCCATCAATATCCCCCCCCACCAAATCCAGCTTGCCGTCCCCGTTCCAATCGGTCACCGCCACGCAAGAAGCCCGGCCCACATTCAAAGCCTGCCCATTGAGCTTCTTGAGGGTTTCGCCCGCGGCGAAAGTGCCGTTGGCCTTGCGGCGGAACCAATAGATCTCGCCCGGGTAAGAGCCGGAAACCAAGTCCATTTTGCCGTCACTGTTGAGGTCCACAAACTGTGGGCCAAAGCCGATGCATCACCCAGCGGGAACTTTGCCCACTGAACCATCCGCCTGAAACCAGGCAAATTTGCGGAACTTCGGCTGGGTCTTGGTGCCTTCGTTGCGGAAGATCTTGAGTTTTCCCTCGCCAAATTGCCCCACCAGCAAATCTGGAGTGCCGTCGTTGTCAAAATCGACAACCAGCGGCACGGCATGACCAACGTCGGTATCGATGGGCTGGCCATCGGCTTCCACGCGGAAGGGAGGCATCAGATCGGAAGCGCCAAGAACCTGCCCGGCCATGGCGGCCAAGCTGGTCAGGCCCAGGAGGATTCCCAAACGCCTGAAAACGGATTTCATTCTCATAAAAGCTCTTTTGTTGACGGGTGCCACATTTTCCAATTTTCTTTTAGGCCGATTCAGGCCGAAGTCAAGCCTCCTCGGAGCTGGATCAAACCAATCAGGGTTGCCGGCCCAAGGCAAACTCCGTCATCGCCATCATGTTGGCATGGGGTGTGCCCCGGGGGATTTCACAGCCGGCACCCACGATGAACCGGGGCCCAGCCTGGCGATGGCATTCGGCCAGGGCGGTGGAAATGGATTCCGGCGTGCCATTTTTCAGGTCGTGCACTGGGTGGACATTGCCCAGGATTACCTGGTCAGGGCCCATTTTTTGGCGTCCTTCGGACACCGGGGCCAGGTCGAGATCCACCAAGTCGGCCCCCAAACTGCCCATTCCCTCGAGGATCCGCCGGGTGTTGCCGCAGATATGAAGCCGGACTTTGGCCCCCATGGCGTGGATGGCATCCACCATCTTTTTTTCGAAAGGCAGCACGAATTCCGCATATACTTTGGGGCCCACCAGCGAGGCCGCGGCATCACCCAGGCCGATGATATCAGCGCCGGCTTGGATCTGCACCCGGGCGAACCGCAGTTCCATCTCCAGCACAAAGTCGAACAAAGCCCGCACGAAGCCTGGATCGTCGAAGAAATCGGTCATCAGGTTGTTGATGCCGCGCAGGTCGGCTGCTTCGGCGCAGGGGCCTTCAATCCAGCCTTCCAGCAACAGGTCATTGCCCACCCTGTTTTTCAGCCAGGCTACGCCATCCACGCGGTCCTTCATGCGGCCCGCAGCCAGGGGATCGGGAGTCTTGAGCCTGGCCAGGACGGTTTTGTCCCCCAACAACGCATGCTGCTCATCCAGGCCAGGTGGCTGATCCGGGAAATACTGGATGGCCGCGCCGCAGTCGGCCGCCTCCCGGGCAGGATCGGATATGACCGAAACGTAATCCAGTTGGTATTTCTCGGCGGTAACCAATTGGGCCTGGCCCATCAGGCGATGGTCCCGGGCGTAATCCCCGTATTGAATGCCGGCCTGATCGGCGGCAAACATCATGGTGATGGGCATCAAGGGCAGGCGGTCGGCTGGCCTGCCCTCCAGCAGGTTGAGGACGCGTTCGCGGCTGGTCATAAAAATCGGGAACCAGGATTTGTTGGTTGAGTTTTGGGCCAGGCCAAACCAGCGCGTCAAGCCAGGGTGGCTTTAACCGCCTGGATGAAATCCGGGCTGGTGCCACAACAGCCGCCGATGAAATTGGCGCCCGCCTGGCGCAGGGCGGGGATTTGGGCCGCGAACTCCGCCGCTCCCGTGCGATAAACCGCCTGGCCGCCAATCATTTCCGGCAGGCCGGCATTGGCTTTGATCCACAAAGGCTGGTCGGTGGCCGCCCGCATCCGGGCGCAAACCGGGATATACCCGCTGATGCCTTGCCCGCAGTTGGCCCCCACCACATCGGCGCCGGCGATCAGGAGTTCTTTGACCACCTTCTCGGGCGTATCGCCCATCATGGTGCGGTCTTTGTCTTTCCCGGAATCAAAGACCATGGAGACCACCACGGGCAGGCCGGTGGCTTTGGCGGCGGCCAGCGCAATTTTGGCTTCGGCCAGGTCAGACATGGTTTCCACCACCAGGGCGTCGGCTCCCGCTTCGGCCATGGCTTTGGCTTGCTCGCTGAAAACCAACTGCATCTCATCCTCGCTGGTATCGCCCATCATCAGCATTTTCCCGGTTGGTCCGATGGAGGCGAAGACCAAGGCTTTGCCGGCCGCGGCTTTGCGGGAAATGGCCACCCCCGCCCGGTTCAGCTCGGCCACCCGCTCCGCCAGGCCGTGCCCGGCCAGGCGCACCCGGTTGGCTCCGAAAGTGTTGGTCAAAATAATCTGGCTGCCGGCTTCCACGTAAGCACGGGCCACCTGCTCCACCAAATCCGGGTGGGTGGTGTTCCAGGCATCGGGGCAATCGCCACTGGCGAGCCCGCGAGCCTGCAATTGAGTGCCCCAGGCGCCATCGGTTATCGCGGGGCCCTGGTCCATTAATCGTTTAATCAGCGGATGCATTAATCCAAAATGTTGGACCCAGCCCAACTGGTCAAGCTGGAAACGCCCGGATACGAGGAAAACATGGAGTTGCTTGCATTGCCGAATTCGGCCTATACTCCCGGCCAGGCCGGCGGCTTCGGGCTGCCAGGCGTCCACCGGTGGCCCCGGTACCCAGGATGAACCGCGATCCGGAAGCACCTTGGTCCGGGGCGCTTTTTGGCTGTAGAATCCCATACGTGCTCAAAATATTCCTTATCGGTTGCGATCGGATGGCGGAGGAAGCGCATCTGCCAGCCATGGTTCACCTCCAATCAGAAGGCCTGATTGAGCTGGTGGGCTTGAGCGATTTGGACCAAATCCGGGCCCGGATTTGGGCGCAACGCTTTGGAGTGATCCACCACGGTTCGGATTGGCCGGGATTGGTGGAGAAGACGGGTGCGGAGGCGGTGGTGGTGTGCCTGCCGCCGGGCCCCAATGCCGAGGTCAGCATTCGCGCTTTGGAAATGGGCCGGCACGTCCTCTGCGAATTAATCCCCGGGCAGCAAATGTCGCAAGGGGACCGCATGGCGGTGCAGGCCGCCAGCCAATCCCGGCTGATCACGATGCTGGCCTTGAATCGGCGTTTTGCGCCGGCCTTTGCCAAAGTGCGTTCCCATACGCGTCCTTACGGTTCCCCCCGTGCTTTGCAGGCGCGGATCGAGGTGTCGGCGGTGCTGTTTCGGGCCGGCCGGGCCGTTTTGCTCAGCCGGGAGGTGGCCCAGGCTTTGGACGTGGCCATGGATATCATGGGGATGCCTTACGAAATTGTGGTGCAGGCCGCTGGCGCTGGTTTGGATGTTCCAGGCGGCGGCCCAGCCTTTGCCAGCCTGCGGTTGAATTCTGTCTGCGGGAGCGCTGTGCTGCTATTCCAGATCAGCGGGGGCGGCAGGATGGAGCAATACCAATGGGCCAATGTGGATTACCAGGCGAGTTTCGATTTTCCCGGCCGGGCCGAATGGAGCAGGCAAGGCCAATTGATGCAAAAATGGAATGCCGCTGAACGGCCCGGCAAGCGGCTGGAACAGCGGGGATACCTTGGCCTTTATCAATCCTTCGCCGGGGCCATCGCGGGCCACGGTCCCCGGCCGGTCAACGACTTCGCCTATGCCAAGGTTTTCACACAGGTGATGGAGCGGGTGGTGGAGGGAATGCAGGCGATCCCCACCAAAGCGCCAGCCGGGATGGCGCCTCATTGATCCTGGCCGGCGGCCGGTTTTTTCCTCCGCCGGAGATAAGCACACTTGCCAGCGGGAGGCCTATGCTTCAGACTTCCTGCATCCGGGTAATTCAGCCAGATTGGCGTTAGTCCGTGCGGAGCCTGGAAGGAGCCCAAAAGCACTATGAATAGGATTCTGAAGTGGGAAACTGCCGCCCTGCCCGTGGCTGGGGCATGGCTTGCCTGGCTCTCCTGGCTGGTCCATCCCCGGCGGATGTTTCAAAACTGCCTTCGGAACCCCGGAGAATTTATTATTCCATCAATCCCATTATACCCATGAACCAAACCACCCAAACCACCCAGACCCCTCACGCTGGCCCAGGAAACCTCCGCCTTCGGAGTTTCTTTAACCAGCTTTTCTACCGCCGGCCATCCCCCTGGGTGGCCCTTATCTTTTGCTGGTGCAGCCTGGGGCTGGCCACCGCCCAGCCGGCCGGGGTGAAGCTGGTTCAGCCGACGCCGGAACAGGCTGCCTGGCAGGATTTGGAATTGGGGCTGTTCATCCATTATGACATGCCGGTGTTCAAGCCGGACTGGGACCACCGCCAGTATGAGAAACGGCCGGAGCCCAGCCTGTTCAATCCCCGGAAATTGAACACGGATCAATGGCTGGAGGCCGCCCGGGCCATGGGGGCGAAGTATGCCGTGTTCGTCGCCAAACATGGCAGCGGATTCATGTGCTGGCAAAGCGGCCTGTATCCTTACGGCATGAAGCAGTCACCCTTCCAGAATGGCCAGGGGGATATTGTGCGCGATTTCGTCAACTCCTGCCGCAAGTATGGCATCCAGCCTGGGATCTATGCCCACATGGGATGCAATGGATATCTGGAAGTGGACAACCCCGGATTGGTCAATCGCGGCCGGGGTGGAGATCCGGAAAAACAGGCCCGCTATGCCCGGATTTGCGAAGGCATGCTGGCGGAGCTGTGGGGTAACTATGGGGAATTGTCCGAGATCTGGTTTGACGGTGGCGTGCTGGACCCCGCCAAAGGGGGGCCGGACATGCTGCCCATCCTGCGCAAGTTCCAGCCCAAGGCGATCGTCTTCCAGGGGCCGGCGGCTTCGATCCGCTGGATCGGCAACGAGGATGGGGTGGCGCCTTACCCGTGCTGGGCGACCGTGCCCGGGGCCAGGGATTACAACGGGCCGGGCCATCCCGACGGCCCGAAGTGGCTGCCGGGCGAATGCGACGTGCCAATCCGGCAGGGGATTTGGATGTGGCAGCCCAACACCGAGGGGCGTCTCTTCACGGTGGCCCAGCTGGTGGATCGCTACTACCGCTCCGTGGGGCACAACTGCAATTTGCTGCTGAACGCCAATCCGGATCCGGACGGCCTGATCCCTGAACCGGATATGAAGCGTTATCGGGAGTTTGGCGAGGAGATCCGGCGGCGTTTCGACCAGAGTATTGCCGAGACGGCAGGCCGGGGCGGAATCGTGGAGTTGGCGCTGGCCAGGCCAGCCAGCATCAACCATGCAATCACCATGGAGAACATCCTCGAGGGCGAGCGGGTGCGGGAATATGTGATTGAAGGGTTGGTGGCCGGCCAGTGGCGGGAGCTTTGCCGCGGCGCCTCGATCGGCCACAAGAAGATTGATCATTTTCCGCCGGTGGAAGTGAGCAAGGTGCGCTGGCGATCCCTGAAATCCGCCGCCGAGCCGCGGATCCGCAAGCTGGCCTTATACTCCATCCGCGAGCCTGGGGAAACGGCGCAGGCGGCGCCCCAAAATCAGGAGGCCGGCTGGGAAGTCTTCAGCCAGCGCGTGCAAACGGCGCGGGATCCGCTCACCGACCAGGAAAGGCTGGAGCTGTGCAATGTGACCTGGAATACACCCAGCACGGATTCCCTGGGTTCAATGCCGCTGGGCAACGGCGATGTGGGGCTGAATGTGTGGGTGGAAGGCAATGGGGATCTCTTGTTTTACATCAGCAAGGTGGATGCCTTCGACGCCGGGCATGTGCTGCCAAAGCTGGGCCGGTTGCGGTTGCGGTTGGACCCCCCGCTGCCCGTGAGCGGATTCCAGCAAACGCTGGCGCTGCGGGATGGTGCGGTGACGATCATCGGCGGTGATGTGCGCCTGCGGGTTTGGGTGGATGCCAATCACCCGGTAATCCGGGTGGAAGGTTCATCCTCCACACCGCGCCAGGCCACGATCACCTTGGAATCGCTCCGTTCGTTGACCGAGGTGGCCGATGCCGCCACCGCGAAATTGCCCGCCACCGGCACGGTGGGCATCCTGCTGGATGATCGGGATGACCGGCTGGCGTGGTGTTTTCGGAACCAGTCCTCGGTCTGGACCGAGCAGTTGCGCCGGCAAAATTCCCCCGGCATCGCCACCGAGGCCAGGGATCCCCTCTTGAACCGCACCTCGGGCTGCTGGTTGCAAGCGGATGGCTTTGTGCGGGAGAATGGCCGCCGGCTGGCCTTGAAATCGCCCGCCAACCGGATCGCTTGCACGGTCCATGTCATTTCGGAGCAGACCGCCACCCTGGCGGAATGGTTTGCCCAGGCCGCCGCGCCGGTGAAATCGGATTGGGCCGCGCACCAGGAATGGTGGCGCGCGTTTTGGGCACGAAGCTATATCATGGTGGGCAAATGCGGTGAAGCGCCGGTGCGCCTGGACGGCTACTTGTTCACGCAATACAGGGAGACGATGGACGCCTACTGCAAGGGACTGGTGGTGGATAGCCGGGAAAACGCCTTCAACCTCACCCAGCGTTACGCGCTGGAACGGTTTGCCCAAGCTTGTGCCAGCCGCGGCGCCGTGCCACCGCCATATAACGGATCGATTTTCACGATGGATCTGCCCGCCGGCACCCACGCCTTCTCGCCCAAAGGCGGGCGGGCCAATGCCATGAACGCCGATCAGCGCGACTGGGGCAACCTCCTGATCATGTGGCAGAACACCCGGCATCCTTATTGGTCCATGCTGGCCAGAGGTGACTATGACACGATGGCGCCGGTGTTCACCCTGGTGCGGGATTCGCTGGCGGTGTGCCGGGACCGCTGCCGGAAGTGGTGCCAGCACGAGGGGGCCTTCATGACCGAGGGGATGTTGTGGAAGGGTGTTTCGTTCTTTGACGATATGCCCGGACACCTGGTTTACCACTACCTGAGTTCGATCGAGCTGCCCGCCATGATGTGCGACTATTATGAGCACACGCAGGATCGGAAGTTCCTGGCGGAAATCCTCCTGCCGTGTGTCGATGAGTTTGTGAAATTCTATGATCTCCACTATCCCAAGCGGGATGCGCAGGGCAAAAGGGTGATCGAACCAGCCGGGGTGACCGAGACTTATCAGCCAGTCACCAATCCCGTGACGGAGGTCTCCGGCTTGAGATACCTGCTGGCCCGCCTGGGAGGTTTGGGTGAGGATCTGGCGGGTCCGGCCCGGATGGCTTATTGGGCAAAATTCCTCAAGGAATTGCCGGCCGTGCCGCACCGCACCATCAAGGGAATGGATTTGCTGGCGCCGGGGCAGAAATATGCGGGCCGGCTGATCTGCGAGACGCCGGAACTCTACGCGGTTTATCCGTTCCGGCAGGTCTGGCTGGGCAAGGCCGGATCCCTGGCCGGTGGGCGCCAGTCCTTCCATGTGCGCCAATTGAGCCTCGACGGCACCTCGGACGATCAGAGCTGGGAGACGGGCGGCTGGCAATCGGCGCCGATCTGGGCGGCTTACCTTGGGCTGCCGCGGGAGGCCGCCCGGCTGGTGAGCATTAATTTTGACGACCGCCTGCCGAACTTCACTTTCCAGAACCTCGCCATGGAAGAGCCGGTTCCCGGGCATCCGCGCGCCCGGTTCCCCGGCTTTTGGGAAACGAAGATGGATTACACGCCCGACAACGACCACGGGTCAGTGAGCGCCAACGCCTTGCAGAGCCTGCTGCTGCAAAGCGATGAGTCGAAGATTTACCTGCTGCCGGCCTGGCCGGAAGATTGGGACGTGGCCTTCAAGCTGCATGCGCCTCAGAACACCACGGTGGAAGCCGTTTACCGGAGCGGCCGGATCCAATCCTTGAAAGTGACTCCGCTCTCGCGCCAGGCCGATGTCATCGATATGTCTTCGCTGGAAAACCGGGTGCGGACCTTGGCGGGGGTGGCCTGCGCCGACCGCAATTATCTTTTTGAAATTCCGCCGATGCTCGATGCCCGGGTTTCGCCGGGAGACCAGGAGCGGCTCAAAACCACCGGCCCCTGGCTGGCCAAATATGGCGAAAGCCTTGATGGCACACGAGCCGGCCCGTTCCCACCGGCCGCCTGGGGCGGCAGCGTCTTCAAGGGCAATACCGTTTACCTGCACATTCTGGACGCCACGGTCAAGCGCGTCCCTTTGCCGGGCCTCCCGCGGCAGCTCCTTTCCGTGAAATGCCTGACCGGCGGGCAGGCCAGTGTCTGGCATGGAGACGGCCGCATGATGGTGATGCTGAAGCCCGGCGATGGCCCGGCGGAGCCGGATGTCATTGTGCAGCTGGACTTCGATGGGGCCATAGCCCCGCTGGCCATGGCGGCCCCCTACCGGGATTCATTGACTACTGGCGCCAAGGCCACCGCTTCGGACAGCAAGCCCGGTTGCGAACCGGGGAAAGCCATCGACGAGAATTCCGGGACTGCCTGGGAACCCGCCAAGCCTGGGCGCCAGTGGCTGGAAATCGATTTCGGCAAGCCGGTTACCTTTGATCGGATTGAGATTGCCATCAATAATCCCGGCCACCGGCGCGGCCAGGCGCACGCTTTTGGAATGGAAACCCGGGAGCCCAACGGTTCGTGGAAGCCGTGCTGGCAAGGGCACATCTTCGGCAATATCTATGGCCGGAGGGTGGATCCCATTACTGCCCAAACCGTGCGGCTGAATATCGATGCCCCGGGCGTGCGCCAGTTCGATCTATTCCCGCCAAATCTTTGATGGCGGATGGTCCGCCCGGGAAAAATTGCTCATGAATCCGGTGCAAAACCCCGGTGCGAAATGCGAGTCCACTGGGGGCGGCCGGAAAACAACGAAGCGGTGTAAACCCTGGTTCTTTTGGGCCGCGGCCCTGGGCGCCTGGCTGGGATTGATGCCGGTTTCCGGCCAGCCGGATCCGGGCATCGGTCTCGCCACCAACGGGAGCCTGCGGCCCGGCACTCATGATTTGAACGGCCCAAAGAAGGCTGTTTTAACGATCGATTACCCGCAAAAATACGCTATTTTCCAGCGCTCGGGAGATGCCGGCCAAATCTTAATTGAGGGCCATGCCGATGAATCCTCCGGCGGCATCGAAGCGCGCTTCAACCAAGGATCCTGGACGAGGATTGCGGATGGCGCGAAGATGGGGAAATTCTCGGGCATCCTGGCGGCGGAAGTGGGGCAGGGCACGCTTGAAGTGCGGTTGGTAAAAACACCCGGGGTGCGGGCCGCAATACCCTTGGTCAGCATCGGGGATGTTTTTGTGGTGGCGGGACAATCCAATGCCGCCGGGTGGTCCAGCCATGTTTATGAACCACTCGACGGTTTGCCTTTGGCGATGTCTCTATACAAACGCAACGTGTCCTCCGCCTGGGAGCCACTGCGGCATCCGGCTTCCGCTTCCGGGCTTGGCTCGCCCTGGCCTCTCACCATGAGCTATCTGTGCCAGGACCACCGGGTGCCCATCGGATTGATAACCACCGCCATCGGCGGCGCCTGGCTTAAACAGTGGTTGAAGCCCTCGGGGGACCATTACCCGGCCATGATCCGCACGATCCGCGACGCCACCCGCGGCACGCTGAAAATCCGGGCGATCTTATGGTTCCAAGGTGAAGCGGATTGCAATCCCAGCCAGGAATACGCCCACCTCTCCTTCAACGGAAATCATGATCAATACCTGGCGGCGCTCCAACAGTTTGTGGCGGACGCGCATCGCGACCTCCGCTTGGACACCGTTTTTATCGGCTCGATCGGCAATGTGCCGCACCGCATCGGTTCCGCCGCCCTCTCCACCCGGGAAAATATTTACCATATCCGCCGCGCCCTGCAGGATTCCTGGCCTGACCCGCGGATTTCCCCCGGGCCGGTGGTTTACGATGTGCCGCTGGCCTCGGACTCCCTCCATATCCACTTCAATACTCCAGATGAAATGACTCCGCTGGCGCAGCGCTGGGCCGCCGCCATTTCCTCCCGCATCTACCGGTCTGGCGTTGGGCGGGGGCCGATCCTGCGAACCGCCAGCCTGTCGGCGGATTGCCGGCACGCAATCCTGGCCTTCGACCAGGAACTGGCCATCGGCGATTACCGGGGGCAGCGGGGAATCAAGGCGGAAGGTTGGTCTTTCGCATCCAGCCAGCCGCCTGGGGCGGACGATCTGGTCGAGACTACCCGGATCGGAAAAAACGTCGTTCAGGTGCGGTTCAAAACCGCCTTGGCCGGCGGCAACAGTTACCCCGGGAGTGGCCAGGCTGGTGCTTCAACGGCGGCGGCAACGATCCGGGTTTCCTATGGCATCGACGATGACGGCGCGGGAAAAATGGTGCTCCGGGGGCTGACTGGCCTGCCGGTGGAGCCTTTTTACAGCGTGGAATTAAAACCGAAGGAAATACATGAGCCAGACTGATCCGGGCGCACCCTTTGAAGGTCACCACCACCATTACGGCCACCTGTTTTTCGCCAAACGCCGCGGGATCGGCAGTTTCCGGTCTTTGGCCATGGCGATATGGGCCGGCTTTCTCCTCAACTGTTCCACGCCCGCGGCGGACGCTCCCAAGCCGGTGCCGGACCCCTATCGGCCCCGGTTTCATTTCACGCCGCCCGCAGGGTGGATGAACGATCCCTGCGGCATGTTCTACTATGAAGGGGAGTATCATCTTCATTATTTGTCGAATCCCGATCCCGCAGGGTGGGGGAAGCAATGGGCTCACCTGGCCAGCCAGGATCTGGTTCATTGGGCGCCCTGGCTGGCTTCAATCAGGTGCAGCGGCAGCGGTTCCGGGCTGGTGGATTCGGATAATACCGCCGGCTTTCAGACTGGGGCTGACCGGGTGCCGGTGCTGGTGTATTCCGACTTTGCCGATGAAGGCCAGATCGTGGGATTGGCCTTCAGCCATGACCGCGGACGCACCTGGCGCCAATACCCTCATAACCCGGTGCTCCGCCGCCCGGACGGAAACAAGGATTTCCGTGATCCCAAAGTGATCTGGCACGCCCCCAGCCGCAAGTGGCTGCTGGTTCTCTCCCGGGGATACCATCCGCCTGGGAATTTGTTTGAATCCACGGATCTTAAAAAATGGAAGTTGCTGGGCGAAATGCCCAACGGGGAATGCCCGGATCTATTTGAGCTGCCCGTGGCCGGCCGGCCCGCGGAGAGGAAGTGGGTTTATGTGGCCGGATCCTATCCCACCACGCCCAATGGGGAGGGCATCAATTATTGGCTGGGGGATTTCGATGGCAAAACCTTCTCCAACCGGTCCGCGGCTTGCCGGTTCGGCGGCAACTTTTTTGTCGGCCAATCCTTCAGCCAGGTGCCCGCCGCCGATGGCCGCCGCCTGTGGATTGGCTGGAAGTGGCTCCCGGCGGAAAAATATGGCGCGCTTGGGCCTTGGACAGGCGGCATTCAGACCATTCCGGTGGCGCTTGCCCTCCGGGATCTGCCGGGCACTGGCCTGCGGTTATGTTATCAGCCGGTGAAGGAACTTCAGGCCCTCCGCGGTGGGCACACCCAGCTTCCGCCCCAAATAATCAAGGAGGGAAGCCTTCCGGTGGGCGATCCCAATCCCCCGGGTGAGCTGTTGGAAATCATCGCCCGCTTCCAGTTGGCTACCGCCGCCGAATTCGGGTTCCGGCTTCGCCAAGGGCCGGCCGGGCCTTGCACTGTTGGCTACCGCACGGCGAAACAGGAAGTTTTCTTCTCCCCTCCGGCCGGCCAGGGTGGGATCGCCCAGCCGCTGGCGCCGCGTGGCCAGGAGGTCCAATTACATATTCTGCTGGATCGCTCCGTGGTGGATATTTTCGGCAACGACGGCCTGACCTGGAATTGCGAATTTTTTAAAGCCGATCCCCAAAGCCTGGGGCTGGAATTGTATGCCTCGGGAGGTGCGGTCCAGCTGCTGGCGCTCGATCTTTGGCGGCTGAAATCCGAATAACCAAATCCATGAAATATCCTCAACCCGCAATCGCCACCGGCCTCATGGCGCTCGTGCTGGGCTTCCAGGCCATCGATCTGCGGGCACAGGCCTTGCCCATCACCAACGGCCTCCAACTGTGGCTCAAGGCGGACGCCGGGGTGGGCACCAACAGCAGTGGGCAGGTCACCGCCTGGGCTGACCAGTCGGGCATGGGGCAGGTTGCCCGTCCACCAGCCGGGCCGGTGAAAGCCCCCACAGTGGAATTGAACGCCCTGAACGGATACCCGGTCCTGCGGTTTGTGGATGGCCCGCGGTACCTGGATATTCCCAACTCCCCCGGCCTGGCCCGGTTGACCCAGGACGTGACCATCCTGACCCTGGTAAAGTATGACGACCTATCCGGCGGCCATTGCTGCGCCCTATCCAAGACCGTGGGCAACCTGCCCGCTCCTTTCGATTGGTATAATGCCGGCTCGGACCGTGGTCGCACCGCGTTTTACTTGGGGAATGGCGCTCAATGCATGGGCTTTCTGAGCGTGTCGGCTCCGCCGGCTGGCGTTTTCAATGTCCTGGGATTCACCTGGAAAAACGGCCTCGCGGAACAGCATCTGAACGATTTTGAAAATGGCAGCGCCCATTACACTGCCCCCCTGGGGGATGGTGGCGGCCCCTTGCGCATCGGATCCCGCGCGGACTTGGTCACCCAACTCCAGGGCAGCCTCGCGGAGATCCTGATTTACCAACCGTCGCTATCCGCCAGGGACCGGGGCGCGGTGATCGAGTATTTGCGCGGCAAATATGCGCTGGCCTTCAACCTGCCGCCCACTGTCTGCGTTTCAGCTCCGCGCGGCGGCACGGTGGCCGATGGCAGTCAAGGCCTGCCGGTGGCCATCGCGGCGGCGGATCCGGACGGATCGGTGGCGCGAGTGGACCTTTTGAATCACGGAATCCCCATCGCCGGGTGGAGCCAGCCCCCTTACACCAATGTGCTGAATCTGCTGCCCGGACCGGCCGTTTTGGCCGCGGTGGCCACTGACAATCTCGGCCGGCTGGCCACCTCCGCCCCGGTATCCATTACGGTCACCGGCGCCGCCGTTTACCGGTTCGATGCCTCCCATCTGGCCCATCGCATCGAGCCTTCGCTGGTTAAATTAGGCGCCAACCGGAGCCCGGACGGAATGGAGCTTTCGTTGAACAACTTTTATTTTACGCGCCATGGAAAACCATGGTATCCGGTCATGGGGGAGATCCATTATTCGCGTTACCCGCGCTGGCGGTGGGAGGAAGCTTTGCTGAAAATGAAGTCCGGCGGGATTGAAGTGGTTGCCACTTACCTGTTTGGCATCCACCACCAGGAAATCGAGGGCCAGTGGGATTGGGAGGGGAACCGCGATCTGCGCCATTTCATCCAGTTATGCGCCCGGCACGGGATGTATGTGTGGCTGCGCGGCGGGCCTTATTGCCACGGGGAATGCCGCAATGGCGGCTATCCGGACTGGCTCCTCCCGAGGCTGGCGGGGCCGCGTGAAACCAATCCGGCCTTATTGCAGTATGCGCGGGATCTATACCTGCAAATCCGGAAGCAGACGGCCGGGTTGCTGTTCAAGGAAGGCGGCCCCGTGATCGGCCTGCAGCTAGACAATGAGTGCACGGGCGAGCCGGGCTACTTGCGGAAGCTCAAGCAACTGGCGCGGGAGGCCGGATTGGACGTGCCCTACTACTCGGCCACGGGCTGGGGGGCCACGCTGCCTTTGGACGAAGTGGTGCCGGTGTGGGGCGGTTATCCCGATGCCCCTTGGGCCGGCGGCACCCAGCCACTGGCGCCCGCCAATCAATATACTTTTACCGGCACGATCGCCGATGCGGCCGTTGGCTACGAGCTGGAGCAATGCCGAAGCCGCCTGGATCAGGGCTTCTGGCTGCCCTCCGGAGTTCCCTTTGCCACCGCGGAAATGGGGACTGGGAACCAGATACGCCATCCCCGCCGGCCGCTCTTCAGCCAGGGGGACATCGATGCCATGCAGTATATCGTGGCTGGCAAAGGGGCCAACCTGCTGGGCTACTACATGTATCACGGAGGCTCCAATCCGTTGGGCCGGCTGACCACCCTGGAGGACACCTATGATTACCCAAAGATCTCCTACGATTTCCTGGCCGCGCTGGGCGAATTCGGCCAGCCACGCCCTTGGTATCATTCCCTCCGGGTGCTGCATCTCTTCCTGAAAGATTTCGGCGGAGTGCTGGCCCCCGCTTTCCCCGTGCTCCCCTCCTGCTGGCCCGCCAGCCCGGCCGATACCGATACCCTGCGTTGCATCGCGCGCGTGAGGGGGCGGAGCGGATTTCTCTTTTTCAACAATTATCACCGCCTGGCCCAAAGGCGGGATCTTGGCCCGCTGCAGTTCGAGGTGAAATTGCCCGGCGAAACCTTGGTTGTTCCGCGGGAGCCGGTGGGCATTCCCAAAGATGCCTATGGGATCTGGCCACTGAACCTGGAGCTGGGTGCACCAGCCTCCGGCTCCGCTCCCACCGCCGCTGGCGCGGTGCTTAAATACGCCACCGCGCAGCCGCTTTGCCTCCTCGAAGTGGACGGTATGTTCCACTATTTTTTCAAAGCCAGCGACGGGGTGGAGCCGGAATACCTGTGGGACAACCAATCCACCGCGGTGGTGGAGTGTCCGGGCGCCGGCCTCGTCCGCTCCGCAGGGTGGACTGTCGTCCGCGGCCTTAAACCTGGCACCGATTGTGTGATCTCGGTTTCGGCCCGGAGTGGACGGCGGATCCGGGTGACCACGCTGTCCAACGCCCAAGCTGGACAATGTTACAAAGCTACGATCTGGGGACGGGAACGCTTGTTCCTGTCGCCAGACCTTGTGCTGTGCGATGGTGAGCGGCTGCAAATGCTCCATCGCGGGAACTCCCCGGCGGCGGATTCCGCCGGCCTGCCGGAGGCGGCCTCCCTGGCCGTCTTTCCCCCGGTGGCCCGCGGGCTTTCCGCCGGGCAGGCAGCGCTCAAATCCGTTCGGGACGGCGGCTTTGAACGCTATCACGCAACCGTGCCCCGCCGTGAATTCCCCATCCAATGCGAAGCCCTGCCGGAGGTTGATTTGCACCGGCGGGGGCGTGCCCTGGCTGGGGCGCAGTGGGTGGGGTCCAGCGATGCCCCTGACCGCTCCACCGCCCGGTATTATCGCCGGGAGTTTTCGATGGCGGCCGGAGCTTCAGTCCAGCGCGCCACACTGGTTTATTCGGCCGCCCGCCAGCTGCGGCTGTGGTTGAATGGGCAGTTGGTGGATGAGGGCGGCTCGGCGGCCATGGCGCCGCCCGTTTTGGATGTTACGCGCCATATCCGCTCCGGACGCAGCGTGATCGCCGTGGCGGCCACGAGCCCGGCGGGCGCCGGCGGGTGGATTGCCAGCCTGGTGGTGGAATTCGCCGATGGCCGCTCGCAAACGATTGTTTCGGATGCCACCTGGAAAACCTCCCGCGTGGCGCCTCCCGGCTGGCTGGAGCCGGGCTTCGATGATCAGGCCTGGCCGGCCGCAGTGAGGATGGCCGCTTGGGGCGGCCAGCCATTCAACCAAGTGCCGGGAAATTGGTATGAGCCAGTCCGGCGCGGCTGGCGGATTCGCCTGCCGGAGCCTATACCCGATCAGCTGGCCGACGTCATCTTGAGCGTCGGTTATGTCGGTGACATTGCGTTTCTGACCGGGAGCCGGGACGGACGCCTGCTGGCGGACGACTTTTACAGCCAGCCGAAGTGGGAGCTGGGCTTGCGTCATTTTGCCCCGAAAATCCTCCGGGACGGGCTGGATTTCTGGCTCACACCGTTCAAGCAGGAGGCGCAAATTTACCTGCCGGAAGGCAGCCGGCCGCAGTTCAGCGGCCCGGAATGCGCGGAACTCAAGCACTTGGTGGCCATCCCCGAATACCGGATTGAGTTCACCCAAACTCCCACGCCTCAATGACCACGTCATGATTTTAAACTCCATCGATCCCAAACATTCCAAAACCATCGCATGAAAAGAACATCCTCCCCCAATTCCCCGGCACGGCTGGCGGTGCTGCTGGCCTTGTTCGTCTGCGCGTTGTCGGTTTTCGGCGCCGATGTGCTGTCCCCCGCGCAATTTGCCAATCCACCCCTGGAAGCCCGGCCGGGCGCTTATTGGCCGTGGCTTAACGGCAGCGTGGATTTGGCGGCGCTCACCAGCGAGCTGGAGGAGGCGAAGGCCAAAGGCATGAGCGGGCTGGAAATCTGGGATGTGCTGGCCAACAGCGATCCCGGCAAGGTGGTCCCCGCCGGGCCGGCCTTTCTGGGGGAGGAATCGGTGCGGGCGATCCGCCATGCCCTGCGGGAAGGGAAACGGCTGGGCTTGCGCCTGGGCCTGGTGGCCTCCAGCGGCTGGAACGCCGGTGGGGCTTGGGTCACGCCGGATTGGGCGCAGAAGCAACTCTACAGCTCCACCCACGAGGTGAAAGGCCCGGGGCTGTTTGAGGGGATCCTGCCGTTTCCAGTGGCGCCGAAGGAATGCCCGAGGCAGGCCGATGGGCGGCCGCAGTATTTCCGGGAAGTTGCGGTATTGGCCGTCCCGAAAAACGCCGCCAAAACGGTGGCGGGCCTGGCGTCGGTGCTGAACCTGGGGGATCGATTCCAGGACGGGCGTTTGTCTTGGAATGTCCCGGATGGGGAATGGGTGATCCTGCGGTTCATCTGCTCCAACAACGGGCAGCGGTTGATTGTGCCCAGCCCGAATTCCGACGGATTGCACATCGATTTCCTGGAGCCTGCCGCCACCCGCCGACACTTTCAAACCATTCTGGACCGCCTGGGCATCACCCCGGAAAATGCGGGTCAATCCGGATTAAGCTGGCTGGAGCTGGACAGCATGGAACTGGGCGCGGGGATTCCCTGGACGGATCGGTTCCCGGAATATTTCCAGAAATGGTGCGGCTACGATCTGGTTCCTTGCCTGCCAATCCTGGCCGGCTGGAAAATTGCCGGGGTGACGGAAGCGTTCCGCTACGATCATCAGAAAGCGTTGAGCGAGCAGCTGATCTTCAGCCATTACACCAGCGGGCGGGAATTCCTCCAGCGGTATGGCCTGCAATTGGTGGCGGAGGCGGGTGGCCCGGGGGCGCCCATCTGGGAAAGCTGCGCGCTGGATGCCCTCAAGGCGCTGGGGAATGTCAGCGTGCCGCGTGGCGAGTTTTGGATCCGGCACCGCAACATGTTTCTGGTGAAGGAAATCGCCAGCGCCGCCCACATCTATGGGGGCAACCTGGTGAGCGCCGAGTCGTTCACCACCTGGCGGCGCTGGAAGGATGGCCCCTTGGTGCTGAAGCAGCTGGCGGACCGTGCCCTTTGCGAGGGCCTCAACCAGTTCGTTTTCCACACTTTTACCCATTCGCCGCCAGCCGCGGGTCTGCCCGGCCGCGCTTACCATGCCGGGGCGGATTTGAATCCGCGCGCCACCTGGTGGGCGGATTCGCGGCCTTTCATCGATTACCTTTCCCGCTGCAGCTATATGTTGCAGCGGGGCTTGTTTGTGGCCGATGTCTGCGGCTATTACGGAGATCAATCCCCCAACTTTTGGCCCGCCTTCCACGATGTCCCCAAGAAGCCGGTTTTTCCCGGCCTCGATCCCGGCTGCGACTATGACATCGCCAACAGCGACGTGATCATGAACCGGATGCGCGTGCAGGGCGGCCGCTGGACCCTTCCGGACGGCCACAGCTACCGTTTGCTGGTGTTGCCCGCCCAGGATCATATTCCAGCCGAAGTGCTGGACCGGATCGCCGTGCTGGTACGGGCCGGAGGGGTCGTCCTGGGGCCGAAACCGGCGCGCGATCCCCGGCTGGCGGATCAAAGCCGGCGCATTGCCCGCGTGCGGGAGCTGGCGGAAGAATTATGGGGCAGCGAGGCCGCTGCCACCGCCCTGGGCCGCCCGGTTGGCGCCGGAAAAGTGTTCGCCGGTCTCACCCCCTCGCAAGCTCTGGCAGCGCTGGGAGTGCCGCCGGATTTCACCTGTGAGTGGCAGCCAGCAGGTCTTGAGATCGATTTCATCCATCGCCGCACCGCCGCGGAGGATCTCTATTTTGTGCGGAATTCGGGAACCAATGGCGGCCTGGCGCGCTGCCGGTTCCGCATCCAAGGACGGCTTCCGGAGATTTGGGATCCAGCCACCGGACGGACTGGGCTGCGCCTTGCGGGAGTCGAGGCCGCCGAGGGGATCCAGGTTGATCTGCCCCTGGCGCCTGGCGGTTCGGTCTTCGTGGTCTTTCGTCCTCCGGTTGCCGCCCCGGGGCCGGTTAAGACGCTGGCCCGTCCGGCGGCCGTGGAGGGGGTGGAAGGCGCGTGGACGGTGCGGTTTGCCGAGGGCTGGGGCGCGCCCGGCGAGGTGCCGTTTCCGGTTCTGAAGCCGTGGACGGAATTTGCCGAGGAAGGGATCAAATATTTCTCGGGGACCGCCGCTTACCACCGGCTCCTGGAGCTTTCAGCCGAAAAGCTCAATTCGGGCCTGCACGCCCACCTTGACCTGGGGGAGGTGCGTGAACTGGCCGAGGTGATTTTGAATGGCCAGTCGCTGGGGATCTTTTGGAAGCCACCTTTCCGGGTGGACCTCACTCCGGCGGCCCGGGCGGGAAAAAATGAGCTGATCGTCAAGGTCACCAATTTATGGATCAACCGGCTGGTGGGCGACCTGCAGACCAAAGGCCGGCGGTATGCCCGGACCAACCAACAACCGTGGACCTGGACCTACGGCGGCGATGAGCCGTGGCGGGAGCAAGCCAGCGGTTTGCTCGGACCCGTCCGGCTGCTCTGGACGACCGCCGATGCCCCAATCTGGGAGGACGGCGGATTGCCATCTCCAGAACCGGCTGGCCATTGAATTCCGTGGTTAAAAAACTGCCCCGCGGTCACCGGTTTCCCAACTGCACGCTGCCGCCGGCTGGCGATAGGAACCGGTAGGTGCCCGAAGCAATTGCATAGACGGCCGACTGGCCTTCCAGGCGCAGGAATTTCACCCCCTCAGACTGGTTTGCCGGGCGGCCGGATTCGGTGATGGCAGCTGCTTCCAAAGCCGGCACAAAAACCGTGGCCGTGGTGTTGGCGGGAATGGTTACCTCCAGGGAAAACTGGCCCGCCCGCCGCCGCCAATGGCTGGCAATGCGGCCGTGGACCGAGTCGTAGTGGCTCCGCACCCAATGCAGCCCGCTCACCACTCCCGGCTTGATGATGATCCGCTTGAAACCGGGGCCTTCCGGATCGGGCCGGATGCCCACCAAGCCTTCGGAATGCCAGGAGGAAAGGTTGCCCAGGGAGGGCATGAGCGCCTGCCCGCCCGCCCAGGGTGCCTTGAGC
>CAYPCQ010000132.1:0-24161 GCA_964409245.1 uncultured Verrucomicrobiota bacterium
ACCGACAGGGAAACACCGAGAAAAAAGTGACAAATTTAAACCAGGACTTGACCTTTTGGAGCTGAAAGTGTGTCTTATGCCATTAACTGATTAGTATGTCCTGCCGTTGCTGTGCGGCAAACACTCCGCCACCCAAATCGAGCTCGCCCTCAAGGCCTGCTCGCATACCGCCCTGCAGGATCACCTCGCCAAAACCGTGCCTCAAACGCTGCGCCAGCGCCGAATCCAGGAGTGCCAAAACCACGCGGTTCCGGTTCCAAAAGGTGGGCCTAACCAAAACGTCGAAACCGGCTAATTTTCTACAGGCTACCCCCACCCCTTCCCGGGCAAACCAACTTCGCCGTGGACGGTTTTGCCATTGGCGGCACGGCGAGTCCGGAAGAGAACCTTCTTCATGAACTTAATATGCTGCCGGGGAGTCGGTTGCCGATGGCTTGCGTATTTTGAGCATTGGGTGTTCAATCTTCCGAATGAGCGGAATCGAGATTCAACGGACCGGGTTGGCCGAATCGATCCGGCAGGCGTTGCGGCAAAATCCGGTGACGGCGTTGATCGGCCCACGGCAGTGCGGCAAGACGACGTTGGCCCGCCAACTGGCAGCCCGGGAGCCGCATGAGTATTTCGACTGGGAAGCGCCCTCGGACTGGGAACGGCTGGCCAATCCGATGACCACCCTGGAGCCGCTGAAAGGCTTGGTGGTGGTGGATGAGGTGCAGCGGAAGCCCGGCCTGTTTCCCCTGCTGCGCGTGTTGAGCGACCGGCGTCCGCTGCCCGCCCGCTTCCTGCTGCTCGGGAGCGCGTCCCCCGACTTGATCCGCAACAGCTCGGAATCCCTGGCCGGGCGGGTGGTGTTCGTGAACATGGGGGGCTTCAGCCTGGCCGAAGTGGGGGCGGAGCCGCTGCGCCCGCTGTGGTGGCGGGGAGGCTTCCCCCGGTCGTTCCTGGCGGAGAGCGATGCGGCCAGCCGCGCCTGGCGGGAGAATTTCATCCAGACTTTTCTGGAGCGGGACATCCGCATGTTCGGCGTGCAAGTGCCGCCGATGGCCCTGCGCCGGCTCTGGAACATGCTGGCGCATTATCACGGGCAAATCTGGAATGCCTCTGACATCTCGCGCTCGCTGGGCGAGGCGCACACGACGGTGAAGCGGCATCTGGACATCCTGACCGGCGCGTTGATGGTGCGGCAGTTGCCGCCGTGGTTTGAGAATCTGGGCAAGCGGCAGGTGAAATCGCCGAAGGTGTATCTGCGGGACAGCGGGATCTTGCACGAGTTGCTGGGGGTGGAATCGTTTGCGCGGCTGGAAGGCCACCCGAAGCTCGGCGCGTCGTGGGAGGGATTCGTCATCGAAGAGGTGTTGCGGGTGACGGGTGATCGGCAGGCGTATTTCTGGGGCACGCAATCCGGCCACGAACTGGACCTGCTGGTCTTCGTGAACGGAAGGCGCATCGGGATCGAAGTCAAATACTCCGATGCGGTGAGTATGACCAAATCGATGCACATCGCGCTGGCGGACTTGAGGCTGGATCAGTTGCTGGTGGTGCATCCGGGCAGGCAATGCTATCCGCTGGGGGAGAAGGTGGAGGCGGTGAGCATCGGGGCGCTGCGGGAAAAACTGGCGAGCTGGTGAGCGAACGGAATCGGGAGGTTTTTCTGGCGATGGCAAGCCCCTTCCCGCTCAAGCTGAATAGCCACCAGGGAAGACCACGGTGGCAGCGGCGTGACCCTGGCCAGGGTGTCGTAACGTATGCAAATGGGAACCATCAACGGCGGCATTTTTTGAGGGTGGCAGGTTCCAAACATCCCCCATTCCGGTTCCAAAAAACAGGAATGCTCAGAGGCCAATTGCAGGATGGTTTTCTACGGACCGGTACCGGGCGTTTTGTTACTGTTTTGCCAGGGGCGGCGGAAAACCCGATTCCGCCGCCTTCATGCTTTTTATTCCCGAACTTTTGGAAATTTGCAGGCTCCCTTCATTTCTTCGGGAGCAAAACCCGGCGGCGGCCGTCTAATCTCCCGGTGGCTGGCCCGGGATGGGTTCTGGAGGATCGGCGGTTGGCCGTGCCAGGCGGGCGGTATCTCCTCGCCAAATCCCGTTGGGAATCTAGAGTGTTTGGTATTTGGATGATGTCCGGGGAACCGGCGATAGAAAGGATCAGAACATGAAACGAATGATGATAATCAGCATTTTGGCGCTCACCTTGCTGCCCTCGGCGCGCCTTCATGCGCGGGTGAAATTGGTGGCTTTGCCGGAACGGGCGCGGATGGTGTTGTCGCTCAATAACCCGAGCGCCACGCTCGTGGAGGAGGAACGGATCTTGCCGCTGCAAAAGGGGGTGAACCAGGTGGATTTCAGCTGGCGGGGCGTCAATATCGACCCCAATTCCATCCAGGTGCGCGTGTTGAACCACCCGGAGGAGGTGCAGTTGCTGAATACCAGCTACCCGCCCAACGAAAACGCCCTGGTGTGGGCCTTCAGCAGCCCGGAGGCGCGCGAGGAGCGGATGCGCATCACCTACCTGCTCAACGGTTTGACGCGGGAGATCGTTTACAAGGCCGTGGCCGAGCCCACCGAGAAAAACCTCACCCTGCGCAACTACCTCCGGCTGCGGAACGATTCCGGCGAAGACCTGGCCGAGGCGGAGATTGGCATCGGTTACGGCGCCCAGTTCAAAAAGACCATCGCGCATGAGGAGGTTTTGGAGCTGCTCTCCGAACGGATCGAAAACCTGCCGGTCAAAAAGGTGCTCACCTGGGATGCCGGGCAGCAGCCCTGGGATCCCGAGTATGAAAAGCAAACCGTGGGCATCCCGCTCTCCTATGTGATCAAGAACGACCAGGCATCCAAGCTGGGCACCCACACGCTCCTGCCGGGCAAGGCGCGCATTTTCCTGAAAACCAAGGAAATCGCCGACGATGCCTCCGCCAAGCCGGGCGAGGGCGTGGCCTTCACGGGTGAGGATTGGGTGGCTTTGACCCCGGTGGACCGCGAGCTGAAGATGTTCATCGGCCAAAGCCGCGATGTGAAGGTGACCCAGCGCAAGGTCAAGGAGGACCGCACCAACCTCCGCCGCAACACCAGCAACCAGGAGGTGGTGTGGGACACCGATGAGATCTACAAGATCGAGATCGAGAATTTCAAAAAGACCGCCATCGACCTGGTGATCGTGGAGCATGTGGCCGGTTATTGGAAGATGGTGGAGAACAGCCACCCGGAACAGTTCAAGAAAAAGGATGCCTTCACCTTTGAGTATCACTTGAACCTCCCGGCCGAATCCACGGGCGCCAAAAAGACCGTGGTCTCCTACAACCTGAACCGCTTCAACGTCCAGGGCAACGAGCCGAAGGATTTCTGAACGCCAGGCGATCCACCACCACTTTCAACCATTTCTGGCCCATGAAATCATGCTCATTTTTCCGCCGCTTCGTTTTGGCCGGCGCCCTCGCCCTGTCCGGCGTTTCTGCCGCCCAGGGCCGCATCAACGTGGTGACCCTCCCCGGCCGGGATTCGGTCCAGCTGACCATCTACAATTCGGCCGATCTCACCCTGGTGAAGGAAACCCGGCACCTGACCTTCCGGAAAGGATTGAACCGGCTGGAGTTTTCCTGGGCCAACACGCTCATCGACCCCACCTCGGTGGAGTTCCGGGCCTTGTCCCACGCGGACGAAGTCGAGGTGCTGGATGTCCGCTTCCCGCCGCGGGTGACCAACACCCTGGAATGGCAGATCCACAGCGAATGGGCCGGCGAGGTGGAGGTGGAAATCCGGTTTTTCACCAGCGGCATCACCTGGTCAGCGGATTACGTGGCGGAAGTCAACCGCCCGGAAAAGCTGATGGAGCTGGCGGGTTCGGTGCGGATCAACAACCAAAGTGGCGAGGATTATGAAAACGCCCAGGTCCGCCTGGTGGTGGGGATGATCCGCCTGGTGGAAAGCATTTCCCAGCTGGCCCAGGCCGGCCGGCCGGGCGGCCCCAAGTCGGTGGGGGAAGAGGCGCCCATGGCCATGCCTGCCCCTCCCTCTGCCCCGAACGCCCGGGGGGGGCGCGCCGCCGGCGCGCTGATGATGGCGGATGGCCTGGCGGCGGCCAAACCCAAGGAGATCATCAAGCAAGGCTTGTCCGAATATTTCCTCTACACGGTTGAGGGCCGGGACACCATTCCCACCGGCTGGTCCAAGCGCATGCCATCCTTCAAAGGCAGCGCGGTGCCCATCACCAGCTATTACAAATACGAACGCGAGCGCTGGGGGGACCAGGTCATGCGCTATTACCGTTTCAAAAACAACCGGGACAGCAAGCTGGGCAGCGAGCCTCTGCCCGATGGCCAGGTGGCCGCTTTCCGGACTGTGGGGGACGATAAATCGTATGCGCTGGTGGGCCGCACCTCGGTCAAATATATCCCCATCAACGAGGAGGTGGATTTGGAGCTGGGCAACGACCAGGAAGTACAGGTGAAGCCAGCCTTGATGAACTGGGAAAAGACCGATCTCCGCTTCGACAACGAGGGCAATGTCAAGGGCTGGACCATCCGGGAAACCTGGCAGGTGGAAATCCAGAACTCCAAGGAGATCGAGGTGGTCCTGGATGTCCGCCGCAATTTCGCCGGGGATTGGAGCCTCAAAACCGAGGCGGCCTATGACCGGGTGGATGCCAGCAAGATCAAGTTCGTCCGGCCCCTCAAAGCCCGGGAAAAACAGGCCTTCACCTACGCGGTGACCACCCATCACGGTGTCAACGCCACCCGTTGAACCCCGGCCTCACCCGCCTATGAAAAACCAGCCTTGTCATTGCCAGCTGACAGCTGGTGCCCACGGGCCGGTGCTTTCCGCAGGCCCGGCCTGGCGGTTGGGCCTGCTGCTGGCTGGGCTGTGCCTGTCCGCCAATTGGCTCCAGGCCCGCATCAACGTGGTCACCCTGCCCGGGCGGGATGCGGTGCAGCTGACCATCTATAATTCAGCCGACCTGACGCTGGTCCGGGAAACCCGGAGCCTGGTCTTCCGGAAGGGGCTGAACCGGCTGGAATTCTCCTGGGCCAACACGCTGATCGATCCGACCTCCGTGGAGTTCAAGCCGCTGACCCATGCCGATGAGGTGGAGGTGCTGGATGTCCGGTTCCCGCCGCGGGTCACCAACACCCTGGAGTGGAACATCCAAAGCGGGCGGGCGGGGGAGATCGCCGTGGAGATCAGCTACTTCACCAGCGGCATCACCTGGTCCGCCGATTACGCCGCGGAGGCCAGCCGTTCCGAGAAGCTGCTGGCGCTGGCCGGCTCGGTGCGGATCAAAAACAACAGCGGGGAGGATTACGAGAACGCCCAGGTCCGCCTGGTGGTGGGGGTGATCCGCCTGGTGGAGGAGATCGCCGCCCTGGCCCAAGCCGGCCGGGCCGATGCGGATCGGAAAAAAGGGGGGGTGGGTGGCCGCGCGAAGGCGGAGATGCAGGGGCGCCGCCTCGCGGAGGCCAGCGACAAATCCCAAGGCATGCTTCGTTCCCTGGAGCGGTTGGAGCGGCGGGAGATCGTCAAAGAGGGGCTTTCGGAATATTTCCTCTACACGGTTGAAGGCCGGGACACCATCCCCACCGGCTGGGCCAAACGGCTGCCGTCCTTCGAGGCGCGCGGGATTCCGCTGGCCAGCTATTGCAAGTTTGAAAAGGAGCGGTGGGGGGACCAGGTCATCCGCTACTATCGGTTCAAGAACAGCCAGGAGAGCAAGCTGGGCAAGGAGCCTTTGCCCGACGGCCAGGTGGCCGTGTTCCGCACGGTGGCGGATGACCAATCCTATGCCCTGGTTGGGCGCACCGCCGTCAAATATATCCCGGTCAATGCCGAGGTGGAGCTGGAGCTGGGTTCCGACCAGGAAGTGCGGGTTCAGCCGGTGCTGGCCAACTGGGAAAAAACCGATCTCCGTTTCGACAACGAGGGCAACGTCAAGGGCTGGACCATCCGGGAAACGTGGCGGGTGGAGATCCAGAATTCCCGGGAGATCGAGGTGCAGCTCGACATCCGGCGCAACCTGCCGGGGGACTGGAGCCTCAAGACGGAGGCGGCTTGCGAAACAGTGGATGCGCACAAAGTGAAATTCCTGCAGCCCCTAAAGCCCCTGGAAAAGCAGGAGTTCGGTTATGAAGTCACCACCCGTTGGGGGACCAATGCCACCCGCTGACCAACGCTATTTATTATGAAACACCCAGCCCGTCTGCCATCCGTCCGCCCCCTTTCGGTCCTGCTGGCGAGCCTCCTGCTCGCCGGTTTGGCCGGCCCGGTGGAAGGCCGCATCAACGTGGTGAGCCTGCCTGGCCGGGACTCCGTGCAGCTGACCATCTACAATTCGGCCGACCTGACGCTGGTCCGGGAAACCCGCTGCCTGGTCTTCCGGAAGGGGCTGAACCGGCTGGAATTCTCCTGGGCCAACACGCTGATCGATCCGACCTCCGTGGAGTTCAAGCCGCTGACCCATGCCGATGAGGTGGAGGTGCTGGATGTCCGGTTCCCGCCGCGGGTCACCAACACCCTGGAGTGGAACATCCAAAGCGGGCGGGCGGGGGAGATCGCCGTGGAGATCAGCTACTTCACCAGCGGCATCACCTGGTCCGCCGATTACGCCGCGGAGGCCAGCCGTTCCGAGAAGCTGCTGGCGCTGGCCGGCTCGGTGCGGATCAAAAACAACAGCGGGGAGGATTACGAGAACGCCCAGGTCCGCCTGGTGGTGGGGGTGATCCGCCTGGTGGAGGAGATCGCCCAATTGGCCCAGGTGAACCGGCGGGATGCGGGTCAGAAAGAGAATGGCGCCCTCGACCGCAACAACCTGGGGAGGTTTGGCGGTGGGGGTGGCGGGCAGGTTTTCCGCCGTGAGCTGGGCAAAGCAGAAAAGCGGGAGATCGTCAAAGAAGGCCTCTCGGAATATTTCCTGTACACGGTCGAAGGCCGCGACACCATTCCCACCGGCTGGGCCAAACGGCTGCCATCCTTCGAGGCGCGCGGGATTCCGCTGGCCAGCTATTACAAGTTCGAAAAGGAGCGGTGGGGGGACCAGGTCATCCGCTATTACCGGTTCAAGAACAATCAGGAGAGCAAGCTGGGCAAGGAGCCTTTGCCCGATGGCCAGGTGGCCGTGTTCCGCACGGTGGCGGATGACCAATCCTATGCCCTGGTTGGGCGCACCGCCGTCAAATATATCCCGGTCAATGAGGAGGTGGAGCTGGAGCTGGGTCCCGACCAGGAAGTGCGGGTCCAGCCGATGCTGGCCAACTGGGAAAAGACCGATCTCCGTTTCGACAACGAAGGCAACGTCAAAGGCTGGACCATCCGGGAAACGTGGCGGGTGGAGATCCAGAACTCCCGGGAGATCGAGGTGCTGCTCGACATCCGGCGCAACCTGCCGGGGGATTGGAGCCTCAAGACGGAGGCGGCTTACGAAACAGTGGATGCGCACAAAGTGAAATTCCTGCGGCCCCTAAAGCCCCGGGAAAAGCAGGAGTTCGGTTATGAAGTCACCACCCGTTGGGGGACCAATGCCACCCGCTGACCAACGCTATTTATTATGAAACACCCAGCCCGTCTGCCATCCGTCCGCCCCCTTTCGGTCCTGCTGGCGAGCCTCCTGCTCGCCGGTTTGGCCGGCCCGGTGGAAGGCCGCATCAACGTGGTGAGCCTGCCTGGCCGGAACTCGGTGCAGCTGACCATTTACAACTCGGTCGATCTCACCCTGGTGAAGGAAAGGCGCACGCTCGCCTTCCGGCGGGGAGCGAACCGGCTGGAATTCTCCTGGGCCAATACCTTGATCGACCCCACCTCCGTGGAGTTCCAGGCCCTGACCCATTCCGGTGAGCTCGAGGTGCAGGATGTCCGGTTTCCCCCGCGGGTGACCAACACCCTGGAATGGCGGATCCAGAGCGAATTCGCCGGGGAGGTGGAGGTGGAAATCCGCTACTTCACCAGCGGCATCAGCTGGGCGGCGGACTACGTCGTGGAGGCGGATTCACGGGAGCGGACCCTGGCTTTGGCCGGTTCGGTGCGGATCAACAACCAGAGCGGCGAGGATTACGAGAACGCCCAGGTGCGCCTGGTGGTGGGGCAGGTGCGGTTGGTGGAGCAAATCATGGATTTGTCCAAATCGGCATCCAAACGCCGGGGCTTGGAGCTGGAGGAATTAAAACTCAAGCTTCCCGTGCCCGCTTTCATGGGCACGCCGGTGAACCTGCCGGTGTCTTTGGCCGCCGTTGAGAAAGCCAGGGAGATCGTCAAGGAAGCCATGTCGGAATATTTCCTTTACACGATTGAAGGCCGCGACACCATCCCCACCGGCTGGGCCAGGCGGCTGCCGTCCTTCAAAGCCGGGGGGGTGCCGCTGGTCAGCCTCTACAAATACGAGCGGGAGCGCTGGGGCGGCCAGGTTGTCCGCTTTTACCGGTTCCGGAACAGCCGCGAAAGCAAGCTCGGCAATGAACCGCTCCCGGACGGCCGGGTGGTGGCTTTCCGCACGGTGGCGGACGACCGATCCCTGGCGCTGGTGGGGGACACTTCCGTGAAATACATCCCGGTGGATGAACAGGTGGATCTCGAGCTGGGGCCGGACCAGGAGGTGCAAGTGAAGCCGGTCCTGGCGGATTGGAAAAAATCGGACCTCAAGTTCGATGCGGCGGGGAATCCGGCGGGTTGGACCATCACCGAAAACTGGAGCCTGGAAATCCAAAATTCCCGGGAGATCGAGGTGGCGCTGGACATCCGCCGCAGCTTGCCGGGGGATTGGTCCTTGCAGACGGAGGTTCCTTGCGAGCAGCTGGACGCCCAAAAAATCAAATTCACCTTGTCCCTGAAGCCCCGGGAGAAAAAGACCGTTCCGTATACGGTGACCACCCGGTGCGGCATCAGTGCGACCCGTTGAGCACCCCCTCCCATGAATAGGATACTCGCAAGCCTGATCGGGCTGTTGCTCCTGCTCGCTCCCGGCTGCGCTTCCCGGCCCAAGCCCGCTGCGGATCGCGGCCAGGCGGCCCAGGCGCTTTTCGACCGCGTCACCAAGGAATATCACCTGCCCTCAGGGGAGGCGCGGGAGCCGGAGAAGGCCCGGTTGCTGGCCAAAGCGGCGGCGGGATACGAAAGCCTGCTGCGCCAGTTCCCCGCGCAAACACGCTGCTGTGCCCAGGCCTTGCGCAGCCTCGGCAATGTCCGGGCCGCCCAGGGCAATCTCGATGCCGCCGTCAAAACCTTCGCGCGCCTCGAGGGGCGGTATCCCGCCGAAGAATGGGAAATCCTGCAGGCCTGGAAGAGTGCCGGGGACTTGCTCTGGGAAGCCAGCCGGCGGGATGAGGCGGGCCGTTTCTACCGGAAACTGGTGGAGCGTTTTGATAATCCCCAGGCGCCCGCCGTGGTCAAAATGGCAGTCAAAGGCGCCCGTTCACGCCTGAACGAAATCCGCTGAAGGGGAGGGGGGGCGGGTCGCGCAGATCACGCGGTGGAGCCGGGTTTATTCCGCCGCTTTGCCGGAGCGGATGAACTCCTTCTTTTCTTCCCGTTCGGCCGCCAGCGTTTTGCGTTCGCTGGTCAATTGCTGGTGCAGCTGGCCCAAAGCCTCATAATCGCCGCCAGCCATCGCCTTCTCCACCTGGGTATCCAGGAACAGTTCACGCTCGGCGATCTTGGCGGCGTAAATGGAATCGATTTCGGCGAGTTGCTTCTTTTGCTCCTCGGTCAATTTCACGGCGGGGGCGCTCTTGCTCAAGCGCTCCATGGCCAATTCGTAAGCGGTCTTCATGTGGTTTTCTCCATCAAATACCAAACCAGTATGGCGCATTCAGGCCGCGGGCGCAATCCCGCGTTTGGCCAGGTTCCGCCGCGCGAATTGCAGCTTGTCCGGCTTCCCTCAGGCCTTCAGCCGCTCCAGCCGGGCGCCCACCGCGGTGGCCACCGCTTTGCAGCCGGCCGTGTGCGACCGGACGTAATCCAAAACGGTGGGCCAGGCATCCGCCCAGCAGTTGGCCATTTCGGGGCGGATCGCCTGTTCCGGGTCGCCTGGCTCGGGGAAGCGGGCGGCGGTGGAGAGGGCCCGCGAGGCGGATACCACGGCCTCGAGCATCGCGCCGCGCGATTCCTCCTGGAAGCCGCCTTCGCCCAGCAGGGAGGCCATTTTGAGCTTCCGCCGGGCGGTTTCGAGATGGGTTTCGACGGCCTTGATTTCCTCCGGGGAAAGCGGCTGGGGGGCGCCTGCATGGGCCCCGGAAACCACCGGCCGGCGGGCGCGGACGGTCATTTTGAGGAGCCCCAATTCCGCCAGGCGCGTCATCATTTCGTAGGCGGCGCGGTCGATCACCTCCACGCGCACCGGCGCCAGCGGATCGGTTTTTCCCGGGCCGAACAATTGTTCGTGGATGGGCGCGACCAGGGATTTCCAGGTGTCCGGATCCCGCTCCACCACCACCATCAGCACGGTGCCCGATCCTTCGGCGGGGAAATGCTCTTCGCAGCGATGCAGGGCGCTGCCCAGCTTTTGGGCCACCAGCTGGCCGAAGGCGAGCCCGCGGTCCACCGGCAACGGCTCGGGGATCGGGGTGGGGGATTTGGTTTTGCCCGGGGCCAGCAGCTGCTCCAGCTTGGCCAGGAAAGCCTGGCGTCCGGTGGCGAGCTTGATGGACGACAGCTCCCCCTTCAGATCCAGGACCCCGTCCGCCAGGGCCTGCTTGAGCGCGAGGGTGTCGAGCATCCGGTGCTCGATGGTGTTTTGGGAGATCAGGTTCACCACCGTCACCGGCAGCACCTGGTTTTTGCGCCAGGCGCGGGCGATCCGCTGCTCCAGGCGGGCGGGGTTCCACGGCAGGTCGCAGTTGATGACCACGCTGGCGTTTTGCAGGTTCAAGCCCGTGCTGCCCGAGTCCGTGCTGAGGAACACCATGCAGTTGGGGTCGTTCTTGAACGCGATGATTTCCCCGCGCCGCCGCCGCTGTGGCACGCTGCCGGTGTGCCACGCGAAGCCGATGCCCTTTTTCTGGCATAATTCGCGCACCAGCAGCAGCATCCGCTCCCATTCGGAGAAGATGATCGCCTTGGCGTTGTTTTCCAGGCAGTCATCCAGCAGTTGCTCCACCTCGGCCAGCTTGGGGCAGATGCGGTCGTCCGGATCCAGGATGAAATTGGTGTCGCAGATCATGCGCATCATGGCCAGCTCCCGCTGGAGTTTCTCCAGTTCCTCCTGTTTCAGCGGCCGCTTCTTGAGGGTGTGCATCAGGCGGGCGACGACCTTTTCGTGGTCCCCATAGGGGCCTTGCTGGGCTTCGCTCAGCGGCACGAACCGGTTCCGATCCGTCCGGGCCGGCAGCTCGGCTTCCACATCGGCCTTGCGCCGGCGGATCATGGAGGGGCTGATGCGCGCGTGGAGCTGGCCGAGGTTTTTGAAGCCCTGCGGCCGGCCGCGCTCGTTGAGGTCGTAAAAATCGCGGTTGAAGCGGAACAACGGGCCCAGGATGGCCGGGTTGACGAAGTCCATGATCGAATGCAGCTCGTCGATGCGGTTTTCGATCGGCGTGCCGGTCAGGACAAACGCATACCGGCTTTTCAGGCGTTTGACCGCCCGGGCCGTCAGGGTGTCCCAATTCTTGATCCGCTGCGCCTCGTCCAGGATGACCACGTCCGGCCGGAGGCGTTCGTTCAGATCGAGGGCATCCCCCAGCACCTGCTCGTAATTGACGATATTGAAGAAGGCGGGATTGGCGTAGCGGGCCAGCCGCTGGTGTTTCTGCCCGAATACCAGCTGGTAGGACAAGCCGGTGAACCGCTGGATCTGGTCCTCCCACTCGGTCTTGAGCGAGGCGGGAGTCACCACCAGCACGCGGTGGGCTTTGCCCAGCCGGTGGAGCAGGGCGCAAGCCGCGATGGCCTGGATGGTTTTGCCCAGGCCCATTTCGTCCGCCAGCAGGGCGCGCTCCTTGAAGGCCAGGTGCAGCATGCCCTCCCGCTGGTAGGGGAACAGGGGCACCCGGGTCTCCTGGGCGGGCCATTCGCCGCCCTGGACCTTCCGCTCGTATTCCCGGCGCAGCTCGAGGCTTTCCGCCGCCCGCTGCCGGTTTTCCAGCCACGGGGGGATATCCTGGCTGAGGCGGATCAGGGGGTGGTCCGACTGGATTTTTTCCAGCGCGGGGAGGGCGCTTTCCACCTCCCCCAACAGCCAGCCCTGGCGGTCGAACCACTCCCGCAAGACGGCCGGCGGCTTGGCGCCGGCGCCCAGGCGCAGCGTGTTGCGCTCCGGATCCGGCCCGATTTCGGCGCGCGTGGACCCGGTTTGGGCGGCGCTGGCAAACAGCGCCTTATGCCGGGCCTGGAGGTAAAGCAGGACGGCCTCCACATGCTTGCAGGTGCCCAGCCCGTTGACGCGGTAATCCACGCAGGTGCAGCTATTCTGGCCCCTTTCCAGCCCCCGGATTTCGACCTGGTAGGTCTGGCCTGAGGGGGACTGGACTTTGAAATTCGAAAAAACCGGATGCTTGGGCGTGGGATTGGAAACGACAAATCCCTCCTCCTGCGCCCGGGCTTTGCGCCGGTCGATCTCCTCCTGGTCGGTGGTCCGCCAATCGTAAACCGCGCTGATCTTGATCTTGGTATTCTTGGCCATGCCCCCTAATATTCCCACCGCGAATCCGCCGGTCAATAGAACTTCTCTTCCTCCGGACCTCCGCCTGGCCCCGGCTATTCATCCCGCTTTCCGGCGGCTTCACTCCAAAAATCCCCGGTTTCGTCCCCCAATCACTGTCGGCTACGCTGGTTCCGGTAAATTGGGGGGTGCCATGAAAACACACTGTATGTGCCCTGAGTCCGGCGCGGTTTTGGGATTTGAGCCGCGGTCCGAGGCCGCCACTGATCCCGGCCCGGGCAGCTGGCAGGAAAGGGATGCCACGGCCGATCACTGGCTGGAAACGGGCGAGGAATGGACCGTCGAATCCTGCCTGGCGGCGGTGCGAGCCGGGGATGAGGAGGCCGTCCGGATCCTGGTGAAGTATGCCCATCCGTTGGTGCTCCGGGTGATCCGGGCCTATTGGCTGCCGCCAGACGCCGCCGAGAGCCTGGCCCAGGCAGCGCTGGAGGCCATCCTGGCCCGCCTGGATCAATTTGCCCATGGGGATTCGTTCGCGGACTGGGCGGCGCGGTTGGCGGTGGAGCTGGGCCAGGAACATCTGAGCGGACAGACTCCCGCGCCGCTGGTTGGCCGGGCCGGGTTGAGCGCCGCCGCCGCCGAGGCGCTCCAGATCCTGGCCGCTCCGGTCCCGGAAACGGAGCTTCCCAGCCGCCCGGGGGCAGGGGAGCTGGTGGGGCGGTTGCTGGAGCCATTCCAGCCTGCGAACCGCCTGGTGGCCAGCCTGGTGCATATTGAAGGCTGCCCCGTGGCGGAGGTGCGCCGGCTCACCGGTTGGAATGAGTTGGAAATCCGTGGCCGGGCGGCTTACACTTGGTGGAAATTGAAACGCAACCTGGCCGGGTTGCTGGAACCATGACGACCGACAAGAACCTTAGCCTCAGTCTGCGCCAGAAGCTTTTGGGGCTCGGCGCGGTGAGCGCTTTTTGGGTCTTCCTGGCCTTGATTTCCAGCCTCCAGATGGCCTTCACCGGGCCGTTCACCTGGGTCCAGACCCTTCATTTCGCGTGCCGCGACTGGTTTCCGTGGATGGTCCTTTCCCCGCTGGTGCTCTGGGTGGCCTGGCGCTTCCCGCTGGAGTCGGGCCGGTGGCGCTGGAACATCCCCATTCATTTCCTGGCTTGCGCGGGGGCCGTCCTGGCCTGTGAACATCTTTCGCAATGGGTCGAGCTCCGGATGGAGCTCGGCCCCAGCCCGGGCCCCGGATCGGACCGCCGCGCCCCATGGGACCGGCCGCACGGGCCGGACCGGTTTGGCGGGCCCTCCAATCCCTCGGAAGGCCCCCGGGAACGCCCCCCCGGCCCCCCTCCCCAGGATGGGCCTCCGCGGCCCCGCGGCCGGCGCGGGCCGGGTCCCTTGTTCCGGGCGCAATTGAATATCCCCATCTACTTTTTTGTGGTCAGCATGAGCCATGCTTTCCGGTATTTCCGGCGTTCCCGGGAGCGGGAGCGCCGGGCTTTGGAGCTTGAGGCCAGCCTCGCCCAGGCCAAGCTGCAGTCCCTCCGGATGCAGCTGAATCCGCATTTCCTGTTCAACACCTTGAACGCCATTTCCACCCTGGTCCACCGGGATCCGGCCGGCGCCGATGAAACCATCGTCAACCTCAGCGAGCTGCTGCGCATGTCCATGGAGGATTCGGACCAGCAGGAAATCCCGCTCCGCCGGGAGCTGGATTTCCTGGACCGCTATCTGGAGATCCAGCAGGTCCGCTTTGGCGAGCGGCTGCGGGTGGAGAAAGAAGTCGATCCCGGTGTCCTGGCGGCCCAGGTGCCGGTGATGATCCTGCAGCCCCTGGTGGAGAACGCCATCAAGCATGGCATCGAGCCGCAAACCGGGCTGGGTTTGCTGAAGATCGCCGCCCGGCACGCGGGGGATCTGCTCCAGGTCACCATCTGCGACAATGGCCCCGGCCTGCCCGGGGCCGGCGGCACGGCGTTCCGCGAGGGCATCGGACTGGCCAATACCCGGGCTCGCCTGCGGGAGCTTTACGGCCCGCGGCATCAATTTACCCTGAGCAATGCCCCCGCCGGCGGCTTGCTGGTGTTCCTGGAAATCCCTTATCACGAACAGCCAGCCAGCCTCCGCCTCCGTCCTGATTAACCATGAACCTGAAAATTGCAATTGTGGATGACGAACCCCTCGCCCGGGAACGCATCCGGACCATGCTGGCGGACGAAGCCGGCGTGGAGATCATCGGGGAAAGCGCCGGCGGCCAGCACGCCGTGGGCCTCCTCAACGACAGCCGGCCCGGCCTGGTGTTCCTGGATGTCCAAATGCCCGGGCTCAATGGGTTCGAGATCCTGCGCGCCATCGATCCGCGGCACATCCCCGAGGTGGTTTTTGTCACGGCCTATGATCAGCACGCTCTGGCCGCTTTTGAGGTGCACGCCCTGGATTATCTGCTCAAGCCGTTCAAGAAAGCCCGTTTCCAGCACGCCCTCCAGCGGGCCCGGGAGCGCCTGGAACAGGCCCAGTCCGGCCAGTTGAACCAGCGCCTCCTGGATTTGCTCGAGGCCGGCAAATCCCCGCACCTTTCCCGCCTCGCCATCAAAACCTCCGACAAGGTCTTGTTCCTCAAAACGGAACAGATCGACTGGATCGAAGCGGCCGGCAATTACGTGGTGCTCCACGTGGGCCGGCAAACCCACGTCCTCCGCGAAACCCTCGGCGCCCTGGAAGCCCAGCTCGACCCCGAGCAGTTCCTCCGCATCAGCCGCTCCGCCCTGGTTCAGATCCGCCAGGTCAAGGAGCTGCAGCCCATGTTCAAGGGTGAATACCTGGTGGTGCTCCAATCCGGCGAACAGCTGCCCATGACCCGCGGCGTGCGCGAGGTCGAGGAACTGCTCAAGTTTTCCTGACTCACAGCGAATACTGCGGGATCTTCATTTTTTCCCCATCTTTCATGGCGGACAGGTGGGCGAAATAGCCGGGGACGGTCATGTTCAACGCGTCGATCACATCCACCGCTGGTTTGCGCTGCCGCAGGATGGCGTCGATGAAATCGTCGGCCAGGTAGCCGTGGGAACCGCCATGGCCGCCCGCGGAAACCCCTGGCGGGAGCGGGTATTTCCGGATTTGCAGGCCTTTTCCCAGGGCCTGTTTGAGCCGCTCCTGGCCGGTGGCATCCCCCACAAAGCCGTCCGTCCGCCCGTTGTGCCAGTCGTAGCCGGCGTACTCTCCCCGGATCCGGCCTGCTTCCAGATACTCCCCCTGGGAACCGCAAATGATGATCCGGCAAAGCCCCCCTTCGCGGGTGCGGAAGAGGCCGGTTTCCGAATTGAAAAGGTTGCCGATGCCGTTGGGCCGGCGCTGGCTTTTATCGAACCGGGCCGTGCCTTCGCAGCTCACCTCCACGAAGCTGCCGTGAGTCACCCCGATATAATAGGCGGTGGCATGGGTGGGATACCACATGGGGGCGCCGTTCTTGCGCCAATCCTGGTAAGAATCCAGCGCGGGGCTGCCCAGGGAGTGCGGGTGGCAGTATTCGCCCTCCGAGTAAACGAGGCGGCCAAAAACCTCCGCCCGGTAAAGTTTTTCCATGGCGTATAAATCGTCGTGGAACACGGAGGTCTCAAACATGGCATACACCAGGCCGGCCTGCTTTTTCACACAAGCCAGCAGCTTCTCCGCATCTTCCAGGTTCCCGTAAAAGGCGGGCACGGCCGTGCAGACGTGTTTGCCATGGTTCAGCACCTCGATGCAATGCCGGGCGTGGGACGGCGCGTCGGTGGCCACAAAGATGGCTTCGAGGCGGTCGTCCTTCACCATTTCCTCCAGGGAGGGATAGGTCCGCTTGCATCGAACCTGCTCCGCCAGGGCCGCGCAGCGGTCGGGATATAAATCGCTCACCGCCGCGATCTCCACGTTGGGATGGTTTTGGAAATCGAACGCCGCCGAGAATTTGCAGAGCCCGTAACCGGCCAGGCCGACGCGGACCTTCCGGTCGCTGAAGGGTTTCCAGGCTTTGGTGCGGTCCACCTCGGTGCGCGTCTGGTCAAATCCGGGGATGCTTTCCGCACTCCGGGTGGTGGTGATCGCGGAATGCGCCGCGATCATCGCCGTGGCGGTGCTCCCTAAAAACGAACGGCGGGTCAGTTGATTTGGCATGGCGTGGACTATAGCCAGCGGGCAGCCTTGGATCAACTATGAAGGCGCGGGTGGCCGGATTCATTTACGCCCGAGTTCCCCCACGGCGGAGGCAAAGGCGGTGGCTCCGGCGGGCATTTTCAACGGCCAATCCCAGACATTCTCCGCGCTGGCTGCAAATTCGGCGGCGCTGGCCGCAACCAAGTTGCGATCGGAATTGCAAACCGGTAATCTAGGTTTTGATGCATACGATTTTGATCATCGAAGACGATCCAGACCTCTTGGTGGTGTTGACCGGGATGCTTCAGGGCGAGGCTTACCGGGTGTTCACCGCGAATGAGGGGGCGCCGGGCCTCCGCCTGGCTCGCGATCACCATCCGGACCTCGTGTTGTGCGACATTGAAATGCCCGGCATGAATGGTTACGAGGTGCTGAAGGCTTTGCAGGCTGACCCGCAAACGGCGGATATTCCCCTGATTTTCCTGACTGGCAAGAGCCAGCCAAAAGATTTCCGCACCGGGATGGTGCTGGGGGCCGAGGATTACCTGTGCAAACCTTTTTCTCCGGAGGATCTTTTTGCCGCTTTGCGGAGCCGGTTTGCGAAGAATGAAAACCAGAAACGGCGGGAGAAAGAGCGCCTGCAAGACTGGGCGGCCCAGGTGGGCAACACGCTGGCGCATGAGCTGCGCACCCCGCTGTGCGCCATGGTGCCCATCCCGGACCTGCTGGATGGTTTCCTCCAGGCAAACGAAATCGATAACGCCAAAACCTTCAACCATTACCTCAAGGAAAGTTCCCAGCGCCTGCATAAGACCGTGGATCGGATTGTTTTCTATAATGATCTGGTGAACCTCAACGTGAAAGGCAGCCACGAGCGGATTCTTTCCGGCGCCACCCCGGCCGGGGTGGTCATTGCCCGGCACGCGCAAGCGGTGGCCAAACGCTGGTGCCGGCTGGACGATCTGCGCCTGGATTTGCAGAACACGCTGCTGGGTCCGCCGCCTGAACACTTGGGATGGCTGGTGGACGAACTGGTCGAAAATGCCTTCAAGTTTTCCGATGGGGGCACCCAGGTAAGCGTGGTTTTGGAGCTGGGATCCGGCCATTGGTCGCTGAAGGTCAGCGATGCCGGGCGCGGAATGAGTGAGCAGCAGGTGAAATCGATCATGGCCTTCCGGCAATTCGAGCGGGGCGCCTATGAGCAGCAAGGGCTGGGGCTGGGGCTGGAATTGGTGCAGCAGCAGCTGCGGCTCTACGGGGGCGGGTTGCGGATCTCCAGTGCGCCGCAGGCGGGCACGGCGGCCTGCGCTTTGCTGCCGCTCAAGCCCAACCCCGATTGACGGCCGGTGGCGGATTTGAACCGCCGCATCGACCCGCGGCTGCTTTCCGGTTTCGGCTTGCGGCACGGATTGAAAATGGCATATTTTAGGGCTGTGGCTCGGAGGCAAACCATCTCGAATCGTGATTTCCTGGAGCGGGTCAAAGACTATTTACCCGCGGAGGCTGGCGGAGGGAAAAGCGGCGGCCCCGGGGAGAAATGCCCGGCCTCCCTGGCTTGGGAATGGATGGGAGACACTTTCCATACCATGGATGTGGAAACCATGGTGGCGGCCAGCCATGCCATCGAAGACCTGGCGCTGGATGAGGCCAATGGACGGCTCCTGGTTCTGTTCCAGGATTTCAAGTATTTCCGCTCCCACCAGGAACGCTACCAGCACCTGGTCCAAACCGTCGATGAAGTCACGGTGCTGGGCTGCGGCAAAACGCCCCGGCCGGCCGGCCGGGTTCGTTTTGTGAATGTCAGCCACACGGCGCTCAGCGCTTTCTGGCTTGTGATGTATCAAGGCCGGCGGGCCCAGGTGCTGCTGCTGAGCCGCCAAACCAACACCACGGCCGTGCTGGCGGACAAACGCTTTTTCGGCTTCCACTCTTTCGATGCCCGGCTGGCCGCGCGCGTGCGGCGGGACTTGGACGCCCTGCTGGCAGGATCGGCCACCACGCTGCGGGAATATGACCGGCTGTGGGCGATTGACCAGGCCCTGCGCCAGGTGCGGACCGTCTTCGCGCGGGAGCAGTCCCGGCTGGAAAACGCCCTGCTCAAAATCAAAACGGACGGGCGGCCAGCCGGGGCCCGCCAATTCGCCGCTGAATTAGACCGCGCCCTGCGGCGCCTCCAGGGTCTGCAGGATTGCTGGACTGAGCCTTCCGCCTCCACCACCCAGGAACCAACTCGCCCAGCCAGGGATTGAACCGGCGGGGAACGATTTTGCAGGCGTGGCTCTCCAGCTGAAAGATATGGATCACGAGGAATTCATCCCCGCCCGGCGGGCGTTGGCCCGGATGCCGGATGGGTGCCACCGCCGACACCAGTAGCGGTGTCTTGGTCAAGCCGGGTCAGGCGGGATCCGGCCGCCGTTCCAACAGCACCAAAAAGAAGGTGGCCAGCGGCCCCAGCAGCAGGCTGAGGAGGAACCAATTCAGCCCGCCGCGGTTTTTTCCCTGCGCCAAACCGGCGTTGATCAACGCCAGCGTTCCCCATCCCACATAAAAACCCGGATTCGAGAAGCCATTCATGAGGTCCCTCCCGCAGCCGGCCGCCATTACAATACCAAGGCGCGGTTGTAGCCTCAGCCCCGCCTGGGGGCGATGGGCCGGCACACCCGCCGCGGAATCGGGTTTTACCAGTATTCCTCGACGTGGATGGTGCCTTCCTCCCGTCCTTTGCCTGCCACAAAACCTTTGTCCCCCAGCAGCGCCTTGACCGCGCCGATCATTTCGGGATTGCCGCAGAGAAAGACATCCGTTTGCGCGGGATCCAGGGGCACCCCGGAAAGTTCTTCGATCAATCCGGCCGCCAGGAGCGCCTGGATCCGCCCGGTCTGGCCGTGGAAATGGGGGTCCGCCTCCGGGCGCGTGATGGCGGGGATATACGTTAAATTGGGGCGGATGCGCGCCAGCGTTTCCAACTCCGCGCGGTATCCCAAATCCCAGCTGAACCGCGCACCGTGCAGCACGACGAACCGGCGCTGGGTTTCGTTGACGAGCATGGTGCGCAGCATGGACATGTAGGGCGCCAGGCCGGTGCCCGTGGCGACCAATACCACCGACTTGTGCGGCGCCACCCGGTCCAGGGTGAACAGCCCGGTGGCCTTGGGCGACAAAAATACCCGGCCGCCATATTTCAAATTGAACAGCCGGGGCGTCAGTTCGCCGCTGGCCACCAGCGTCACAAAAAATTCCAGGTAAAGTTTTTCCGAGCTGGCGGAGGCGATGCTGTAGGCGCGGCGGATCAGCTTGTCCGGCGCCGGCGCCGGGTCTTCCTGGTCCCCCTCCATCACCCGCTGCTCGCTCCCCAAAAGCCCCAGGACCGCGAATTGCCCGGGTTTGAAGTCGATCTTCTGATGGTCGGGCCGGACCCGCAAAATGATCAATTGCGGGTTGATCTCCTCCCGGCCGGTCACCGTGGCATTGTAAACGCTGGCATCCTTCGTATCCATGTATGTCTCGTATTTTTTCCGCTGGAGAATACCGGGCGGCTTTGGCTTTGCCAAGCTGTTCCTCGCGGTTCTCACGCGGCGCGGCGGGTCGCTGGCGATTGGGCAACGGGGCCTTATGCGCGCGCAGCCGGGGAGGGGACAGCGCGGTTGCGGTCCATCGGCCGCCGGTATACGATTCGGGCATCGGCAAATATTTTCATACCATGAACCGGAACCTATTGATTGCTTGGTGGGCCGCCCTGGCCATGAGCGCGGCGGGTGGCGGGCAGGCGGCGGCGCCTGATTCGACGCTGAAAACCCTGGCGGAGTGGAATTTTGAACAGGAGGGCAGCCTGGAAGAATGGCAGCCCAATGGGCACCTGCAGGAGATCCGGGTGGCCCAAGGTGTGCTGGCCTGCCGCGTCGCGGGCAGCGATCCCATCCTGGACCTGCGCTCGCGGCTGAACCTGGCGGCGACCCCGTGGCAGGTGCTGGAGACGCGCCTGAAGGCCGACCGGGACGGTATGGCGGAGTTTTTCTGGAGCAACACGGATCAAGGCCGCTACGGCGGTTTTTCGGGAGAGAAAACCACCCGTTTCAATGTGGTGGGCGATTCCCAATGGCACACCTACCGGCTCCTGCCCTGCTGGCACCCGGAAGGCAAAATCGTCCGGCTGCGTTTCGACCTTTTTGACGGTGGCCGGTTCGAGATCGATTCGATCCGGATCTTCGGCCTCCCGCCCTCGCCGGCTGCGCCGGCTCCGGTTTTCGACTTCACCCAGGGCCCGGCGGGATGGCAGCCATTTGGAGGGATCACGGCCGCCAGCCAGCCCGGCGGTTTGAAAATCACCACCGAGGCGGGCGCCGGCTTCCTGCTGGGGCCACCGGTCCAATTCGCGGCGGAGGATTTGAGCTGCGTGGGGGTATGCCTGGCCGCAGACCGCGGCACTCGGGCCACCTTGTTTTTCGCCACCGGGCAGGCGGCGGGCTGGCACAGCCAGAGCTTTCCCATTACGGCGGATGGGCGGGAACATTTTTATAATGTGGACCTGCTGGCGGCCACGGCCTGGCGCGGGCGCGTGGTGGCACTGGGCTTGCGCCCCAGTGACGCCGCCGGATCCACCGTCCTCCTGCGCAGTTTGCAGGCGGGCGATCAACGCCTCGGCCCTCCGGATCTGAAGCTTTCGTCTTTCGACCTTGAGGAAGCGCTGCCGCGGGCGGGCCTGTCCGCCACCCTGTCCGCCCAGCTCGAGAATGCCGGGGGCCAGGCCGCCACCAACCTGCGCGCCGGTTTGATTCTGCCCCCCGGTTTGACGGTGGATCAGAATCCCCCCGCCGCCAAAAGCCTGGAGCCGGGCGGCACCCTCACCCTGGCCTGGAAAATCCAATGCACCCAGCCCTTGACCGGCCGGGCTGAATTGTATGTCACCGCCAATAACGCCCCCGGCTTGAGCGCCGCGGCGCCGGTCGCGTTCACCGCCGTGCCAAAGGTTCCCCAGGGGCATTACATCCCGGAGCCCCAGCCCGTGCGCGGCCCGTATGAGGTGGGGGCCTATTATTTCCCGGGCTGGAAGCAGGCCAGCCAATGGCAGCCCCTCCAGCGGTTCCCGGAGCGCCGGCCAGTCCTGGGCTGGTACCGCGAAGGCGATCCGGAAGTGGCGGACTGGCATATCAAATGGGCCGTGGAACATGGGATCACTTTTTTTGCCTATGATTGGTATTGGTCCCAGGGCTCCCGCCAATTGGAGCACGCGCTGCACGATGGCTTTTTCAAGGCGCGGTTCCGGCGGCACTTGAAATTCTGCCTGCTCTGGGCCAACCACAACGCGCCGCATACTTCCTCCCGGGAGGATTGCCTGGCCGTCACCCGCCACTGGCTGGACCAGTATTTCACGCAGCCGGAATACTTGAAGCTGGACGGCAAGCCGGTGGTCATCATTTTCAATCCCCAAGGCCTGACATTGGATCTGGGCCATGACCAGGTGCCGGCTGCCTTCGCCGCGATGCGGGAGGAATGCCAGCGCCGGGGATTGCCTGGGCTGTACCTGATGGCCTGTGTAGGCGAGGCTGCCCAGGCCAGGCTGGCCGCCCAGGAGGGCTACGATGCCGTGACCGCCTATAATTGGCCGGGCCTGGGCATGCCCCTGGAAACCCAATACGCGCCCTATGAAACTTTGCTGCCCGGCTATGTCCGGCAATGGGAGCAAATCATGGAGCTATCGGCCATTCCGCTATGCCCGCCGGTCAATGGCGGTTGGGACAGCCGGCCCTGGCATGGCGACAACAACCTGGTGCGCTACGGCCGGACTCCCGCCCTGTTTGAAAAACATCTGCTGGATGCCCGGCGGCTATTGGAGACCCAGCCCAAAACGCGCAAGCTGATCCTCGTGGAAGCCTGGAATGAATGGGGTGAAGGCTCCTACATCGAGCCTCACCGGGAGTTCGGCTTCGGCTACCTGGATGCCATCCGGAACGTGTTCACCCCGGCGGCGGAACCGCACACCGACCTGGCGCCGGCGGATGTGAAACGGGGCCCCTACGGCGTGGACCTGGATTTTGGAACCCCATCGGCGTGGATCTTCAACCAATCCAATCCGGGCTGGGATAACGTGATGGATTTGACCGGAGTGGAGGTTCGCGACGGTGCGCTGACCGGACGCACCACGGGGAATGATCCGGCCTTTTTTTCGCCACCCACGCTGGTCCGCGCGGGCGAATTTTCGGTCATCCTGATCCGCATGAAGCTGGAGGATCTCTCCGGTCGGAATTTCGCGGACTCAGCCCAGCTTTTCTGGCGAACCACCCGCCTGCCGGAAAGCGAAGCTTCCAGCGTGCGCTTCCCAGTGCTTGGGGATGGGCAATGGCACGATTATCGCATCCCCTTGGCCCCCAACCGCCGCTGGCGCGACCAGATCACCCGGTTGCGCCTGGATCCCTGCAACCGGCCCGGCGTGCGGGTGGCTATCTCAACGATCGGCTTGAAACCTTGATCGCGGAACCGGTCTCCGCCGGGCCGGCTCAAAAACTATTGCGCTACGCGATAGAATTTTTTCTGTCCATCAGCCGCCGCTTGGTAAGGGCTGGCCGCGTTCGGCACCTGGGTCCAATGAATCAAATCGGTTGATTCCTGCAGGCCGCCGGCGCCATCCCAGGCAATGGTGATCATTCCCTTGGAAGCGGTGGCGTGAACCGTGGTGCTGCGTGTGAACCAGTCTTCATCGGTGATCTGCAGAGATGCCAGCCCGGCCGCCTGGATTTGCACCTGGGTGAAGAAGGCCACTGCATCAGGATTTTCCGGTGTCAGCACCAGGCTATCCCCAACGGAAGTTCCGCCGCCATTGAGGGTAAACAGCGTGCCGCCGCCGGAGCCCCCCCCCCCGTTCCAGGTCACGGTAATGCGCAATGGACAACAAGAGATATGGAGATCCCTGGGCCAGGTGGAGCAGGTGCCCACCAGGCCGCTCTGCCCGGCCAGTTTGGAAACCAGGTTGGTGCCATTGTATATCTCGACAGTTCGGTTGCTGGAACCGATGGTGGAGAAATCGGCTGCAATCAGGAAATTCCCCGTGCCGGTTTTGGTGGTCCGGACCGTGGCCACCGGCTGGCTGGCACTGCCGGGGGTGGCTCCATAGGCCGTAAATTGCAGGCGTGAACCCACGGCTGATAATCCGCCCGAATCAACATCCAGCCATTGTCCGTCCCAGCGAGTAATGGGTGGGAAAGCGATTGCCACCCCGTCCTGGCCGCTGGAACCGAGGTTGCTGACCGTCAGCGTTGGGGTTGCACCGGCCACTGGACCCGTCAGCGTGGCCGATCCCAGCGAGCCATGCACCAGTCCGTTGAACTGCACAAAATGCTGCTCCTGGGTGAACACCAGCTTCGGGATGCCGCTGGCCCGTATCTGCAGCTCTGAAAGCGTCCCTTGCCGGGGCGCTCCCTCCGGCCACAGCACCAGGCTGTCTCCCTCGTAACTCGTCC
>CAYPCQ010000133.1:0-24002 GCA_964409245.1 uncultured Verrucomicrobiota bacterium
CCCGGGCCCAGGTGCGCGTTTTCAGCCGCCCACCCGCCGTGTAAGTGTAATCCGGCCCGGTGGTGTCCGGATACCGTTTGGCCGAGAGCCAGCCGCGCGAGGCGTGGTAACTCCAGGTGGTTACCCGCGCCCCGGCCCCGCTGGAGAAACTGGTCCAATTGGTCATCGAGGTCAGCCGCCCCTGGCTGTCATAGCCATAACCCACCGGATAGGTGCGGGAGCCGGTTTGCAGCTGCAACTCCCCCGCCAGGTTGTATTGGTTGGTCTGCCAGGCGCCATCGGGCAGCCGCGTCAGCCACACCCGCCCCTGGGCGTCATAGACCGTCTGGGTCTGTTGGGCGGCCTGCCCGGCCCCGGGGGCGGGCGTGACCACGTTGGTGACCCAATCAGCCCCGTTATACTCGTAAGTGGTCGTGCCATTCCGGGCGTCGGTCTGGCCCGTCAGCCGCCCTTGCGTGTCATAACTGTAAGTCGTGCTTTGGAGCAGGTTGTTATTGATATCCCGGCGCGCCACGCTCCACAGCCGCCCATATTGGCAAGTGCTCACCGCCCGGGTCTGGTCCGGAAAATAGACCGTCTCGGTGCGTAACCCGACACTTGGATAAGCCGTGACCTTGCACGTCGTTGCCGGCGTCTGCCCTCCGGCATCCCGGCAGCGGGTCTCCCACACGCTCAACCCATCAGCCGACCGTTCGGTTTTGGCCACCAAGGTCCGGCTGAAGGAATTCGTCTCCGCATACACATAGGTCTCCGTGCAATCCACCACCTGGCCCGCATGGGTGGTGACGTAATGGTCCTGCTCGGTGAGGCGGTCCTGGCTCAAATCCAAAACCCCATTGCGATTTAAATCCACCGCCTGCCGGGTAAGCTCGCCCCGGTCGTTATACCTGGTTTTTCCCCCACCCAGCCGCAGCCGCCCAAAAAATGATGCTGGCGCCACAGAGTCTCAGGCAGGAGCCGCTCCGCCGGGGAGCCGTGGGTGCTGGTTTCCACGAGGGCCAGTGGTTGAACCTGGGCCAGCGGGGCGTTTAGCAGGGGTGGCCTCGATCCGGGCCAGGCCGGCTCTCCCTGGGCAGGCTTCTGCAAAGCGGCGGGGTGGCGTTCGCTGGCGAGGCGGCAAGACAATCCAGCCCCGCTGTTCCAGTTTCAAGAGCAAGGTGCGGGCGGCCATGGCTGTGAACCGGCCGGCGGTGTTGCGCCAGTCCCACAGCCGGATCAAAGCCCGGCTCAACCGGGTGCGGCACTGGTTGGGGTGGGCTGCTTGGAGCTGGCGGATCTGAGCCAGCTCGGCGGAGCTGATCAGGCGGCCTTGCAGGATGGTTGGTTCCGTCACGGCCCGGAGGATGACCGAAAGGGAGTGGGGAGTGCCGAACAAAATGAAAGTTTTTTGGCGGCGCCATCCTTCAAAGGTTCAGGACATTTATAACCTGCTGCTTTACAGTAACTTGCCAGTGCCGGAACCATCGCAGATGCGCACGAGCACTGCGGCACGGTTTGCCCTCGACGCAGGTGATCGGAATGTTACTCTGAATCATATGTCCATTAAGACGACAACAACCCCGGCGCAGATGGCTTCCCGGAAGATCAATTTGCGGCGGCCGGATGTAATGGAAAAAGTTCAAGCCCAGGTGCTTTCGCACTACCGGAGTGAGCTGGTGGATCGCATTCGAGCGACCGGTTGCCAGCTTTCGGCCAACGGCCTCACGGTCAAATTGGCCAAGGAATTCGGCTTTTGTTATGGTGTGGAGCGGGCCATCGACCTGGCCTATGCCGCCCGCAAAGTTTTCCCTGATCAACCGATTCATATCCTGGGCGAAATCATCCATAATCCGGAGGTGAATGATCAAATCCGGGCCATGGGCATCAAATTCTTATCTGGCAAGGAGAAGGATGCCGACATTGAGGATTTGAAGATGGATGATCTGGTGATCATTCCGGCTTTTGGCGCTGAAATCGCCATCATGGAAAACCTGGAGGCCAAAGGCTGCCGGTTTGTGGACACCACCTGTGGGGACGTGATGAGTGTCTGGAAACGGGTCCGGCAATATGCCGATGATTCATTCACCAGCATCATTCACGGCAAGGCCTGGCATGAAGAAACCAAGGCCACCAGTTCCCGCACCTTGGCCCGCGGCAAAGGCCATTACCTCGTGGTATTTACTTTGGAGGAGGCGGATTACCTTTGTGGGTTTATCGTCCACGGTGGGGACAAGGAGGAATTCCTGCAGAAATTCAAAGGGGCACATTCGGCGGGATTTGATCCGGAGCGCGATCTGAATTACCTGGGAGTGGCCAACCAAACCACGATGTTGCGCGGGGAAACCGAGGACGTCCAAAGACGGCTTCGCTCGGCCATGGTGCAAAAATTTGGGGAGGCCAGCCTGGATCGGCATTTCCGGTCCTTTGACACCATTTGCGGCGCCACCCAGGAGCGGCAGGATGCGCTGCAAAAGCTGCTGGCTGAGCCACTGGATCTATTGATCGTGATCGGCGGCTATAACTCTTCGAATACCTCGCACCTGGCTGAAATGGGCGAAGCCAAACTGCCCACTTATTTCATCAAGAACGCCACCAAAATTGTTTCCGACCAGGTCATTGTCCATTACCAGCAACATCTGCACCAGGAAGTGGAAACGCTAAAATGGCTGCCGCTGACCAAAGCGACCATTGGCATCACCGCCGGAGCCTCCTGCCCCAACAACTTGATCGAAGACGTGATCCGGCGCTTGTTTGAATTGCGCGGAGTCGCTGTGCACGAAATCCTGGGAGAGCCGCAAGCCGCGCCGAAAACTGGATAGCGCGGGATGAACCATTAACGGATATGCCTTTAACACGGGTTGAAATGGAAGGCCGGGAGAAACAAATCCTTGCCCCCTACGCTCAATTCAGCGCCGAGACTCGCGGCCGAAAATACCACGAGGAACCGGCGGACTGGCGCACCCATTACCAGCGGGACCGGGATCGAATCATCCATTCCCGGGCCTTCCGGCGCCTGGAATATAAAACCCAGGTTTTCCTGAATGGCACCGGCGATCATTTGCGCACCCGGCTGACGCACACCATGGAAGTGGTGGCCATCGGCCGGAATATCGCCCGCGCGTTGAGCCTGAACGAAGATCTGGCGGAAACCATAGCTTTGGCGCACGATTTGGGCCATCCGCCTTTTGGCCACAAGGGTGAAGGCGCTTTGAACAAGCTGATGCAAAACCACGGAGGCTTTGAACATAATCAACACAGCTTGCGAATAGTCGAGGAACTGGAGCAGAAATATCCTCGATTCCCTGGTTTGAATCTATCCTGGGAAGTCCGGGAGGGCCTGGCCAAGCACAACACCGGGTATGACCAGCCATTCGGAGGGGAATCCTTCAAGGCTCCGTGCCCATCCCTGGAAGCGCAGGTGGCTAATCTCGCCGATGAAATCGCCTATTACAGCCACGATTTGGACGATGGCCTCGCCTCCGGTTTGCTTGCCGAAAACCAGCTGAACCAGGAGGTTCGGCTCTGGCACGATGCGGCCCACAGGGTGGAACTTGATTACGGTTTGCTGGCCGATGAATGCCGGCGCTATTTCATCATACGCTGCTTGATCGATGGGCAGATCCGGGACGTGGTAGGCACCACGGAACAGCAGATCCTTCGGTCGGGGATCCGCACCGCCATGGATGCCCGCCTGCAAGCCGGGCTGCTCGTCCGCTACAGCCCGGAACGGCATAATCTGAACCTGGAATTGCGCCAGTATTTATATACGCACCTTTATTACAATCCCGTGGTTCATGAGCCCAATTTGCGGGCGGTACGCATGCTCGAGGACTTGTTCAATTTTTTCCTGGCGCATCCCGAACAATTGGCTGAGCCACAGGCCCGCCGGGTGGAAAAAATCGGCTTGCAGCGGGTTATTTGCGACTATCTGGCCGGGATGACCGACCGTTACGCTTTTGCAGAATTTGAACGCTTGATACGCGGCCAGGCGCCGGCGAACGAAATGCCTGTTTAAGGGTCCATTGCCATCGCCTGGCCGATGGCAGCATTTGGAATCACCCGCTGTGGGGTTTCGTTCCCCGGGGCGGTGGCCGTTAAATTATTAGTTGCGAAGCCACCCACCTAATTTATACTTATTTAATGACTAAGGCAGGTAAACTTTTGCCAATCGCAGCCGCCATCGCCCTTTGCCTCGTGATGTGCGGATGCGGTGGTATTTCAGCGAGTCCATCGGTATCCCCGGCCATGTTCCTTTTGGAACATAAAAATCCCGAATCAATCCCTTCAACCAATCAAAGCCTCACGCTCGCTGGAAGTGGATTATCCGCCCAACTGCAACCAGCACAGTAAGTTATGCGATTTCCCCTGGCGTTGACCGTCAAAATAGCCAAGCACATTATCCGCAATAAATTGCGGAGCACACCTCGTTTCGCCCTCGTTCTGCAACTCGAGCCGCTGCACACGTGCAACTTGACTTGCACCGGTTGCGGCCGGATCCGCGAGTATTCCACCAGTTTAAAGGATGTGATGAGCCTGGAGGATTGCCTCCATTCCGCCATGGACTGCGATGCCCCCATGGTTTCGATTTGCGGTGGAGAACCTTTGATTTACCCCCAAATTGAAGAGCTGGTGGAAGGCTTGCTGCTGCAAAAGCGGATCGTTTATATCTGCACGAATGGGGTCTTCATGCGGCGCAAATTGCGGGATTACCTCGCCAGCATTTACCAGCCAGGCTTGGAGCCCAAGCTGCAGGAACTGCAGTCGGAAGAGTTGATTTCGGCCAAAGAGATCGAGGAGATCCGCAAAGGGAAGAAGGACAACCGGCCGGTCATCAAACCCAGCCAGTGGGTTTATTGGAATGTGCATGTCGATGGCCTGGAATATACTCACGATCTGATTGTGGAACGGGAGGGGGTTTTCAAAGAATGCGTGGCGGCCATAAAAATGGCCAAGAAATTGGGCTTCCAAGTGGCCACCAACACCACGGTTTACAAGGAAACTGACATGCAGGAAATCGAACAAATGTTCGAATACTTTTCCTGGATGGGCGTGGATGGGTTCACCATTTCGCCCGGCTATGATTATGATGCCGCCAAAAAGGATATGGCCAGGCGCCTCGGCAAAAATCCTGACGACTTTTTCCTGACCCGCAAAATGACGGTGGAAAAGTTTGCCTCCATTCTTGAATGGGGCGAAAAGTACACCATTTTTGGCACCCGTGTTTACCAGGAATTCCTGGCCGGCAAACGGGAATTGACCTGTGCCGCCTGGGCCATTCCGACGCGCAATATCAAAGGCTGGAAAGCGCCGTGTTACACCATGACTGACGGCCATTACGCCAGCTACCAGGAAATGCTCAAGCAAGTCGATTGGGATAAATATGGGGTGGTCAATGGCGTGGCTCGGGATCCGCGCTGTGAAAACTGCATGACCCATTGCGGTTACGATCCCAGCGGCGCCCTGGGCATCAACTACCAGCGGGGTGATAATTGGAAGAACATCAAATACAATTTCGGGCCGCGGCCCAAGCCCTCCGTGCGCGGCCAGCAAGTGCAGGCGTTTAATGGATGCTCGATCGGCAAAGGCCACCTGGCGGAAGCCAAAGCCGCGTTGAAAGCCAATGGGTCTGCCCAGAGTGCCCAACGTCCCAATGCCGGCCATGGCGCGGGATCCGGCTGCTCCGGGGACACTGCCCAGAGGGATGAATTGCTGGCCCGGCTCGGCAAAAACAAAACCAATCCATAAGTTCATGAAAACGCTTTTTTTGAATCCTCCATCTTTTGAGGGATTTGATGGCGGCGCTGGTTCCCGTTACCAGGCGCGCCGCGAAATCCGCTCCTTCTGGTATCCCACCTGGCTGGCGCAACCGGCCGCCCTGGTGCCCGAAAGCAAGTTAATGGATTGCCCGCCTCACGATATCGATGTGCAGGCCTGCCTGGCCGAAGCCAAGGCCTTCGATCACGTGGTTCTCCATACCTCCACGCCTTCGCTAAAAAATGACTGCAAGGTGGCCGAGGCGATCAAAGCGCAAAAGCCCAATACCACCATCGGCTTTGTGGGCGCACACGCTGCCGTATTGCCCGTGGAGACCTTGAAAGCATCCCCGGTGATCGATTGGGTGGGGCGCAAGGAGTTTGATTACACCTGCAAGGAAGTCTCGGAGGGCCGCCCCCTTTCCGAGATCAAAGGGCTGTCCTATCGCCAGGACGGCAAGATCGTGCATAATCCCGAGCGCGATTTGATCGCCAACATGGATGACTTGCCCTGGGTGGTGGATGTTTATAAGCGGGATCTCCAGGTGGAGAAATATTCCATTGGCTATCTCAAGGAACCGTATTTATCCCTCTATACCGGGCGCGGTTGCCCGGCCCAATGCACCTTTTGCCTGTGGCCGCAAACGATCGGGGGGCATAAATACCGGGTGCGTTCTGCGCAGAACGTCGCCAATGAAATGGCGCATGCCCATAAATTATTTCCCCAAGTGAAGGAGTTTTTCTTCGATGATGACACCTTCACCGCCAACCTGCCCAGGGCTCGCGAAGTGGCCAAATTGCTCAAACCGTTGGGGGTCACGTGGTCCTGCAACAGCCGCGCGAATGTCAATTTCGAGACGCTCAAGCAAATGAAGGACGGTGGCTTGAGGCTTTTGCTGGTGGGCTACGAATCGGGCAACGCCGAGATATTGAAGCGCATCAAAAAAGGGGTTACCCTTGAAGAAGCGAGGCTTTTCACGAAAAACTGCCGGGATTTGGGCATCACGATCCACGGCACCTTCATCCTGGGGCTGCCGGTGGAAACCAAGGAAACCATCGAGGAGACCATTCGGTATGCGATGGATCTGGATGTTTTCAGCATCCAGGTTTCGCTGGCCGCTCCTTATCCCGGCACCGAATTGTACGAAGTTGCCCGCCAGAACGGCTGGTTCGCCAAGCAGGATAAAACTGCCATTGTTCAATCAGACGGCATTCAGGATTCCGCCTTGGAATATCCAGGGCTGAGCAAGGAAGAGATATTCGAGGCGGTGGAGCGGTTCTACCGGCGCTATTATTTCCGGGCCAAGCCCATCCTGCGGATCATGAAAACCATGCTCATGGACAAGGATGTGTTCGTGCGCCGGCTGCGGGAGGGCTTTGAATTTTTCCGCTTCATGTCGCAGCGCAAAGCGGCCGCTTGAACACTGAACCGACGCTGCCACCTCGCAGTTTCCAAACCGGATTGAGGGAAAGGCTGGCCTCGCTCAAAGCCGATGGCCTTTATCGCGAGTTGCGCCGGTTGGAGACCGCGCAAGGTTCCCGGATCAAGGTCGATGGGCAAGCATACCTCAATTTTTCCTCCAACGATTACCTCGGCCTGGCCAATGATCCACTTTTGACTGCAGCGGCCAGCGAGGCCATGAAAGAATACGGTTTCGGCGCTGGCGCCTCCCGCTTGATTTGCGGTTCCTCGGGATGGCACGAGCGCCTGGAACAGCGTTTGGCGTTTTTCAAAGGCACGGAGTCGGCTTTGACTTTTTCCACCGGCTACGCCGCCGCCATGGGCACTATTCCCGCCTTGGTGGGGGCCGCCGATTGTGTCATCCTCGATAAACTGGCTCATGCGTCCCTCGTGGACGCGGCCCGCTTGAGCAAGGCCCAATTGCGGGTTTTCCCACACAATGACCTGGATAAATTAAACCGGTTGCTGGCTTGGGCCACCGGGCGGCGGGCGCCGGGCAAAATCCTGGTCGTCACCGAAAGCGTTTTTTCCATGGATGGCGATCAGGCGCCGCTGAAGGAAATTGTGGGATTAAAAGACCGATATGGAGCCTGGCTGATGGTGGACGAAGCCCATGCCACCGGATTATTCGGCAATCGCCGGCAAGGCCTGTGCGCCCATTTGGGCATCGCGGACCGGGTGGAAATCCAGATGGGCACCCTGAGCAAGGCGCTGGGCGCCAGCGGGGGATTCATCTGCGGATCCAGGCTGCTCACGGAACTGCTGATCAACCAGGCGCGGTCTTTCATCTTTTCCACCGCGCCGCCGCTGCCCGCCGCCGCCGCCGCCGCCGCCGCCGTGGATTTTGTTGCGTCCGCGGAAGGCGCAGAACGCTGCCATCGGCTTTGGGAGCGGATCGGGCAATTCCTCCAAGGCATCCGTTCCTTGCCCGCCGGTGAGAGAATCATGAGCGGAGGCGCCGTGGGGGGCCTGGCAACCTTGGCGGAGAGCGCCATAATCCCTTTGATTTTGGGCGATGAACAGCGCGCTCTGCATATGGCCGGAGAACTCCGCCAGCACGGTTTCTTCATTCCCGCCATCCGCTATCCCGCCGTGCCGCGCGGCCAGGCACGCTTGCGGATCACCCTGAGCGCCAGCCACACTGCTGAAGAGGTGGATCGCTTGTTAAAGTGCCTGGGGGAGTTGGATTCCTCCCTCGCTGCCAATCCATGAAAACACCCATGCATCCTTTAGCCAAATTAGACCATCAGTATATCTGGCATCCCTTCACCCAGATGCGGGATTGGCTGCGGACGGAGCCGATTGTCATCACCTCCGGCAAGGGGGCGGTTTTAGTGGACGCCAATGGTCATGAATACCTGGACGCCAACGCTTCCATTTGGACCAATTTGCACGGCCACGGCCATCCCCGGATCAACGCCGCCATCACCCGCCAATTGGCTAAGATCGCCCATTCTTCCGCCCTCGGTTTGGCCAACGAACCGGCTTCGCTATTGGCGGAACGGTTGGTTGCCATCGCCAATCCGCCTTTAAATCAACCGGGCGGTTCCTCCCGGCCCGCTGGCCGGGAACGCAAATCCCCGGGCGGCGGGCTGAAGCTGCCCAAACTTTTTTATTCGGACGATGGGTCAACCGCCATCGAAGTGGCGCTCAAGCTGGCGTATGAACATGCCCGGAGATCAGGGCAAAGCCGGCGCCCCAAATTCCTTTCGCTGGCGGGCGCCTACCACGGCGACACCGTGGGCTCGGTGAGCTTGGGGCACATCGATTTATTCCACCAGGCTTACACCGGGCTTTTGTTCAAGAGCGACCGGGTGATGGCGCCTTATTGCTATCGCTGCCCGCATAACCGGGCGGCTCCCGAGCGCAAGGATGCCCGCGATTACCGGCGCTGCAAATGGGAGTGCATCGGGAAGCTGGACCGGTTATTTGCCGCCCAAAAAAAACGCGGCAATCCTTATGCGGCTTTGGTGGTGGAACCGCTGGTCCAAGGGGCGGCGGGGATGATTCCCCAGCCGCGGGGATGGCTGGCACAGGCCGCCGAAATAACACGCCGGCACGGCGCCCTTTTGGTGGCCGATGAGGTCATGACCGGTTTTTGCCGCACCAATGAGCCGCACTTGCAGGCCGGGCGGGAACTCTTTTTTGCCTGCCATGAAGAAGGAGTGCAACCGGATCTGATGGCCGTGGCCAAAGGTTTCACCGGCGGGTATTTGCCGCTTGCCGCCACCCTGGCGTCGCAGGCCGTTTATGATTCGTTCCTGGGTGAATACGAGGAGTTCAAGACCTTCTTCCACGGCCATAGCTTCACGGCCAATCAGCTGGGATCGGCCGCCGCCTTGGCAAACCTGGATTTGCTCGATCATCAAGCCAGCGCCACCGCTCGTGCGGGATTGATCCAGCACTTGCGCCGGCATCTGGAAAGCCTATGGGAACTGCCATGGATTGGCGACCTCCGGCAGATTGGCACCATTGCCGGCATCGAGCTGGTGCGGGACTGGCGCCAGCGCCAGCCTTTTCCGCTGGCGCAGCGGGTGGGCAGCCGGATCTGTGCAGAGATGGCTGCCAACGGAGTTCTGACCCGCCCCATTGGCAACATACTGGTCCTCATGCCACCCTATTGCACCACCGGCGAGCAGGTCGCCCGGATGGTTTCAGTGATGCGCGATGCCATCCAGCAAATCCTGGGGAATCCGCGAATTAAAGTTCCGGGAAAAGGAGCTTGAGCTTTCAGTTGCCGGCCGGTCAGGGGATTTTTTTCAGCGTATCCAGGTTCACGGTCACAAAAACCAGGAGCGTCACCTTGTTGGTTAACCACCGGTCCGATTGCGGAACAGCTTGAACTGCTTTATCCCAATCCAACCTTCCGCAGAAGGCGGTCTGACCGCTGGTGAGGATGGTGGAATTGGTTTCGGACCAATGCAAGATGCGCGGCATGGGGATTTCGGCGCCTGCCTTTGCCGGATTGTGTGTTGCCTCATATCCTTGGAATTCCACATAGGAGGGAAGTAAATCCAGCCGGATCAGGCGGTTGGTTAAAACGTGCCCTAAGACATCCAGGCTGGGGCCGGTGGGAATCGCCTGTATTCCAGCCACGATTTCACCGGTGGTGGAGTTGGTTAATGGCGCCAGGATGGATCGGAGATTGTTTGCGCTCACCTGGCCCTGGCGGCCGCTGGTGGTGGTCAACATGGGCGCCAAACGGATATTGACTCCTTTGGTTTGAGACAGAATTTGGTCGAATTGTTGGACCTCAGCTTGGGACAGGATGGCCGTCTGCCCGCTGGTGCGGGGCGGCAGAGATAAGGTGTCGATGGCCTCCCGCCGGATTTCAACAAAGCGGCTTTCGATCCTGATTTGCACCTCGGATTTTTTTAATGTTTGAATAGCCGCCTCCACCTTGTCCAATTCTTCCGCTGTGGCGCGAATCAAAAGCGCTCCGCTACGATTACTATAGAACAAGAATCGCCGGTCCTCGTCGTCATTCGGGTTGCCCCAATAATTGATCCAAGGATCGCTTCGGATGGGATCTTTCCAATTTGAAGCACTCAAATGAATCCCGGTGGCCTGTTCCAAGTAACCGATCACCCTGGCGTAATTCGGGAAAGTTTCGGTATCCAACCTGAAGGTTTTGGTCTCCAGTGGCGGTGGTTTCGCAGCCAGGCGCCCGGCTGCGAGTGGCGGCGGATTTGTTTTATCGGCTGAGGGAATCGGTGGCGACAGATTATGGTTCTTGGGAGGGGATTCCCCGGAAGTTTCCCATAGGAAGCCAGGCAAAGAACTGCGCCAAAAAGCGGAAAGGAATCCACCTTGATTGCCAGGCAGAGGCTTGATGGGTGTCCAGCAGCCGATGGCGGCTGTAATCAAAATGCCCGCAGGAAGGCTGCCCAGAGCCAGGCCCAGCCAGCCATAACGGGTTGCGGGAATGAATTGGCCAGGATTCCGGGAGAGCAAATGCACGACTCTCCGGCCCAAGGCGGACTGGAAGCCAAGGCTGGAGATTCCCCATCTGATGCCCGTTGGAATGCCCCGGTAACGCTGGCCTGTTTCCACCAGGCACTGGGCGAGGATGGGGCCGCCATCCTCGACCCAATGGCTCGCTTCATCCGCGGCCAGCTCAGAGGCCAGGCTGAATTCGCGCCGGGCCCACCAAACTATGGGATTCCACCAAAGCATAGCGGCAAGCATATCCGCTGCCCAATGCCAGAAAGGATCGTGAACCTGCAGATGGGCCAGCTCGTGGAGCAGCACGACCTTGCGTTGGGATTCGGTAAAAACGGCGAGGAAATTGGCCGGCAGGCCGATTGCAGGTCGCAGCAAACCAAAGGCAATCGGGCCTGGCAGTTTATCCAAACATTTGAATTGCACCGGTTTTCTGATGTGCATGCGCCGCCGCCAGGCATCGAACCCGGCGGGCAGGTTCTTTGCAACATTATCAGGCAGTGGGACTTGTGTGCGCAGGCAGGCATATCTGCCGAAAAGCACGCGCAAGATCCAAAACGCGAAGCCGCCCACCCAAACCCCCGCCGGCCACCAGACCGGAGCCGTGGCCGATGCCATGCGTTCCTGGATCCCTCCAGGTCGTAGCCGCGCCGCGCCCAAGTTCATGGCTGCCGCCGGTTCGGAATCGGCCACTTTTATCCTCCAGCCAGGCGGATCGGATCGGGCCGGGTGGGAATGGGGTGAGGCTCCCCCTGGCTGCCGCAGTTGGAAAAAACCATTAAGGCCGGTAAGTTCCATCCCCAAAATAAAAGCAAAACCGAAGAAGGCCGCCATCCACGTCCGGCGGCGATTGGCTGCGGATCCCGTCAACTGGCCGGCCAAACCAGCCACCGAGGCAAGGATCAGCAACTCCAGGAAAAGGCGTGCCAACAGTTGGCTCCAGCAAGTCAGATCCGGCAAGGTGGTCATGATTTCCGTTTCCTTTCCTGGATCATCCGTTCCAAAGCTTCGAGTTCCCCGGCATCCACTTCCCGGTTGGAGAGCAAATTATTGAACAAAGCGGACATGCTCCCGCCAAACAAACGGTCCAGCAAATCTCCGGCCAGGTTGTGGGCAACCTCCTTTTCCGCGACCAACGCCTGATAAATGAATGCGCGATCCTGCACCCGATGCGCAACCAGCTTCCTGACCTCCATGCGGCGCAAAACCGTCGCGATAGTGACATAAGCCAGTCCGGATGATTTTCCCAGAGCGGCCGATACCTCCGCGATGCTGGCTTCGCCTTGTTTCCATAACACTTTAAGGATCCTCAATTGCAGGCTTCCCAATCGATCAGATGTTTGGTTGCGCATAATTATTACAGAAGTAATATTACAGCCGTAATAGTGGATGTCAAAAAAATTCCGCCTGACTACATTGAAAAGGAACAGGGGAAAATTTTGATCTGGAAGACGCGATTCGGGCAGCGGACGCCAAGGAGGTGGGGGTGGGGGACCCCGCTGAAGAAACGTACCGCTACCCGAACCAAAATTGTATTAAAAAATAGGCCTTCGTCTTCGACTCACCACGAACATCCAAACACTGCGCATTATTGTAGAACCTTGGCGGAAAATGTCAATATCCGGGGAGTTCTTTTTTGGCGCAGGCGTCAGTTTTTTTGCGGACTCGGCCGCTCAACGTAAAGGTTGGACCAAATCCAGGAGGGCCTTGGCTGGAATGCAATGTTTGATGACCATTTGGAGGTTGTCACGGTGGCCGGCGTTTTCATTGTAATAAACTGATTCCGTGCTGCAGATGGTGCCGATCACGGCGCCGCGCTCGTTGAACACCGGGCAACCGCTGGAGCCGCGCGCGAAATCGGCGGTGATGTCCAATATGCCAGCGAGGCCGGCTGGTTTGCGGAACACCGCGTAACGGGAGACCAAACCGGCCGTGAGGGTGTAAAACTTCTGGTCTGGATGGCTGATGGCGACCACTTTTTCGCCCGGGAGGGCATTGGTGGAAATGGCCAGCGGGGTGAATCCCGAGCCCTCCAACTGCACAATAGCCAGGTCATTGACCGGATCGGCCGCCAAAACTTCCGTGACCGGGAATATTTTCCCAGACCGGTTCATGGCGACCATGGCGACGCTATTGGAGGTCAACAGGACGTGGAAGCAGGTGACGGCCGCGCCCCCAGGGGTGATGGCATAGGCTCCAGCCGTGCTGGCATGCCACCGGGTGCAGCGCGGGCATTTGTAAAGTCCGGCAACGATGAACACCCCATCGGTTTTGGCGTTATGGATCTGGTGGGGAGTCAGCACCCGGGATCCGGGATTCGTCAGCTTGAGCTGGCAATGAGCGCGATTGGTTTGGGACAGCAGGCGGCTCATCGGGGTGATCTGATGCGCATCGATCAGCTTGGTCGTTTCCGATTCGATCCGCTGGAGGATTTTCAGATCGTTGACCTCCATGGGCAAAACCGGTTCGTTTTCCGGCTGGCTGCGGCTTTTGCCGTCGGCGGCTTGTACGCCCGCCAGCAGCGTGGAGAACCAGATCCCGAGCATCCAGATTGTTTTCATCATAAGGTGGAATTCTTTTTCACTTTACGGTCAAGGTGTGGCTCTCGGAATGGCTGTTGAATTCCGGGGCATACATGCACTGGATGGAGGCCATGCCCGTCTGGTAGGCGCCCCGGAGCTGTATGCGGCTGGCATATTCAAACACATACACGCCTTTGGGCAGGTAATCGATGAAGAAGTGGCTGGCGGTGTCCTTGGTGCTTTCGTAATAGGCCAGGCCATCCTGGTAACGGTAGCTGGAAAGCACGTTCACCGGCTCAGTGCCGCTTCCGCGGTGGTCTTTCAAGTGCACATACTCCATGTCGCGGTCCACCCGCAGCTCAATGCGCACCACCAGTTCGCCGCCCACCTGCAAGGAGCCTTTGACCGGCTCCAGCACGGGCCCTTTGGCGGTATTGACCCGGGTGAACAGCGATTTTTTCAATTGCAGCGGTGTCCCGGCGTAAGGCTTCACTTGGGTCATGTCTTCCAGGTATTGCCAGTGGAGGCTGCCCCAAGCCACGCCGATGTCTGTTTTGCGGACCTGGATGTTCCCCAGCGCGGGCTGGATGTCCGGTTGGGCGAACCGCACCTCATAGAAACCGGTGCCAGGCTCGACCGCTGCTGCTGCGGCAACCCCGGCCGGCTCGGCATGGGTGGTGCGGGCTTTGGGGGTGAAATCCTTGCCTCCCAGGGAGACTTCCACCAGCGCGTCGCTGGCCAGCAGATCCCGCCCCCGCAACAGCAGGGCGTAAATGGCATCGGCCGTGGCTTTGGTGGTTTTCCAATCCTGGGTTTGCTTTTGCTTCAGGAGCCAGACCCGGCATTCTTCCACCGTGTTGGTGTCCGCCATGACTTCATCGAACGCCTCAATCATCAGGGCCTGGGTTTCAATGGGGGCGCGGTACCACCACCAGCTCAATTCCGTGTCGCGCCAGAACCGGCCCATTTCCTCGTTCGTCACGCTCCGTTCCTTCAGCGACTTCAGGATGCCCTGGGCGGCGGCGCGGTTTTCGGCGCCGCCCCAGCGGTGCAAAGCCAGCGCCAGGTGCCCTTGGGACTGCCGGTTCCCGGTTTGCAGCCAATGTTTGCGGGCCTGCTGGAGGAAGAAGTTCACGGCGGTGGCAGGCTCCGGAGCCACGGCCTGGTCCTTGAGGTAAAAGCTGCGCCCGTAGAGGTACAGGGCATCCGTGGCGCTGGGCACGTATTGTTCCGGATGGGGGCCTTTTTGGATTTGCGCATGGTGTTCGGCCATCCAGCCATCCAGGCGGCGCAGCGATTTGATGGCGGCTTCGGGATTCAGATCCAAGCCGAGGTGGCGGAGCCGGCCGAAACCGGTGGTGATGTAAAGGGTGATATAATCATTGCCGTGCCCGCCGGGGAACCAGGACCAGGCGCCATCGGCCAACTGGGCCTCAGTCAACTTCCGCAAGGTATTTTCCGATTCATAGTTCAGGCGGTTTTCGTCGAAAAGGAGGCCCAGGTTTTTCCTGGCCTGGCTTTCCTGCTGGGCTTGCCGCAGCCAGGGCGTTTCCTCCAAAGCCACCGCTTTGAGATCCTGGTTTTTCTCGAGCGGGCTATCCAGGGCCGGGGTGTTTTTCCACAGATCGAAGACCCGGCGGATTTTGGGATCCCCCTGGGCGATGAACCGCGCCAGGGCATTGGCATAGAAGCGGTTGAACAACTGCTCGTTGCACTCATGGGGGAACTCCATCAAGTAAGGCAGCGCCATCACGGCGTACCAGGCCGGGTTGGAGACCATCTGCAACACGAGGTTTTGGGAAACCAGGGTGCTGGATTTCGCCGAGTCCAACAGCGGCTTGAAGCGGAATTGTTTGGTGGCTGGCCCCCGGATGGGCAAGGGCAGGGATTCCGTGACCAGAATCCGGCGCGACAGCACCGGCAGGTAACCTTCTTCCCCATCGGACAACCGGCCGGTGGCGGCCACCGCTTTATAGGATAAGAATCCGCAGCCGTCCGGCACGGTGATCCGCCAGCTGAAACTGCGTGATTGCTGCGCGGGGATATCGAAATCCAATTCATTCTGGAGGTTGCCCAGGCTGCGATCCGCGGATTGGTTGTCGGCCGCGAAATTGAAGCTCAGGCGAACCTTGCCGGTCTGCCGGGCCGCCGATTGGTTGGAAACTTTGGCGGTGAATTCCACCGTGTCCTTTTCGCGCAGGAAGCGGGGTGGATTAGGCTGGATCATCACCTCTTTGGAGCTGACGGCCTTGCCTTCCAGGAAACCGGACCGGACTTGCTTGTCGTGGGCAAATCCCAGGAACCGCCAGGTGGTCAAAGTTTCGGGGGTGGTGAAGGTGAGGCGGACTTCCCCGTTGGTGTCGCTGGTCAGGTGCGGGTAAAAAAAGGCGGTTTCCGCCAGGTTTTTGCGGGCCACCACCTGGGCCAAATCCACCGGTTTTGGCGCCGGGGGAGGCGCTCCGCCGCCACCCATGCCGCCGGCGCTGTCCGGCAAGGCCGCCAATCCATAAGCACGGGCTTCCTGGGGGGCGGCCGCCATTTTGGCCATCATAGGCGCGGCCGCCGGGGGAGCCGCCGCCATATCCATGCTCATGCTGTCCATTACCATGGGAGCAGCCATGGGCGCCGCCCCCCGGGCGGACATCAGGGAGCGGGTGGCACGGAGGGCCCCATAATTCCACCAGTTGGCGACCAGGTCGGAGGGAAATGTTCGATAGCTCAATTGAACGGGAGTGTGCTTTTCCGTCCAACGGCCTTTGAGCCACTCGAAATGCTGCAGGCCATTTTGGAATTGGGCATTCACCGGGGAATAGTTCTGCCGGAAAATATCGAAACCCTTCGGCCAATAATGGACCCGGAATTGGTCGAGCGATTGGTCGTAAAGAGTGGCCACCATTTCCGCCACGGTTCTTTCCGCCTGGGAATCCGGGCCGGATTTCGGCGCGCCGGCCTCTTTTTGCCGGGTGATCACCGCGGTCCAGGTTTCCTTTTGGTTGGGTTGCAGTTTTGAAGTCAGATGTTCCCAGCGCAGTTCCAATTCTTTATTGGTCCAGGGCACGGCGACCGATCGGGAGTGCAAATAGGCCCGGTTTTCGCGGACCTGGGTTACGCGAAGGATAAAACCGCCCCGCATTTTATCAGTCACCGCCTGGCGTATCAGGTGCTGGGTTTGGCCGGCCGGGGTCCAGTATTTGCGGATGACTTTATTGCGGTGCTCGATTTCCACGTAAGCCCGCCCCTGGGCATACCCGGTGCCCCACAAAGCCTCAAACTCCGCGCCCGGTTCCAGGGACCAATCGGGAGCCGTGAACAGGCTGGGTATTTTGATGCCCAGGCTGGTGTCCGCCGGTTGCAAGACCTGCAAGGGCAGACGGGCGGTGACCTTTTTGCCGAATCGGTCCTGCGTCTCCAAAAGCACGCGGTAAACACCCGGTTTGAGGGGGGCTTGAATGGTGGCTTTGCCTTTGGCATCCGTGGTGAAACCTTTTTCCATCACCACCGCCGCCAATGCCCATTGGTTGGGATCGGACCAATCCGCACTGGCCGGCCGGTCGTCCTGGCCGGGGTGGAATCTGCCGGTTTCACCCGGGAGTGGCTGGCGCGCCACCGCGGCCGGTTCCTGGAGCCGGTGGACCCGCAAGGAACCCTCGGCGGTTTGCGGTTCGCCGTCCAAGGTGGTGGTGAGCAGCTGCAGCTCGACTGGCTTGGCGTCGGTTTGCCATTCCCCGGCGCTGACCGTGGCCCGCAGGGCGGTGTAACCGGCTTCCACCGTGCGGTGGGCGGAGCGCGTTTCGCCCGTGGAGTCAGTCACATCGGCGTTGACCGTAAATTGGAAGGAAGGCTCGTTGGTGGGGGAAAGGGAACGATCCGGCCGGGCCGTGAATTCAATTTTGAAAGTGCCATCCACTTCCGTGCGGGCGGTGCCGTGGGCGATTTCCTGGCTTCCGGCGCCGCGGGGTTGCCGCCAGCCCCAGCCGCCCCACCAATCCGGCCAGCGCACTTCCCGCACCACCCGCCATTTGACCTGGCCCTGGTCGAGGGCCGCGCCGGTGTAACTCTCCGCTTTGCCCTGCACGGCCACTGGCTGGTCCAGCTTGGGCGCGGTTTTGGGGGCATTCAAAGTCACCTGGAACTTCGGCTGCTTGTATTCCTCAACGAAAACCAGGGTTTCGCCCTCCGGTCCGCCATCGATCCGCAGGCGCATGGCGCCGGTGAGCCGGTCCCGGGGCGCCACGAAACTGCCGCTGAACGAGCCGAATTCGTTGACGGCCTGGTTTTGGCGGGCGATTTCCTTGGCATTGGGATCCTCGAAGACCACGGTCAGGGTGCGGCCGCGGATGATTTCGTAGTTGTCTTTGGCCTGGTTGATCCGCAGGCAGATGCCCTTGTATTGCACGATCTGGCCCGGCCGGTATAACGCCCGATCCGTGAAGAACACGGTTTGCTCCCGGGCCTTGTTCGGTTCGGGCGGATAACCATGGGGGCCGAAGTCCTGGGCCGAGCCGATTTGCTGGTCCCGGTAATTCGCCCAAATCAAAAGGGAACGCCCGTTTTTGGCGGGCAGCGAAAAGCAGCCGTTGGTGTCGGTGGCCACCGGTGCGCTGTTGGTCCATTTGCCTTGGGCGGTTTGGGAGCGATATTGGACGCTGGCCCCGGAAACTGGCTCGCCGGATTTGGCTTCCAGCACGAAACCGTCCACGCGATCCGCCTGGGAGCGGATCACCAAGGCGAGTTTGCTGACCCACATGGGGGTGAAAGAAACCACGTTATCCTGGTCCGAGAAACTGGGATCAAAACTGGCCAGGAGGTAATAAAATCCCGGCGCCAGGGAAGTGTCGGCGGGTAATTCGGCCGTCCTTTCCCGGTAATCCGGGGTGGGGGGCAGCGTCGCCGGCCATTCGCGAGCCGCCTTGGTGTTGAGCAAGGTTTTGCGCTCGGCATCGTTCAGGAAATCCGGGCGGTATTGCTGCTTTTTGGCCAATACATTCCAATCGTAAGGCACCGCCCGGAAAAATACGTTCGTGATATTGCGGTAGCGCACCTGGATTTTGGGCCATGGATCGGTCCAAATCCGCTCCGTGATGACGGCGGCCGATTTCGCCTCAATTTGCGCGATCAAATTCCGGCACATTTTGCCGCCAATGCTCCCGGGGAATGCCTGCGCGCCTCGCAGTGCCCGCTGCCGGGCCTCAGCCAGCCTGCCATCGGCCTGCCACACTTTCGCCCACTCGTGATCGGCCCGCGCGGAGATCTCATGGTCGCCCCATTCCTTCACAAAAGCCGCCAGGGCTTTGAGATACAGCTCTTTTTTATCCTCCCCCACTGCGGCGCCGTATGCCCAGGTCAGGCGGTTCAGGTCGGTATCCACAAAAGCTGATTTGTCGGCATCGTTCCGGTGGAACCGCAGGAGATCCCGGTATAGCCAATAAGCTTTGCCGGCGGGGGAATCCATCATGGCCCGGTGATCGGCGGCGCGGTCCGGTTTGGCGGAGGCGCCCGGCGGTTCGGCGGCCATGAACTCCCCGGCGCTGGCGAGCGGGGAGGGGAGGCCACCCGCGGCGCTCGTGGCGGCCAGTTCAAAGGCGTCCTCGGCTTTGGCGCCAGCCTGCTCCCCGGAGGCATAAAACCTCAGGGCTTCGCTGGCTAAAAAGTCATATAGGGTCGGGCGGCAGGCATCCGGCATGGTCCCGGCCTGCAGCAAATCTGCGAAGGTGGAGATGGGCGTTTTCTGCAGGAGTTCGGGATTGGACAAGGAACGGCTGAAATGGCGGTCGATTTCGGCAAAAATCCGGGGCAGATCCCAGGTTGTGAAATCTTTGCCCGGCGCTTCCGCGGTCCGGGTCCGCTGCATGAAACGCCAGCGGTTCTGCAGGAAGTAATTCCAGTACCAGTTCGCTTGCACGGCGGTCAGCAGCGGAACGATCTCCTTGGGAGCCTTGGCGATGGCTGCCTCCAGCCGGGTGATTTTTTCCTCCGGCCGGTTGCCTTGCACATTTCCCTCCATCAGGATTTTGCGCAGCATGGCCTTGGCGGCCTCCCCGTAGGCTTGATCCTGCAAGGCGCCTTGAATGATGGGATCCAAGGCTTCAATCGCCGTCTTTGGCAGTCCTTTGTCCATGGCTTCCTGCACTTTCTTCCATTGCTCGCCGCGGGTTCCGGCCGAAAGGTTAAACGCCAGGAAACCCAACCATAAGAATCCAGCCAGTCGCTTCATAATCTTCACCATAAAGCATTGGACGGGAAATGGGAAGATTTACTCCCGGTAGAATCTGCGCCGCCACGTCTGACGCCTGGCTGGAACCCATTGGCAAGGCTATTCTTTGGGGGCCCAATCGTCTGGATTCATGCCTTCGAGGATTTCGTGGGCCAGGTCAGGATACAAATCCGTGACGCACTCAGGGCAAAGGCTATGGGAACATTTCAGGTTGAGGCATTTGCCGATGAAATCCTCCACCCGCTCCCAACCGCCAGCTGATTCGCGAATCCGCTTGCACTTGGCGCACACGGGAAGGAAATGCGCTTTCCGGACCTGGCCGGGAATTCCGTTCAGCAAGGGGGGCGTAGGTCCGGCCACCATCTCATTCAAGGTATGGACGCCTGCGAAGACGCGGCCGTGCCGATCCCGCACGGGATCGACGGTCACTTCAAACCAGCGGCCATTCAAGGACAAAACTTCCCGCTCGCCGAGGCCGCTTTTGGACATGCGGAGCAGGGGGCACTGATCGACCGGGTGGTTTTCGCCGTGCACCAAATGGAAACACCGCTGGCCCACTATTTCCCCAGGTTTCTTTCCCAGCAAAGCCGCCATGGCCGAATTACAGAGCAAAATTTTCCCCCGCAAATTAATAAGGCAGATGGGGAAATGCAGGGCATCGAACGCCATCTGCATCCCGTGCATCTGCCCAAAGTTCCGTGTGCTCATTCAAAGGGTCCCTTTCGGGATCGTTCACTGAGACCTGATAGCCAGGCGGTTCCAGTGTTTTGATGCAGTTATTTCGCGGGAATCACATCCTTATGATCATCATCTTTATCGTTATTAACTCGGGAGCATGAATCCTGCCAAAATTTGGCTGTTGATCGGTTTGCCAGCCAACTAACCTTCGGCTGTTCCATCTGATTTCGCAATCAATATTAGCGTGGCCCCGGTCATACCGTGTCATTGCTTGTGGTTGAATCCCGTTCCAAGTAGCCGCGTTCTCCGCAACCCAGCGGGACGGCGTTGATCCAGTCCTGGGAAACACCCAAGCCAACCCACCGGCAGCCCGGTAAGATTGTAATAGCCAGCCACCAGCGTGGCGAGGGGATCCGCGGCCGGCGGCGCGGGCAGGTTTGCGCCTGGCTGCCGCGATGGACTTTCACTCCCACGGCGTATTCCCTCTCCGCTGGGGAAAGGGCAAGGGTGAGGAGGAATGCCAGGGGGCAACAGGACGCCCCCTTTTGGTCATGGCGCGGCAATGACAACCGCTGGCGTGCCGGTGTAGCCGTTCCCGGCATTGACCACGATGATCTTGTCCACCACCCCATTCAAGATGATCGCGGTGGCGGTGGCTCCGCTCCCGCCTCCTCCAGTAATGGTCACGGTGGGTGGAATTGTGTATCCCACACCGCCATCGGCTACGGTGATGGCCACCACGAACCCGTTGACCAGGGTGGGGATGGCGGTGGCTGTCCGCCGGGCCTGGCCAGGGGTGGCTGCCCGGTAAAAAAGGCGCTGGCCCGCCGCTGGCGAATCCATGATCTGGGCTTCACCGTAAGCATTGGTCAGGGTCAGGAACGGCGCCCAGTGGATCAAATTCGTGGAAGCCAGGAGGCTGTAGGCGCCGGTGAACTCGCCGGCCAGCGACAGCAAGAGCCCGTCCCGGCCCAGCGGCTGGATATCCAGATGGGGGCGCTGGGTGAAGTTGGCGAAAATGACCTTGCTTTCGCTCATGGCCACCACCAGCGGGTTGTTCGTGCCGCTGGCGTCGCCGGACCACCCGATGAACTCCTGGCCGGCCGCGGGCAGGGCCTGGTTGGTCACCATCTGCCCGGTGGTGAAGGTATTGGTGTAGGGCAGCACGGAGACTTCCCCATTGCCGCTGGGGATCACGGTCAGCGCCACCCGCCCGGCCGGCAAGGCTTGGAACGCGCCGCTGATGACCGGGCGGGCGTCCCGCACCAGCAGGGACAGCGGGTTCGCGTCGCCGCTGGCGCCTCCCGACCAGCCCGCGAAGTAATGGCCGGGCTGCGGCTCCGCCACGAGGCGCACGGAGGCCTCGTAGGGGTAGAGGGCGGAGGCGGGCTGGATGCTCACCGTGCCGCTCCCGGAGGGCTTCACGGTGATGGGTGTCCCGAACCGCGCCCGCACGGTTTTGTCGCTGGTCATTTGGAGCGTGGCCACCGGGTTGGAGCCCTGGGGATGGCCTTTCCAGTCCAGGAAGGTCCAGCCGTCCGCCGGCAGGGCGGTCAGCGTGACCGTGGAGTTGGGCGCGAAGCTGGATTGGAACGGCTCCGGCATCGCCAGGCCGCCGCCCGGGGTCTGGTCATCAATGACAAAGTTCAGCCCGGTCTTCACCGCCAATACCGCCGCCTGGCTGGCCGCCGAGCCGGCCACGTTGCTGACGGCCACCATGTAGTTGCCGGCATCGCTGGAATTCACACCCAGGATTTGCAGGGAGGCATTGGTGGCGGCCGGGATGGCGGCCCCATTCTTATGCCACTGGAAGGCCAGGGGTGGAGTTCCCGTGGCGCCCACCGTGAAGGTTACGCTGGAACCAGCCTCCACGGTCTGGCTGGCGGGCTGCTGGGTGATCGACACCGGCGTGTTGACTTTCAGCATGGCGGGCGCGCTGGCCACTGACCCCAGCGGATTGGCCACGGTAACAGCATAGGCCCCCTCGTTGACGGCAGCCACGTTTTCCAGCGTGAAAGTGCTGGCAGTGGCCCCCGCAATGGGCTGGCCGTCCAAGCTCCATTGATAAGTCAGCGGCGGGGTTCCTGTGGCTTCGACGATGAAGACCACCGTGGCCTCCGGGCTGGCCACCTGGCTGGCCGGCTGCCGGGTGATGGCCACCGGGCTGCTCAGCACCAGCATGGCGCCCGCGCTGGTTGCCACCCCGGCCACGTTGGCCACGGTGACGGTATAGGTCCCCTCGTTGGCGGCGGCCACATTGTTTATGGTGAGGCTGGCGCTGACCGCTCCGGCAATCGGCTCGCCGTTGAATTTCCACTGGCAGGCCAGGGGGGGCGTGCCCGTCGCGGCCACGGTGAAGGTCACGCTGGCGCCCGGAATGACCATCTGGCTGGCGGGCTGCTGGGTGATGGCCACCGGTTCGTTCAGGCTCAGGATCGCTCCGGTGCTCGTCACCGTTCCGGCCTTGTTGCTGACGTCCACGGTGTAGGCGCCGGCCTGCAGGCTGCCGATGTTATTCAGGGCCAGGGTGGCTGATGTGGCGCCCGGGATGGGTGCGCCATTGAGCTTCCATTGGCAGGCCAGCGGCGGGGTGCCGGCCGCCTCGACCGTGAAGGTCACATTGGCGCCCGGGTTGGCGGCCACGCTGGCGGGCTGCCGGGTGATGGCCACCGGGGTGTTCAGCACCAGCATGGCGCCCGCGCTGGTCACCGTCCCCGCTGGATTGCCCACCTCCACCGTGTAGGTTCCCTCATTGGCGGCGGTCACATGGTTGAGCGTCAAGCTGGATGAGGTGGCTCCCGCAAGGGGCGCGCCATTGAATTTCCACTGGTAGCGCATGGCAGCGCCCCCGGAGGCTTCCACCGAGAAGGTCACATTGGCGCCCGGATTCACCATCTGGCTGGCCGGCTGCCGGATGATGGTGACGGCAGTGGTCAGGCTCAAGACGGCTCCGGAGCTGGTCACCGTCCCCACGACGTTGCCCACCTCCACCGAGTAAGTCCCCTCGCTGGCCGAGGTTACATTATTCAAGGTCAAGCCGGCAGTCACCGCGCCCAGGATCGGTTCGCCGTTGAATTTCCATTGGTAGGCCAGGGGCGGCGTGCCGGCGGCCACCACCGAGAAGGTCACGCTGGCGCCCGGATTGGCCATCTGGCCGGCCGGCTGCTGGGTGATCGAGACCGGCACGTTCAGGGCCAAGGCCGCCCCGGCGCTGGTCACGGTCCCCACCACGTTGCTGACTTCCACCGAGTAAGTCCCCGCGCTGGCGCCTGCCACGTTGGTCAAAGTCAAAGTGGAGGAGTCCGCCCCAGCCATCGGGGTGTTATTGAACTTCCATTGGTAGGCCAGCGGCAGCGTCCCAGTGGCCTCCACGGTGAAAGTGGCATTGGCGCCCGGATTGACCATCTGGCTGGAGGGTTGCTGGGTGATCGTCACTGGTGTGTTCACAATCA
>CAYPCQ010000134.1:0-23939 GCA_964409245.1 uncultured Verrucomicrobiota bacterium
TCTGTCAAATCAATGGCTTACCTTCAAAGCTAAAAACCACCTTCCGAAACTTCTGTTATGTCACCGCCCGGCCCTATGCCATCCAACAGGTTCAAGGCACCTTGTATCTCTGTTTCAACGCCCGCCAGCAAGTCGATCTGCGCGACACGCGCCGGGCAGAAATTGTCGCCGCCCAGCAGCGGTTGCAGGCCGGAAAAACCATCAAACCCGGCCTGGAAAAATATTTCGGCAAAAACCACAAGGTGCTCGCCAAGGTGCTGGAGCAAGCCGAGGAGTTCGACGGTTACTCCTGCATTTTCTCCACCCGCCCCCTGGATAAAGCCAAGGTGGTTCCGCTCTACTTTGACAAGGATTTGGTTGAGAAAGCGTTCCACTCCCTGAAAGGGGTGGTCAAACTACAGCCCGTCCGCCACTGGCTCTCGCAACGTGTGGTCGCCCACGTGTTCATCTGCTATCTGGCCTATCTGCTGCTGGCCTTGCTGAAGTTCCGCCTCCGGTCCCTGGACCTGTCGCCAGCGGAGGCCTTGGACGAGCTGGAAACCATGTACAAAGTTTATCTCCGCGATGCGCACAACGTCTTCAGCATCGCCCGCGTGGTCACCTTGAGCAAACGCCAGGAATCCATTCTCAAAGCGGTCGATCCAGTCCTGTTGCAGTCAGAAAGTTGATGTAGTGAGTATTTTTTACCTGGAATTCAGGTGGATGCCCACGCCGCGGATCGGCGCACCCTCCTGGATCAGGCGCTTGAGCAGCAGCATGGAACTGGCGTGTTGGCCTTGGTTTTTGCACCGCGCCCTGCTCGAGGCTGGAGTCGTTGTAGTACCGTTGGGCCTCCGGATCGGCCTCGTGCGCCCACTGGAACGTTAGCGTTTATCACCTTTTCATTTTGCGCTTTTTTTGAGGCTATTCCCCTTTCCCACCGCGAATCCCAAAGGGATTACGCCGAGATCCCAAGCCATTCGTCTGGCATCCATGCGCACGAACGCGGGCGCAACCGCAATTGGGGTTGAATGGAGAATCCTGCACTCGTTCCCCCAGCTGCGTAATCCCTTTGGGATTGTTGATCCGGCCGCCTCCGCTCCTCCCTTGCGGCGCCGCCGTAGCAGCCGCGTTGCGGCTCAATGCGCAGCAGCAAGGTGACCGGTATGGCGGCGGGCTGGGGCAAGCTGAACCGGCCACCGCCCACGGCTCAGAATTTGCCTTCGTCCACCCGGTAGGGGCGGAGGAAAGTGCCCAGGTTTTCATTGAAGGTTTCCTGGTGGGGGCCGATGGGGGCGATTTCGTAGAGCATCCGGGCATTGTGCTTGGGATCGCCGCCCACATCCGCGGTGAAAACGACTTCGTCCTTGGTGGACTCGCCGAAAACCCGGGCGAGGCGTTTGCCGCCGGGGGAGAGGGCCCAAATGCGCAGTTCCTTGGCGAACGCATTGCGGATGCGCAGGTTGGCCTGGCCCGCCTTGACCAGGTAGGGCAAGGTTCCCCAATCCAGCAGCGTCTGGCGGGCCTCCTCCGCATAGCGGATTTGGGAATTCTGCAGATCCGTCAGGTGGGAGACCAGCAGGCGGCGGCTTTTATCAATGGGCTGATCATCCAGGGCGCTCACCCAGACCGTGGCGTCCGAGCCCAGGATCTGGATGTTCACACCACCGGAAGTGCGGATGGTTTCGCCGCCGGGGGCAAAACCGCCGGCGGTTCTGGCCGTGTTCAGGATCAGCACGTTGCGGGTGCCGTCCAGCGTAAGCTCCCCGGTCTCGCTCCGCAAAATCGAACGGGCGGGATCCACCGGGCTGCCTTCGTGGATGATGTTCTGGCCGGCCAGGATCTGTTTGAGCTGGGCATCGTCGAGTCCGTAGGGGTTGAGGGCCTGCACCCCCCGGTCGCGGTAGGCGGTGGCGGGATCGGCCCAGGCGGCGGGCAGGCTGAGCCCGTAGGGCAGCGTGGCGCCGAGGTCCGGGACCACGGCGGTGCCCAGGCGGGTCACCCAGGCCGCCCAGTGCCAGGCGGGGGCCAGGCGGGGGATTCTGGCCGGGGGCCGGGCCAGGTCGTTGGTGGAGAAGGTGACGGCGATGGAGTGCTGGGCCATCCGCAGGTCGCCCCGCAGGAACAGGCACAGGGAGGCCCGCTCCGCCGCCTGCCCCAGGGGATCGGTGGCCATGTCAAAATAGCCCAGGCGCGCCGGCTCGAACATGGCCTGGCGGCTGTGGCTGTAGGCGAACCGCCAGATGCCGCCCCACCCCTGGATGGCGCCCATGGCGCCGGTCAGGATCCCCCCCACGCCGCGGAATCTGCCGGGCGCCGAGAAATTATACTCGGAGATGGTGAACGGCTTGTGGTAGAGGCGCGTGAAGGCGTGGCTCCGCACCCCGGGCGCGCCATTCAGGATGGGGCTGGCATTGGGGCAGCGGCTGGGCAGCTGCCAGGGGCGGTCCACCCACTGGGGATGGTCGATGTAAAAATGGTCGTCCACAAAATCGTAGGTGTCGCGGGCGCCCTGGTCGGTCGCGAAGTTGGTCCAGGCATTGGCGTTGGAGATCAACGCCCGGCAGCGCAGCTCATCCCGCAGGAAGGTTCGCATGCGCCCCACCATGTCCCGCTCCGTAGCGGCGAAAAACGCCACACAATCCCGCACCCGCAGGCCGTCGGCATTGAGCTTCTCCGGCAGCTGGACCGAGCCGGCGCCGGGATCCTCGTTTTCCGCCAGCTCCGCGGCCCAGGCCTTGGCCAGCTCTGCGCGGCCGCCATACCGCCGGGCCAGCCACTGGTTCCAGGCGGCCTTCCATTCCGGGAAGGTGGCCAGGTCGCGGTAAAAATTGCCGAAGTTCCCTTCGTTGATCATGGAGAGCCAGGCCAGGGCGGGCTCGTCGGCGTAGCGCACCGTGGTATGGGGATTCACGTGGCCCAGGAGGGCGCGGGCGAATTTCTTCCAGTTTTCCCAGGCGCCGGCCTGCACGGGGACGAGGATTTTGAAGGTGTCCATGGGGACCATGCCCGGTTTGTCCACGCCGATCTCCTTCCAGGGGACGGGGCGCGACACATACAGGTCCGTGCTCAGGTAGATGCCCCGGTTTTTCAAGGCGGTCACCAGGAGATCGAACTGCGCCAGCTGCTCCGGGTTGAGCGTGGTGCTGTCCGGCTGGCCTTGCACGAGATCCCGCTCGTAATGATGGATTCGCAGGGCATTATAGCCCAGGCGCTGGAGGCGCACGGCCAGGCGCTCCGCCTCCTCGCGCGAGAGGTAATGCGCGCCGAAACAGAGGTTGATCCCGTAGAAACGGCGGGCGATCTGGGGTGAATCCTCAAAGACGAACTGGCCATCGCTGCGGGCGGCCAGCCGCCCATGCTTGCCGGCGGGGGCATCGTGGAAGCCGAGCTTTGAAAAATCGAGCGCCGAATCCGGCACGATATCCAGTTCCGGCTGCAGCGGGATCCATTCCGGCCCGGCCGTGATGGTTACCGCGGCGGAGGCCGGTGACGCAACCGGTTCCGCCGCCGGTCCGGCAGCGGCGGCCTGGCTCAAAACCACCATTCCCACCACCCAGCCCAGCCCGCCAGCCGCTTTGTTTAAACAGTGATGATTCATGGGTTTAGTGTAGGCCCCCTTTCCGCCGAAGCAAGAAACAAGGAGGGGGGCGAAACGGCACGGCGGCGCGGCGGGGCCGGACCGCCCGGCCACCCCCGCCTGAACGGCCGCTTTTGGCCGCCGCTCTGAAGGGTGTGAAGCCCGCGGATCAGGCGGATTGTTTTTTCGGTTTCGCGCGGAACAATATATCGCGCCCGGTCAGGTAGAGCACCACCGCCAGCACCACAAAGGGCGCCAGGGACAGCCAGTCCGAATAAGGGCCTTCGAAGAGCGGATTGTTGGCTTTGGACCAATCCTCAATCCGATTGGTCATTTCGGACAGCACGCCCAGCATCAGGGCGATGAATATGCCCGCGATGGCCCCGCCGGCAATATACCCCGAGGCCAGCAGCACGCCGGGGCTCTTGTCGCCCTCCGCCTGGAGCTGCTCGGCCGTGAGGTTGGCCGCCCGGTGCTTGCGCTTCAGATACAGGTCCACCAGCCAGCGGATCATGCCGCCGATGAAAATCGGGCTGGAGGAGGACAGCGGCAGGTAGACGCCCACCGCAAAGGCCAGGGACGGGATGCTGGCCATCTCCAGGACGATGGCGATCATCACGCCGAGCAGCATCAGGGTCCAGGGCAGCTTCTGGTCCAGAATGCCCTTGATGATGTAGGACATCAGCACGGCTTTGGGGGCGTTGAGCTTGGTGACGGTGGAGCCATCCGGGCGGGTCTTGAACTCGCCGTTGATCCCGGGATCCACCAGGTAAACCGCCTGCCCCTGGTCATTCACCAGGTAGCGCCCCGCCGGGCCGCCAACGGTGTCGGTTTTTTGCCAGACCCAGTATTCCTTGGGGTCGGTTTTGGCCTGGGGGCCGATGAGCTTCTCCCGCCTGACCAGGCCCTTCTCCGGCGCGCGCACCTCCGCCCCGAAATGCTCCAGCCGCTTCAACGCCACTTCGCCCCTGGCATTCACGAGGTATTGGCCCGCGCTCAAATTGGTGAGCCCGGCCGCGGGCTGCCCGGCGGTGGCGGTCAGGAGGCGATAGCCCGGGCCCGGTTTTTCGCCGGCATCGAACGCCGGCAGCTTGGCCACTTCCGCGGCGGGCAGGGTGGCCGGCTGGCCCACCGGTTTCTCAAAAGTCACCCGCGGGACATAAACAGTGTAGGCCTGGTTGAGCTTGAGCAGCAGCGGGCCGAGGATCAGCGCGGAGCCGAAGGCCCCGATCAGGATCGCATAATGCTGCAGGCGGGGGGTCGAGCCGACCAGGTAGCCGGTCTTCAAGGCCTGCGAGGTGGTGCCGGCGTTGGAGGAGGCGATGCACACGATGCCGCCCACGGACAGCGCGGTGAGGTAATAGTTTGGCTGGGTCCAGCCCAGCAGCAGGAAGATCAGGCAGGTCAGCAAAAGCGTGGCCACCGTCATCCCGGATATGGGGTTGGACGAGGAGCCGATCTCCCCCGTAAGCCGCGAGGAGACCGTGGCGAACAGGAACCCGAACACCACGATCAGCAAGGCCCCCATGATGTTCATGTGCAGCGGCGGGGAGAGGACAATCGCGGTGACCAGCACCACAATGCCGGCCAGGATGAACCTGGGCGACAGGTCCAGCTCCGTGCGGCTGACGCTGGCCGTCTTGGATTTGCCCAGATCCACCAGGTTCAAGCCCTCCTTGATGCTGTGCCAGATGATGGGCAGCGAGCGCATCATGCTGATGATGCCGCCCGCGGCCACCGCGCCCGCCCCGATATACAGGATGTACGCGCTGCGGATCTCATCGGGCGCCATGTCGCGGATCAGCTTGGCGCCGGGCGCCAGCGGATTGGCCAGGCCCTCGCCAAAAAATTTGATCAGCGGGATCAGCACCAGGTAAGCCAGCACGCCGCCCCCGCACATGATGGCGCCCAGGTACGGGCCGATGATGTATCCCACACCCAGCAGCTCGGGCGAAATCTCCGCCGAGATTGTTCCCGCGCGGAAGGGCGCCCCGAAGATTTTCTCCGGGATCTCCTTCCAGCACTTCAGGGCGCTCATCAGGAATTTGTAGATCAGGCCGATGCCGAACCCGGCGAAGATGATGCGCGCTCCGCCCTGGCTTTCGTCCACCCGGGCGGCCGTCTTGGAATTGCCCGCGGCGGCGGCCAGCGATTCCTCCGAGGCGCCCGCCTTCAGGACCTCCGCGCAGGCCGTCCCCTCGGGGTATTTCAGGATCCCATGCTGCCGCACAATCAGCGCCCGCCGCAGCGGGATCATCATCAGGATGCCCAGCAACCCCCCCAGCAGCGCCACCAGGGTCACCCGCGCCACTTCCAAGTCAAAGCCCAGGATCAGGATGGCGGGCATCGTCACCCCTACGCCGAAGGCGATCGATTCACCGGCCGAGCCGGCCGTCTGCACAATGTTGTTTTCCAGGATCGTGGCCTGCCGCATCCCCAGCTTCGAGAAAATCCGGAACAGGGTGACCGAAATCACCGCCACCGGGATCGAGGCGCTCACGGTCAACCCCACCTTCAAAACCAGGTATAGGGACGACGCGCCGAAGACCATCCCCAGGAACACCCCCATGATCAGGGGCAGAAGATTGAACTCCTCCATGGCCACCCCGGCGGGGATGAATGGCTGGAAACCGGCCTTTTCCTGGTTTTTTGTTTCCGGATTGCTGGCAGTCATGTCGGTTTTGGTCCTTTCCACTTTGTTGTGCGCCTACCTATACGCGGTATGCCCACCCTCTGGCAAAGGGAAAGTGACCTCGGGCGCTCCGCGGCCGGCCCCGTGCGGGACCGGTGCGGGACCGCCTGGACCCGCCGCCGGGCCGGACCCGGCCGGTCATTGGCCGGCTGGCGCACCACACAATTAGTTTGGTGATCTAATTTTCAAACCCACAACTAATAGTATTATTTATCCGCATCCGCCCGAAAAAGAGATTGTAACATTCCCGCCATTTCGTTAACCTTTGGGGCGTGTAATTGGGTGGCTCCCAGCCGTTTAACTGCGATCGAAAAACCAACGGTTGCAGGGCGGTTTTACTGCGCAAACACCGATGGGGAATCCCCGGCGGATTCCGTGCGGGATCGGCCGGTGGCCAGTCGCGGTTTGGGATGCCGCCGGTAGCCTATTATGGAACAGGAATCGGACAAATTGCCCGTTGAAAACGGGGTGGATGATTCGATCGCGAACGTTTCGTCCGCCGAAAAATACGATGCCTCCAAGATCGACAAGCTGGAGGGTCTGGAAGCCGTGCGGAAGCGGCCCGGCATGTACATCGGCGACCCGGACGAAAAAGGTTTGCACCACACGGTCTTTGAGGTGCTGGACAACTCCATCGACGAACACCTCGCCGGCTACTGCAAAAACATCGAGGTCATCATCCATGTCGATGGCGCCTGCTCCATCCGGGACGACGGCCGGGGCATCCCGGTGGATATCCATCCCAAGTTCCAGATCCCGGCGGTGGAACTGGTGCTGACCAACCTCCACGCGGGCGGCAAATTCGGCCAGGGCGCCTACAAATATTCAGGCGGCTTGCACGGCGTGGGCGCCAAATGCGTGAACGCCCTCTCCGATTGGTTCAAGGTGGAGGTCTCCCGCGATAATAAAGTCTATTACATGGAGTTCAACCGGGGGGTGACCGTCCAGAAGCTGACCGAAATCGGCAAATCCACCAATAACGGCACGCTCATCACCTTCAAGCCGGACCCGACGATTTTCACCATCACCACCGAGTTCAAGTTCGACATCCTGGCCAACCGCCTGCGCGAGCTGGCCTTCCTGAACCCGGGCGTGGTCATCACCCTGACTGACGAGCGGCTCGAGAACAAAAGCGAGCGTTTCCTATACCGGGACGGCATCGAGGAATTTGTCCGGCAGCTCGGCAAGAACAAGCAGCTGATCCATCCCAAGGCCATCTCCCTCCGGGCGCAAAAGGACGAGGTCCAGGTGGATTGCGTGATCCAGTATAACGACAGTTATACCGACCAGATCATGTGCTTCGCCAATTCCATCGCCAACCCGGACGGCGGCACGCACTTGACCGGTTTCCGCTCCGCCCTGACGCGCGTCATCAACCAATACGCCAAAAGCAACGAGCTGCTCAAGGACAAGGATCCGGCCATCACCGGGGACGATGTGCGCGAGGGGCTGGTGTGCGTGCTCAGCGTGAAGCTGCCCAACCCCCGTTTTGAGTCGCAGACCAAGGTCAAGCTGGTCAACACGGAAATCGAAGGGCTGGTCTCCTCGGTGGTCTATGACGGCTTGATGAGCTACTTCGACGCGAATCCCCCCGTGGCGAAGCGGGTGCTGGACAAGGCGCTCACCGCGGCGCGCGCGCGCGAAGCCGCCCGCAAGGCCCGGGAAACCGTGCGCAAAGGCGCCCTCACCGGCGGGGGCCTGCCGGGCAAGCTCGCGGATTGCTCGGACCGCGACCCCATCAACACCGAGATTTTCATCGTCGAGGGTGATTCCGCCGGCGGCTCCGCCAAGCAGGGCCGGGACCGCAAGTTCCAGGCCATCCTGCCCATCCGCGGCAAGCTCATCAACGTCGAGAAAGCCCGGCTGGACAAGGTGCTCCAGAACAACGAGATCCGCACCATGATCACCGCCATCGGCACCGGCATCGGCGATGGGGAGGGGGAGGGCTCGTTCAACCTCGAAAAGCTGCGCTACCACAAGATTATCATCATGACCGATGCCGATGTGGACGGCGCCCACATCCGCACCTTGCTGCTCACTTTCTTCTACCGGCAGATGCCGGACCTGATCAAAAAAGGCTTTGTTTACATCGCCCAGCCGCCCCTTTACCAGATCGCCCGCAAAAAACGGATCGAGTATGTGGACGACGATGCGGCCCTCAACCGCATCCTGATCCAGCTCGGCATCGAGGACGTCTGCCTGCGCAACCTGGCCGACGGCCGGGAATGCAACGAAAAACAGCTGGCGGAGATCCTCGAACATCTGGTGATCCTGGATAAATACGCCAGCGCCATCCGCCGCCACGGCGGCGAATTCGGCTCCTACGTGGAGCATATGGACCCGAACAACCGCGAGCTGCCGCGGCACCTGGTCAAAGTGCGGTTCGGCAACGAAGAAGTCGTCCACTATTTCCACACCGAGGAGGATCTGCGGAAATTCAGCGAGGCCAATCCCGACCTGCGCCTGTTCGGCGAGGAGGAGGCCGAGTTCGCCGAGAAGGCCAAAAGCGGCCCCAACCGGCGCGCCCGGCATGTGGAGTTGCACGAGAGCAAAGCCGTCAAGGAACTGCTCGACAAGCTCACCCGCATCGGCCTGAGCGTGGACCATTATTCCGCCCAGGACAAGCCGTTGTTCGAGCTGGTGGAAGGCCAGGGCGACCGGGCCGTGGTGCGCCCCCTGTTTTCCATCCCGGAAATCCTCGATGCGGTCAAGGATGTGGGCCGCCGCGGCCTGGCCATCAAACGCTTCAAAGGCCTCGGTGAAATGAACGCCAAGGAACTGTTTGAAACCACCATGGTCCCCGGCCGCCGCAAGCTGCTCCGCGTGGATCTCACTGACGCCGTGGAGGCCGAGGAGATGTTCACCAAGCTCATGGGCGACGAAGTGGAGCCCCGCCGCCAGTTCATCGAGGACAACGCCTTGAACGTGCGCAACCTGGATGTTTAGCGCTTAACTTTGCAAGATACCTTATGGCTGACGCTCCCGAAACCCCGCTGCCCGCTGCCCAATCCATCTTTGCCCCCAACGAGAAGCTCGACAAGATCAACGTTGCCGAGGAGATCAAGAACTCGTTCCTGGACTATTCGATGTCCGTGATCATCTCCCGGGCGCTGCCGGATGCCCGGGACGGCCTCAAGCCCTCCCAGCGCCGCATCCTGTTCGCCATGCACGAGCTGGGGGTCATGCCCAACCGCAAGACGCTCAAATGCGCCCGTATCGTCGGTGAAACCATGGGCAAATACCATCCCCATGGCGACCAGGCCATCTACCCCACCCTCGTCCACATGGCCCAGCCCTGGGCCATGCGCGAGCTGCTGGTGGAAGGCCAGGGCAATTTCGGCTCCGTGGAAGGCGACCCCCCCGCCTCCATGCGTTATACGGAGGCCCGCCTCGCCCCCCTGGGCGCCGTGCTCATGACCGACATGGACCGGGACACCGTCGATTTTGTCCCCAACTACGACGGCGAACACCAGGAGCCGGTGGTGCTGCCCTCCGCCTTCCCCAACCTGCTGGTCAACGGCGGCACCGGCATCGCGGTCGGCATGGCCACCAACATGGCCCCGCACAACCTGGGCGAAGTCATCGACGGCATCTGCGCCCAGATCGACAACCCCGGCATCACCACCCTGCAGTTGATGAAATTCATCAAGGGCCCCGATTTCCCCACCGGGTGCATGCTGTGCGGCCTCGAGGGCATCCGGCAATATTTCACCACCGGCCGCGGCAGCCTCAAAATCCGCGGCAAGGCGGGCGTGGAGCAGCTCAAGGGCAACCGCGAGCAGATCGTCATCACGGAGATCCCCTACAACGTCAACCGCGCCGTCCTGGTCGAGCGGATCGCCGATCTCGTCAACGAAAAGACGCTCACCGACATCACCGCCGTGCGGGATGAGTCCGATGAAAACACCCGGGTGGTGATCGAGCTGAAGCGCGACGCCGTGGCCAAGGTGGTCATCAACAACCTTTACAAGTTCACCCAGCTCGAAGCCTCCTTCGCCGTCAACATGCTGGCCATCGACCGCGGCCGCCCCAAGACCCTCGGCCTCAAGGAGCTGATCAATTGCTACATCGAGCACCGCCGGGAAGTCATCATCCGCCGCACCCGCTTCGACCTGCGCAAGGCCGAGGAGCGCGCCGAGATCCTGGAAGGCTACCTCATCGCCCTGGCGAACCTGGACGATTTCATCCGCATCATCCGCTCCTCCGCCAACCGGGAGGAGGCCCGGGTGAAGCTGCTGGCTTACGAATTCTCGCGGACGGTCGTGGAGCAGCTGGGCATCCTCATCCGCAGCGAGGCGCGCCTCGTCAATGGCCGTTACGCCTTCAGCGAAGCCCAGGCCAACGCCATCCTCGAGCTGCGCCTCTACCAGCTGACGGGGCTGGAGCGCGACAAGGTCCAGACGGAATACACCCAGCTCATCGAGCGCATCAAGGACTTGGTCGACATCCTCGCCCGCGAAGACCGCGTCCTGACGATCATCAAAACCGAGCTGCAGGAGATCCGCGCCAAATATGCCAACCCCCGCCGCACCGATTTGGTGCCCGACGAAGGGGAGATCGCCCTGGAGGATCTGATCGCCAACGAGGGGGTCATCATCACCATCACCCACAAAGGCCTCATCAAGCGCACCAACTTCAGCTCCTACCGTGCCCAGCGCCGGGGCGGCAAGGGGGTCATCGGCATGGCCACCCGCGAAAGCGCCGTGGTGGTGGAAGGCGAGCCGGACGATTTCATCGAGCACCTGTTCTCCGCCAGCACCCACGACTACCTCATGTTCTTCACGAACACCGGCCGCGTTTACGTGGAGCGGGTTTACGAGATACCGGACATGGCCCGCGCCAGCCGCGGCCGCAGCATCGCCAATTTGCTGGAGCTGAAGGCCGACGAAAAAATCGCCGCCCTGATCCGGATCGCCGGCCGGAATGGCCCGCAAAACGAGGACCAAACCTGGGAGCAGCCCGGCTTTGTGTTCTTCGCCACCCGCAAAGGCACGGTGAAAAAAACCGCGCTGGCGGACTTCGCCAATGTGAACAAGGGCGGCATCATCGCCATCAGCATCGAGCCGGATGATTACCTGATCGACGTGCGCCTGACCAGCGGCGCCGATGAGATGCTGATCATCACCGCCGAAGGCATGAGCATCCGTTTCCTGGAGGATGAAGTGCGGTCCACCAGCCGGGCCACCTTCGGCGTCCGCGGCATTTCCCTGGAAGCCAGCGACACCGTGGTCGCGCTCACCACCGTGGTGGCGGATGCCACCCTGCTCGTCGCCGGCCAGAACGGCATCGGCAAACGCACCGATTTCCAGGAATACCGCGCCCAATCCCGCGGCGGCAAGGGCATCATCACCATGAAAACCACCGGCCGCACCGGCCCGGTGGTGGGCGCCCTGACCGTGCGCGACACCGACGAGATCATGCTCATCACCACCGGCGGCCAGATGGTGCGCATCTCGGTCAAGGGCATCCGCGAAACCGGGCGCAACGCCCAGGGCGTGAAGCTCATCGATCTGGATGCCGGCGACCAGCTCCAGGCCATCGCCCCGGTCATCAGCGAGGAAAAAGAGGAGCCTGGCGAAGCGCCTCCCGCGCCAGTTGCTCCGCCCGAGCCACCGGCCAATCCAGCCGCTGAGTAAGCAGCTCAGGGCGCCCGCGGGGTGATGACCCGGTAAAACCGCTCGCGATCCTGGGGGCCGCGATGATCGGCCACCGCCACCGCCGTGGCCGCCGGCTGCGGCGCAACGTCCTGCAGTTTCAGCCAGGCATAGCCGGTCAAAGTGCCGGCATATTGCACCGAATAACCCCGGCCCGGCTGGGCCATGAAACGCAGGATTATATCCTGGTTCGAAGCCGCCTCGGCCACCAGGCGCAAGGTGCTGTCCGGGTTGTGCGGATCAGTTCCGCTCAAATATTCCTGCAGGTTGGCCAGGCCATCCTGGTCGCTATCCAGCAGGGCGTCCGAGGGATCGTCCGGATTCAGGCCATGGGCCAGTTCCCAATCGTCGGGCATGCCGTCGCCATCCCGGTCCACCACCTGGGGATTCAGCACGTTGGCCTGGCCGGGGGTGGGGGTATCGACGAAGCGCACCACGTTGGTGGAGCCATCCGGGTAACGGCCTTCGGAAACTCCCGCCGCCTGCAGGCCAAAAACCACTTCATCCACCCGGGCTAGGCTGGGGAGATAAAGGCCCAGCGCTTCGCCGGCGGCGCTGAGCTTGAAATTCGTGTGGTTGGCGCCTTTTTCCGGGGCGCCATCGGCCACGAATTTCTGCCAGGCGCTGGCGCCGGCGCCTATGAAGGACAGCGGCGGCACCCGGTATTGGCCCGGCTGGCTCAAGTCGTCGGTCAGGCAGAGACCGCCCAGGTCCACCGGATTCGGCCCGGGGTTATGGATTTCAAACCAGTCGCTGCCGCTGGCGGGATTGGCCATCCATTCGTTCAGCTTCAAGCCCGCGGGATCGCCCAAAACCGCGGGGATATTATCCTGGCCCGGGGTGGGGTGGGCCAATGCCCACCGGCCATCATCCAGCCGCCCGACGCTTAGATCCCGCGTTTGCAGCCCATAGGCCAGCGAGTCCAGCAGCTCCCCGCCGTTGGCCGGGGTGTCGAAAAGGTAAAGCGCGCCGCCCTCGGATTTCAGGCCGAAGCCGGTGTTCAGGCTGGCGGCGTTCGTGGGGCCGGCGCACTGGATGACGCGGCAGCCGCGCGGGGGAATCACCGTGCCGGCCGGGATCACCCATTTGCGGGAGGTGAGAGGGTCATCCGTCAGGCTCTGGCCGGCCAGGTCGAGCGCTTCGCCATTGGGGTTGGCCAGCTCGATCCAGTCCGCCACCACGCCATCCTGATTGGTCACCGCCACCGCGCGGGCCAGGAGCTCGTTGAACCGGGCGTGCATCCGCACGGAATTTGTGATGATATTGGTGGTCGTGATCGTGGCCGCCAGCGACATCCCGAACACCACGTCCGTGCTGGTGGAATTTACCTGGTGGACCTCCACCGCCATAACGTTGTCCCCGGCCAGCAGGTTCGTCACGCTCACGCTGTATGGGCCTTCCAGCGTGGACTCGTGGTCCGAGGCATGGGTGTCGTAGGTGACCGTCCCCGAGGGCATGTGCAGGCGCGATATTTCCCGCCCGTTCAAGTAAAAGACGGCGCCGTCATCCAGGATCGAATAAAAGCTCAGCTGGGCTTCCGCCAGGTTGCTCTCCACCTGGAAATGCGTCCGGAAATAGTAGGTGGTGCGCCCCAGCGCCAGCGGCGTGTTTTTGGGCCACGGTTTGGAGTCCGACTCCACATACAGCAAGGCCGCGCCGGCGGGCCACGCGGCATCGCCGGTGTAGCCGTGCGTCATCCAATCCGCCCCCGGGGTGGTGGTTTGGTTGTAACGCCACACGTTGGTGCTGGCGATCAGCATGATGGTCTGGGTGCTGAGGTTGGTGATGGCTGCGGATCCCGGATTCACATAGCCGGCGGTGGGCTCCGGCAGGAAAACAATGCTGGCGGAGCCGTTGGGGCTGCGGCCTTGCGCCACGTCCGGGGTCTGGGGGCCGTAATAGACCCGGTCGATCGGCTCCCGGCCGGCGGTGAACAAGCCGATCGCCGCCGGGCCGGACCCCAGGGAAAAGCCCAGGTGATTGGCGCCGCTGGCGGGCTGGCCATCGGCATAAAACAGCGCAAAGCCCTTGGCGGCAATGAAGCTCAACGGCGCGATCGCCGGCAGCCCGGCCTGCGCGAACGGCTGATCCGTCAGGACCAGGCCACCCAGGGCGATCGGCAGCGTCCCCGGGTTGAAGACCTCGATGAAATCCCCGGGCGCCGCGGACCGGGTGCTGGCCAGCCATTCGTTGAGGCGGAGATCCCGCGCGTCGCCGGTTGGTTCGGCGAGGTTGGCGCTGCCGGGAGTGGGGCGGGTCAACCCCCACTGGCCCGCCGCCAGCCTGCCGATCGACAGGTCGGCGATCTGCGGACCATAACTGAGGCCATCCACCACCACCCCTGCGCGATCCAGCAGGTAAAGTGATCCCCCTGAACGGTCCAGGGCGAAACCCGCATGCCATCCCGGAACGCCGGCGGCTTGGTCCGCCGCCACCACCAGGTAATCCCCCGCGGCCAGCAGGGTGCCCGGCGGGAACAAAAACCGGGTGCCATTGGTGGCATTCTGGCCAAGGGCCATGCCCGCCAAATCCACCGGTCCCCCACCCTCGTTGTAAAGCTCGATGGCGTCGGGATAGGTTCCGAAGTGCGGCCAGGCCCCCACATTCTGGGCGAGGATCTCGTTCAAACGGACCCGCCCGGGCATCGCAGTGTCCACCCTCCAGGACGCCCGGGTCGGCTCTGATTCGCTCTGCCAGGCGCCCAGGGAATTTTTCCGGATCACTTCCACCGTGTATTCGCCGTCCGCCAGGCTGGCCAGACGGATCGGCTCGGCTTTCACACACCAAAGATCCCGCGGCTGGGTCTGGTTCAACACCGCGTTGGTGCCCGGGTTCACCAGGTAATCGAAGGTGTCCGTGGCCGCGTTGCGGATGGCGAACGTCCCATTCAGATAGGGGGTCAGGGCGTCGGCGCCGATGATCTGGATGGCGTCCCCATCGGCGTAGCCGTGGCCGGGGCACAGCACCGTGGCGGCCTCTCCGGAAAGGGTGATCTGCGCCACCGGCTTCATGGTTTGCATTTCGCGGCTCCAGCCGTTGGTGAATCCCGGGCCGCTCCAGCGGTATTTGAAGCCGCCGATATCCAGGCCCGCCACCGCCAGCGTGACCTTGTTTTGGGCCGCCGGTGAAACGGGTATTCCGGAGATGGACGCGCCAGTTGGCACCAGGATTCCCATATCCACGCCGTTGTGCCCCGTGCCGATCGCCGGCGAGCCGGCTTTCAAGCCCAGGTCCGGCAGCCGGCCTTGCGCCACGAGGTACGGGCTCGCATCAAAGCCGTCAAAGCCGGTCCGATAGGCGGGCGCCGAAACGTCGATCACCGCGCTGGGCGCCGGATTCACGAATTCCGGGTCCGCCTGGAGGTTGCCCTGGCCCAGCGCATGAAACCGGGCGGGCAGGAGCGAATGGTTCACCGTCACCTGGGGCAACCCGCGGCTGAGCCGGCCGGAATCGAAGGCGCGGGCGTCGTCCAGCTCCACCAGGGCGCCCTGCTTTTTCGCCGGATCCTCCGGCAGGTTGTCCCAGAAGATGCAGCTCTCGATCAGCGCCCCGCGGCCCGGCCCCGCGTCATCGCGGTCCGTTTCGTCGAACAGGATGGCGCCCCGGTTGCCCACGAACACGTTGTTGCAGATCCAGGAATAGGCGCCGGTTTTGCTGATGATCCCGTAGTCGTTCTGGTAAAAAACATTCCGCACCACCGTCAGGTGCTGGGTCAGCAGGTTGTCCATGCCGGTGATGCCGCCGGGGCCGGTGGTCACCGCCGCCGAGGCCCCATGGTTGCCGGCATTGCCTTCATTGGCGTGCATGAACAGGTTGCCCTCGAGGTGCGTGTCCGTTTCGTTGTCATCCACCAGGTCGTCGCCGGCCCCGGTGAACACATTGTTCAGGATCTGCGCCGCCGCCCCCCCTTTGACGCTCACGCGGTTCAGATGGAAGATGTCGTTGTCATCAGTGTTGGTGCCGAAGAGGTTCCCCTCCACCGAGAACCAGCCATCCGCCAGCATATGCTCGGCGGTGCAGAAGCAGGCGCTGCCCAGATCGCCAAAAGTGGAGTGCCGGATGCGCACCTGCGGCTCCCAGATATCGAAATACTTGGCGCGCATGTTGAAAAACGTCATCCGTTCGATCGTCACCTGGGAATTGCGGATGGTGACACAAGGCGAATTGGCGTCCCCGTATTCCATGTCCGCGCAAGCCAGCAGGTTGGTCTGGCGCGCATCGGCAAACTGCAGCCCGCCCCAGGATCCCGTGGCGCCGGGCGGCCGGGTCAGGCGGATGCGCCGGTAGGGCGTGCCTTGCGCCCATAGCTGGCCATTGACCGCCAGGCTGGCGCCCGCATTGAAATAAACCGTCACCCCCGGCTCGATGGTCAGGGTTTTTCCCGCCGGCACGGTTACGCTTGCGGCCACCTGGTAAGGGCTGTTGGCCAGCGTCCAAGTGGTGTTTTGGCTGAGCGTGCCGCCGGCCACCGCGGTGGTTTTCCCGTTGTCATACCATACATCCACGCAGGACCGGATGAATTCATGGCCGTCCTCGTCCAGCGCCTGGACCACCACCCGATTCAGGCCGGAGTGCAGCGCCACGGAGGCCGCGCTCCACGCCGCCGACCACTGGGTCCAGCCGGCCGCCACGCCATTCACCAGCACGGACCGCGCCCGGGTGGCATCCGCCGTGCCCTGCAGGGAAACCGTGGCACTGGAGGCTTTCAGGTAACCATTGGCCACGGGCAGATTGGTGGTGATGGCCAGCCCGCTGGGGATCTGCGCCAGCACTCCAGCCCGCCGCTGCACGGCAAAATCCTTCATGTTCGCGATGGCGCCGGCCGGAACCCAGCCGCCCAGCACCTGGTCCAGCAGCGGGTTGAGCCGCTCCGGCGCGAAGGTGGTGCCGGCGTGGCGCTTCAGCGCCGCGTAATACCGGGGCGCGATGGCCGGATGCTTCAGCAGCCGGCTCACCGCCGGGATGGCGCAGGCCTCGAAAATGGACCGTCCATAATCCGCTCCCACGTCGCCCTGGCCCAGGGTGGTGTCCATATCGTGGGCCAGCAGGATAAACCGGGGATCCACCACCCCGCGGTACATCGAATAATCGTCGCCCGTGCCGGTGCCGAACGTCGTTTCCCGGTTGCCCACCAGCGTGGTCACGGCGAAATAATCGAGCCATTCAGCGAGGTTCACCACCCGGTTCACCTGCGCCAGGAATTCCGCGTCCGGGCTTTGGCTGAGGATCTGGCAGAGCTGGATCAGGTCCGCCCAGTCGTCGGCCGCCACATTCGTTTGCTTGGTGTAACTGCCGGTGGCGCTGGTGGGTCCGCTGGCCGAGTATCGCAGGCGGTAGGCCGCCGGATCCTCCCCCAGGTAGCCGAGGCCGGCCTGGTGCGCCAGCGAATGCCCGTCGAAATTCCACACTCCCTTGTAGATGTTCCCCGCTGGATCCAGCGGCAGATGCTCGGCGAGCCATTCCGTGCCGTAGGGCTCAAAATAAAAATAGGAGCCGAACTGGTAGGAATCCGTGCTGCCCGTGGGCGCCAGGTGCGCCAGGTTTTCCCCGTTCACCCGCACCTGGACGGGCGCGCCGTAGGCGCACGGCAATCCGGCCATCACGTTGATCGCGTTGCCCGCCACCTGGGAATGCACGGTCCGGGTGTTCAAGTCCAGACTCGAGCGGTTCTTCCATGGCCGGTCCCTGGGGATGATCACCCGCAGGTTATGGGGATGCGCGCTGCGGGTGCCGGCCCCGCGGTTCCGCACCCCCACGCAGTAGCGCACCTCGGTTCCCGTGCCGTCCACCGCCACCCAGGCGCCATTCATGGTGGCATTGCAATATTGGCCGCCGGAGGTGCTGTCCATCAGGTTCAGCCAGGCGCTCCACTCCGCTTTGGGGATCACCAGCCGGTAAACCGGCTGCGTCCCCGCATACACCGTGTCATCCACCTGGTAAAAAGCGTTGGCTCCCTGCCCGCCGGCGTCATCCGTGGGCGGCGGCCAGGTGCGGGTTTTTCCCTGGTCATTGGCGGCCTGCACGTAGAATTCAACCACCGTTTTATCCGGCTGTGCCGGCAGCCAGGCCCCATACACCCCATCCGCGGGGGCGCCATCTCCGTGGAGGCCGTCGTCCTGCATCGCCGCTGCCAGGAAGCTGGCAGCCCCATCCAGCCGGTAGTGCACCGCCACCGTCACCGCTCCGCCCGCGGCCGCCTCCACCCGCGCCGTGATGCTCACCGCCTCCGCCGGTTTCGGGATCGCCGGCGCATGGCTCACCCCGGTTATGAAAGGGGCGATCTCAAGATTCAGGATCGAATTCGCCCCTCCCGGCGTGCCTCCGTCATTCAGGCTGGGCCCCCAGTTTTGGCCATGCTTGTTGGAGGCTTGCGGGCAGATCAGTTCCAGCGATTTGCCTCCCGCATCCGCCCCGGTGGTCCATTGCCAGCCCCGCCACCAGGACGGCGAGCCGGGATACGGATCCCCCGTCCGCCTCCTGGCCCAGTCCCCTTCCACGCTATAAACCACCTCGTCCGCTTTTTTCCCGGTGACATCCTCCAGCGTGATCCGCTCCCCGTTGTTGCCCAAAGTTCCAGCCCAGCCGCCCACTACCACGGCGTTGATCACCCCGGGGTATTGGGCTTGATAGGCCGCTTTGAACCGGTTGGTGTCCCCATCGGCGGCAATCACCAGGTATTTGCCCGCTTCCAGGAGCACTCCGGGAATCGTAAAGGCCACCCCCCCCTTGAGCCGCCACCCACCCAAGTTAATGGCGTTGGTGCCGGCATTGAACAGCTCCACGAATTCCTTCCGGGTATCCTCCGCCACATAACCCGCCTCTCCCGGCTCCCCGAAACCGGGATGATACATGATTTCATGGATCAATGCCTGGCTCCAACCGGAGCTTGCCGCCCCCGCCAGCCACCACCAACATCCAACGACGCTTAATATTTTCTTCATGCACAATTCACTGCTGCCCCAAGCTTGGTTCCCGGTTAACAAATCCCAACCATTAAAATATACGCCCTCACCCGCCTTAAGCAATTACTATGCCATAACCAGCACGAAACAGCATTGTTAGCCTGGCTCATTTTCCATTGGCAACTGGCCAGGCAATCGATGGCCTGCCAGCAGGTTGCGGAATCCGGCGCCCAGGAGCGCAAAAAAGCCACCTGGGTGCACCAGGTGGCTGAAAGCCCGATCCGGAATTATTGCTTGATCTTAGAGCAATTTGGTTTTACCGGGGATATAGGTCGGATAGGTGCCGTCCGGTCCGGGTTTGGTGGGCGGTTCCATATCGTCATGGCAATCCTCCGGCTTGGGCGGATAGGCGAAGTCGGATTGGTTGACCTGCTCCCAGGTGACTTCCTGGCCGGTGTAGCAGGAAAGCTGCCCCATGATGCCGATCATCGTGCTGCGGACCATGAAATCGCCATCGTTGATCGCCTTGCCCGCCCGGACCGAAGCGAACAGGTGGTCGTGCTCGATCTGGTAGGGATCCCCCTGGCCCTGCCACTGCCAGTTCATTTCCCCGCTGATCCGGCAGTTCAGGATGTCGGCTTTGCCCTTGGTGCCGGCGATGAGGCTCGAGGTGCCGTTGTAGCAGCCGTTGGTGGTCCGGCAGAACGCGTAGATGCGCACTCCGTTGGCGCACTCGTAAACCACGGCGTGATGGTCGAAGACATTGCCGTAGATCGGGGCCGTCATGGAGGAGCGCCCGCCCATGCCGTGGCATTTGATCGGCGCCTGGTTCTTCAGCACCCAGCTCGCCCGGTCCAGGTTGTGCACCAGCGATTGCGGCACATCGTCCCCGGACAGCCACGTGAAGTGGTATTGCGTGCTGCACTGCCATTGGATCTCATTCAGCCCGGGCTCGCGCGACACCACCACGTAGGGCGGCCGGAGGAAGTTCTCCTCGATGGTCACGACGTCGCCGATGGCCCCCTCATGGATGCGGCGGATGGTCTCCACGTAGCCGGGATGCCGCCGGCTTTGCAGGCCGGAGACCAGGGACAAATTCTTTTCCCGGGCCAGGTCCACCGCCTTTTTCAGCATCTTCATGCCGTAGGGGTCGATGCCGTGCGGCTTTTCCACAAACACGTGCTTGCCCGCCTGGAGCGCCGACAGCGCGTGCAGCGGGTGGAACTTCGCCGCGTTGGCGATCACCACCACATCCGAGCACTCGATCACCTTCTTGTAGGCGTCGAACCCGGCGAAACGCCGGCTTTCCGGCACGTCCACCTGGTTCGGCTTGGCCCGTTTCAGATCCTCATGGCGGGCTTCCACCCGGTCCATCAGGACGTCGCCCATGGCCACCAGTTTGGCGCCTTTGTCGGCGGTGAGCGCCTGGGAGGCGGCGCCGGTGTTGCGGCCGCCGCAGCCGATCATGCCCACGCGCAGGGTGTCGCTCCCCGCCGCGTAGGCGCTGCGGGAGATCTCCAAGCCGCCGAGCGTGGCCGCCGCCGTCAGCGTGGCGGACTGCTTCAGGAATTCACGGCGGGTTGCCTTGGGGGTGGGGTTGGTATTTGTTTCCATATTCATAATGGTTTGTGATTCGCGATTTGTTGCACTGATTTGAACCGAGTCTGCCCGATCTGGCTGCCAGGTCAAGCCCCGCGACAGCCCCACAACGGTCCAAGCCGGATCACGCGTCAAGCCCATCGGCCAGGCGCCATGGACCCGGCGGCAGAAGCATGGTCCAGTTTCAGAATAATCGCGGTTAAACACCGCTGGCGATCAAGCCACCGGACGATCGGATGGCGAGCCGTGGCTCGGAATCAATGGCGGGTTGCCGGCCGGAGGTGGGGCGGCCCCGGCAAGCCCACCGCCGTTGGCTGAATCCGGGCTGGGCCGCGCCGCGCCCGCCTTTCGCTCCCCAAACCAACGCCAGATCCGGCGGCCCAGAGTTTTTAAATTCGGCAGGCCCAGGTCGTCGCAAATGGCCGCGCCGTAGAGCAGCCAGAAGGTGAATTTCATCTGATTTGCGTCATACCAGGCAAACCAGCCGCGGAGGGTGTCCACCAGATGGGCGCCCGGAAAAAGCGCCGACCAACCATCAACCAGGGGCTGGCAGATTCCCCACACCCAATGGCCGATCAATTTGCTGATCGAAAACTGCTGCACCACCTCCAGCACGGAGGCGGTGATCAAGGCGCCAAACGCATTGCCGACGATCATGCCGAACCATCGTTCGGAAAGCTTTCGCGCCACCCGCCGCACCCACCCGGCGGCCCTTCTGGGTTCGCTGCGGCCGGACTGCATGGCCAGGCGCGTGCCCAGGCAGCCAGTGAAAATCACCGCAAATAAAATCGGAAACCGATGGGCCTCAATCGTGGCCCACCAGGCGCGCCAGGCGGGAGCCGGCCCGGCTTCCACGGGCGGTGTGGAGGTTAAAAAGGAGGGCAGGGAAGGAGTCATATCCCTGGCCAAGCCACCGACGATTTCAAACGCAATGTGCCCCAACAGGATCAAGGCCAGGCTCGCCACCAGTGCCTGCCTGGCGCTTTGCTTCGCGATCGCGGCGATATCCTCCCCAGCCGGTTTTGCCGCCGGATCCACCGAGGTTGTATCGTGGGCCGTATTCACAGATAATACGGACCCTATAATACTCCCAGCCACCTCCGCAGCCAGTACAAATCACCGCGATAAATGTAACCGGTTCGGATCCCGGCCGCCTCCTCCTTTCCGATGGATTTGGTGCTTGCTTGCGGGCGCCTGCAAAGGCAGGCCTGCTTTGCCGTCAGGCTGGGCCGGGGCTTCCCCAAGTCGATTTTCTCATGGAAATCCCTGGCTGGTATTTGCTACCATGCGCGGGTGGAAACCCGTGGCGCCTGGATGGAGGTTTTGGATCATCCCGGCCCTGGTTGACGATTGAAGTTGGCGGATTCACAAAAAGGAATTGATATGCACCGGATATGGCGGTTCACCGCATGGTTGGTTGGATTGTTTTCGCTGGCTGCCCCCGCCCGGGCGGAGGAGCAAAAGCCCGATGTGCAGTGGCTCAAAGGCCCCGCCACTGCCTACCTGAAAAACATCGCCGAGGTGAAAGTGCCGGAGGGTTATCTGTTCGCCGACCAGAAGGGCACCCAGGCGCTGCTGGAAAAGATGGGCAATCCCACCGGCGGCAATGAAATCGGGTTCCTGGCCCCCGAATCCACCGCGTGGTTTGTCGTTTTCCAGTTCAACGAGGTCGGTTTCGTCAAGGACGAGGAAAAGGACCAGCTCGACGCGGGTAAAATGCTCGAGCAAATCCGGCGCGGCACCGAGCGCAGCAACGAGCGCCGGGCGGCCATGGGCGCGGCGCCCCTGTTCGTGACCGGCTGGGAACAGCCGCCCAAGTATAATCCCACCACGCACAACCTGGAGTGGGCCATCCGGGCCGAATCGGAAGGCAAGCCCATCCTTAATTATAATACCCGCCTGCTCGGCCGCCGCGGCGTGATGAGCGTGAATCTCGTCATCGCCCCCGACAAACTGCAGGAGACCTTGCCCGCCTTCCGCCAGTTGCTGGCGGATTATTCCTTCCAAACCGGGGCCAAATACGCGGAGTTCCGGCCCGGCGATAAAATCGCCGCGTTCGGGCTGGCGGCGCTGGTGACCGGCGGGGCCGCGGCGGTGGCGGTGAAGCTGGGCTTTTTCGCGGTGCTGGCCAAGTTTTTCAAGGCTTTCTGGAAGCTGGTTGTGGTTGGGGTGGTGGCGCTGGTAGCGGGCTTCAAGCGGTTGTTCGGCGGCCGGGCTCAGTCGTGAGCGGGTGCGCTGGCCCATCCCGGCGGAGGAATGCCACCGCGTCAGGTGGCACGGCGCCAGCCTTTTGCCGGTGCGCGGCTGACTTTCCATGAGCGACCTGGAAGTCATCTTCGTCATCCTGGTATTATTTTACCTGTGGGAATGCCTGGTTTGGCTGCCCCGGGGGCAGGTGTTGTTCTGGAAGTCCTGGTTTGGCGGCTGGCGCGCCGGCCACCCCAGCCCGCTGCTCGGCAACCTCCGGGGGGGCGTAATAGTGGCGCCGCCATGGCCCCCCTCGGCCGCGTGCCATTTGGCCAGCCAGGCGCCGTGGTCCCTGGCGCCGCAGGGCCTGCTGGCGTTCGCCGCCGCCAGCGTCAATCCCGGCTGGCGGCCGCCTCAAAACGGCCGCTTCCTGCCGTTCGCGGACCTCCAGGAGGTCGTTTGGTCGCCGCCCCGGCTGCGCCTGAACGGCCAGACCTGGCTGAAGGCCAAAGCCGGCCACCTGGCCCGCCCCTGGCAGGCTTTGCTGGCGCGGCTGCGGGCGGCGGCCGCCCCGGCGCGGAAGGGCCTTATTCACGATTTTCTGGCCGGCACCCTGGCCTGGGAAAAAGCCCGGGATTCCTGGCGCGAATTTGAAGCCAAAACCGGCCGTTTGCGCTGGGCCGCCCACTGGCTCTTCGCCTACTGCTATGGGGTCATGCCGGGAGTGGTCTGGTATTTCGGCTTCACCCTGGTCTGGAAATGGGTGCTCCTGGCGCTGCTGGCCAGCACGCTGGCTCCGGCCCTTATGTTCCGGAAACTGCACCGGCAGTTATATCCTGTGGAGGAGGAGGAGCGTTTCTCCCTGTTTGCGGTAATGCTGCTCTCCCCCGCCAATGCCATCCGCGCCCGGGATTGCCTGGCCCGGCCTTTGCTGGTCCATTTCCACCCCCTGGCCGTGGCCCGTGCGCTCCTGGACCAGGAGGCGTTCCAGGCTTTTGCGATTGCGTATCACCGCGAGCTCTGCCATCCCGCGTGGCCCCTGCCGTCCGGGCCGGCTGGTGAAATGGAAGCCGGGGCCCGCGAGGCCTGGACCGGCCTGGTGGAGGCTTTCCTGCTCCGCAACGGAGTGGGCCGGGCCAGCCTGGACCGGCCGCCCGCTCGGGCGGACGCCTCCTGCCAGGCTTATTGCCCGCGGTGCCTGGCCCAATACACCCAGGCGGCCACCGGCTGTCCCGATTGCGGCGGGCTGCCCCTGGTGGGATTCGGCCGGCCGGCCGGCGGCCAAAGCGTCCGGGTGTGAGAAAAATAAATTAACGAACCGGGGAAAAACGCAAAAAGGCCTGCAA
>CAYPCQ010000135.1:0-23640 GCA_964409245.1 uncultured Verrucomicrobiota bacterium
GCTCAGCCGGTAATAGCGGCCAGGCAAAAATCGAGAACCAAATATCAGGGAGGTCGGATGCCTGCCTGGGACGCTTGGAAGGCGGGAGCTTGGCTCCCGCCTTTTTGCTCCCAAAGCGGGAAGTCGCGAAGAGCTTCAGCCACAGAATTGGCCGAAACCACGGGAAAAGATTGGAATCCTGACGGTTCCAGGCGGCCCCGGTTCCCTTCCGTAGGGTCAGTGCGATCCGGTGGTTTTTTCCACGACACTGCGTGCCGTGCAGAAGGCGTGGGCCGAGATTTCGCCTTTTCATCATTCGTGGCGGAAGGCACATTACCGGCATGCGAACAAAACGACCATTGTCGGCGAGGCTGGGATTCCCGGTGCTTTGGTTTGGGATCATGGCGGCGGCCTTGGGCACGGGTTTTTTTTCAGGCCGTGCCGGGGCGGCGGAAGGCCTGGGCGGCGGCTTGATCCCGTTCCTGGACCTGGCGGCGCAGACCCATCGCCAGGTGGTGGTGGACCGGGAGCCGGGGCGGTACCTGGGGCATCCCACAACGGTGCTGCTGGAGGATGGCCGGACGATGATATGCGTATATCCCGGGGGGCATGGCCGGGGGCCCATCATCATGAAAAGAAGCGGGGATGGCGGGCGGACCTGGAGCGGACGGCTGCCCGTGCCGGACAATTGGGCCACGAGCCTGGAAACCCCCACGATCCACCGGGTGGTGGATGCCGCCGGGAAAAAGCGGCTGATCCTGTGGTCCGGCCTGTACCCGGCGCGGCTGGCGGTGTCCGGGGATGATGGCCAGTCTTGGTCCCCGCTGCAGGAGGCGGGGGATTGGGGCGGGATCGTGGTGATGGGTTTTGTGCAGCCCCTGAAAACGCCGGGGCATTACCTGGCCATGTTCCACGATGACGGGCGTTTTTTTCAACGCGCCGGCAAGACTGCCCGGCCGGTGGTCTTCACGCTCTACCAGGCTTATTCCCGCGATGGCGGCCTGACGTGGAGCTTTCCGAAAGCGGTCCATCAAAGCAGCGAGGTGCATCTCTGCGAGCCCGGGTGCATCCGTTCACCGGATGGGAAGCAACTGGCGGTGCTGCTGCGGGATAATTCGCGCCGGAAAAATTCCCACGTCATCTTCTCGGAGGACGAGGGGGGAACATGGTCCACCCCCAGGGAGTTGCCAGGCCCGTTGACCGGGGACCGGCACACCGGGAAATACGCGCCGGATGGGCGGCTGTTCATCAGCTTCCGGGACACCGCCGCCGGGAGCGCCACATACGGGGACTGGGTGGGGTGGGTGGGCACCTATGACGATATCCTCCGGGGCCAGCCGGGCCAGTACCGCGTCCGGCTCATGGACAATAAGAAGGATGCTGATTGCGCCTACCCGGGAGTGGAAGTGCTGCCGGATGGCACGGTGGTGGCCACCACCTACGGGCATTGGGAATCCGGTCAGCCGCCATTCATCGCCAGCGTGCGGTTCACGCTGCCGGAGCTGGACGCGCAGGCTATCGCCGCCGGTCAGGCGGCCGCGGCCAATACGGCGGCGATTCCCGTGCCGGCCATCGAAAAGGATTTTTACAACTGGTGGCAGCGGCATGCGGCGGTGCGGGCGGCGCTGAAGAACCGCCCGGTGGAACTGGTGTTTGTGGGGGATTCCATCACGCACCTGTTCGGGGGGGAGCCATCCTCCACGATCGCCCCGGGCGCCAAGGTGTGGGCCGAATACTATGCGCCGCGGCAGGCGCTGAATCTCGGATTCGGCTGGGACCGCACCCAGCAGGCGCTCTGGCGGATGGAAAACGGGGAGCTGGAGGGCATCCAGCCCAAGGTGGCCGTGGTGCTGATCGGCACCAACAACCTCAAGGCCCATGCGGCCCGGCAGAATTCGAATGAGGAGATCGTGGCGGGCATCCGGGCGGTATGCGGCCGCATCCGGGCCAAATCACCGGGCACGCGCGTGCTGCTGCTCGGGCTGTTCCCGCGCGGCCAGGATCCCGCGGACCCGGATCGGGAGCGGATCCGCAGCATCAATGCCGCCCTGGCCCAGTGGGCGGGCGGGGGGGCGGCCACCTTCCTGGATATCGGCCCCCAATTGCTCCAGGCGGATGGGCATTTCCTCCCGGATATCGCGCCCGATCACCTGCATTTGAACGATGCCGGATACCGGATCTGGGCCGCCACCATGGAGCCGGTGCTGGCCGGATTATTGCGGGAGGCCCAGCCAGGCGGGGGGGCCAAGTGAGCCATACTGCTGGCCGGATTTGGGAAGACCCGGAACACGGCTTATGCGCGTAGCCATTGATACCAATGCCCTGTTCACCACCCAGGCGGGGGTGTCCCGCCATATCCGCGGGTTGCTGGGGGCTTTGCGCGGCCTGAAAGCGCCGGATTTGGAACTTGTGCCGCTGGCGTGGCCGGTGGAAAATTTCCAATACCGCCAGCCGCAGCGGGCGCTGAAAACCTTTTACCGCGAATTGATCTGGGCCAAGGTGGCCGCTCCTTACCGGCTGGCCTGGGCGCGGGCCGACCTGCTGCACTCGCCGGCGGGCTTCCTTATCCGGCCCCCGGCCGGGATCCCCAATGTGATCACTCTGCACGACCTGGCGGTGATCCGGTTCCCGCAGCGTTTTCGCCGGTGGCAGCGGTCCAGCACCCGGCGGCGCTTGAGCCAGCTGCGGCGGGCGCGCCGGGTGATATGCATCAGCCGCTTCACGGCCCGGGAAGCGATGGAGTTGCTGGCCCTGCCCGCCGCCCGCCTCGAGGTCATTCACAACGGCTGCGATTTTCTCGACCCGCAGCGGATTCCGGCGGAGCAGAAGCCGGCGGTGGAAATACCCGCCGAGTTTTTCCTGTTTGTGGGATCGCTGGAGCCGGGCAAGAACCTGCCCTTGCTGCGGGAGGCCTATGGGCTGGCGGAGTCACGGGGCCTCCGCCTGCCGCCCCTGGTGATCGTGGGCGCCCGCTGGGAAGGCGTGGGCCACGAAGGCCAGCCACCTGCGGGCTGGCATTACCTGGGGCGTCAGCCAGACGAGGTGCTGGTTTATCTTTACCGGCGGGCGGCGGCCTTTTTATTCCCCACCCTTTATGAAGGCTTTGGCTTGCCGGTGCTGGAGGCTATGAGCCTCGGCTGCCCGGTGATCTGCTCGCCCGTGGCCAGCCTGCCGGAGGTGGGCGGGGAGGCGGCGCTCTTCGTGGAGCAAACCCCTTCGGGCTACCTCACGGCCATGCAGACCCTGGCCGCCAATCCGGCCTTGCGCGCCGATTTGGCCGGGAAAGGCTTGGTGCAGGCCCGGCAATTCAGCTGGCAGCGCTGCGCGGAACAGACGCTGGCGGTTTATCGTTCGGCCCTGGCCTGAAATGGCGGGGCGGGGAGATCCACCCGGCACGCCCGGTTCCTCCGGACGCTGGCGGACGGGTTCTGGTGGAAACCGTTATTTGAGCAATTCCCGGGTTTCTTTGTTCCAGCGCACGGTGCGGATGGCCAGCCGGTGATGGCCATGGCAGTCGGTGCAGACCAGGGCCTTGGGATCTTTCTTTTCGGGGCACCTTTTTTGCCAGGTGGCGATCACTTTTTTGGCCGGTGCGTTGTGCTGGGGATGGCATTTTTCGCAGGCCGCATCGATTTTCCGGGCCGGATAAATTGTGTCCGGGGGAGTGGTGTTGTTTTCATCGTTGCGATGCGCATAGGATGCGCCATGGCAATCCACACAGCCCACCCCAACCTGGCGGTGCTGCAGCGCGATTTCTTCGTCGGCGAAATTCACATGGCAGACAAAACAAGGCGAATTATCGGCCATTTTCTGGCCGGTTTTTGCGGTTTTTGCGGGCGGGCCATCGATGAGCAGCGGCGCCTCTTTGTCCACTTCCAGCGGAGGCGGCTTGGCCGGTGGTCCGGCCTGGGTTTTGGCGGAGGATTGCCCGGCTGGCTCCGCATTTGAATTCAGCATTGCCGCCGGCCGCCATCCCACGCTGAGAGCCAGGATTGCGTAAAGCCCTCCCGCCAAAGAATTAATGTTCACGATCTTTTTGCTGATGGTGCGCCGGGGGTTAGACGTATTCCCAATTTTTCAGCCATTGATAATCGGGAGTCAAGCTGGCCCAGGCCCGATCCATGGCCCGCTCCAGGTCGGCCCGCTCTTTTACATCCAGTTCCCGGCGTTCTTTGACCGCCAGGGCCACATTATCCACTTGTTGCTGGGTGATCAGGCCGGCCATGGGGGCGGTGATGGAGGGATTGCACAGAACGCAGCGGATGGCCAGCCGGGCCAGGCGATTATCCGCGGCGAAGCTGGGGCTGGCGGGGGTGCTATCCCCCTTGAAAATGGAGTTGCTGGCGAAGGGTTTGATGCCAAACCAGCCGACATCCTGTTTCCGGATGGCGGCCCACAAGCCCGTTTCATCCTCAACGACCTTGGTTTTCGCCGTATAGGGGGTGAGGATGACTTCGATCTGGTCGCGGTAGGTTTCGATCAGTTTTTTCAAGTGCGTGCGGTCGTGCGAGGAAACGCCGATGAACCGGGCCCGGCCGGTTTTTTTGGCCCATTCCAAGGCGGTCATCGCGTTCTCAATTTCCGCCGGTGAGTGTTGGTGGCTATCCACCAGCAGGCTGATGCGCCAGAGATCAACATAATCCAAGCCGGCTTCCTTCATGCCATCGTCCAAGCCCTGCTTGAGCTTTTCAGCGGAGCGCCAATCCTCAAAGCGGCTTTCCTTGATGTGCCAGGAGTAGCCCAAATACATCCGATCCCGGCGGCCTTTCAGAGCCTGGCTATAGGCCAGGATTTCCTCGCGGCAGCAGGCGTCCACATAGTTGATGCCGCGATCGATGCACCGGGTGACGATCTCCTGGCGGTTCTTTTGGAAATCCTGCCGGTTGATGTCCGAGGTCATCCAACCGCTGGGTTCCTGGCCGCCGATGATGTTCACCACCCGTTTCCAATGGCCGCCGAGGCAGACAGCGGAAATCATCAGCCCGGTCCGGCCGCAGCGGCGGTATTCCATATCCGGATTATAGTTCAGGATATTTGCGGCCGGTGCGGGAGGTTTGCCCGTTTCCGCCACCGCGGGAATGGGGTTCAGGCTGCCGGCCAGGGCGGCCACCGCCACCGTGCTGTGGCGGACAAATTCACGGCGCGTCAGCCGCGCCTCGCTGCTGGCGGACGATCGGATTGCAGATTTCTTTTGCATCATTGGCTCCTCTTTCGGCGGCTATTCAACGGGAACGAGCACCAGCCCATTTCGCCACCACGGAATAATCAAGGCAAATGCTTAAGCCAGGATATTACACGCAAGGCTTGCGAAAAGGAAGGTCAATTTAGGTAAAGGAATTCCCAATGCCCGGCGAGCATTGGGGGCAGGCTTGGCTATACTAATGCTGTGATTATTATTAATGGTCGCCAACTAATGGAGTTTTGACGGACCACATGGATAAAACCAGGACATTTGAAGATCCAGCACCATCGGCGCCTCAGGTGCCGGAGCCAGCCCGGATGGATGCCGCCTTTGGCGAGCCGCGGAATTTTTTCACCAACCGTTACATATACCTGGTGATTTCCCAGCGGGCCCGCGGCTTATCCCTGGGGGTCAACCTCAATCCTGATCAAGTATGCAACTTCAATTGTGTTTATTGCGAGATCCAGCGGGCCGCGGGCGACCGGGACCGGCGCGTCAATGCGAAGGTGATGTCCGCGGAGTTGCGGAAGGTTTTAAACCTGGTGGAGAATGGTCAGATCCAGGGAATGCCCTGTTATAATTCGGCGCCGGAAGATCTCCTCCAGTTGCGGGAAATCCACTTGAGCGGCGATGGCGAACCCACTTTGTGCCCCAATTTTTCGGAGGTGGTGGAAACGGTGGTCCACCTCCGGGCGATGGGTAATTTGCCTTATTATAAGCTGGTTTTGATCACCAACGGCACGGGATTGCAGGATCCGGAGGTTCAAACCGGGCTGGCGCATTTTGCGGCCACCGATGAGATCTGGATCAAATTGGACACCGGATCCCAAGCCAGGATGGAACTGATCAACCGTTCTTATGTTCCGCTGGCCCGCATCCTGGAGAATATCCTCGCCTTGGGAAAGCGGAGGCCAATCATCATCCAGAGCCTTTTCCCAATCCTCCACGACCAGGAACCGACGCCCCAGGACATTGAAGATTATGTCCAGCGCCTGGTGGAGTTGAAGCAGAGCGGCGCGCAAATCACCCAAGTCCAGATTTATTCGGCCCACCGGCCGGCGAATTCGCCCGGTTGCGGGCATCTGTCCTTGAAAACGCTCTCCCGCATAGCGCACCGGGTGAAGGATGCCGCCGGATTGGCCACCGAGGTGTTTTAAATTTTGGGAAATGTCCGGCGGCTGCGGTTATTGACCGGCCTGCGGCAGCAGCACGATCTTGCCCAAGGCACCGGTGGCCATCACCGCTTGGTGAGCCCGGGGCGCCTCGCCGAGTGGCAGTTGCTGGCCAATGATCGGCCGCAGGGTGCCGTTTTCCAAGCCCGCCACCAAGGCGGCATGAATCACGGCCAAGTCCTGCTCGGTCGCGTTGAACAGCGTCATGCCCAGGATGTCGGCATCCCGGCTCATGGCATCGCGCGGATTGATTTCAACCGTTCCCCGGCAGCCGATAATGACCACCCGCCCCCCGCGTGTCAGCAGCGGGAGATCCTTGCCGAGGTTTACGTTGGCCAGCATTTCCAGGACGATGTCCATGCCCTTGCCACTGGTCAAGGCTCTGGCTTGTTCCAGGTAATCCGGCGCGGCGTGATCCAGCACATGGTGGGCGCCCTCGGCCAGGATGATTTCACGGCCCTGTTTGGTGCCGGCGGTGCCGATGACTTTCAATCCGGCGGCCCGGCCCAATTGCACACAGGCGATCCCCACCCCGCCGCTGGCGCCGTGGACAAAAACCGTTTCGCCCGGGATGGCCCGCGCCCGCTGGAAAAGGGCGCGGTAGGCGGTGGCGTAGGGGATTCCCAGCGCGGCCCCCTGAGCGAAAGAAACTTTTTCGGGCAGCAAATGCACTTGCGATTCCTGGCAAAGCACCTTTTCCGCGTAGGCGCCGCTGATCGCTCCCGAGGTATATACCCGCTGGCCGATCTTAATGCGGGTGACGCCATGGCCGGCGGCTTCCACGATGCCTGCCGCATCCGTGCCCGGGATATATGGCAAGACCGGCTTGCGCGGGTAATTGCCGGAACGGATGTAGGTTTCAACGGGGTTGACGCCAATGGCGTGCACTTGAATCACCACCTGCCCGGGGCCGGGAATTGGATCGGGGATTTCCTGCAAACGCAGCACTTCCGGTCCGCCCGTTTCGTGAACTCTGATGGCTTTCATGGTTCAATATTCAATCAACAAAACTGATTTTATCAACAATTGTGGCTGTTGGCAACGACCGCGCGCTTTCGGCGGGGCCTGGAATCCGGTCTGGTTTTAACAGGCCGCGGGCGAAGCCGCCCAATTCCTTAATCACTTCCAGGCGGTTTTCCAGCCTGGCCTGAAGCCACGATCCTTGGAGGCAGGCAAGCAGGGCTTTGGCCCCACTGGCGGCGAGCTTCCCGGAGAGCGCGGGAAAATCATGCGTGCGCAAAACTTCCTCCAGCACGGTTCGGAATTCAGTCAGAATCGCCACGATCTTGTTCCTCAAGGCATCTTCCATGTTGCCGGATTCGCTCAGCAAATTACTGAAAAGAATGCCATTAACCCGGTTCCCGGCCCCGAGGCTGGCCAACTGGTAAGCATAATCACGGGCAAAGAGCGCATCAACCAGGGGTTCAAGGGCTTGCGATCCACCGCGCAAGGGTGCCAGGACGTGCTGCTGATAGTGCTCCCAAGATTGTTCTGCTACAAGGATGGCCAAATCCGCTTTGGAGGCAAAGAAATGGTAAAAACTGCCCTTCTTGACCTCCGCCTTTCGACAAACCTCCTCCACGCTAAAGCCCCCGTAGCCATGCTCCAGCATCAAGTGGGCAGCCACCTTCAATAACCGCTCTTTGGCATCACTCGTTCGTCCCATACCGGATTGTTGGGTGATAATGGTTTAACCGTCCCAGCCGTTTCCCTGCCATTGGCTCAGCCGTGCTGGCTGGATCTTTTTGCGCAAGACCCTCGTCATTCGCTACTTGCAGATCCGTTCAGGATATGCTCGCAGCTTAATGCCCTCCCCAATGCGTGGACACGGCTCAGTATCGTATACGCTAACGCATAATAATTAACCAGTCAACTATTACCTGTGTAAAATGATGATTTAGGAGTTGGGAAGCCTGGTTCATCGCTGGTTGGTTCTGCCCTTGGATCACCGCGAGTATTTCATTTTTCCCGCCGCCGGAAGCCGTAGACATCTACGGGCAGGATCAAAAGGAGTTCCCCGCCACAAAATCCCCATTGCCAGAAAAATTGTGGTGTTTACAATCGCCTCTCAAAATAAAGGCATGGGCCCGTTCTGATGGCGGAATACCAAGGCGTTTAATGGATCCCAAAGCGATTAAAGTATTAGTGGTGGAAGATGACCCGCTGTTCGTGGGCCTGCTGCAGCACTATTTATATGCCTTGTTGTCCTCGTGCGAAATCAATCATACAGATCGGGTCCAGCAGGCCGTGGAATTGGTGGCGGCGGTTCCTTATGAGGTGGCCTTGCTTGATTTGGGGCTTCTGGACAGCCAGGGATTGGAAACCTTCACGCTGATCCACCAGGCTGCGCCGGCCATCCCGATCATTGTATTGACCGGGGCTGACGATGAGCAACTGGCGGTGGAGGCCATCCGCCAAGGCGCCCAGGATTACCTGATCAAATCCTTGATTGATGGGAAAACCCTCGCGCGGTCGATCCGCTACGCGATCGAGCGTAAACGGATCGAGGAAACCTTGCGGGAGCGGGAGGAGTTTTTCCGGCTGATTTCCGAGAATGTGCAGGACATGATCGCGGTCTTGGACAAGGATGGGACGCGCCTCTACAACAGCCCTTCCTACCGGCACTTGTTCGGCGACCTGGTGCAGTTGCAGGGCACCAATTCCTTCGCGGAAATCCACCCCGATGATCGGACCCGCATCCAGGAGGTTTTCCAGGAGACGGTGGCCACTGGGATTGGCCAGCGGGCGGTTTTCCGTTTCACGCTGAAAAACGGTTCCATCCGTTACATTGAATCCCAAGGCAGCGCCATTCGGGACGCCCGCGGCGCAACCGCCAAGGTGGTGGTGGTTTCGCGCGACATCACCGAGCGGGTGCAGCAGGAAGATGAATTGCTGAAGACCAACCGCAAGCTGGCGCGCAGCCAGAAGTCCTTGTTAAAGGCGCTGACGGAGTTGCAGCAATCGCATGAAGATCTCAAGTCCGCCCAACTGAACCTGATTCAGGCGGCCAAAATGGAATCGGTGGGCACGCTGGCCGCCGGTGTCGCGCACGAAGTTAAAAATCCCCTCCAAATCCTGTTGCTGGGGGTTGATTTTTTGGCTTCGCAGATTGGCGGGGACCAGGATGGCATTCACAAAGTCCTGGGGCAGATGCGCATCGCCGTCAGCCGGGCGGATGATGTGGTGCGCGGGATGCTGGATTTTTCAATCGCTCACCAACTGGTTTTGCAGGACGTGCCGCTGAACCCGGTGATTGAACAAGCGTTGCGCCTGGTCCGCTTCCAGCTTAATCGGCGGGGAATCAATCTGGAGCGGGAATTCGCCACCGAATTGTCGGCGGTGCCGATTGATTGCAGCAAAATGGAGCAGGTTTTCATCAACCTGTTTTTAAATGCCATCCAAGCCATGCCCAAAGGCGGCACTTTGACCGTTAAAACGCGGATGGTGGAAATCCAGTGCCTATCCCTGAATCAGGCGGGGAATCGCCGGAAAAGCGTCCCCGGAGAAAGCTTCGTGGTGGCCGAAATATTGGATACCGGGTGCGGGATTCCCAATGACCAGATGAGCAAAATTTTCGATCCGTTCTTCACCACCAAACCGGCTGGCCAAGGGACTGGCCTGGGATTGACGGTTGTCCACAACATCATCCAACTCCACGGCGGAACCATCGATATCCGCAACCGGCCCGAAGGCGGGGTCAAAGCCACCCTTTGTTTGAAAACCAAGACCCATGACAAAACGTAAGATTCTGATCGTTGACGACGAACCGGCGCTCACCCAGCTCGTTAAATTAAACCTTGAGGCCACAGGCACCTTTGAGGTGAGCGAAGTGAACGATCCCGCAACGGCCATCAGTGCCGCGAAGGAATTCATGCCGGATTTGATCATTTTGGACGTGATGATGCCGGGAATGGATGGTGGCGATCTTTCCTCGCGGATTGTGGCCAATCCCGCTTTAAAAAACATCCCCGTGGTGTTTTTAACGGCCGCCGTGCGCCGGGAGGAAATCGCGGCGCACGGGGGGGTGATCGGTGGTTTTCCTTACCTGGCCAAACCGGTCAATTTAAAGGATTTGCTGGACTGCATTGAGAACCACCTTGGAGCCAAAGGGAAGCTGCCGGCCATGCCCTCAGCGAGCAAGCCTGCCAGGAAAGCTGTATGAGCAAACCGGTGGATATACAGGTGATTGGCCCCGAATTAGCCATCAAGTGGGACAATGCCAGCGAGAGCTACCTTCGCCTGGACGCGCTGCGGCGGTCTTGCCCGTGCGCGGGGTGCCAGGGGGAGCCGGACGTCATGGGGCGCGTTCATCGAGGGCCGCAGAAACCGTTGAATGCCCAGTCGTTCCAGCTGCGGAGCATCCAATCGGTGGGGGGCTATGCCATCCAGCCGGTTTGGGAGGATGGGCATAACACGGGTTTGTTCACTTTCGATTACCTGCGGAAAATTGCCACTGCGGCCACGGGCGGTTAGTCGGGCAGGCGACCGTCCCTGGATCTCCCTTTATTGGGGAATGGCCCGGCTGCGCAGCCTGCGGAAACGCAGTGAGGCGGGCGCCTTTGGCGCAAAATTCGCTTTTCTCCAAAGGCGTCTTGGCTTTGAATACCCCCGGTTGAATTGGAAATTGAGATCAAAGTAACTATGAAAATCGTATTGGCATATTCAGGCGGCTTGGACACCTCGGTCATCCTGTCCTGGCTGAAAGAAAAATATACGGCGGACATCATCTGTTTCACCGCCGATATCGGCCAGGAGGAAGAGCTGAAAGGATTGAAGCAAAAAGCGCTGCGTTCCGGAGCGACGAAAATTTACATTGAAGATTTGGCGGAGGAGTTTGCGCGGGATTTCATCTACCCGATGCTGCAGGGCGGCGCCATTTACGAAAACCAATACTTCCTGGGCACGAGCATTGCGCGGCCGCTGATCGCCAAGCGCATGGTGGAAATCGCCCGCCAGGAAAAGGCGGAATGCATTGCGCATGGCGCCACCGGCAAAGGCAACGACCAGGTTCGATTTGAGCTTACCGCCGCCTCGCTGGCTCCTGAATTGCAGGTGATTGCCCCCTGGCGCGATGCCTCCTTCCGGGCGCTATTCCCCGGGCGCGCGGAGATGATCCAGTATTGCGCCGATAAAAAAATCCCCGTCGAAGCCAGCGCGAAAAAACCATATTCCACGGATCGCAATCTCCTGCATATCTCTTTCGAGGCGGGGATCCTGGAAGATCCGTGGCTGGATGCCTCCGCCGCGGAGCACAAGGAAATGTACAAGCTGAGCGTGGGGCCGGAAGAGGCCCCCGATAAGCCGGAATACGTGACTCTGGAATTTGAAAAAGGCCTCTGCACCGCCGTCAACGGCAAATCCTTGAACCCCCTGGGGGTTATGAAAACCCTCAATAAATTGGGGGGCAAACACGGCGTGGGGCGGGTGGACCTGGTGGAAAATCGGTTTGTGGGGATGAAATCCCGCGGCGTTTATGAAACCCCGGGCGGATCCATCCTGCATTTCGGCCACCGCCAGATGGAAAGCCTGACCATGGATCGTGAAGTGATGCACTTGCGTGATTCCTTGATCCCGAAATATGCCGCCTTGATTTACAACGGTTTCTGGTTTGCCCCGGAACGGCTGGCCATCCAAGCCTTGATCACGGAAAGCCAGAAAAACGTATCCGGCACGGTGAAGTTAAAATTGTACAAGGGCAACATCATCACCGCCGGGCGCAAGTCGCCGCTGAGCCTTTACAATCCGCAGATCGCCACCATGGAGGCGGACCCGACCAAATCCTACAACCAGGACGATGCCACCGGATTCATCCGGCTCAATGGTTTGCGTCTGAAAGTCGCCGCCCAGGTGCATCAAGCCAGGGCAAACGCCAAAACCGGCAAGTAATCCCTGCATAGAGGGTTTTCCGCATAACTCCCTTTTCCGTTGGGCAAGGGAGTTTTTTCTTTTGCCGATGGCCCACCAAAAAGCCCGCGGTGAACGGTGAATTATCCCGCCCGCGCGCCGGCAAAGGGTTTTCATTGTATCGCCGTCCGGCTCGTTTATGATCTGGATACTCATATGAAGCGCAAATGCAATTGTTCAGGTGGCTGCGGCCCATCGGCATCGGACATGAACCGCCGGGAATTCCTCAACTGGATGGGGGCCGGATCAGCCTCCGTTTTGCTGGGAACCCAGGCTTGGGGTGATTGGTTGAACCAGCAGGGCGATGCTTCGGAATTGCAGCGCTGGCGCGCCGAGTTGGTGCAGCCAGCCAGGCCGCGCATTTACCAGTCTGACCGCCACACCGATGCGCGCCTGCATTTGGGCGGCATCGGCACCGGCAACTTTGAAATCGGCGCGGATGGCCAGTGCACGACCTGGCAGCTTTTCAATACGCTGCGGGATGGAAACCTGCCTTTCCACTTCGCTCTCCAATGGCGCGGCCAGGCCTGCCTTTTGCAGACCACCGGGGGGCCGGGCTGGCCGTGCGTCAAGCGGATCGAAATGACCGGGGAGTATCCCATGGCGATCCTGCGCTTCGTCGATGAGCGGCTGCCGGTGCAGATGGAGTTGACCGCTTTCACGCCGTTCGCCCCTTTGGAAACCAAACTTTCCTCGCTCCCGGCGGCGTTTTTCATTTTTCGCATCCACAATCCGGCCGGCGAGGCTTGTGTGGTTTCCCTGGGCGCCTTCCTGCAGAATGCCATCGGCTACGATGCGCGCGGCCAGATCCAGGGCAACCGCCATCCCAACTTCGGGGCAAATTATATGGAGCGGATGCGGATCGAAGGCGGCAGCGCGGTCCTGCTCAAGGCCAAACCAGCGGCGGCAGGACAACTGGAGCAGCCGGTGTGCATCAGCATCCGGCCCAATTTGCGCGGTTTGCTGGAGCCGCCCAATGATCGTCCGGCCAATCTCGCCATTCAACTCACCGAGGATGTGCGCGCCCTGCCCCAGGTGAAGGATGGCGCGGCTGCCAAAACCGCCATTTGGTGGGAGGATATCGAACAAAACATTCCGGAGCAGCTATTGGCCAACGCCCGGGAGGCGGTCCAAGCGGGGGCCACGCTGGTGTTTTCGGGCGGCGAGGCGCCGCTCTTGAAATTCCATGCCGAAGCCACCGGCGGCGAGCCACCCGCCAAAACTGCGCCAAGGCCGGACATCGTATTCGCGGACTTTGAAAACGGATATGGTCCTTGGAAAGTGGAAGGCGCTGCCTTTGGCGCGCACCCGGCCACCGGAACGCTGCCCAACCAGCAGTGGGTTTCCGGATTCCTTGGAAAAGGCCTGGTGAACACCTATTTGAATGGGGATGACACCACCGGGCGGCTGGTGAGCCCGGAGTTCAAGATTGAGCGCCATTACATCCGGTTCCTGGCCGGCGGCGGCGATCAGCAGACCACTCAAATACGCCTGATCATCGACGGCCGGAAAGTGCGCGCCGCCGCAGGCCGGAATGAGGAGAAATTGCTGCCGGGCGCCTGGGATGTGCGGGAATTTGCCGGCCAGAACGCCCGCTTGGAAATCGTGGATGAGCAGACCGGGCCTTGGGGGCATATCAATATCGATCAGATCGAGTTTTCCGACCTGCCCGCCAACCAGGCGGTTTTGTTTGTGCTGGATGATTTGCTGCCTGCCCGGTTCCGGCGGATCCGGCCGGTGGAGGCTTCCGGAAGCGCTCCCGCCCGGCTGGAATTCGAGGGGCTCCAGTTAAAACCCAATGCGCAATCCACCGTCCTGGGCAATGGCCGGAAAGCCATTGTGTGTTCCTATGGGCAGGGGAAGGTGATCCTGGCCGACGGAGCCATCCTGGCGCCCGCTCAGAGCGAATTGGTGGGCGCCCGCCAGCGGGCCTACGCCACGGTCTGCGAGCTGTTGGGCGTCCGTTATGAGAGCGGCCCGGGCGTGCCCGCCAATGCGCCGGGATTTGGCCAGATGGGGCTGGCGGTCCTGGGGGGCCAGGCCTCGGCGCGCCTGGCTTTCCATGATTGGGCTGCGGCTTGGGATGAATTCCAGCAGCATGGCCGCTTCGCGGCGGAAGCGGGTGGTTCCAGCGCCCCGACGCCGCCGGGCCAGACCGCCAACACCGCCCTGGCCAGCCAGGTTTCCGTTCCGGCGGGGCAAACCGTGGAAGTGCCGTTCCTGCTGACCTGGCACTTCCCCAATAAATACAACGGAGCCGGGGCCTGGATGGGATGCCACTACGCCACGGTGTGGCCCGATTGCGCCGGGGTCCTCCAGGATGCGGCCCGGAATTCCGATCATTACCGGAAGCTGACGGAAAAATTCCGGCGCACCTTTTACGACAGCACCCTGCCGTACTGGCTGCTCGATTGCGTCAGCTCCCAGGCCAGCATCATCCGGCATATCGGCGTGGTTTTCCGCATCGCCAATGGCGATGTCTATGGCTGGGAAGGCTCCAATGGCTGCTGCCAGCCCACCTGCACCCATGTCTGGGGTTATGAGCAAACCCTGGCGCGCTTGTTCCCCGATTTGGAGCGGGATATGCGCCGCATCGATTTCCAGCACCAGCAACGGGCGGACGGGGGCGTCAATAACCGCACCGAGGTGCCTTCGCCGCCCCATCCCACCGGGGAGCAGCCATTCGCGGACGGACACGCCAGCTGCATTCTGAAAGCGTGGCGCGAGGCCTTGAACCATCCGGACGAGGCCTGGATGCGCGAGTATTGGCCGGCGGTAAAACGGGGGGTGGAATACCTGGTGGGCCGCGATGCCGCCCGCAACGGCGGCCAGCCGCGGGGTATCCTGGAGGATGACCAATGGAACACCTATGACGAAGCTTTGCACGGGGTCACCACCTTCATCAGCGGTTATTACCTGGCGGCTTTGCGGGCCGGGGAGGAATGGGCCCGCCGCCTGGGCGACACTGCCACCGCCAGCCGATTCCATGGCATCTTTGAGGCAGGCCAGAAAAAATTGGTTGAACTGTGCTGGAACGGGGAATACTTCCAGCAACACTTGCCGGACTATCTGAAACGATCCGGCGAGGTCGGGCCGGGGTGCATGAGCGACCAGCTCATCGGCCAATGGTGGGCCCACCAGCTGGGACTGGGATACCTCCTGCCCAAGGACCTGGTCCGCACCGCCTTGCGCTCGGTGTTCAAATACAACTGGGTGCCGGACCTGACGAATTGGAAGCATATGCCGCGCGCTTTCGCCGGGGCCAGGGACAAGGGGCTGCTGATCTGCACCTGGCCCAAGGGTGGACGTCCCGCCGGTGTCATGCTTTATTCAGACGAGGTTTGGACCGGCATCGAATATCAGGTTGCCTCCCATCTCATCTACGAAGGCATGGTCGAGGAAGGCCTGGCCATCATCAAAGGCGCCCGTGATCGCTACGATGGCATCCCGCGGCCCCCCATGGGACGCAATCCGTGGAATGAAATCGAGTGTGGGGGCCATTATGCGCGGGCGATGTCCTCCTGGTCGCTATTGACGGCACTCACCGGTTGCGAATATGACGCTCCCGCCGGATTACTGGCTTTCGCGCCCAAACATTTTGTGGCGGACCAGTGCCAGGCCTTTTTCTGTGTGGCCGACAGCTGGGGTGTTTTCCACCACCAGCAGAATCCTTTGGCTGTGGAAATCCGGGTGGAGCATGGCCGGCTGGCCATCAGCCAGCTGGCTTTGGGGATGCCCCTCAAGCCGGGCAGCGTGACGGTTACGGTTTCCAACGCGCAGAACCCGGTGAAAATCACGGTGGAACCTAATGGAACTGGCTGCAAGATCCAATTCGAGGTTCCGGTCGTCCTCCATCAAGGGGAGAAAATGGCTGTAACAAATGGGCAATCATGATTTCCGGTGTGGAGGCTGGACGAGAATGCAGAGGATTCAGTTTTTCGTCTGCACCTGGCTGGCGTTGCAGGCTGTATTAAAGGCTGAAGAAGCAAGCGCCAGGCCCGCCGGGAAGGACAATCCGGCTCCCCAGGCTATAAGCAGCACAAAAACCGATGCGGAATCGCAGATCTATAAGCGGGTGGGGGGGCGGGAACTGAAACTGTGGGTCGAGAAGCCGGCCGGCTGGAAGGCTCAAGATGAACGCCCAGCGATCATTTTCTTTTTCGGAGGTGGCTGGGTGGGCGGCACACCGGAGCAATTCCGCCCGCAAAGCGAGTATTTCGCTGCGCGGGGCATGGTGGGAATCCGGGCCGAATACCGGACGATTCCCAAAGGCGATTCCGGACCCCCAACAGTTTGTTGCGCGGACGCCAAATCCGCCGTGCGCCAGGTCCGTGCCCATGCGGCCGAATTGGGGATTGATCCCCAACGCATAGCTGCCGCCGGCGGTTCGGCTGGCGGACATCTGGCGGCCTTCACGGCGTTGGTCCCCGGCCAGGATGACCCGGCAGACGACCTGGATGTTTCCTGCCGGCCGCAGGCACTGGTGCTTTTCAATCCGGTCTTCAACAATGGTCCTGGCCAGTGGGGGCACCAACGGGTCAAGGACCGTTACCGCGAGTTCTCCCCGGCACACAACATTTCAAAGGACGCGCCGCCCGCCATAGTGTTTCTCGGTGATGCGGACAAACTCATCCCGGTGAGTGTGTTACGCGATTTCGAGGCGGATATGAAGCGAGCCGGAGCCCGCTGTGAAACGCACGTGTATCCGAACGCGGGGCACGGATTTTTCAACCAGGGAATTCACTTTACCCTGACCTTGATCGAAGCCGATAAATTTCTGGCTTCGCTCGGCTGGCTTGAAGGAGCACCGACGTTAAAACCACCCATCCCGGGGCCATAGCCTTGCCCGCCGCAGATTCAAGCCGCGAACGCCAGGATGTCGTTCTGGCGCTTGAAACGCGGAGGAGGCAAAACAGCCTTCGCCATCGGTTTGGAACCGGGAACTGAAATGTCCGGCGCCAGCAAACTGAAAGGCGAAACGGCGGGAGTTGCGCAGAATGGAGGCTTTTCATCAAGGATCAACTCCGGCCGGGCCTTTTCCAAATCCAGGTTCTGGCATTCCTCCGCTTGGAGCCGGATGGCTTTTTCGGTTCCCTTCAAGACGCCGCCGATGCTGAGCAGCATCAGAAACCAGAGGAAAAGGATGGAGCCGAGAGGGGAGGGAACCCAGTCCTTCATTTCCAAAACCACCGCTGCCAATCCGGCCAGGGATACGGCACACAAAAAGGAGATTTTCACCTTTTGGCGCAGTTTAGATAACATGTGCTTCATGGCCATAATTCCCGTCAGGGAGTTTCGGGTGGGCTTAAAAAAAAGCACAACCGCGAAAAATCACGGTTGTGCCTTTTGCTTACAGGCCTCTAGCCTTGCCGAAAGAATCCGCCAGCCTCGACTTAAGGGGCATCCCCGTCCATCAAGGCACTCACAACCAAGTTAGGAGCGAGTCCTTTCTTTTTTATTACACGGTCTGTCGCCCAACAGATGCATAATTCAATTAGACTAGGCTTTTACCTTATCCTGCCTTACCCCAACCCAAGACCGTTTTCCATCCGGTCTGGTTCACCTGCAAGAACGCTTTACCGAAAAATTCCGTAGAATTTCACCTTCAGCGTCACGTCTGAAACCTAAGCTAACCTGGCTCAGGAAGCAACTTTTATCCGGCCTTTTCCCGGGGCTGAAAAAGGCTAAAAAATAATTTATAAATATCTCGTTATAAGTAGTTTATAACAATATTATTCAGGTTTGCCAAAGGCGCCTATTTTGCCCCTGGGGACTTGGGTTCATTTGTCCCTATGAAGCCCGGCAAACAACCTGGCGCAAAGTAGTGGTCAAGGTAGTATATGTCCAAATTAACGCCATTAGAAGGTCTGATTAAAAGCCGGGCGGCATCCATCAAAACCAGGCCCCATCCCAGGGGGGCAGGCAGGTTTTAAATTTAACTTTGGCGCAGCGTCGGGCGGTCCACAGGAAGCGCTTCATGACAAAAAAGAGACATCCACTCCTTGGCCGCCAACCGATCCTGGCTGGAACCTCCGCGCAATTCCAACCGGCCATCGAGGCTTTTTATGAGCTGTGCTCCGCCAAAACAGGCGAGCACCCGCTCATTCGATTGTTTCATCCAATCCCAAAATCCAAGTTTCATACCCAGGATCATACCTGGTTGGGTGGGACAAATACCGTCCGAGCCTTGGTGCTTGTGAAAGATTTCTTTGGTGGCCAGGTTTTCAGCCATAAATGGCTCAAAATGAATGGAATATGCTTTTCAATCCGGCTGGGATTGCCGGTTGATAAAGGCTGGGAGACCCTTTTCCCAAGCTGTTGGGATCTGGTTTTTGAGGTGAGTGATGTCCCGCCGGGTTCCTCACCTGACAATCTCGCCACCGTCCAGGATGACGGAATTTTGCTCCAGGCGGAAGCGCGGGCCTTTGAGGTGTTTTACCAAGGCGCCCTTGGTGGGGAAATTGAAGCCGATATCCTCCTGGCGCAATTGGGGATCCTTTTTCATCATAGCCGTTGGCCAGCCCCCTTTGAGGGTGAAGCCGCCCTTATCATTGGTGTCGATAAACCAGGTTCGTTTGGCCTTCAAGATCCTGGTTTTGCCTGATTTCCGAGGCTCATTATTACCTGGGTTTGGTTTGACCAACCGGTGGGGCGCCTCGTCCAAAAGGCAAAATTCGTTCAACGCCCCCGGGGTGATGACCTTGTCCGCGAATTCCCCGATGGGCAGATAATGGCTCAACAAGCCATACTCACCAACTCACTTGACCCCCAATATTTCATCAACATTGGCGACGATGATTTCGAGTTCTTTTTGGGTCAGTTTTTCGCGCATGGGGCGGTTGCGATCCTCCTGGCGGTCCTTCAGCTCGGCCTCCTGCTGCGCGAGCTTCAGACGATGGTGCTCCAACTCCTGCTCGCGGAGCTGGATCTGGCGGGCCCGCAGCAAGAGCGGACAGAGGGCTTTCAACTCCGCCACCCGGAGCTCCGGCTCCAAAGCCAGTTCAAAGACTTTCTGCTGGAGAACCTCCCAAGTGGGCTGAGCCAGGGCACCGGCCTGGCCGCCGGAAGCGGGCTGGAAGGATTTGGAGGCTTTCAAAAGATCGGCACGCCGGGACTGGAGGATCGGGAGGCAAACGACGCGATAAAAGTTCGAGAATACCTTCAAGCTGGCTTTCACACCGAACTCGCGCCCGGCACGGGCCTGGGCCTGCTGATAACCGAGGCCGCCCAGCAGCCACCCGGCCAGGAGGGATTGTTGATCCGCGGGCAGGTTCAAGAGGATCGCATCGGAACGAGGTTTCATATATCGGAAAAAATAGTGGGGTAAACAGAGTATAGCAAAGTACAAGACCCTACCGGAGACGGGCCGGCCAAGGTGGAGGGATGACAGGCCTAATTGACGAACCAAAACCGGCCTTAAACGACAATGCCCCAGATGCCAGCATACCAGGCAATCCCAGGCGCCGGGATGCAGACGGAAGAGGACGGTGAATGCCATGCAGAGGGATCATCACAATGCCCTCCACATAGCCCGCCCAGCCGCTGAACATCACGGTCCGTGGCCCCGCATACTGGCTGGCCTCACAGGGCAAGATCAATTGATGCCGTATTTTGTCCATAACCAAAATGACTTCACTGACGAGCATGCAGCCGCAACCAAACCGCATCCCCCCATAAACAGCGCCCAAGCGCCATTCACAATGCAGAGCATGAATGGAAATGGACGGCATGGCCAACCTTCCATGGACTCGGTGGACTCCATTGCAGAAAAAATTGCATTCAGACAGCAAAACACCGAGGATGGAATAAATCAGCTCTTCCGGGAAGGCTGTGGAGTTTTTCATTGGCTGACGTGGATCGGCCCATAAAATACCGTTTGGAATATTTCATAAGTGGCCATTCTGCAATGATTTATAACCAGCCAATAGCCTCTGACTTGCGGGTGCGAACTAAAGCCGGCAGGGGCGTGGGCTTTGAGCACCAGCTCGCACGCCCCTGCGGCCGAATTCCCGCGATTTGCCCCATTTTCATACTTCCTCGCGCAACCAATCACAATCGCAGGTCAGCTCGATGGCGCCCCACATGCCGCCCGAGAGCAGCATCGGATACTGGTTCACGATGCTTCCGGAAATGTTTGCGAAGTTCTCGTTGATGGCCGAGATCGACCCCCAGTATTTGTCCTCCGTCTCCACCAGCCGGGCTTCCAGGCTGGTGATGATTGAATGGTTCCGGTTCTCGCGGATGTAATGCCGGATATGGTTTAATGAAACGTTGTACTAGATCCTGGCTGGCGGTCTTGTGCCAGTGGCCATCCCAGGCATAGAGGTCGAAATTCTCCAACCGGGAAGACATCGCCAGCTCATCGGGCAAACCAGCGGTGAGGCGGCGGGCCAGCAGGCCATTGAGATCCTGGAGCAGACGGAGCCGCCGCGGGCTTTTGAGGGCTTGGAAGTAATGGGAAAAGTCGGGGCAGCCCGCCCAATCGAAGCCGTGGGTTTGGAGAAAAGCGCGTCCGGTGGCCGATTCGTGCAGGGCGCGCTGGATGCCCATGGCGACCCAGGCAAGATCGGGGAGTTCCGGGCAAATCCGGAAGGAGGGGCAGTCCTCGACGAGGCGCAGGGCCGGGTGGGACAGGTTGTTGTAAACCGTTGGTACAGAGTCACTTAGCATGCCAAAAAAATTCCACATAAGTGCCTCTGTGTCAAGCCTTTACGCGATATATATTAACATTTTTTTGACGCAGGAAAAGGGGTGGGATTTGCCTTGTGGGCCGGGGGGAGAGCGGAGCCAAACCAGCAGACTTAATTCTGAACCAGCTTCCACCAGCGCCCTTCAGGCATCGGCAATGCCCACTGTAGCGCCTGTTTCGTAACGGAATTATCCACACCGTTCTGGCAAAGAGCGTGCGCCCACTGGAGTAATGCCGGGATTATTTCAGGTTCCAGTGCCGACAGGTTTCTTCCCACTCGCGGTGAAAAGAAAAAGCCCCACCAGAAAAAAACCGATGGGGCTGCAAAAAATGGGCTGCTGCTTACTGCAATTCGTAGAGCCGGAAAAACCGCCCGGTTGAAGTGGTGTCAAATTCCTGCACTTCTTCCGCAGCCGTGGCCACAAAGGCAACCCCCACGTTCGTCCACGTTTGCATGTCCAGGGACGCCTGCAATTGGTATTTCTTTGTGGGTTTGACTTGCATCGAAACCTGAACGGTTTTGATTTTGATGGATAAAGGGGATTGCTGCCCCAAAGACTTGGGCACTGCCGGACGGCCGCCAAAAGTGGGACTCCATCCAGATGTTGCAGGGGCGTAATACACCGTCACTTTGTTGGCTCCGGAAAACAGATCGTCGTAATAGGTGCTGGGAATGTCGCCTTCAAAAACCACGCTCGCCAGATTAAAACAGCTTTTGAACACCCCATCCCCAATGCTGGTGACGCCGCTGGGGATGGTGATACTCTTCAGGCTGGTGCAGCTCTCGAAGGCGTTATCCTCGATGCTCGTAATACCTTTGCCAAGGGTGATGTCAGTCAGGTTGGTGCAGCCACGAAACGCCGTGCCGATGCTGGTGACACTATCGGGAACCGTGTAACTGCCCGCTTTGTCCAACGGAAATTGCAGGATCTCCGTCTGGTTCTCATTGAAATAAACCCCATCCACGCTGGTATAGGCAATACATGGGAATTGAAGAATTACATCAGAATTATAAGTTCCTGTTTGTCTGTCTTCATTAAATATACTATACCACCCGGTAGTTCCTTTCATGTAGTATACCGTAATAACTGTATCACTGTTAAATATACCGATACCAAATATATTAGGATAATCACCTTGGAAATACACCTTTATTAGGCATGGGCAGCTAGAAAACGCAAAAGCTCCTATGCTGGTAACGCCGTTGCCAATCGTGACGCTGGTCAGGCTGGTGCAGTAACGGAACGCCGAAATTCCTATGCTTGTAACGCCGTTGCCAATCGTGACGCTGGTCAGTTTGGAACAGCCAGAGAAAGCCGAGTCCCCAATGCTGGTGACGCTGTTGCCAAGCGTGACGCTGGCCAGGCTGGTGCAGCCAGAGAACGCATAGATCCCGATGCTGATGACGCTGTTGGGTATGGTGTAACTTCCGGCTTTGCCCGCTGGGCATTTAATGAGGGTGGTTTGGTTCTTGTTGAACAAAACCCCATCCAAGCTGCTGAAGACGGGGTTGTTGCCTCCTACCGTGATAGTTGTCAAACTGGTGCAGCCAGAGAACGCGTTGTTCTCGATGTTCGTGACGCTGTTGCCAACGGTGATATTGGTCAGCTTGGTGCAGCCAGAGAACACAGAAGCTCCTATCATGGTCACACTGTTGGGGATCGTGACGTTGGCCAAGCTGGTGCAGCCAACGAAGGCCAACATTCCAATGTTGGTGACGCTGTTGCCAAGCGTGACGCTGGCCAGGCTGGTGCAGCCAGAGAACGCATAGATCCCGATGCTGGTCACGCTGTTTGGGATCGTGACGTTGGTCAAACTGGTGCAACCGTAGAGCGCACTGCCCTCGATAATAGCGACATTGTTGCCAATGGTGATATTGGTCAGGTTGGTGCACCCATAGAAGGCCGAACCTCCTATGTTGGTGACGCTGTTTCCAATTATGACGCTCACCAGTTTGTTGGTGCTGTTTTTGAACGCCTCAGCCCCAATGCTGGTGACCGGCAGGCCATTGATCGTGACAGGGATGATCACCTCGCTTTCAGAGCCGGTATATTTGGTGATGGTGATGGCACCGTTATTGGTGGTGTAACTAAATTGGGCCTGGGCTAACACCGGCAGCAGCATCCCAAGCAGCAGTAAAAACCGTGCCTTTGCGAAAATACTCAGCGGCATGGCCGATTTATCGCGTAAGTTGAGGCACCCCTCCAATTCATGATTCCCGCTCGTTTGTCTTGTTACCAGATTAGTTGCTTGATTGAACATTTTTTAATTACCCTTCCCAGTTCATGGTTCATGATTCCATTAAACACAGCAATAGACTGGGGCTTCAAGCCAGTTTTTACAGGCAATTGGTTTAAGCATTGAAGAATGTGGCCCAGATCCCAGGTTGCTGACCATTGGATTTAATGGCCAGGATACTGCGCATCCCACTCATAACCAGCATGTTGTGGCGATAATTGAGGCCCGCCTATCGAACCATGGCAGGAGGCCCTGCCTGAATATCCTCTAATATGAACGGTGTGGATAATTCTGGTTCATAACGTGGCGTAAAGGGCCTGAAGGCGGGGCAAGGCGGTGGTCCAGGCAAGCCGGGATTGGATGGAGGTTCTCAACCAGCGGATGAGTTTGACGGAGTATTGGACGGGCTTGCAGAGGGTGTCCCAGGATCCTGGGCTTCCAGCCGCCGCCGACCGCCGCCCGGGCTTCGCACACGG
>CAYPCQ010000136.1:0-23629 GCA_964409245.1 uncultured Verrucomicrobiota bacterium
TGGATCTGGTGCTTGCCTAATGTGTATACATTTTAATGAAACGATGTACTAGTTCGCAGGATAGGAGTATCGAGCAAGGCGCTTAAAATTTTTATCGCGCGCCAGTAGCGGTCAAAAAAAATGCCGAAAACGTTAGAAACTTGTGCCTCCAAAATCTGAATAGTTGACCTTCATTTAACTGATGCCTAAACATAACTGAATAAATATACGCCAAATTTAAAAAAAATACAATTAACGACCACAAACATCCCATGCCTCATATTTCAGCACAATCTAAAAAACGGTATAGAAAAAGCATAGGTAAAAGACCATATATGGCGAGTGTCTGGAAGGGATTGTTAAATATTGGGGTACAACCACTTGTAGATGGCTTCCTGACGGCTGTGGACCTGGAGTTTGGCATAAATGTGGGTCAAATGGGCATGGATTGTCCCGGGCGAGAGGTTTAAGGCTTGAGCGGCCGGTTCACGCTTCCCTGGCTTTTGGCGGGTATGCGCTCGGCCGGCGACGGCCCGCTGGTCAGCCGGTCTTTCGTGCTTCCGGTCCGAAGCCGGCCGGGAACCTGGAGGGCATTGCCTCCTCAGGATTAGGCAGAGGGGCACCCAGTGGCTCCAGGTGCGTTGAAACCACTGTGTTGGGAAGCGAGCGGAGGATGTCCACCTCCAGCCCAGTAACCAGGTCGTGGCCGCGATGGACAGCCCACTCGCCGGGCACCAGGACGTGCAGGGATACAAAACGCTGTGATCCGGCCTGGCGGGTGGTCACGTGCCGGCATTTCACTTCGGCTTGTTCGTATTGGCCGAGGATCTTGCCGAGCGTGGCCAGGTCATCCGGAGGCAGAGCCTGGTCCATCAAGCCGCCAATGGAGCGCAACACCAGCCTGCCGCCCGTCCAAAGGATGTTGGCGGCCACCAGGATTGCGGCGAGGGGATCCAGGCGGTTCCAGCCGGTGGCGGCCACCAGGCCAATCCCCGCCACCACTGCCACCGAGGTCCAGACGTCCGTCAACAAATGAAAGGCGTTGGCCTCCAGCGTGATGGATTTCCATTGGCGCGCCACGCGCAGCAGCAGCCAGCCCACCGCCAAATTCACCAAGGAAGCCAAAACCGAGATGCCCAAACCCAGCCCCATTTGCTCCAGCGGCTTGGGGGAGATGAGCCGCTGGGCGGCGGTGGCGGCGATGCTGAGGGCGGCGATGAAGATCAACGCCCCTTCCACGCCGCTGGAAAAATACTCCGCCTTGCCGTGCCCGTAAGGATGCTCCGCATCCGCTGGCCGCTCCGCCACCTTCAACATGGCCAGCGCCATGATGCCGCCGGCCAAATTCACCCCCGATTCGATGGCGTCCGAAAGCAACCCAACGGAACCGGTCAGCCAATAAGCGGCGGTTTTCAAGCCCATGGTGAGGATCGCCGCGCCGATGGATAGCCAGGCGAACCGGCTGAGCGAAGGCTGGTGAATCATGCTTTTGGAGAGCTGAGATGGCCAGGATTGCGGTCGGAGTCGAATCGGCTGCCTCCGGTTAACCGCTCAAATTCATTTTTGCGCATGCGGACAGTTAATCCCGGCCAGGCTGGCCTGGCAAGGATGCAATGCACCGGGCTGCGCATCCGGAGGTTTTGCTCTTGGTTGTGCGTTTTACGGCCGCTCCAGCGCGAGGCCCAGGCCAGCCTGCAGGGCGTTGAAATCTGCGGCGAACGACCGGAATTCGCGCGGCCCAAACGCCGCGGACTTCTGACGGAGACGTTCCAGGCGTTCCGCGGGCGCCGGATGGGTGCTCAGGAGCGGAATCGAAGGGGCGGAGCCAGAACCCATCGCTGCCTGCAGGCCGGCGAAGAAGTCCACCAGGCCTTGGGGGTTGACCTGCGCCTGGGTCAGCAATTCCCAGCCCTGGTCATCCGCGGCGCGTTCATGATCGCGGCTGAACTTCAGACCCAGCAGCTGCCCGCTGTTGCGGACGAGGGCGTCCAGCAGCCCGCTTTCGCCGCCCTGCAGCTGTTGGATAACCAGGTCCAAACCGATGTTTTGCGCCAGCTGCAGCACGCCGTGCCGTTTCTGAACGTGCGCCATCTCGTGCGCCAGCACGCCCTGCACTTCCTCCGCCGTTCGCGCCCGCTCCAGCAATCCGCGATGGAACACGATGGAGCCGCCCGGCAGCGCGAGCGCGTTGACCTCCCGGGACTCGGTGACGAAGAGCGTGAACCGGTCAGACGAATTGGTCAGCACCGCAAAAAGCGGCATGGCCAGGCGGTTCAGTGGATCCATCACTTGCCGGTCAGTAACGAACCGGGTCTGGACGCGCAGTTGCGCCAGCGCGGCATCGCCCAACGGCTTTTCCCAGGCCAGCGGCAAACTGATGGCCGGGGCCTTGCCGAACACCCAGTCTTTCACCCGGAAGGCGCCTCGGAAAAGCGCCCACGCCACGAGCAGGCTCAGCGCGGAGGCCAGCAGGCCCGCCGCGAGGCATCCCCAGCGCAGGCCATGTTTGTGCCGCCGGATAAAAGAGCGGACGGCTTCGTCAACTTCCGGTGGGAGGTGGTAATGATGGCCCATAATGATAGTTCTTTAAACTGCAAATCAAGTCCCTCAGCATTCAAATCCATTTCTCCAAGATCAGCGGCGAATCAGTTGAGGCGCATGGCGGCAGCCGCAACACGGATTTTTAGATGCCGCAGCCACCCGCTTTATTCAATCAAACAGGTTTCGTTTTTCAGCCAAAAACGACTCTTTTTATTCGACTGGCGGCGGCCAGCTTTGCTATCGATGTAGCGATATGAAGCAATCGCGAAAAGGCAACGAATCAACAATGATGGCTTGGAGCCGCCCTTTTGATCGGACTTCAGACCATCAAGCCAAGCCTCCCAGGCACGGAGCCGCAATGGTGGGGTCCGGATTGAAGACCAGGCAGTACGCTTATTGAAACCGCCCACGCAACCTACTAAAACAGGAACTTGGGAATGGGAATCTTCACCGAAGCTTTGGTTGACACCGGAAAGCTGGTGCCGTTTTTGGCCGCAATCTATTTTCTAGTGGGATTTCTGGAATACCGGTATGGCGGCCGCCTGAGCCGGATTGGGCTGCATTTGGGCAACCTGGGGCCACTGGTGGGAGCCTTGCTTGGCTGCCTTCCGCAATGCGGTTTTTCGGTGGTGGCTTCCGCCTTGTATGTGAAGCGCCTGATCTCGGTAGGGACACTATTGGCCGTTTTCCTTTCCACCTCCGATGAGGCTGTGCCGGTCCTTTTGTCCATGCCGGCAAAGGCCGGCATGGTCGGATGGCTGATCGCCATAAAAGTCTTGATCGCGATAATTGCCGGCGCCGGCGTTGACGGCTTGATACGGGTCTGCTGGAAGCACGAGGCCAAAGAGGCAATCCCGGTTGCCAGCGGCGGCGTGGTTGCTGATGAGCATGCCGGGTGTTGCTCCCACGTCCTCGATGGCCGGCCTTCAAAGGTGAAGGCGCTATTGCTTCATCCGCTATTCCACACGGTAAAAATCAGCGCGTTTTTGCTGTTTTTGACGTTGGCATTAAACGGGCTGGTGGATCAGGTGGGCACTGAAAGAATTGGCGTGATGCTTCTGAATGGGAGTGTATTTCAGCCCGTCCTGGCGTCCTTTATCGGCCTTATCCCCAATTGTTTTGCCTCGGTTCTGTTGGCGGAACTTTATGCCCAAGGATCAATTAGCTTCGGATCCATGGTGGCCGGCCTATGCTCTGGAGCGGGACTGGGCATTCTGGTGCTTTTAAAGGAGAATAAAGATCTTAAAGACACCCTGTTGGTGATCGGGCTATTGTTATCGGTGAGCATCGTGTCTGGCATCCTGATACAACTGGTCATCCGATGAGAGCGATGGTTGGTGAAACGGCCGCGATCCATTCAGAGTTTTAATATTTTGCTTTCATGGCCAGTCCTGGCCTGAGGATTGCGGGTGAAAACCGGGGCAAATTGGGTGTACAGGCCTATCGGTGAGTGGCACAAGCGGTAAACGGCTGGCCTCCGCCCGGGCTGGTGGTTGTTCCATTTGGAGGCGGATTTCCTGCAGACGTTCCATGAATTGATCCAATTGGTGTTCAAGGATTCTGATTTCGCCGGACACCGTGGAACAGCCCGGAGAACCCCGATGTTTGATCCGCTCCGCCAGCGCGGCCTCACGCTGTGTTTCCTGCATGCCGCTCATGATGACCCCGATAAACAGATTGAGCAGGACCATGGTTCCTATAAGGATGAACGACACGAAATATGCCACGGCCGCAAACGGCATGGCCCGCGCCTGTCCCGTGCTGCCGCCATTGCCTTGCGGAGCGTAGCTGGCTGAGCTTGGCAGCTGGAGCTTCATGATGTCAGTCCAGCCGTCCAGAGTAACGGTTTGGAACAAAGTCATCAGTGATGACTGAAGTGATCCAAAATGGGCGGGATCGGCAGATCCAAAGAGCGAGGTTCCCATGACGGCGTAAACGTAGAAAAGGAGCAAAAGCAGCAATCCCACATAACCCATCGAGGGCAGGCTTTTGAGCAACGTTCCCACCAGCAACTGAAGCCGTGGCAAGACGGTGACCAGCCGCAATACCCGCAGAATGCGAATAAGCCGCAAGACAGTAGCGGAGTGGCTGCCGAACGGCAGGAGGCAAACCGCCACCACCGCGAAATCGAAAACGTTCCATGGATCCCGAAAGAATCGCCATGGCTGCCGCCCTTGGGCGCCTATCTTGAGCAGGATTTCCACCGTAAAAATGGCGACAATCAAGCGGTCCAACAGGCGAAACCAATAGCCGTAGCGCTGGCTGAGATGCGGATAGGTCTCCAGGCCGACCAACCCGCCCGCCGCGAGGATCACCGCCACCACCAATGGCTGGAACCACCGGGCGGAAATAACCGTTTGGCAATACGTGTTTATACTCATACGCAAATGGTCTGACAACCGGATCGGGCGGCCAGCCTGAGTGGCTTCATTCCCGGTCGCTGCCGGCCGTCAGCGGCAACAGGTACCAGACCAGGTACAGCATCGAAGAAATGAACGCTGCGACATAGGTCCAAGCGGCGGCGTTCAGAACCTGGGCTACTGCCGCCCGCTCCGCTCCGGCCTGGATGAAACCCAATTGTCCGAGCAGGAGTTTGGCGCGCCGGGAAGCATCGAACTCCACGGGCAGCGTGATCAGATTGAACAACATCATCACGGCCCAAGCCGCAGCCATGAGCAGCAACCCCGTCTTGGCCGCCAGCAATCCCGTGAACATGCCCAACAGTGGAATCCACAACACCAACTGGCTGGCGAAGCTGGTGATGCCCACGGCGGCCATTCTTAAATGGAGCGGCCCAAACGCCTGCTGGTGCTGGATCGCATGACCGCATTCATGCGCCGCCACCCCCAAAGCTGCCGGCGATGTGCCGTGGTAATTGGCCGATGATAAAACCAGGCGCCGATGGATCGGATCGTAATGATCGCCCAGGAATTCATCGTGTTCCATGACCTCGACATGGCCAGTGCCAGCCTGGTCCAGGATGGCGTGAGCGGCCGCCGCCCCGGTATAGCCGCCCAATGTCGGATTGCGGCTGTGCCGTGCATAGGTGCGTTTCACATGCCATTGGGCCAGCAGCCCAATGGCGAGGGTGACAAGAAACATGATTATCATAATGGGATCTCCGTGGGATTGGTTCTCTCCAGCAACCCAGATGTGGGGCGCAGCCAACGGCCTGAAGCCGGCCATTTCCCGGATCCGGGTTCCTTTAGGTTAAAGCTTTCCAGCCTGGCTGGCACAATCATCCGCACACTGATCGGCCCGATTTCTCATTACCGCGCCATCCGCCATCACGTCGATCTCCCAATCTTTCCCGCCGGTCAGCACGTCCGCGTGAAAGACTACCCGGCCCTTTTTGGTCTTCTGTTTCACCTCGGTGATCTTCCCGCCACCCACTTGATCATGAAGGGTTGCTCTCACCAATTGGGGCAGTTCATCGACCGCTATTTTCACAGCCTTCGCCTGCTTTTTGACCTTTTCCGTTTCCGTCCTGGCTTCAGCCACTGAAAAGCTGGCCAAACTCAGGATCATTACCGCTGCTCGCATTCGATTTGTATTCATGTTAGTGTGTTTTGCGTAATGGTATTGATGTGCATTCCTCGGATTTGAGCTTCGCCTTGCATGGCTCCATCGGGCTTTGACTCAGTCTTCATCCTGCTGGTGGTGCGCCGCCGGTTTGCCGCCATGAGCCGGTTGGGGGTCTGCAGGCCAGAACAGTAAAACCGCCACGAGGCCGAGGCCCGCCGCCAGCATCGGCGCCACCCACTTGGCTTTAGTTAGCGACGCCTTGATCCAGGCCAGGTTCAAAAGCAGATGAAGCACCGTCAGGGCCGCGAATCCGAGGGCGATGGCCAGGTGGATTTCCCCCCAATCATCCGCACCCAGGCCGAGCAACCGAACTGCTCCATCCTCCTCATCCAGCCTGAGTTCCAGCAAGAGGCCGGTACCGATGACCGCGCAAGTCATCAGGTAGAGCGCGGCATTTGCCATCGGTAAAATGAGTGCTTTGGTGTTCATAAGTTAAATCAACTTGCTGTTTCAGGATATTGTCTCACCACGGCGGTGGAAATTGAGCGGAAAGCCGCGCCCGGTTTTTCGAAACAGGTTTCATCAGTGCACGGCACAGGCCAGGCAGGGGTCAAACGAATGGATCACCCGCAGCGCTTCGATGGGTTGGGTTGAGTCCGCAACAGGGACACTCAAAAGCGCCTGCTCCAAGGGGCCCGGCTGGCCGGCGGTGTCCCGCGGCGAAGCATTCCAGCCGGTGGGCGTGATGATTTGATAATGGGCGATTTTGCCTTTTTCGATCTGCAACCAGTGGCCCAGCGCGCCCCTTGGCGCCTCAGTCAAGCCAGCGGACTGGGCGGTGGCCGGTGTGGGATTCGGCGCCCAAACCGGCTGCCCCAATACCAATTGTCGCACCCAATCCAGCATGGCCTCGGCGATTAACTTCGTCTCCACCGCCCTGGCCCGATGCCGATCCATCGTGGAAATGCCCCGTCGATACTTGCCGCTGATCCACATCCGGGCCAGTGGCCCGGTTTCGAACGGCGTTCCCTGGTAGCGGGGCGCCTTGATCCACGAATAGGCATCGGCCTTGGGGATGGCCGGCTTGGTTTGGCCGCTGGATGGAGGCAAAGGGCCAGGGGTGGCATCATACCAGGAACAGGCCACCTGTTCGGTGATGGCCGAAACGTCCAGCGGAACGACGGCCGTCTGACCTTCAAGAACCAGTCCCCTTTGGAACATGGATTCTCCGGACCCAGTTTCAAACGCACCCAACGCCAGCAGATGGCCATAGCCCCGGCCAAGCTCAGTGTATTCCGGATAGGCCGCCGCCACCAGCTCCACGTCCTCCGGATAAACCGTCTTGATGAACCCCAGCAATTCCTGCCCCAAGATGATGAATTGCTGGATCTGGCCAGCGGTGGGCACCGCTGTGAATCCACCGGGAACGAAGGCCGGTGAATGCGGCATCTTCCCGCCAAAAACCGCGCCCATTTCCTGCGCCATCCGGACCATGCGCAGCGCCGCTGTGTAATGCTCCAGGAGCCGGGCATTGGCCGGTCCGGCGAGGCGCCGATCCACCTTCCATTCCGGCATCCACGGCGCCCGGGCCGGGCCGCTGGCATAATCCAGCAGCGCCAGCTGGTAAAAGTGGAGCAAGTGCGATTGGATGAAATTGGAGGCCAGCACCAGGTTGCGCAAAATCCGAGCGTTGGCGGGGATCCCCTGGCCGGCCGCTTGATCAAGTGCCAGGACGGCGGCCAGCGCATGCGGAATGGGACAGACGCCGCAGATCCGCTGCGTGATGTGGGGTGCATCCCACGGATCGCGGCCGATGAGCAGTTCTTCCAATCCACGGAAGAGCGTGCCCATCACCCGGGCCTCGCTCACCTTTTGTGCGGCGGCGGGACCGTCAAAGGTAAGCTCTACCCTGAGGTGGCCCTCCAGGCGGGTGACCGGATCAATGGCAATCACAGCAGGCATAATGGCTTTCGTGTAAAAATGGAACCACAGGCCAAACAGGTTAAGCTCGGACAGCACGAACCAGCGGGCGGCGGCCGGGGAAATCGGGGTTCGTGCAGCCAATGCATGGGGCGCCGGCTCCCATGCACCAGTTGACGCCGTTATTCCATTTCAGTGTGGGACAGGGTGCCTTGGTTTGTTCTCCGCGGCAGCCCAACTCCTCCAGGCAGCGATTGTTTTCCCCGAACCGCTTTGCTTCAGGCCGGTCATCCAGCGGGCACCGGTCGCAGATATTTTTGCTGAAAATATCCCGCGGCCGTCCGCAGGCATCCAGGGGGATATTTTTGCCCTGGATTATTTGGGCCAGTGACCTGGCCATCCAATCTGGATGGGGCGGGCAGCCGGCAATATTGACCGTGGTTTTGCCGGTGACAGCGCTGACCCCTCGGACGCCGGTGACGTTAGGTCCAGCAGCGGCCAATCCGCCCCAGGCTGCGCAGTTGCCAAAACAGAGAATGCGCCGGGTTTTTGAAGCGAGTTCAATGACCACCTGCTGGAAGGTCTTCGCCTGCCCGTCTTCCATCCAGGCCAGACAAGCCTGGCCACTGAAACTTACCGGCACGGCGCCTTCGATAACGAGGATAAAATCCCCCCGGTCCACGGTTTGTCTTACGCTGCGCACCGCCGCCGCCCCGGCCGCCGCCGCCAGCATGGGATGATAGATCAGGCTGGCACTTTCCACCAGGATGTCTTCCACCGCATGGGGCGGCATGCGGCTCACATAATTGAGAAAAGAGACCGTGCATCCGCTGCACCCACTCCCTTGAAGCCAGATAACCGAGGGTTCCAGCGGATTGGCCAAAGCATCCCGCAGCCCCAGCAAATCCTCAGCTGTGAGGCCCAGGCTGGCGGCGGCGCCGGTGCAAAAGCGCAAGAACGCGCGGCGGGTTATGGATTGCATGGTTGGTTTTCCTGCAAGGCTCCAGCTTTCTCAGTCAAACAACTCTCCCAGCCACGACTTTTTGCGGTGGTAACCCGGCTGGCCGTGGTGGCTATCTGGTCCGGGATGGCCTGGCGGATAGCCGCCGTAACCGGGCGCCGTATTGGGCGGTGGATTAGCCGCCGGAGCTGCCGTGGGGCCCGAAACCGAACGCTCGATGATTTTATCGAGTTCACCCCGGTCCAGCCACACCCCGCGACATTTGGGGCAATAGTCAATTTCCACGCCTTGCCGGTCGGTCATGACAAGGTCGGGTTCAATGCATAACGGGCATTTCATAGATACATTCAAAGGTTTTTGATTGACGGTTAAGATCCTGGCGGTCCGGAGGATATACCCCCGCAAACTGCGGTGGACCGCTCGATAAATGCTGCTTCGACTGGGGGACAATAAAGTCTGAGTTCAGTTTTCCACTTGGGAAATCACTCAGCACTACGCTGAAAGTTAAGAAATGGAGGATGGCGCCCGCGGGACCGGCGCCGTGCGCCAGTGAAATTGCCAGCTTCGAGGCAGGAAAGAAGACTCGCCGCCAGGCGCTGAGGGAGCAAAAACTGCCACCGTGGGCACCCACCGAACGGGAGGGAAAGCCGATTCGGCCATGGCGGCTGCGGCCAGCGTTGTTTCCCTGGTGCGGCAGATCAAGGTGCGGGCCGATTCCTCATAAGAACAACCAGATTTTGCCGGTCCGCTGGGATCATCCAGCGCGGCGGGGAACACCCAGCAGGAGAAATCGTTGGGCAGAACACCCCCTGCTTCCAATGAACAATGCATCGATCCGGCCAGCCACAGGACTGTCCAGAAAACCACGAAGATAGACTTCATTCGATACACGCGGATTGGACGCCGGGTGCGAGGGGTTTGTTCAAAGAAATATTTTACTTCCTGAATATTTCGCATTTTAGCCTCCAAATAAACCGTGGCGCAAGTAGTCCACGGCATGCGCACCGCCAAAAACCAGCGCCCCGAAATAGGCTGCCGCCACAGCGAATACCATGCACCCGGCCAGGAAGAACACCCCATCTCGCTCCATGGCGCCAGCGGCCAGCAAAACCACCGTCAGAGCTGGAAAGCAGTTAGTCAGCGGAATGGGCAGTGGCAGCATGAGCATCAGGCCGGAGACCATGATGAGTGTTCCAGCCACCCGCCGGTAAATCATCTGCTCGTGCAAGAAACCGAGACGTGGACGGAGCAAATACTCCAACCAGCGCACGATGCGGGTGGCGGCGGCAAGGAGTGTAGTAATGAATCGCCGGGGCAACTCACGATCCAATAAACGGCGCGGCAGCCAGGGTTTGCGGCCGAGCGCGAGGCGCGCTCCAATCAGAAAGACGACCAAGCCGAAGGGTGTGGACAGGCCCGGCAATGGAATGGGCGTCAAAAATGGCAGGCAAATAAGCACCAGCACCAGCTCAATGCCCCGTTCTTTCGTAGCCGAGAGGATGGCGGCCAGCGTTGCGGGCTGGCCGTTGAATTGTTTCGCCAGCCGCCGGAGTTCCTCGGAGAAGGCAGGCCGGGCCGCTGGCTTGGAATTCACCAATCCGGTGGACAACCCGGGCGGGATGGCGCCAAGCGTTGGTGGAAGTGCGCTGGTATTCATAAGCTTCGGTTGCGGTTGCTTTCGGGCGAGTGTCCTGGTTGCTTCAGCTCAGTGCAGCCTGGTGGTTTCTGCCGGTTGCGGTGATGGAGGCTCCAACGCAGGGAGGGATTCCTTCCTTGTTGGCCGCAGCAACGAGGCTGCAATGGTGGCCGCGAGCACGCCCGCCACCACGCCCAGCGCCGTCAGGGTGCCGATTTTCCAGGCCGTCTGGGCGATCAGCATTTTCACTCCCACAAACGCGAGTATTATGCCCAGACCCGTTTTGAGATAATAAAACTTGTTCACCATTCCCGCCAAAACGAAGTAGAGCGAGCGCAACCCCAGGATGGCGAACACGTTCGAGGTGTAAACGATGAAAGGGTCCAGCGTGACCGCGAAGATGGCTGGAATGGAATCCACCGCGAACACCAGGTCGCTCACTTCGATGCACACGAGCACCACCAGCAACGGTGTGGCCACCCGGCGCCCGCCCATCCGCGCCACGAACTGGTCGCCGTGGTAACCAGCAGCCACTGGCACTAGCTTGCGAAACCAGCGCACTACCGGATTACACTCGGGATGAATCTCTTCTTCCTTGCCGAAGGCCATTTTCCAGCCGGTGAACAACAGAAACGCGCCGAAAACATAGAGAATCCAGCCGAAACGGCTGATGAGAGCCACCCCCAGCCCAATCATAACCAGGCGCATCACCAGCGCCCCCAGCACGCCCCAAAACAACACCTTATGCTGCCACGGCGGCGGCACGGCGAAATAGGAGAAGATGAGCACGAATACGAATACGTTGTCTGCGCTCAGCGAGTATTCAATGAGATAGCCAGTGAAGAATTCGAGCCCTTTTTGCGGCCCGGCCCAATGCCACACGCCCGCGCCGAACAGCACCGCCAGCGTTACCCACACGCCGGTCCACCGGAGCGCTTCCTTGAAACCCACAGCGTGCGCTTTCCGGTGGAACACACCCAGGTCCAGCGCCAACACGGCCAGCACCAGGAGGCTGAAGCCAATCCAGATCAATGGGTGTGCCGTCATAGTGAATAGCTCCCATGGCCGGCGGCTCCGGCGGTGATGGTTGGAGCGCCTCGCCCCGCCACGGCCGCTTGATAGGCAGGAGGCAATTCTCCCGGGGCGGCAATGCAAAGCCCGAGATCCTGAAGCAAACCGTCGCTCACATCGTAAATCCACCCATGCACTGCCAGCGATTGGCCGCGGGCCCAGGCGTTCTGAACGCTGGCAGTTGAGCATACACTGGCCACTTGCTCCACGACGTTCAGTTCGCACAGCCGATCCGATTGCCGCTTCTCATCTCCCCGTGTGGCCAAATGAACCGCATGCTTCTGACGCACGTCCTCGACCTTTTGGAGCCAGTTATCAACCATGCCCAGCCGCTGGCCATGCAGGACGGCGCGAATCCCGGCGCAACCGAAATGGCCGCATACAATGATGTGCCGCACCATGAGCACGTCCACGGCGAATTGCAGGGCGGAAAGACTGTTGAGATCGGTGGGTGGCATGACATTGGCCACGTTGCGGTGGACGAACATCTCGCCGGGGGCCAACCCGGTAATTTGATTGGCCGGCACGCGGCTGTCGCTGCAGCCAATCCAAAAATACTGCGGCGATTGCTGCCGGGACAGTCTCCCGAAGAACTCCGGATCTTCGGACCGAATCCGGCTGGCCCAGGCACGATTGTTGGCAAAAAGGTGGCTCAATTCTCGCATGGGGAATACAATAGGAAGCGGTGGTTTTTTGTTAGTCTGGCAGGCCCGGTGATAATCCGGCGCCTGGCTGGCCTCGGCGCCTTGTCATGGGGCAGCGGAGAGGGGCTGCGATCCTCAAGTTGTGGGTTTTGCATACGTCGGTTGTCAGGCGAAACCAACTGGGGCTGGAGAAGCTGTGGCAGCAGTCTCCTTGCGCCCTTTTGGGGGATCCGGTTCCAACAGCGGGATGAACATCGATCTCAATGGGGGTTGACTGACGCCAATGGCGTATCCACACACCGGGTGAGAAAGGCAAAGGAATTCTCTTTTCCCGGGCACATTTTACTGGACCATTCCGACGTTTCCTGTTCACTGCGTTCCTCGCGCCGCGGCCGTCTCTTTAGCCGGTGGCTGGGGGCTGCTCAGATAGCGGAAAAGATCGGAGTCCGCCGGCAGCACCAGGGTGCTGCGCTGGCCCAGGAACAACTCGTAAGCCTGGAGGCTGCGCACAAAGGCATAGAACTCGGCGTCCTTCCCGTACGCCTCCGCATAGACGCGCGTGGCTGTGCCGTCACCCTCGCCACGCAACTTCTCGGAGTCTTGCCTGGCCTGGGCGAGCAGGATGGTGCGTTGCTTGTCGGTTTCGGCCTTGAGCTTGGCGGATTCCTCATCCCCTTCGCTCCGGTAACGCTTGGCCTCCCGCTCGCGCTCGGCCTGCATGCGCTGATACACGCTTAACTGCACCTCCTGGGGCAGATCGGCGCGCTTGATGCGCACATCGACCACGTCGATGCCGAACTCCCTGGCTTTCCCGCGGGCGGTCTTGGCCACGTTGTCCATGATCGTCTCCCGTTTCGAGCCGATGACGAGGACGAAGGTGTGGCTGGCGACTTCGCGGCGCAGTTCCGACAAGACCAGGTCGTCGAGGCGGGCGCGGGCGCCGGATTCGTCGCGGACGGTCTTGTAGAACTGCAAAGGGTCGGCGATTCGCCAGCGGGTCACCGGGTCGGCCACCAGGCGTTTCTTGTCCTGCGTGAGGTATTCGGCCTTGGGAGCGTCGCTGGTGAGGATGCGGCGGTCGAATCGATTGACGGTTTGGAGGAAGGGCATCTTCCAGGCGAGGCCGGGCTGTTGTATGGTGCGTTTGAATTCCCCGAACTGCGTGATGATGACCTGCTCAGTCTCATTGACTGTGAAAAGGATCTGACGGGCAACCAGGATGGCCAGGAGGACCAGCACCAAGCCGCCGACGCTGAAGAGTTTGATTCGCATATGGGAAAACTATTGGTAATTTGTTACTTGACAGGAACGGGTGCGGGTTTGCCGGGCGGGCTGATCAGGCCCGCTCCGCCCGGGGTCAAAGGCAGCAGGGGCAGCAGGCGCTGGTTCACGTCCCCGCCAATGATGACCTTGTCGATGCCGGGCAGGATTTTCTCCACCGTTTCGAGATGCAGGCGGTCCCGGGTGACGCCGCGGGCTTTTTCGTATTCGGCCAGGACGCTGAGGAAGCGGGCGGCTTCGCCCTGGGCCAGGAGGACACGCTGTTCCTTGTAGCCTTCGGCTTCGCGGAGGAGTTTCTGGGCCTCGCCTCGGGCCTTGGGCAGGATGTCGGCTTGGTAGCCCTTGGCCTGGTTGATGAGCTTTTCCTTGTCCTCGCGGGCGCGGACCACGTCGTGGAAGGCATCCCGCACCTGATCTGGCGGGTCGGAAGCCTGGAGTTTGACTTCGGTGATGACCAGGCCGGATTCGTAGGTGTCCATCAGCCGCTGGATGAAGAGCCGGGCATCGCCCTGGACCTTGGCGCGTTCTTCAATCATGACTTGGTCGATGGTCATGCCACCCACCGTGCTGCGCAGCGCCACCTCCGTCGCCGCGAGGAGAGCCGATTCCGGTTGGCGCAAACGAAAGAGGTATTTGGAAGGATCTGCCACACGGTACTGCACCACGATTTGCGCTTCAACGATGTTTTCGTCGCCGGTGAGCATCAACGCCTCTTCCGGCACGCGCTGCGCCCCGCGGAAACCAACCTCGATGCGGCGGATTTGCTCGACGCTGACGATGTCCACGCGCTGGATTGGCCAGGGGTAGCGATAATTCAAACCCGGCTCGCTGCGGGCGGTTTCCTTGCCGAAGGACCGCACCACACCTTTGTGGCCGGGATTGACGGTGTAAATGCCAGAGGTCAGCCACAGCAGCAGGATGGTGCCGGCGGCGACAGGCAGGATTTTGGGAAAGTATTGCCTGATCCATCGGCTGGCCGTCTCAAAAGACTCAAGCAGCTGTTGGGGCAATTGGGGGTCGTTGTCGTTGTGATTCATAGTGGATCAGCCTCTTAAATTGGCGGTTCGTTGCGCCACGGGTTGCGCTGTTGGCAGCCGTGGTGGCCAACTCGTTCGACGGCGCAACCCGGGGTGGCGGAGCGCTGGCCGACTTTGGCGAGTTCACCCTGATCCAGCCAGTAGCCGCGGCACTGCGGGCAGTAGTCAATCTCGATTCCCTGCCTTCTGGTAACAATCAGGCGGGTTTCCGGGCAAACCGGACATTTGATCCGGGTTCTTAGTCTGGGACTGGCGGCGGCTTCCTGCCGCTTTATCTGGAGTTCGAAACGGTTGGTTTTCATGAGAGCCTTTTATTGGTGGAGGATACGCGACGACATTGATGGCGGTCCTTGAGCCGGAGTTGCTGGCGGCTTTTCCGGGACTCGATCTGTTCGGCGAGCCGCCGGGCCACCTTGATCACGGCCGCACCCAGCGTGTGATCGCGGGCGGCCGCGTGGATGTCGGGACCGGGCACAGCCAAGTCCACGGAGGCGCAGAATGCCGGGGCGGCGTTCCGCTGATGCTCCAGAACCACCCGTGCCAAGCTGATGGGGATGAGGCGGTCCAGATGTTCAAGGTGTTCGTCCAACGGTCGATCCGTCACGATGCAGGGTTTCAGGCCCCGCCTTTGGTATTGAATATTCATGCTTTTTTTATGGTTTGTGGTTCGTATCAGGCAGTCTGTGCCAGTTAAGGCCAGACATCTTCCATGGATTCGTGTGCGGATGTCTGGATCGGTTCTCCGAGTGTGCCTTTCGGCGGGGAGATCGCGAGCACGGCACAAGGTGCGTGGCGCTCCACCCATGCTGCCGTGCTCCCAAAGAGGAAGTGGCGGGCGCGCTCCACAAGGCTGCGATGGTCCACTATCAGGACGATCAAGTCCGACCTCGCCTCGCGGGCAGTTCGGATGATTTCAGGCCCCGCCCGCCCGGCTTTTACGAGGAACGAAACCGCTCCAGTGCCAGCCAGTTCGCTGCCTGCCAGGTGGCTTAACCCGGTCTCGGCATCGTGCAATAACTGATCTTCAGATTTCGCCAATAGCGAATCTTGAAGGCCATTCATGAATGAACCCGGGTCCACCACATGCAAGAGGAGGATAGAGTTGCCATCCCGCAGCGCCAAACGGGCCGTGTGGCGGAGAGCCCAAACCGAGGCGCGGCTGAAATCCACCGGCAACAAGATCCCAAATGATTCCAACGGCGGCGCCGAAATACGCAGTTTCTCCAATCCATGGGGAGTGCGAGTTCGCACGGTTCCCGCGAGTGGGCTTTGGAGTGGCTTCCGAACTAAGGCGCTCGTTTTCATGAGAAGGTTCCAGCCGTTTTTTGCTCCACAGGCACAAACTCCCGCGCTGGTTCGCGCAGTACCAGGACGGGACAGGGCGCGCACCGGACGACCCGCTCCGTGGTGCTGCCCAGTTGGAGGCGTTTGAATCCGGTATAGCCGTGAGTGGCGATAATGATGAGATGCACGCTGCGCTCCTTGGCTACCCGGTTGATTTCGCGAAACGGCCTGCCAAAGGCCACCAGGATTTCGATGCCCGATCCCCCGGGGCTGGCACGCTGAGGGCATTGCTGATCAAGCCAGGCTTGGGCTTGTGCCAACTGCCACTGGTTCGCCCCCTTGGCGGTTTCCAATCCGAACAGATAATCGATGGGATACAGTTCGACAACGTGCAGCAGCAGGAGGCCAGCCTGGCATTGATTGGCCACAGCGAGCGCATAAGCCAGCGCTTTTCGGGAACCTGGAGAATAGTCCAAAGGCACCAGGATTTTATACGCCTCCAGCCGAAACTGCGGCGTGCGCGCCGCTTCCGTTTGATGCAGGGTGCGAACCTGTGTGCTGCCTGGAAGTGGATTTTTTAATAACGCCTGCTTTGTGGCAATAGTTTTCATGTTTGGTTTCCTTTTCCGGTTGCCCAAATAACGGCCGCCCTGCGCGTAACCACCCAGCCAACGTTGCGGTCCAAATCGCGCGCCAGTGCCTGAACGGCCAAGGTTTTTGTGCCATCGCAATTCAGAGCCAGGGGGATTTCCGCGGTTCTGGCCCTCCGGACGTGGTATGGCATGACTGTTTTCATTGGGAGTAATATCGGCCGCTTTCCACCATTAGCCAATTACGATTATGTGATTGAGTCATTAGGATAAAACGAATACCGATTGCGCATGGAGTTCTTGGACCATCATTATTTGCGGCATTTCTGGTGGCAGTTTTATTACGGGCCGTGAAGGGACGGTTGCACAGGTTCCAATCGGTGGACGCTGAGGCTAAGTTGCCGCATCATGTTCGCAAGCGTTCCCGGATAACCAATGCCGGTGGGATGACTCCGTTTTTCCAGGGTCGAAACGCTGGTGGCATATTTAGCGGGATTGCAGGGCTGAAGATTAAAGCGGTGCTGCAACTGCCAGAACCAGGCCGGAAAACGCCCGGCGAACTTCAGCGAGGCAATAACCTGGCTGCCCCAAGGCATTAAAGGATCGTGCAATGCCGAAGATAAATCGCAACTCGCTTGATACGCGCAACAAATCCCCCGATCCATCGTAAACCGAATGGCGGGTTCGGAGGCGTCCAACCATGCTTCCCGATGATAAGCCAGGTGAAGCCTGGGAACTGCCTGGTCGGCCTTCATTAATTTACGAAAATCCTGAATGACGGGTGCGCGCGCCTGGCACTCCCCCACCTGGCGGTTCGCAACCAGATCTTGTCCGCGCAGAACGGCAACTGCCTCTTCCCGGGTCACCGCCGCCCTTTGTTTAGTGATCAAGTCGCCGGACCGTCGTTTAATTTCGAGATATACTGTTCCGGCCGGATCGTCGTCGTAAAATCGAACCCGCAGTTTATGCCGGCGGGGATTCCCGGCGACCGTATCCCAGAAATACTGCCAATTCGTTGAATCCAAATAGAGGCTATGATTGGCGTAGGAATCATGGGGCTGGTTCCGCGAGAAATCGTCCAAAGACAAGTAATCCTTTAGCACGTCTCGCATAGCGGTTGCCGTCGTTTCATCGATCAGATACTTAAGCTCATACCGTTGGGGTGGTGTTAGATCGGTAGTCATAAAGATTCGATTAAAAGGGCTGAGGATTTATATGCGGATTCCAGCAGCAACAATAAATATGAATCCATCGGCCGGCATAGCGTTAACGAATTCAGCGCCAGGGAGACACCTGGGGATCCAGGGGCCAGGGTTTTAAGTTGCGCCACTATATTCATCGAGTGGAATATCGATCATTTCCCTCCCTTAGCCAATTACGATATATTGATTGAACCATTAGGAAATACCGAATACCATTTGCACATGGAGTTCTTGAACTATCACCATTTGCGGTATTTCTGGGTGGTCGCCCAGGAAGGAGGCCTGCGCAAGGCGGCGGAAAAACTGAACGTGTCGCAACCGACCATCTCCGCGCAGATTGCCGCGCTGGAGGGCGTTCTGGGCGAGAAACTGTTCCACCGCGGTCCGCGTGGCCTCACCCTCACAGAAACCGGGCACCAGGCCTTCAGCTACGCGGAGGAGATCTTCGCCCTGGGCCAGGACTTCCTGCAGGCGGTAAAACAACGGCCGACGACCCGCCCGCTGCGCATCAACATTGGCATCGCCGATTCGCTGCCCAAGCTGGTAAGCCATGAAATCATCAAGCCGATCTTTAACCTGAGCCAGGCCGTCCATGCCATATGCCACGAAAATAAAACCGCGGACTTGCTCGCCCAATTGGCGATGTTCCGCCTGGACATCGTGCTGGCCGATGAACCCGCGCCTAGTTCGTTTCAAGTCAAAACCTTCAATCACTTGCTGGGGGAGAGCGGTGTCACTTTCTGCGCCGAGCGACAACTGGCCATGAGGTTGCGGCGGCAGTTCCCTGGTTCGCTGCACAGCGAACCCATGCTCCTGCCCACCTCGGGCACCGCCCTTCGGCGGACTTTGGAGAAGTGGTTTCAGGAACAGGGCATCCATCCGCGCGTGGTGGCCGAATACGATGACGCAGCCTTGATGAAAGTGGCGGCTGAAGACGGGCTTGGCTGTTTCCCGCTGCCCACGGCGGCAGTCGGGGAGGCGGTGGCCCGCTACGGGTTCCAGATCGTTGGGCAAGCCAAAGGCTGCACCGTGCAATTCTATGCCATCAGCGCTGAGCGCAAACTCACCCATCCGGCGGTGGTGGCGATCACCTCCAATGCGCGGAGCAAACTTTTTGGTGCAGGAATCGCGGCCCTGGGGAACCCGGCCGGGGCGGCGTAAAAACAGCTCCCGATCTTTGGGAGCCCCGGTTGGCCGGGGGCATCCGCAGACGGGTTCCAGGCTATGGATTCAATCGTCCGGGGTTCCGTCGGAATCCTTGATCACAAAGCGGGCCCGCAGGCGGGCAACCTCACTGGCCAGGCCGGCGAGCTTGACCGAGTTCAGGACTTCGTTGAAATCCTTGTAAGCGGCTGGGGCCTCGTCCTTGGGATACACGCGGCAGTTGGTCAGGATATCCTGGGCGGTGAATTCATCGTCCACGGTCTTTTGGTCCAGCTCCCGGATGGCGGCTTTGCGCCCCTTGGCCCGTCCGGCGCCATGGTTGACGCTGTAGCAGCTCAAGAGCGCCCCCGGCTCGGCCACCATCACGCTGGAGCCGGCGGTGGGATTGCCCGGGAGCAGGATGGGGTGGCCAGTGCCGTAGAATTCGGTTCCCAGCAGGGCTGGATGGCCGGCCGGGAAGGCGCGGGTGGCCCCTTTCCGGTGCACCCAGCAAGCCTGGCCGCCGATGGTTTCCAGCCGGGCGATATTGTGGCTGATATAGTAAACCAGGGAGCCTTGGATGCCGGGGATCACTTCCTGGAAGGCCTCCAGCACCAGGGCGTTGATAAGCAGGTGGTTGACGGTGGCGAAATTCCCGCCCAGCGCCATGTCATTGAGGTAGGTGCTGGCCTCCGGGGTGCCCAGCGGCGCATAAACCAGTTTGCGGTCGTTGGCGGGCAAGGGAATGCCCCAGGTCTCGAATTTCGCCAGCAGTTCCCGGAACTGGCCTTCCGCCAGGATATTCCCAAAGCCGCGCGATCCGCAGTGGGAGAGGAAGGCCGCGCAACCGTCGCGCAGGCCAAAGACCGCCGCCGTCCGGCGGGCGCGCTCCGAATCCACCACGTGCACCGCTTCGCATTCGCCGAAATGGTTGCCTCCACCATAGGACCCCAGCTGACGGACTTTTTCCTCGAAATTGGGGAATCGTCCCTGGGCCAGCAGCGTCTCCAGCCGGGCCGCCAGGGTGTCCCGCCGGCCATCATGGCCCGTATGGGAGGCGTCCTCGCAGCGGGCGGACCATTCCGGCGGAATGCCCAGCTCCCGGCACACGCCTTCCGAGGCGCCTTCCACCACCGCGCGGCGCCCCAAGGCGGCGGACACCGGGCGGGGCTTTTCCACCGAGCGCTGGCCCCGGCCGGCCCCGGTGGGGGTACGGGCGGAGATGGCCTCGATCAAGGCCCGGCGCACCGATTTTTCCGCCAGCCCGGTGGCGGGCAGGTCCAACTGGAGCAGGCTCATGGAGCACTTGATGTCCACGCCCACCGGGCCGGGGTAAATATGGGTGGGCGAGACCAGGACACAGCCCACCGGAGCCCCGTATCCGGCGTGGCCGTCGGGATTCAGCACCAGGCTGGTTACTCCCGGAGCGCTGCGGGCGTTGAGCGCCTGCTCCAGGCAGGTGGCGTCGAAGGTCTTTCTGATGGCCTCGGTGCCGATCACGGTGATCGGTTTGCCGCAGTCATTCCGGGCGGGCAGAAAGCCGGTAGCTTCACCGGTGGCATGGATCATGGGGACGGAGGTGTTGTTCATAGCGATGGCATCAGACGGTCAGTTTGCATATTTCCGGGGATTTGGGCAAGCCTGGCTGCCCGGTTCAATCCACCGGATTTGCCGATGGATTGCCCGCCTTGGATTGAGATCCATTTTTGAGCGGGGCGAAACCGGCGGGAACACCCATCACCAGGGTGTTCCCGGAGGCCCCCGCTCCGCTGAGGCACTGCATCAAGCGCAGGTTTTGCAGGGCTGGATTATTCTCCAGCAACCGCGCCGCGTTGGCCAGGTTGCGCAGGGCGGCGCTCTCGCCGCGCGCCCGCTCGAGGGCGGCCTGGCCCTCTTGTTTGGCGCGCAGGATCTCGCCAAACACTTTCTTCAGCTCGCCGGGAAACATGACATCTTTGATTTCGGCCGAATGCGCCGCCAGGCCCAGGCCGGCAAATTCCGGCTGCACCCGCGCGAGGAGTTGGCTGCCAACCTCCAGGCGCTGCTGCAGCAGGTTCTCAATCGACTGGGTGGAAATGACGCTCCGCAAGGCCAGTTGGACCGCTTGGTAGGCATAGCCATGCCAGTTCTGCACCCCATGCAGGGCTTGCACGGGATCCTGGACCTGGTAGGCAACCAGCACGCTGACCTTGAGCCCCACATTCTCCAGGCTCAGCACTTCCTGGCCCGCGATATCCAGCACCGTTTTGCGCAAGTCCACTTTGGACAAGGCATATCCAAACCCAAACCGGCGGTGGCGGCCCAGCAGTTTCTCGTGGCGGTAAAGCAACCCGCACTCGCAATGGCCGATCACAAAGCGGTGATAGAATCCGCGCCCGGCCACCGGGGCCGCGGCAATGGCCAACCCATCATAGTAATATCCAGTATTCATTTGTCATCCTGTTCCGTCAGCCGGGTTCGTTTGACCGTCTTTTAGACGGGCCGGCGCCCCCGGCCGCCGCAGCCCAGCGGGGATGGCGAACCATCCGCAAAGCTGGGCCGCGGCTGCGCTCGCGCGCTGGCCGCCAGGCACCGGCCCGATAAGGGATCTGAACCCATTGCCATGGTTAGTGGCGTGACCTCCGCTGGATCCCAATGCGCAGGACCGTAGCCGGTAATTTTTCCGGCGGCTGCTGGATTGATCCAGCGGAGCGCTTGCTTATATGCAGGTTGCGTGCCAGGTGCGGGTTCCATCTGGATGAATCGGATGTAAATGTCTCTATCACAGTTCTTTACGGGAGTGGAAGGCCTGCTTTGCGGGCGGAAAATAGGTTTTGGCCAAGTTGGCATTGATAGCTAATATTCTAATGTTTATATTTTAAGCTATGAGTGAGCGGAAAACGGTGGTGATCGGGTTTTTGGGTAGCGTGCTGGATTCCGGGTTCCACCAGGAGCGGTGGAACAAGTGGCGGCCCACGGTCTCGCTGTGCAAGCACCCGCAGCTGCCCATCGCCCGCTATGAATTGATCCACCAGAAGGAACACACCGACATTGCCCGATGCGTGGCGGCCGATATCCAGCGGGTTTCCGCCGGCACGCAGGTGCGGCTGATCGAGCAGGATCTCAAGGATCCGTGGGATTTCGAGCAGGTTTACGGCAGCCTGCACGACCTGGCCCGGGGATACGATTTCCAAACCGGCCGTGAGGATTACCTGGTGCACATCACCACCGGCACCCATGTGCAGCAGATCTGCCTGTTTTTGCTGGCCGAGTCCCGCCACCTGCCCGGCAAGCTGGTGCAGACAGCGCCCGCCGATCCCAAGCGGCGAGGCGCGGCGGGCCTTTACACCATCATCGACCTGGATTTGTCCCGGTATGACCGGCTGGCGGCGCGGTTCCAGCGGGAGGTGCAGGATGCGGTGTCGCTCCTGAAATCAGGCATCCAGACGCGCAACGCGCCCTTCAACCGGCTGATGGAGCAGATCGAACAGGCCGCCAATTATTCGCGTGATCCCATCCTGCTGACCGGTCCCACCGGGGCGGGCAAATCCCTTCTGGCCCGGCGCATCTACGAGCTGAAAAAGGCCCGGCACCAGCTGGCCGGCGCTTTTGTGGAGGTGAACTGCGCCACCCTGCGCGGGGAATCCGCCATGTCCACGCTGTTTGGCCATCTGAAAGGAGCCTTCACCGGCGCCGTCAAGGACCGCCCGGGTTTGCTGCGGGCGGCGGACCAGGGGATGCTGTTCCTGGACGAAGTGGGGGAGCTGGGGCTGGACGAGCAAACGATGCTGCTGCGGGCCCTGGAGGACAAACGGTTTTTGCCGCTCGGGTCCGACCGTGAAACCGGCAGCGACTTCCAACTGATCACCGGCACCAACCGCGACCTCGCCCACGCGGTGGGCCAGGGGCGCTTCCGGGAGGATCTGCTGGCGCGCCTGAACCTGTGGTCCTTCCGGCTGCCCGGGCTGGCGGAGCGCTGGGAGGACATCGGCCCCAACCTGGATTACGAGCTGGAGCAGTTCGCCCGCAAGACCGGCCAGCGGGCCACTTTGAGCACGGAGGCGCGCGAGGAGTTCCTGGCCTTCGCCCGCTCGCCCGCCGCCAAATGGAGCGCCAATTTCCGCGACCTCAACGCCTGCGTCACGCGCATGGCCACGCTCGCGCCGGGGGGACGCATCACCCGCGAAGTGATGCTTGCCGAAAAAGACCGCCTGCTGGCTGCCTGGGGGATGGTTCACCGGCCGGGCGAGCCGGAGGGCATCCTGGGCGATCTGCTGGGGCCGCAAGCGTTGGAAAAGCTGGACCTGTTCGACCGCATTCAACTGGCCGGGGTGATCCGTGCCTGCCGGGATTCGACGAGTCTCTCCGAAGCCGGCCGCAAGCTCTTTGAAGCGAGCCGAGGCCTGCGCAATACCGCCAACGATGCCGACCGCCTGCGGAAATACCTGGCCCGGTTCGGGCTGGATTTCGCGGCGGTGCGGGAAGCCCGGGAGGTGGCGCGCACCCGCGCGGGGTGAGGCCGGATGGGGTTTGCAGCCGGGATGATTTCCCATGGCTTTGGCGGCAGCCAGGTGAACGCTCCAGCGAAGGGCCGGGAGGCCAGGCTCCGCTCTTCCAATTCCCGGCCAGCCACCGGGCCGGAATCCCGGCACACGATCCCATCCCCGCTGGCATGCAGCTGAAGGCTGGCTGATGCCCACTCACACTGTGCATCGGTTGGCATGGATTGGAAGAGCGTTAAACCAGCCATGAGGCCCAAGCCCAATGACAGAACCACAGAACCAGGGCAAACGCATTAAAAAAACTGTCTAAATGGCTGGGATAGAGGAAAGGAGG
>CAYPCQ010000137.1:0-23521 GCA_964409245.1 uncultured Verrucomicrobiota bacterium
AATACACGGAATGAAGAGGGAAGGGGAGCGCAGAGCCTGAAGGGAAAGCGAGGTCGGAGGGCAGGCAAATTTGAGATTTGAGATTTCCCTTTTCCGTGTGCTCCGTGTGATCGGTGGTTAAATTCCCGGAAAGATAAACCACGGAATACACTGAATACACAGAAGGAAATTAGTTAACTCGACGAAAGAAAAGGGTTGAGCGGTTGTTTACAGTGGTATCGGACGGTGCGGCATCTTAAGGCGCGGCAGATTGCCGGGCAGGTGAGGCATCGGCTGCAGCGTGCTTTCGCGATGGCGGAGGGGATGGGCAAGGCGGGTTCGCCGGAGTATCCAGGCTGCCGCTGGGCGCCCAGCGCGCCGTTTTTGCCACCGGTTTCAGCCGCCGGTGAGGGGCAGACGGCAGCGGGGATTTTCCGGTTTCTCAACCATGGGGAGCAACTCGGTTTTCCGCCGGATTGGGAGCCTGCAGGGTTGTCCAAGCTGTGGCGGTATCACCTTCATTATCAGGATTATTTGTGGGAGTTGGAGTTCGACCAGGCCAGGGCGGTGGTGCTGGATTGGATCGGGCGGTATGGCCCGGGGCGCAACCGGGATGGGTGGGAGTCTTACCCGGTGTCGTTGAGGCTGGTCAATTGGTGTGGCTATTTTTACGGCCGGCACCAGGCGCGGATGGGGCGGGAGGCGGAGTTTGGGCGGGTGCTATGGGGGGCGATCCACCAGCAGGCGGCCTGGCTGGAGGCGCACCTGGAGACCCATCTGCTGGGGAACCATTACCTGGAGAACGGGGTGGCCCTGGGGGTGGCCGGGGCCTGTTTTGCCGGGGCGGCCGCCAGCGCGTGGCTGGCCCGGGGCGTGGAGATCCTGCGGGAGCAACTGCCGGAGCAGATGCTCGCGGATGGGTGCCATTTTGAGCGTTCGCCCATGTATCATGCGCGGGTGGCCTGGTGCCTGCTCACGCTGCTGAATACCGGCGCGCCGGCCCTGGCGGAACTGGTGCGGGGCCCGCTGGCAAAGGCATTGCAGGCCCTGGCGCGGCTGTGCCACGCGGATGGGCAGATAGCCCTGCTGAACGACAGCGCGCTGGGGATGGGGGCCAAGCCCCGGGAGCTGATGAAGTATGGCACGCAGTTGGGGGTGGCGGGAGGGACGGAGCGGGAGTTGGCGGGGGCGTGGGGGCTGCCGCAGGCGGGCTACTACGGGTGGCGCGGGGAGGATGGCACCGGCATCCTCTGCGATGCCGGGCCGGTGGGGCCGGACTACCTGCCCGGGCATGCGCATGGGGATATATTCAGCTATGAGCTGTGCTACCAGGGGCGGCGGATCATCGTGGATAGCGGAGTCTTCGACTATGAGGTGAGCGAGACGCGGGCGGGGTGCCGCGGGACCCGGGCGCATAACACGGTGGCGATCGAGGGGCAGGACCAGTGCGAATTCTGGGGCGCCTTCCGGGTGGGGCGCCGCGGCCAGCCGCGCGAGGTGCGCTGGGAGCCGGAGGCCGGGGGATTCCAGCTCCAGGGGTGGCACGACGGGTACCAAAGGCTGCCTGGGAGGCCCATCCATGCGCGGCGGTTCCAGTGGCGCAGCGGCGGGATCCTGGAGATTGCGGATGAGGTGTGGGCGGGCCGGCCGGTGGCGATGGTCTCGCGCATTCATCTGCATCCCGAGTGCGGGGTGGAGAGCTGCAGCGCGCGCGGGGCAGAGCTGAACACGCCGGCGGGGCGGGTGGCGGTGCAGTTCAGCGGCCTGGGGCGGCTGCAGATTGAGGACGGGCGGTATTGCCCGGAGTTTGGCCTGCAGATCCGCAACCAGGTGCTGGCCTGGGAGGCCCGCGGGGCGGAGGCCAGGTTTGGCTACCGGGTGGAGAGAATCCAGTGAGGCGGGGCAGGCAGGCGCCGTGAAGATCCTATTCTTTAGCCATTATTTTCCGCCGGAGGGCAACGCGCCGGCGTCCCGGGTATCGGCGCTGTGCCAGCATTGGGCGGCGGCGGGGCACGAGGTGACGGTGATCACGGGGGTGCCGAACGTGCCGAGTGGGATCCCCTACGAGGGGTATCAAAACCGGATCTGGCAGGAGGAGCCGTGGCGGGGGGTGCGGGTGGTGCGGGTGTGGACCTACCTGGCGCCCAACAAGGGGACGGTGCGGCGGACGATGAATTATGTGTCGTTCATGGTGAGCGGGTTCCTGGCCGGGCTGCGGGTGGCGCGTCCGGATATCCTGGTGGCCACGTCGCCGCAGTTTTTCTGCGGGTGGGCGGGGGCGCTGGCGGCGCGGTTCCGGCGGCGGCCGTTCGTATTGGAGGTGCGGGATATCTGGCCGGAGAGCATCCAGGCGGTGGGGGCCGTGAGCAACCGGCTGGCGCTGCGGGTGCTGGCCTGGCTGGAGCGGCGCTTATACGGGAGCGCCCGGCATATCGTGACGGTGGGGGAGGGCTACCGGCAGAAACTCCGGGAGCGCGGGGTGCCCGCGAAGAAGCTCTCGATCATCTCCAACGGCGTGGACCGCGAGCAGTTCACCCCCCGGGAGGCGCCTCATGAGCTGCGGGAAAAGCACGCTTTGAACGGGAGCTTTGTGTGTTCGTATATCGGCACGGTGGGGATGGCGGCCGGGCTGGAGGTGGTGCTGCGGGCGGCGCGGAAGCTCAAGGCGGAGGCGGGGGGGGGCATCCGGTTTTTGATCGTGGGGGATGGGGCGGCGCTGGAGCGGCTCAAGGCCACGGCGGCGGAACAAGGGCTGGATAATGTGGTGTTCACGGGGCGCCAGGCGCGGGAGCGGGTGCCGGATTACCTGGCGGCCAGCGATGCCTGCCTGGTCCATCTGAAGAAACAGGATTTGTTCACTTCGGTGATGCCATCCAAGATCTTTGAAGCGCTGGCGATGGCGCGGCCGGTGATCCTGGGGGTGAAGGGGTTTGCCCGCGAATTCATGCGGCGGAGCGGGGGGGGCGTGGGCATGGAGCCGGAGGATGAGGAGGGGCTGCTGGCGGCCATTGGCCAGCTGCGGGAGAACCCCGGCCAGGCGCGGGCGGAGGCCGAAAAGGGGCGGGAATATGTGGTGCGGCATTTCGACCGGAGCGCGCTGGCCCGGGAATACGCGCAGTTGTTGGAGCGGGTGGCCCAGGCGTAGGAGCGCTATGAAGCAATTGAAGCTGATGAACGTGGTGGGAGCGCGGCCGAACTTCATGAAGATCGCGCCGCTGATGAAGGCCTACCGGGCGCAGCCGGAGATAGCGCCGGTGCTGGTGCATACCGGACAGCATTACGATGAGCGGATGAGCGACCGGTTTTTCCGGCAGCTGGGGATCCCGGAGCCGGACGTCAACCTGGGGGTTGGCGGCGGCACGCACGCGGCGCAGACCGCCGCCATCATGACCGCTTTTGAGCGGGTGGTGCAGGAACGCCAGCCGGACGCGGTGCTGGTGGTGGGGGATGTGAACAGCACGGTGGCCTGCGGGATGGTGGCCGTGAAGGAGGGCGCCCGGCTGATCCATGTGGAAGCCGGGTTGCGCAGCTTCGACCGCTCAATGCCGGAGGAGATCAACCGGATCCTGACGGATAGCATCACGGATCTCTTCCTCTGCTCCGAGGAGAGCGGGCGGCAAAACCTGCTGCGGGAGGGGCAGCCGGCGGAGCGGATCCGGCTGGTGGGCAATGTGATGATCGATTGTCTGCTGGAGCATCGCGCGCAGGCGGAGGCGACGCGGGTGCTGGAGGATCTGCGCCTGGAGCCGGCGGCATATGCGGTCGCGACGCTGCACCGGCCGGCGAATGTGGACGATCCCCAGGCCTTGGGCAACATACTCGCCGCCCTGGAGCATATCCAAAGCCGGATGCCGGTGGTTTTCCCGGTGCACCCGCGGACGCGGAAAAACTTGTGCGAGGGGGCACTCCGGGACCAGGTGGCCAAGATGGCGAACCTGCGCCTGGTGGAGCCGCTGGGCTATCTTGAATTCCTGAAGCTGACCGCCTCGGCGCGAGTGGTGCTGACGGATTCCGGCGGGATCCAGGAGGAGACGACCATCCTGGGGGTGCCGTGCCTGACCTTGCGCGAAAACACCGAGCGGCCGGCAACGTGCGAGCTGGGGACCAACCGCCTGGTGGGGACGGAGCCGCTCCGGATCATCGGGGCTTTTGAGGAGATCCTGGCCGGCAAAGTGAAGCACGGACAGGCGCCGCCGCTGTGGGATGGCAAAGCGGCGGAGCGGATCGCGGGCATACTGGCGGAGTATGGGCGGCAGCTATGAGCCTGGGCCAGGCTCAGGGCGGGCGCGGCCGCGCCGGCCGGGAAGGGATTGAGCGCAGTGCATGTTGAGCTATAAGACTTACCTCGCAGTTTTTTTGCTGGCCATGGGGCTGGCCTGGTTCGTAACGCCGCTGGTGGTCCGGTTGGCGGGCCGTTGGGGGGCCCTGGATAAGCCGGGGAACCGGAAAATCCACCGCCGGGCGGTGCCGCTGCTGGGCGGGCTGGCGATCGCCGTGGGCATGTGGCTGCCGCTGGTGGGTGTGCTGTATTATAACAATTCGGTGGCCACGGCCCTGATGCAGCGGTCGGGGGCGGTGCTGGCGGTATTGGTTGGGGGGCTGTTCATGCTGGTGCTGGGGATGGTGGATGATTTCAAAGGGTTGAATGCCCGGCAGAAGTTTTCCGTGCAGGCGCCGGTGGCCTGCCTGTTGGTGGCCCTGGGGATTAAATTCACCAGCGTGACGCTGCCGGGCTGGGGCACGGTGCAGCTGGGGCATGGGGAGTATTTGATCTCCTTTTTATGGATTCTGGGGGTGACCAATGCGGTGAACATCATCGACGGCATGGATGGCCTGGCCACCGGGGTGGCCCTGGTGGCGGCAGCGACGAGCGGGGTGGTGGCCATCTATTATGGGAATGTGGTGGAGGCGGTGATGATGTGCGCCCTGGCGGGGGCGTGCCTCGGGTTTTTGCGGTATAATTTCGCTCCCGCCCGGATTTTCCTGGGGGACACGGGGAGCCTGTTTTTGGGCGTCACACTGGCCACTTCGGCCATGGCGAGCACTTACAAGGGGGTGGTGGGCGCGTCGCTGCTGCTGCCGGTGGTGATCCTGGGCTATCCGATCGCCGATACGCTGCTATCGATCACGCGGCGGGTGTATCGGGGGAAGTCGCCCTTCTCTGGTGACGCGAGCCATATCCACCACCGGCTGCTGGCGGTGGGGTTGACGCACCGGCAGGCGGCGCTGGCGATCTATGCGGTGTGCGTGCTGTGCGGCGTGGTGGCGGTGGCGGCTTTGGTGCAGAATGGGATGCTCATGGCGGCCGGCTTGCTGGCGGGGCTGGTGGTGGCGCTGCGGGGCCTGCATGTGTTGGGCTATCTCAACGTGTTCCTGGATAAGGAAGTCCCGCACGACCGGCTGGTATTCCAATCCATGTATGCGTTTGCCGCGATGATGGAGGCCAAAATAAAGCTGGCGGCCAGCCAAAGGAAGCTGGTGGAATATGTCACGGAGATCTGCCGGGAGTTTGACAAGGCGGCCTTCCAAATGAAGATGCCCGGCCGGCATGTGCAATACGGCATGAGCTGGGCGGATCGCGGGCTGCCCGCCGGGGTGCCGCTGCCGGGCCCGGGGGCCCTGGGCAATTATAGCGAAATTGTGCATGAATTCCCCGATACGGGCATCTGCATTGCCTTCTACTTTATAAAGGCCGGGGAACAGGATGAGTTCCGCATAGAGAAAAGGAATCTGCTGGCCAAGCTGGCCGGGGCGGTCAGCGAGCGGTATAAGGAGCTTCAGAGGCAGCATCCGCAGGATGCGAGCCTGAATACGAGCTTCGCTAACCATTCTTTCGGCAAATTCAAAAGCTGGCCCTGCGAGCTGCCCGGCCCGCACAGAAACCAACCCACTGCTTTTTGACTGTGTTGAAGCTGATTTGCCGATGGGGGTTTGCCTTGCTGCTGGCGGGAGTGGTTTACCTCTCGGTGCGGCCGCCGCTGGCGCTGGCGACGGTGCCGTGGATACCGCATCCGCTGGGGGCGTGGCTGGATGGGCATAATTTTGTGGCGAATGTGGTGGCGTTTGGGGTGCTGGCCGGGGTGGGGCTGATGGCGTTCGCACGCCCGGCGGGGCGGTGGCATCCGGCGTGGGTGCTGGGCGCCGTGGGCGGGTTGGTGGTGGCGCTGGAGCTGGTGCAGCTGCGGTTGCCCGGGAGGGTGTGCGATTGGCGGGATGTGGCCGCAGGGTGGATCGGCGCCGCCGGAGCCTGGGGAGTGTGGAGGAGCGTGGGGAGGGAGCGGAGAGCGGAGAGCGGGCTGAGGTCGGAGGGCTGAGGTCGGAGGACAGAGGGGGGAGCTTAGAGCGCAGAGCTTAGAGCGGAGAGCGGGGAGCAGGGAGCGGGCTGAGGTCGGAGGTCGGAAAGAGGAGGGGCAGAATTTGAAATTTCAAATTTGTGATTCCAGATTTCCCCTCTCCGTGTGCTCCGTGTGCTCGGTGGTTAAAATCCCGGAAAGATAAATCACGGAATACACTGAATACACGGAATGAAAAAGGGGGCCTGGAGCGGAGAGCGGAGAGCGGGGAGCAGGAAGCGGGCTGAGGTCGGAGGTCGGAAGGGCGGGCAGAATTTGAAATTTCAAATTTGTGATTCCAGATTTCCCCTCTCCGTGTGCTCCGTGTGCTCCGTGGTTAAAATCCCGGAAAGATAAACCACGGAATACACTGAAAAAGGGGGCCTGGAGCGGAGAGCGGAGAGCCTGAAGGGGAAGCGAGGTCGGAGGGCTGAGGTCGGAGGACAGAGGACAGAGGGGGCCGTGGTCATATTCACGGAGAAGAGGAAGGAGGTTGGTTGGTGAAGGAGGCAAGGAGTTCGTTTGGGGCGGGAGCTTTGGTGTGGAACCTGGCGGCGCAGCCGCAGTTTATTTTGCGGTATGTGCGGTATCATGAGGCGTGGTACCGGAGGCCGATCAAGTGCGCGCTCCCGCGGTGGTCGTTTGCGGCGATCGATTTCGTGAGGCTGCGGCTGGGGGGAGGGATACGGGTGTTTGAATACGGGGCGGGAGGATCGACGTTTTATTTTGCGCATTGGTGTGATTCGGTGTTGGCGGTGGACCACGACCGGCAGCGGGTGGATGCCATGGTGACGCAGGCGCGGGTGGAGCGGTGGTCGAACCTGGCGGTTTGTTATCAGCCGCTGAGTGGGCCGAAGGCGGGGGATTATGGGCAGTCTCCGTATGTGAAGGCGCTCAAGGGCCCGCAGTGGGATGTGATGGTGATCGATGGGCAGGAGGCGGCGGCGGTGGCGGCCCCGGCGTGTTTCGCCCAGGCGGAGGCGTGCGCGCTGCCCGGGGCAATGGTGGTGGTGAATGAGTCGTGGCGCCAACGGGGTTTGCGGGAGGGCCACCACGCACGGAAGTTGATGGTGTTCGAGGGGGTGGGCCCGTGCCGCACCGGGGTGGCCTCGACGGATGTGTATATGTATTAGGGGAGCGGAGAGCGGGGGAAGGAGCGCGGAGCGGAGAGCGGAGAGCGGAGAGCGGGGAGCGAAGACAGAGGGCAGAGGGGGGAGCTTAGAGCGTAGAGCTTGGAGCGGAGAGCAAGGCAAAAAACGAGGTCGGAGGGCTGAGGTCGGAGGTCAGAAAGGCAGGGGAAGCAGCCTAGAGCGGAGAGCGGAGAGCGGGGAGTTAAGGCAAAAAGCGAGGTCGGAGGGCTGAGGTCGGAGGTCAGAAAGGCAGGGGAAGCAGCCTAGAGCGGAGAGCGGAGAGCGGAGAGTTAAGGCAAAAATCGAGGTCGGAGGGCTGAGGTCGGAAGGGAGCGCGGAGCGGAGAGCGAAGAGCGGGGAGCCTGAAGGGGAAGCGAGGTCGGAGGGGCGGGGGAAGGTGCCTGGAGCGGAGAGCGGAGAGCGGGGAGCGAAGACAGAGGGCAAAGAGCGCGGAGCGGGGAGCCTGATGGGAAAACGAGGTCGGAGGTCTGAGGTCAGCAAAAGCGAAGTCTAATTTAGAATCCCAAGGGGATTCCGCAGCAAAGCCCAGTGGTTGCCCGCTGGCGGGACCAGAATTTTGAATTTCAAATTTCAAATTTTGAGATTTCCAACCCCAACGGGGTTGCGTCTGTAGAATGAAACAAACCGATAAAACAAACCGAAATGAAACGGGGCGGAACCCCGTTGGGGTTTGCTATCGGGCCGCGGGCCGCGGATTTCAAATTTCAGATTTGGGATTTGAGATTTCAGAACCGGCTTCGGACCTCGGACCTCGGACCTCCGATCTCCATCCTCCGAATGGATTTCAAATTTCAGATTTGGGATTTTGGATTTCGGGCCCGGCTTCGGACTTCCGTCCTCGGATCTCCGATCTCCGTCCTCCGGATGGATCTCAAATTTCAGATTTGGGATTTGAGATTTCAGAACCGGCTTCGGACCTCCGACCTCGGACCTCCGTCCTCCGTCCTCCGAATGGATCTCAAATTTCAGATTTGGGATTTGGGATTTCGGGCCCGGCTTCGGACCTCGGACCTCGGATCTCCGATCTCCGTCCTCCGAATGGATCTCAAATTTCAGATTTGGGATTTGGGATTTCAGACCTCCGACCTCGGACCTCGGACCTCGGTTCCTGGGTCCCGGGGCGGTGGCTGGCTGGGGGGGTGGCATTGGCGGTGCTCGGCGGGGTGGCGGCCCGGGGGCAGGAGGCGGTGCGGATGTCGCTGGCGGGGGATCAGGCGGCGGAGGCGCGGAGCGAGGCGGCCCGGAAGCTGGGCAATGAGAATCTGCGGCTGGGGCTGACACGGTGGAGTTTCAGCGCGGGCATGGGGGCGGAGGTGAATGATAATCTGCGGCTGACTTCGACCGATACCCAGCAGGATGTGATCCTGCGGCCGGAGGTGCGGGCGCGGATGCGCTGGCCGGTATCGGAGATGAACAGCCTGAATCTGGCGCTGGGGGCGGGGTATCTGTTTTACCTGCAGCATGCGGATTACAGCCGGCCGTTCATCACGCCGGGGACGGATGTGGCGTTTGACCTGTATGTGGGGGATTTCCGGATCGATCTGCATGACCGGGTGTCGATGTCGTCGGCGAATTATGTGGATCCGACGCTGACGGGGATGGGGGATTACCAGGCTTTGGAGAATGCGCTGGGGGTGGGGGTGGTGTGGGATCTGAACAAGGTGGTGATGAAGGCCGGGTTTGACCATCTGAATTATATGTCGCTGGGGTCGGCGATCCGGGCGCCGGACCGGGTGACGGAGAGTTTTTATACGTCGGTGGGCTATTCGATCAAGCCGGACCTGGTGGTGGGGCTGGATCTGGGGGGGGCGCTGGTGGATTATTCGCCGGTGGCAGGGAGCTACGCGGCGGCCGCGGGCACGCAGTGGAGTGCGGGGCCGTTTTTTGAGACGCGGCTGAGCCGGCATGTGCGGTTCCGGAGCAAGGTGGGCTACACGGGGTATAACGTGGATACGAGCAGCGTGCCGCCGCGGAACGATAGTTTCACGGGGCCGTATTTCCAAATGGAGGTGACGCATGCGCTGAACCAATACTTCGACCACAGCCTGAGCGGCGGGCGGAATCTGTATCTGGCTTATAACGGGAATACGGTGGATACCTATTACGCGCGGTGGCAGGCGAATTGGAAGCTGATCCGGGAAACGCGGATCAGCACGTCTCTGAGCTACGAGCAGGGGTCGGTGGGGTTTGCCGGCAGCGAGACTTACGACCGGTATGGCCCCGGGGTGAGCCTGAGCCGGGATTTCCTGAAGAAGAAGCTGAGCAGCAGCCTGGGGTGGCAGTATTATTGGCGGGAATCGGACCTGGCCGGGCGGGATTACGGGGTGAATATCGTGAGCCTGAATCTGATGTATAATTTTTAACGGAATTGAGCCGGATCGGATACGCTAACCATCATTTAAACCGAAGGTTATGGTGGGCGGGAAGCGATCCGGGCGCAAAAAGGGTGGGGTGGGGCAGGGGGCGGTATGCATAAGAGATTGCGGCGCAGGGGCTTTCGGCTGGCGGATGGGGCGGGCGGCGGGATGGGGACTTGACTCCACCCCAAGCATCGGCAAGATGACTATAGCTTGGATATGAATAGAAGTTGGAAAATGACCTGGCTGGCCTGGTGGGTGGCGCTGGTGGCCGGAATCCTGGCCCCCGCGCTGGCGGCCGGGCCGGAGGGGGCATCTACGAATGCCGCACCGGCCACCCCGGGCGGGGCGGCCAGCAGTGGCGGCCTGGCCAAGCCCACCAGCTTGAGCGGGTATGTGCCGGACGATAAGTATATGCTGCGGGTGGGGGATAAGGTGAGCCTGCAGATCCTGGAAGACAAGGATTTGCCCAAGGCGCTGGTGGTGGCGGATTCCGGGGAGCTGAATGTGCCCTACGTGGGGCGGGTGGCGGCCGCGGGCAAAACGTGCAAGGAATTGGGCGCCGAGCTGAAAACGCTGCTGGAAAAGGAGTATTACCACCGGGCGACGGTGATCCTCGCGCTGGATGAGGCGAATAAATTGCTGGGGCGGGTGTATGTGTGGGGCCAGGTGCGCACGCAGGGGCCGATCGATATCTCCGCGGCGGAGAACCTGACGGTGGGGAAGGCGATCTTGCGGGCGGGCGGCTTCAGCGATTTTGCGAATAAAAAGAAGGTGAAATTGATCCGCGCGGCGGGCGCTGATGGCGCGGGCGGGCAGACGATCGAGCTGAATATGGTGGAAATATTGGAGCAGGGGAAAAAGGAGAAGGACATCGTGCTGAAGCCGGATGATTTCATCGCCGTGCCTTCGCGGTTGATCAACTTCTAAGCACGCCATGCAAGAACAACCTGTAGAACTCGGCTACGGCCGCCCGGCGCCCAAAGCCCAATTGGTGGCGGCGGTGTTCCGGTTCTTCGACCTGCTGGCAAGGAAATGGTGGGTGCTGGTGCTGGGCGGGGGCTTGGGGCTGGGCGCGGGAGCACTGCTGCTGTGGGGCCTGCCGCCCTCGTATTACTCGGTGGGGCAGATGATCGTGAACACCAAGATCACGGTGCCCGAGGGGGGGATCTACACGGAGGAGCTGAATAATTACCTGGGGACGCAGATGGCCCTGATGGAGAGCCGGGCGGTGGCGGAGCGCGCGGCGGAGCGCGCAGCGGAGAAAAATCCGCAGGCGACGAATCTGCCGGTGAAGCTGAAGGTGAGCACCACGCCCAAAACGAGCATCTTTGTGCTGGAGGCCAGCGGGCGCCATGGCCCGTATGTGCAGGATTACCTGCAGGCCTGCATGGAGGAATACACGCAGCTCAAAAGGGCGATGCGCAAGCAGACCTCCGATACCACGCTGTCGTTCATGACGGAAGAGGCTTTGCGGGTGCAGGAGATGGTGAAAAAATGCGAGCAGGATCTGCTGGCTTTCGAGAATTCCAACACCGTGGTGCTGCTGCCGGAGCAGGGGAACACCGTGGCCAACTACCTGGCCACCCTCAACCAGCGGCTCTCGGAGACGAAATCCGAGTATGAGCTGCTGCGGACGCTGACGCTGGACCAGAACGTGGAGCGCCGGCAGGAATTGACCACGCCCGCCCCCACCGCCAATGACCAGACCAATGCCCCCCCCGCCACCAGCGCCACCCAGCGCGAAAAAGAATACCTCCAGGCCAAGCAGCAGATCCTGCTGATGAAGGCGGAGCTGGAGGATCTGGGGAAATACCTGAAGCCCAAACACCCGAAAGTGATCGCGCTGAAGGAGGAGATCGTGCAGCGGGAGAACCTGCTGGAGATCCTGCGCCAGCAAAGCGCCGACCAGCTGGAAACGCGGAAGATCGCCACGGCGCTGCAGATCGCCAACCTGGAAAAAGATGTGAAGGAATGGGACGCCAAAAACCTGGATACCAGCCGGAAAGTGGCTGAATACCAGAAGCTCAAGGCGGTGTCCCAGCGCACCCAGGCGATGAACGACCGGCTGCTGGCCACGATGCAGTCCCTGGACATGAACAAGGAAATCAACGCCGAGGGGGTGACGATCATGGAAAAAGCCTCGCCCGCGGTGCTGGACGAGCGCAACCACGTGCGGAACATCTGCATGGCCGGCCTGGCCTGCGTGGTGTTGAGCCTGGGCCTGCTGCTTTTCCTCGACCGCCTGGATGACCGGCTGAACTCGTTGAGCGAGCTGGAAGAATTGTTCACGGAGACGGTCCTGGGCCAGATTCCCAAGGAGCGAGTCCCCCAGAAGGGCCAGCAGATCAAGCTGATCGAGCTGGATGACCAGCGGCACGCCTTCCTGGAGGCCTACCGGAGCCTGCGGTCCTCGCTGCTGTTCGCCTCGGAGATCAGCCAGCGGGCCAAGGTGTTGGCGGTGACCAGCGCCATCCCGAACGACGGCAAATCGCTGACGACCTCCAACCTGGCGATCGTGATGGCCAGCAGCGGAGCGCGGGTGCTGCTGGTGGATGCGGACTTGCGGAAAGGGGTGCAGCACGAGCGGTTTGGGGTAACCGTGGGCCCCGGATTGAGCGAGGTGCTCTCCGAGGGGGCGGACTGGCGCGAGGCGGTGAAGGGGACCAAGCACGCGAACCTGTTTCTCCTGCAGCGCGGCCAGCATACCCAGCGCTCAGGCGAGCTGTTCCTCAGCGGCGCCACGAAAAACTTCCTGAAGGAAACGGCGGCGGAATACGAATATGTCATCCTCGATACCCCGCCGGTGATGGCGGCGGACGATGTGACGAGCCTGGCGCCGCTGGTGAACGGCGTGTTGTTCGTGATCCGCGCCGAAAAAACCTCGGCGCGGGTGGCGCGGGCGGCGCTGGAATTGATCTACCAACGCCGGGCGACGGTGCTGGGGATCATCTTCAATAGCGTGCGCCCCAGCAGCGGGGATTATTACTATTATTACAATTACAAGAACTACTACAAAACCTACCCCGCCGACAGCCCGGCGGAACGGCGGAAAAGCGCGTAAATCCCCGCGGCCCGCAGCGGGCCGCCAGCAGATCTGAAATCAGCAGGCCCGGCGGGTGAGGCTGAACAGCACGGCGCACAGGGTCAGCCAGAGGAACAGGATCGAGTAGATCTGGAACGGGAAATCCCAGCGGGCATGCACCAGGCAGCCGGCCAGCGCCAGCCAGATCAAGCCCACGAACCGGCGCCCGCCATGGATGCCGCCCGGCGCAAACCAGCGCAGCAGCACCCCGCCAAAAGCCAGGGCAATCAACACACAGCCGGCCACCCCGAAAGTGATGAGCGATTCCAGCCAGTCGTTATGCAGCTGAGCCGGCCAATAGGTGTCCGGGGAAATACGGTAGAACTGGTAAAGGTTCCGGAAAGTGCCGGGGCCGGTGCCGAAAAGGAGCGCATCCGCCACCATCGGGCGGGCGAAGGCGTTCATCTGCTCCCGGCCTTGAAAACCATCGCCCAGCTCGGCCATGCGTGGCTGCAGAGCGTGCCAGCCAAGCCAGAGGCCCAGGGCGGGCGCGCCCGCCAGGAAGAGCAGCAGGGGGCGCAGGCTGGCGGCTGGCTTGGCGGGCGCGCTGGCCCGGGCCTGGCCGCCGGGGGGCGGCCCGGCCAGGATCTGGATCTGGCCGGCGCCCGGACGGTGGGATTTCCCGTGGCGGCGCCGGCGCCCGTGGGAGTCAGCGCCTTTCCTGCCGGCATGGGCCCGGGCCGCCGCCAGCCAGGCGCTGCCCGCCAGGAACAAGGTGGCCAGCCCCAGCATGGCCACGCTCACCAAGGCGCCGCCGCGGCTGGTGGAGATGATCGGGCAGGCGGCCATGAGGGCGGCGCCGGCCAGGAGCAGGTGGTGCCGCCGCTGGGAGGCCTCCGCGGCCCGGTTGAGCGTCCACCAAAACCCGAGGCAAACCGGCCAGAGGAGATTGAAGTAGGCCGACGCATTGGCGCGATAGGCGAAGGGGCCGAACTGGGCCTCGGCGCCTTTATTGACGGCCGGTTTCACCAGGAACAGCAGGTTGCCGGAGCCTTCCAGCCGCTGGATGATCCCCTCCAGCGCCAGCAAGGCGCCATTGATGGCCAGCAGCCAAAGCAGGCTCCGCAGGCGGGCCGGGAAAGGGGATTGCGGGGCCGGGGCCAGGGGGCAGGTTTTTACGGCCTGGCTGGGCTGGCTACGTTCTTCCGCGGCGGTCTTGCCCGGCAGCCAATCCCGGATGGCCCAGAAAGAGGCGGCCAAGGCGAGATAGATCCAGAAATGCAGCCAGGACCGGGTGCTATCGTAGCTGTGCGGGAGCCAGCTCAGGCACGGGTGGTATTCCACGCGCGGGTCGTCCGGATAGCAGGTGGACCGGGCATTGAGCGCGCTCACCAGGCAATAACCCACGATGCCCAGGGTAAGCAGCGCCACCCCGGCCGAAATCTGCCTGGCGGTGAGGCGCCAGCCGGGGCGGGACCGGCTGCGATGAGGAGGAGCATCGGCATCCCAGCGCGGTGGGCGATAGCCCTTCAACCAGCGAATCAGCAGTTTGGCTGCCAAAAGCAGCCCCAGCAGGAAACCGGCGGTGTTCATGGCCCGGATGGACCATGGCTGGGTAGTGCCGAAGGCCCACGGGCTGAATAACACCATGGCGTAGATCAACCCCCCAGACAGGCTATCGCACAGGCTGTATAGCGAAATGTCCCGGGCGCGCAGCGGCAGCAGGCTGGTGGGGGCATTAGGGGTTGTGTTTCCATCTTCCATCTCCGGAAACGGTGTGTGTGGTGTATCTACCGCTGGCATGGATAATGGTTTAATTCAGGCGGATGGAGTCACTCAAGCAAAATCCGTGGTTCAAACACCACCGTGGAAAAAAATTTAAAAATGGAAAAAATGAATATTTGCTATTGCCATGGACCTAATTGGAAGTTACCTTTAGACACACATATGAGATTTTCAACCAAGGTGTCCTGTTCGGTGGCCCTGCTCTGGGTCATTTTGCAGGCTTGCTTGGTGCAGGCGGCGGTGGTTTACAGCAACCTCGGCACTTATAAAGGGGCCTTTGAAACCAGCATCTATGAGGTCGCCGATGAAATCACAATGGCGGGGGACGATGCGCTGCAGACGCTCACCGAATTCTCGTTCCTGTATTCAGCTTCCGCGAATATCAACCCTTCCGCCACGGTGACCCTGGCTTTTTATAAGAATGATGGGGCCTTGGTTTCGGGTTATGCACCGCCTGGAACTTTGGTTTGGAAAAGCCCTTCGTTCACTATTGGGAGTACTGATGGGGGGTATGTGAAGTTGATTTACGACCAAGCCAATGACTTTGGGTATTCGCTGGCCGTTCCCCGGCATTTCACCTGGTCGGTCAAGTTTGACAACCTCGGCTCGGGCAGCGCCGGGGTGGCGATTTTCAATCCGCCGGCCGTGGGGAGTAATTTTGACACCTACTGGCAAAACAACGGCAGTGGCTGGGCCTATAACCAGGTGGCTGGTGTGCCGATGAATTTTGGGGCGGTCGTAACGACGACTTCGCAGATCACACCAGTGCCGGAGCCGGCGGCGGCATGGGGGCTGGCGATCAGTGCGGTCTTGGGGATGGCCGTCCGGGGGATCAGGCGGCGGCGCCGGGGGTGCGCTGGCCGCGCCTAACGCGAACAAAAACGAAAAACCACAATTAATGCATATTGAGATATGAAAACTTCATTAAATAAGTTCATCGCCAGCGGGCTGGCGGCGTTTTGCCTCTCCGCTCCCGCGCTGGCTGCCCCGGATGCCACCAACCAGCCGGCGGCCGCCGCATCGGTTTTGCGCGGGATAAAGTCCACTGAAATGCCCGCCAAGGCGGCGGGCATCGTCAGCCAGGCCAAGCCCGGGGCGCGGGCGGCGGTTGCGGGTGATCTGATTCACGAGGTGGCCTCAGTGAATCCGTCCATCACCCACCTCGTGGTGGGTGCGGTTTCCCAGGCGGCGCCTGAAGCGGCGGCGGCGGCGGCCGGGGCGGCGGCGGCCATGCAGCCAAAGGAGCTGGCGCTTTTTAGCCGGGCGGCGGCGGCGGCGGCTCCGGGTGAGGCGGGGGCGATTGTCACCGCTTTGTGCAAAGCGCAGCCGGAATATTACGAAATCTCCGCCCTGACGGTGGCGCAGGCGGTTTCCGGGCAGGATGAAAAGATCTTGCGGGCGCTGTCCCAGGCCGTTCCTTCTTTGAAATTCGCGCTGGATCGGGCTTATGCTGAACTGGCTCGGAATGACAAAAAAGCCACGGTGAGAAGGGTTTTGGACCGGGTTAAATCCCATGCCAAATGGGATTCGAAAAGCAGCGAATTTGTGGATCTGAGCGGCCTTTATCGCAACGTGGCGCCGGTGGCGGCGGTGGCTCCGGTGGAAGGGGCGGCGGGCAAACCAGGGCTTGTTTCCTCAGGCGCCGTTTCCAGTTCTGTGGAGGCCATGCCGCCGCGCAAAGCAACTGCTGCCGGTGGCGGAACAAAGTTTTATTACTACGTAACGTCTGGCACCCCGCTGCAAGTCAATGCGACGAGTGCCACGGCCGCCAGCGGGGCACGCGATTACTCCAAGCCGTAACGGTTGTCAGGCCCGTTTGGCTGGCTGGTTTCCACCGCCGATAATGTCATTTTCTGCTTCAGGCCGGCACGGCCGCCCGGGATGGTGGCCGCTGCCGGGACTTCTTTTATCGCTGGGTCTTATGCCTTTGGGCGCGGCCACTTTTACCGTGGTGAATGGCGGCGGCGCGGGGCCGGGCACTTTGCGCCAAGCCATCCTCGATGCCAACGATCTGCCCGGCAAGGATTTCATCCGGTTTGCCATACCCGGGGCTGGGCCGCACAAGATCAGCTTGAGGTCCGGTTTGCCGCAGATCAGCGATCCAGTGGAGATCGATGGATCCAGCCAGCCAGGATATGCCGGCCATCCCCTGATTGAGGTCGATGGGAGCCTGGCGGGACAAGTGAGCGGTTTGCTGATCCTGGGAGGTGATTCGGTGGTGCGCGGCCTGTGCCTTAACGGCTTCCAGGAGCATGGCATCAATATCGAGAGCGGAGGCGGCAACCTCATCGAGGGGAATTTCATCGGCACCGATGTGCTGGGGAAGCTGGCGCTGGGCAACGGCGGAGCGGGCATCACGGTCTTCCAATCCACCGGCAACGTCCTGGGCGGGACGCATCCCGCCAGCCGGAATGTGCTTTCCGGCAACGTGTTCGGAGTTTATATCGAGGGGGATGGGGCCAGCGGCAACCGGATCGAAGGCAACTGGATCGGCACGGATGAATCGGGCCTGGCCGGCTTGGGGAACCAGCTTGATGGTGTTTATCTCCATGATGCGCCGGGCAACACGGTTGGCGGCAGCGATGCCCAGGCCAGGAACCTTATTTCCGGCAACGATCAGAGCGGCATCCTGGTCTGGGGCAGTGGCGCCACAGGCAATCTCGTCCAGGGGAACTATTTGGGCACGGATCGCTCCGGCAAAACCGCCTTGGGCAACGGTGCGGATGGGATTTCCATCGTGGATGCCAGCGGCAACCAGGTTGGCGGAGCCGCCCCCGGGGCGGGCAACCTGATTTCTGGCAATGCCTTGAATGGCCTTGGGATCTATGGGACTGCCGCCTCCAACAACCTCGTGCAGGGCAACTTCATCGGGGTGGACGTGGCCGGCACGATCCGGTTGGGCAACGGCTTCGCCGGAGTGGGGATCACCAACGGCCCGAATAATGTGGTGGGTGGGATTCTGCCGGGGGCGGGCAATCTGATCTCCGGCAATGGGGATAGCGGACTCGCCTTGTGGAGCGGCGCCAGCGCCACCCTCATCCAGGGGAATTTCGTCGGGACGGATCTGCTGGGCGCTGCGGCCTTGGGGAATGCTCAGGGTGGGATTTACCTTTACGGCGTTTCCAACTGCCTGATCGGGGGAACACAGCTGGCGGCGGGCAACGTTATTTCGGGCAACTCGAAAGTGGGCATTTCCATCGGGGATCCAGGCGCCACGGGCAACCGAATCCTTGGCAACTCCATTGGCGTCATGGCCGATGGCCTATCCGCCTTGGGCAATCAATGGCATAATGTTGAGATCCTCAATGCCGCCTCCTTTAATGTGATCGGCGGCCGGCAGCGCGGCGCAGCCAACCGCATCGCCTTTGCGCAAACCGCCGGCTATGACGGGATCCGCATGCGGAATGGCTGTGTGGGCAACCGGATTCAGGGCAATAGTATTTTTTCAAACAGCGGTTTGGGGATTGATTTGGGCATCGACGGGGTCACGCCCAACGATCCGGGCGATCCGGATGAAGGCGCCAACCGGCTGCAAAACCATCCCATACTGGCATCCGCCTCGGGACGCTACCGGACCACGGTGATGGGATCCCTGGATAGCCTGCCAAATACCCCCATGGAATTGGACTTCTACGAAAGCCCGGAGGCCGATCCGACAGGGTATGGCGAGGGCCAAACCTGGATTGGCAGCTGGCCGCTGGCCACCGACAGCGCCGGCCATGCAGCCTTTTCCGCCATCCTGACCAATGCCGCGCCCGTCACCGGGTATATCAGCGCCACGGCCACCGATCCGGAAGGCAATACTTCCGAGTTTTCGCCCTGCGTGAAGAATGCCACTGCCTTGGTTATCGACACGGACGGCGATGGGTTGCCGGACGATTACGAACCGGTTTTCGGCCTGGATGGGCGGAATCCCTCAGACGGCGCCGGAGATGCCGATGGCGATGGGTTGACCAACCTGGATGAATTCCGGGCCGGAACCGATCCACACGATCCGGCCGATGGATTGAGGATTGTGGCCTGGCAGGGGTGGGGAAACCGCCTGCGCCTGGGCTTCCCCACCGTTTTCGGCCGTGGTTATAGTGTGGAGGCCGCCCCGGCTCTGGAGGGCAAATGGACTGAACTGGGGGCGCCGGTCCTGGGCCACGGTGGGGTTGCCTGGGTTTGGATTGCGCCCAATCCCAGTGGCGGTGAGCCGCCCCGGTTTTTCCGGGTCAAGTTGCGCCGTTGAGCGATGGCCAGAATCCGATCAAAGCCGCAGTCTGCCCGGTTGAGGGGGGGCAAACCACGGGGAATTGGGTTGTTGCTGGCCACTCTTGCCTTCGGTTCAGCCCTGCGGATGATGGCCCAGGGCACCCTATACCCGATATTATCCAATGGCCCTGCCGCCAACCGCATCAACCTGGTTTTGCTGGCTGAAGGCTATACGAGCGTTCAGCGGGCCGCTTTTCTGGCGGATGCCACCAACGTGGCCAACAATCTGCTCGCCAGGCCGCCTTTTCAATCCTGCCGCAGCTATTTCAACGCCTCGGCGGTATTCATCGCTTCCAGCCAATCCGGGTCGGATCATCCCAGCCAAAGCTATTTCCGCGACACCTATTTCAACAGCACCTATGACAGCTACGGCATCAACCAGCTGGTGACCATACCGCCCAATGACCGGGATGCCGATTACAACCATGGCCAGGGCCGGGTGGATGCCTTGCTTGGGGCCTTGGCGCCGCAATACGACCTGGCCATTCTCGTGGTGAACGATCTGCTGTTTGGCGGATCCGGGGGGGGGCTCACAATCACCTCCAAATCCTCGGCCTCCAGCCAGATCGTGGCGCATGAGACCGGGCATTCCTTCGCCGGGCTGGGCGATGAATATGGCGACCCTTTCCCGGCGTTCAGCGGGCCGGAGGAGCCTAATACCACCCGCGAAACCCGGCGCGGTGCCATCAAATGGAATGCCTGGATCTCTCCGGAAACCCCCATCCCCACCCCGCCCACCTCCCCCTACGCGGCGGCGGTGGGGTTGTTCGAGGGGGCCCATTACCAGCCCACGAATTGGTTCCGGCCGAAACTGGATTGCATGATGCGCACCGTGGGGCGCCCGTTTTGCGAGGTCTGCTCGGAAGCGCTCGTAAAATCCATTTACCGGCGGGTTCGCCTGGCCGATGGTTTCTTTCCGGCGGGGGCCTGGATAGTGGCCACCAGCAGCCAGCCCCTCCGTTTTGAGGTTTCCTTGATTGCGCCAGCCGGCCAGCCCCTGGCCGTCCGCTGGCTGGTGAACCAGGCCGTCCTGGACGGCGCTGATGGGCCTTCGTTGATGCTTTCGCCTTGGGCGCTGGGCAATGGGGTTTTCCAGGTGCGGTGCGAAATCAGCGATCCCACCAGCCTGGTCAGGGATGATCCGGAGGGCCTGCTCCGGCAAACCCTGGATTGGCAGCTGGAGGTCCGGCTTCCGGCGGCGCTGAAACTCGAAATGCCCAGGCGTTTGCCCGATGGCCGTTTCCGCCTTGGCGCTGCGGCACCGGCCCCCCAGGGTTTCATTCTCCAAGGCTCGGCGGACTTGGCCAACTGGGAGGCGCTGGCCACCAATGCCACCAGCCTTGGAACCTTTGAATTCATCGAGCCATCCACCAACCGTGTCTGGCGCTTTTTCCGGGGCCTGATCCCTGGCTATTGATCGATAAATCCCTGGTAAAAAGCTGCCAGAAGGCCATGGGTGGGCGGCAGATCCCGAATGGCCCGCTATCAATTCCATGCCACTCCCATGCTGCGCTCCAAGGGAGGTTTTGTTCTTTCTTGGAATTAAGAGCCGGAAAATTTTTCAAGCGCCTCGTTTAGTTGGCTCCAAACACCAATAAAACATTGACATATCGAAACTAAAGTTATGTTATTTTCCTTCCGGCTGAAGCGGTCCTGGAATTTCATTTGTTGCAACTGCAACGCCAAAGTGAAGTTTGTCGATTTTGCGGCGGTCTGGTAGTTTCCTAAATTGCGCACTCGCAATGGGATAGAGAATTTTCGATGGCCTTTTCATCAGGCGCATTTTGAGCATGTGCTGCAAGGAGTGTAGGGGATTTCACTACAAACTCATATCCGGGATTTTTGCCTTTGTCAGGAAAACCATTACACGTTCGTGTAAGCTTAGGCTTACACGGAACGGCCCTTTTGTCCGTCTTTTACGTAGTGAAAACACTACAATCACTTGTGTTTATTTGATGGCACTTAATATTGAAGTAAAAGCATATAAAAAGGTTGACTAAGGATTGATTGAGGCTACCTTTCTGATATGGCATTGATGATGATGTGAATGTGAAGCTTGAAAGTGCGGCTAAATGTGCGTTTTCGGCAGGCGTGCTTGGATTAGCGGAGGGTGCTGTCCAAGACTCGATGGAATTTTCCCGGGATGCAGGCGCAGCGCAGGATCCAAGTGCCAATGATGAATGCAGTGCTGAAAAGGTGGTTGCCGGCCAGTGTGTCTTAAGCGGATTAAGCTCCTTCATTGCGGTTGTTTCATCCCCCTTGGCAACTCAAGGCGGGGTTGATCCTGGTCCTGGAAAAGCCGCAGGCGCCAATTGTGGCTTGGAGGCAACTTTGGCCAGTCCCGATGGCATGCATGCCATGCTGGTGGGAATTGAGTGGGGGATGCCGTTGGTGGCTGGCATCGGTTTTCGGTGGCTTTTGCCGGATAAATCCGGTGCTGGCCTCGCGCATGAAAATGTTCCTCATTATCAGGCCAACGGTCCGGTTGGTTCCAAGACCGCCTCGCCGAACCTGGAGCGGCGGATGGCCGGAGCGGCACGGGCTTGGGGCTCGGCCAGCCGGCGGTTTGCGCACAAACCCGCAGGGTGTTCAGAGCAATGGGTTCCAATACCCCAGCCCTCCGCGAATGCACTGGAGCGGGACGCGGCAGCGGCCGCCGCTGTTTTGGAAATCCCAGCAGCCTGCCGTGCGCCAAACACCAAGAGTTGTGCCCATGCAATTGGATCGGTCGTTTTTGCGGGGTCTTTTGCGCAGGATGCCCGCCCCTTGCCGGACTGTTCAGGATCTGCAAGTGGCTCCCTTCTTGCCTTATCCACGATCTGCGGCACAACCGCTTCCCCCACTGCTTGCTGCCTGAACATGGTTAACCCAGTCGCGAATTTACTCTCTCAATCCTCTTGATCGATCAACGCCAGGAAGAAAGCCAGGTGATCCAGTATGAAAACGAATAACAAGCTCCAGCCAAGCCGTTGTTACCTCGCCAGAGTGTTCAGCCATGCGTCCAACCGCCTCGGCTTGGCCGCTTTCGCCGCCCTGGCCGCCCTGGCTGTTTTGCCGATTGGCGCGGTGGCGGATACTCCCACTGTAGCCACTATGCCGGCGGAAGCCATCACCGGCGCCGCCGCTAATTTGAAGGGGACGGTGAACCCGAATGGCCTGGCCACGGATGTTTCCTTCAAATACAGCACGGATCCGGCCGTGTCGGATCTGGTGAGCACCATCGCGGGCACGGACTCGGCTGGCTTCACCGATGCCACCGGGGTGGCGGCCAAATTGAATAATCCGTTTGGAGTGGCGCGGGACGCCAGCGGCAATCTTTATATCGGCGACCAATCCAACCACCGGATCCGGAAGATTGATGCCAGCGGAGTGGTAACCACCTTCGCAGGTTCAAGCACGGTTGGCCACACTGATGCTACCGGCTTGGCGGCCAAGTTCTACAGTCCTTCTGGAGTGGCTTTGGATGCCGCAGGATCTTACTTATATGTGGCGGATTTCGGCAACATGGTGATCCGCAGAATCAAACTGGCGACCCAGGAGGTGACGACTTTTGCGGGCACTGCGGGGCAATCAGGCTCCACCGATGGCACTGGAGCGGGGGCCAGGTTTTATGGACCCATAGCCGTGGCGGTGGATGCCGCAGGCAACGTGTATGTGGCAGATTGCCTGTACCATAACATCCGCAAAATAACGGCCGGCGGGGAGGTCACCACTTTGGCCGCCTCAGCGGCGTTCACCGGGGGCTACGTCAATGGCAGCGGAGTGGACGTCCGTTTTTCCTCTCCGTTCGGAGTGGCCGTGGATGGCGCGGGCAGCGTGTATGTGGCGGATAGCATGAACCACGCGATCCGCAAAATCAGTTCCGGCGGTGAAGTATCGACTTTGGCGGGATCGCTGACCAGAGCATCAGGCTTTGTGGATGACACCGGCGCGGCGGCCAGGTTCAAAAACCCCCTCGGGGTGGCGGTGGACGTGGCGGGCAATGTCTACGTGGCCGAGGGCGAGAACCATGCGATCCGCAAAATCACGGCGGGTGGCGTGGTCACCACCCTCGCTGGGGTGGCGGGGATGGGCTATGCGGATGGTTCCCCGGCCGTGGCAAAATTCCAGAATCCCCATGGGCTGGCGGTGGACGCCACCGGCAATATCTACGTGGCTGATTTTGAAAACCATCGCATCCGGAAACTGGGCGCCGCCGTTACTACCGTGGCGGTTGCCGCCAGCCAGACCGGCGCCGATTCGCGGGTGGTGAGCGCGGCCGCCACCGGCCTGCAGCCTGAGACAACCTATTATTATCAGGCGGTAGGAGCGAACAGCGCGGGGTTGGCCAGCGGGGACATCCTGAATTTCACCACACTCGGCCTGATCACGCCGGTAACCATCACCCAGCAGCCGGCGGGCCAGACGGTCAATCCGGGGGCCAGCGTGACCTTCACGGTGGCGGCCACGGGGACGGAGACGCTGACGTATCAATGGAAACTCAATGGCACGCCCATCAGCGGGGCGGCGTCGGCCAGCTTGACGGTGGCCAATGTGGCCAGCGCTGATGCGGGCACTTACACCGTGGAGGTGGGCAACGCGGCGGGGACGGTGACCAGCGCCGGGGCGGTATTGAGCGTGAACACGCCGGTAACCATC
>CAYPCQ010000138.1:0-23132 GCA_964409245.1 uncultured Verrucomicrobiota bacterium
CCAACAGCGGCCACCAAACCCACCCAGTGGGGCAGAAGCGGCCTAATCCTTGGGGATTATACGATATGCATGGGAATGTGTGGGAGTGGTGCCAGGACTGGTTTGCGGACTCCTTGCCTGGCGGGAGCGTGGCTGACCCACGGGGTCCGAACACGGGTTCGTGCCGCCTGGTCCGCGGGGGGCAATGGTACCTCAACGGCAGTTACTGCCGCTCGGCGGTCCGGGGCTGGCTCGACTCGGGCTTCGTGTAGAACGACCTGGGGTTCCGCCCGGTCCTGGCCTCAGGTCAGTGAGCTTACAGGCTGGCGAGGCGGGGGACGAGCAAGACAACCTGCAGAGGCAGCGGAACGGATAATCGGCTGGGGCGCCGAAGAAGAAAAACGTGGGGCGGCCGCGATTTTTACGGCCGCCGCAAGGGGGCAGGCTGCAGATCAATAAATCACCGGGTCAGAGGCTTTGGGAGCCAGGATGCGGATCGATTTTTCCACCTTTTCCTGGGCGGGGGCGTTCGGCAAATCCCCCAGGTGCTGCAACTGGCGGCGGACGGCTTCGGGCAGCTTGCTTTTTTCCTCCGGGGAATTGATGGGGCCGTCGTAGAGGATTTTCCCGGCGGCATCGATGGCCATCAGCCGCTGGCCGCCGCCCTGGCCCTGGATGATGATTTCACCATCGTTGGATTGCAGGCGCAGGTGGGTGCCTGAGGATTGCGGACCGGTGATGGTGAGGGTCTTGATCTGGGTGGATTGGGTGGTTTTTTGATCATCCGGCTGGATGTCTTTGAGGATGTCCTTGAGGTAGGATTTGGCATCGAAACGCTTGATCATCTTGTCCATGGAACCGGGTGGCAATCCTTTCACCACGATGTCCTTGCCCGCGACCACCGCCGATGATTGGAAGGGGTCCAAGCCGGCCAAAGCGTCCTTTTCCGCCAGCACGGCTTTGAGCTCCATGGGTTTGCCGCCACGCAGGACGTGGATGGTCACCGCGTCGCCTTTTTTCAGCTCATGGATGGCGCCCACCAATTCGCCGCACTGGCCAATGCTCCGCTCGTTGATGCGGATCACGACGTCGAACTTTTTCACACCTGCCTGGTCGGCCGGGCTGCCCGGCTCCACGAGCGTGACGAGCACCCCTTTCTCGAGGCTCAATTGAGCGCCCAAGCCGGGTGGCAGGTCTTCCACGCCGATCCCAAGGTAGGTGCGTTTGACGGCTTTTGGCCATCCGCTTTTTGCCTGATCGTCAAACCGGAAAACCCGCATGGCTTTGGAGAGCGGATCAAAGGGATCGCCGGCCTCCACCCGCCATTCATCGGCGGCCCGTTCCGCCAGGGTGACCTGGATGGTTTTGGGGGAGCCTTCGTGGATGATGGCCAGGCTGAGGGTGTCCCCCTTTTTGTGGCGGCTGATCAAGGTGGCCAGCTGCTCGCTGTTCACCAGGAGCTGGTCATCCAGTTTTTGCAGGACGTCATGCACCTGCAAGCCGGCGGTTTCCGCCGGGCTGCCCTTGACCACTTCCTGCACCACGATGCCCGCGCCTTCCCCAAGCTTCAGATGATTCCGCAGGACGGGATCGACCGGCCCCACCCGGACGCCGAGGTAAGCCCTCATCTTTTGGGGCGCGGCATCCAGCGCAATGAGCTGATAGCTGACATCCTTTTCCGGGGTGGCGGCCGACAGCACGCCGCCCCCGCCCCCGGAACCAGCGACATAGATAAAGGGTTTTTCCTGCGGGTCGGCAGACAAGACCGCCCGGGAATCGACCGCGGAGAACAGGCTGGCGGCCAGGCAAACAAGTTTGAGTTGATTCATATTCAGTTTTCGTTGGTTAATTTGATTAATAAGTGCTGATGGGCAACAGGACCACCTCCTCCACCGGGGTGGCCAGGTTGACCGACAAATGGTCGCGGGAATTTTGCCACTGGGCCGCATCGATGAACTGGCAGCGCACCTGGCGGAAGGGCTGCTGGCCTTGCAGGTAAACGATGCCTTCATCCTCGGCCCGCCACAAATAGCGGCCCTGGTACACCATCCGGAAGGGGGAGGTGGGCGGCTGGGCAGCGGCAGCCTGGGCGGAAGGGACCGATCCGGGGGCGGTGGGGGGCTGGCCGGCTGGCGGCCAGAACCATTGCCAGCCCGCGAGCAGCAGGGTCAGGGCCGCGGCCAGGGCGAGGCCGGCGGTCCGGATTGGCCGTGGGAAAGGGAGCAGGCGAACCGGGGGGGCGGCATCCAGGTCGCGCTGGATTTTCAGGCGCAAGCGTTCCGGGGGCGGCTGCGGAGCCAGCTGTTTCAGCTCGGTTTCCAGGTTGTCCAAAAAAGAGTTCATAACATCGATACCGCTAAAGTGCGTTTGAGGTTGTCCAGGGCATACCGGTAGCGGGAGGCGGCCGTATTGGCCGGGATATTCAACACCTCCGCGATCTGCTCGAAGGTCAAGCCGCCCCAGATTTTCAGCACCAGCGTTTCCCGCTGGCTGGCGGGCAGGGTTTGGAGCGCGCTTTCGATCGCGGCGCTTTGTTCGCTTGCTTCGCAAGGGCAGACAAAACAGGCCACCGGCTCGCCCGGCTCAGCCTGGGCTTTGGCTTCCCAAAATTGCCGCCGCTGGTTGCGCCGCCAATGATCCACGGCGATCTGCTTGACGAACCGGAATAACAGGGTGGAGGGCAGGCCAGGCTGTGCCTCCCGGCTCCTCCAGTACCGCACAAAGGCCTCCTGCACAATATCTTCCGCCTCATTCAACGCTGGCGCCAGCTGGCGGGCAAACAACAGCAGCCGGGCCCCGAACTCCCGGTATAGGCCCGTCCAATCGTGATTTGATGTTTGCCCGTCGTTTTCCATGACTTGCTCTTAATGGTTTAAACGCCAGCCGCCCCCATTTTTGTCTATTTTTATAAAATATTTCCCCCCGCGGAGGAAGCGTTAAACCGCCGATGGCAGTTCCCAGGGAGTTCAGCTGCCAGGGCCGCCTGGCCGATCGATCCCTCCCCGAGGCAGCAGGCGGGCAGGGGCGGTTTTCCGGAGAAATAAAAAGGGCTTAACGTGCGCCCCGAAAAATGGTGTATTGTGGGGAGCATGAAATTGGTGCGTTTATTGATGTTTTTGGGCTGGGCCGCCAGTTGGGTGGTTCCCGCCCGGGGGGCGGCCCGGACTGAGGCGTGGCTGGTATTGTCTGCGGAGGCCGTGCAGCCCGGCCAAACGGTCATGGCCGGATTGCGCCTGGCGATGCCGTTCGGCTGGCATACCTATTGGCAAAATCCCGGGGATACCGGCAGCGCCACCACCCTGGATTGGGCGCTGCCGCCGGGCATCACGGCGGGTTCCCTGCTGTGGCCGGTGCCCGCCAAGCATGCCGAATTGGGCTTCTTCACCTACATATATGATCATGAGGTGGTGTTGCCGGTGGAGTTAACCATCGCTGCCAGCGTGCCGCCGGGCACGGTGGAGCTGGCCGCCAAGGTTTCCTGGCTGGAATGCCAGACGGAGTGTGTGCCCGGCGATGCGGAAGTCAGAGCCAGGCTGGCGATTGGCCCCTCAAATGTGATTTCCCGGGAGGCCCCGCTGGTCACTGCCGCACTGCAGCAGTTGCCCCGCCAGGCGGGCGGCCCCCAAGTGGACGTGGCGTGGGCCCCCGGCACCAACCAGGCCGAACGCAAGTTGGTGATGGAATGGGCTGTCGCTGGAACGTCTGGAACGCCGGAAAAGTGGGATTTCTACCCCCTCAGCGTGGCTGGCGTGGAAATCGCTGGGGGCACCGAACAGACCAATGCCCCGGGCCGGCTGCGGCTGGTGAAAAGCGTCAAGCTCCTGGGCAAAGCCTGGCCCGCGGAAATCCGCGGCGTGCTGGTGCAGGAGACCAAGCCGCCTGCGGGATTCCAGGTTTCCCTGAAACCGGCGGATCCGGCCCATGCCAGGCCGGCCGCCGGCCAAACCGGGCCGGCCGGCGCAGGCCCTGCTTCCGCCCGGAAAAACCTGGCCAAGCCCGGCCCGGAAACAGCCGCTGAGCCGCTGTGGCGCATGGTGCTGTACGCCTTCCTCGGTGGTTTGATCTTGAACATCATGCCGTGCGTGCTGCCCGTGATCTCGCTCAAGATCCTGGGCTTTGTGAACCAGGCCCGGGAAACCCCCGGCCGGGTGCGCCTGCTGGGCGTGGCTTACCTGGGGGGGGTGATGGCATCATTCCTGGCCATGGCCGGGGCGGTCATCCTGCTCAAGCTGGCAGGCAGGCAGGCCGGTTGGGGCATTCAATTCGGTAATCCCGTGTTCCTGGTGGGCTTGACCATCCTCGTCACCCTGGTGGCCTTGAACCTGTTCGGGCTGTTCGAGGTCACAGCCGGGGGGCGGATCATGAATTCGGCCGGCCAGGCCGCCGGGCGGGAAGGTTTGCCGGGCGCCTTTTTCAACGGGGTGCTCGCCACCGTCCTGGCCACGCCCTGCACCGCCCCCTACCTGACAGTGGCCATGGGCTTCGCCTTTGCCCAGTCGCCGGCGGTCATCGCCCTGATGTTTGCCAGCGCGGGCCTCGGCCTGGCCCTGCCCTATGTGGCCTTGAGCTGGCAGCCCGCCTGGCTGCGGTATCTGCCCAAGCCCGGCCTCTGGATGGAGCACTTCAAAGTGGCCATGGGCTTTCCGCTGCTGGCCACCGCCTGCTGGCTGTTCAAATCCGTCCTGGCCCATTACGGCAGCAATTTCTGGTGGCTGGGATTATACCTGGTCGTCCTGGCCATGGCTGCGTGGATTTATGGCGTGGGGGTGCAGCGGGGACGCAAACACCGCGGGCTGGCGGCGGCGGCCGCCCTGGCCCTGGCGCTGGGCGGGTATGTGTTTATCCTGGAAGGCCAGCTGCAGTGGCGGCATCCCCCGGCGGCGGCCAATCCAGGATCCGCCGGGCTGAAAGAGTCCCCGGAAGGCATCGATTGGCAGCCATGGACGCCGGAGGCCGTCGCCAAAGCGCGGGCGGCGGGGAAGCCGGTGCTGGTGGACTTCACCGCCGATTGGTGCCTCACCTGCCAGGCCAATAAAAAATACAGCCTCGAAATCCCTTCGGTGCGCGCCAAGCTGGCCGCCACCCAGGCCACTGCCTTCCTGGCGGATTACACGCGCACACCCACGAATATCACGGCCGAATTAGCCCGGCATGGCCGTTCCGGCGTGCCCATGGTGCTGGTTTTCCCCAAGGACGCCGGCCAGCCGGAGCGGGTGCTGCCGGTATTCCTGACCCCCCAAGTCGTTTTGGAGGCGCTGGAATGGGCGGCGAAGTGACGGCTCCTTAATTCAAGGCAACGCCTGGACTGAGGCCAAAACTCTCCTCGATGGGAAAACGACTTGCGTGTGCAGAAAACCATGGAAACCGGCCTGGTGATCATTAAACCTTCCTCCATCCAAGGTTCGGGTGGATTTGCCAGCTGCTTTATCCCAAAAGGCAGGCAAGTCATCGAGTATGTGGGAAGGAAGGTCACGAAGGCGGAATCCCTGGCCCAATGCGGAATCAACAACGAATACCTCTTCTGCCTGGATGAACACCATGACCTGGACGGGAACGTGGACTGGAATCCGGCCCGGTTCCTCAACCATAGCTGCTCGCCCAACTGTGAGGCCGAGTGTGCTGATGGCCGCATCTGGATCCTCGCCCTGCGGGACATCCAGCCCGGGGAGGAATTGACCTTTAATTACGGCTACGACCTGGTGGACTATCAGGAACATCCCTGCCGCTGTGAGGCGCCCAATTGTGCCGGATACATTGTGGCGGAGGAATTTTTTCCTGAACTCCGGCGGCGGTTTGATCGATCGGCTGGTGCGGAAACCGGCCCCTAAAACTGCCCGGCCAGGCGTCAACCACCGAGGCTGGCTTGCACGTCGCGCGCGCCGTCCAGAATTGGCACGATTTCCACCAGGGGCACCTCAATCCAGCAGATGATCCGGTATGGGCGAACTGGCCGGAAGTGCAGGGGTTCGTTCCCCTGCCGCCGGCCCGCCGAAGCGGCCAACCTGCAGCCCCGGCAAATCAGCGCCGGGCCTGGCTTTGCCGCCCATTGTGCTTGGCAGTGGTGGGGAGGTTTGGTATCCACGTGGCCGAGCATGAAAATGATCATTATTGCCGTTGCCGGGCTGGCCGCGCTGCTGGCCGCGGATGCGCGCGCGGAATCGGAGGAGGCCAGGCTGCACGCCTTTTTTACGGATTACCTGGAGCAAAGTTTTGTCCGGCGCCCACTGGACGCCACCCGTTTGGGAGACCACCGGTATGATCACCTGCTGGATGACCTGGCGCCCGGGCGCCGGCAGGAGTGGGATCGGTTCACCCGGGAAACCCTGGAAAAGCTGCCCAAGGCGGTGGCGGCCGCCCGGCTGGCGCCGGAGGGGGGATTGGATTACGCCATTTTCGAGCACGAGCTGCGGAAATCGCTCTGGCTGGCGGAGAACACGCGGCCCTTCGAGCACGATCCCCGGGTTTACAACGAGTATATCAACGACAGCGTCTATCTGCTGCTCACGCAGTCCACGCTGCCCCGGGAAACCAATATCGCCAACGCCATCGCACGCGTCCGGCTGGTTCCCCGGGTGGTGGCGGCCGCCCGGGCCAGCCTGGATAATCCCCCCCGCGTGGTCACGGAGACGGCGATCCGCCAGAACCGGGGATCGCTCGCGTTTTACGAGCGGGACTTGCTCGATCTGGCGGGGGAGACACCGCAAAAAGCCGCGCTGCAAACGGCGGCCGCCACGGCCGCGGCGAGCCTCAAGGAATACCAGGAGTTCCTGGAAAAAGACCTGCTGCCCCGGGCGCAAGGCGAGTGGCGCATTGGCCCGGAGAAATTCGCCCGCAAGCTGGAGTGGGAGCTCGACTCGGGCCGGACAGCCGCGGAGCTGCTGGCGGACGCCGAGGGGGAGTTCACGCGGGTGGTAAACGACATGTATGTGATCGCCCGCCAGCTCTGGAGCCGTTATCACGCCGGGAAGGCGCTGCCGCCGGACGACGCGGCCGGCCGCCAGGAAACCATCCGGCTGGTGCTGCGGCAGGTGGCCCAGGACCACGGCGAAGCGCAAAACGTGTTCCGGGACGCCCGGGCCACGGTGGCCGGGATCAAGGAATTCATCGCCGCCGGGGACATCCTGCGCCTGCCGGACCCGGACCGCTGCCAGGTCATCGAGATGCCGGAGTTCCAGCGCGGCAACTCGACCGCCTATCTGAATTCCGCGCCGCCGCTGGATCCCCGGGCGGACAGCATCTACGCCGTGAGCCCGCCGCCGCAGGATTGGGACGCGGCGCGGGTGCGGAGCTACCTGGAGGAATACAACCGCCACATGCTGCAGATCCTCACCATCCACGAGGCCTATCCCGGCCATTACGTGCAGCTGGAGTATGCGAACCGCAATCCGTCGCCCATCCGCAAGATCCTGCAATCGGGCGTGTTCATCGAAGGCTGGGCCGTTTACACCGAGCAGATGATGCTGGACCAGGGGTACGGCGGCGGGGATCTGCCGCTGCGCCTGACGCAGCTGAAATTCTACCTCCGGGCGGTGGCCAACGCCATCCTCGACCACCACCTGCACTGCCGCGCCATGACCGATGAGCAGGCCATGGACCTGCTGGTGAACCGCTCCTTCCAGGCGGAAGGGGAGGCGCGGCTCAAAGTCATCCGTGCCAAGCAGGGTTCCTGCCAGCTCTCCACCTATTTCGCCGGGCGCATGGCCCATTACCGGCTGCGCCAGCAGATCGAGCGGGAGCTGGGCGATCGGTTCCACCTCGGCCGCTACCACGAAGCCGTGCTGGCCCACGGCTCCGTGCCGGTCAAATACCTGCCGGAATTGGTCCGGCAGCGGCTGCAGCGGGACCGTTGAAACACCCCGGTTTAACCACCTCTTTACTCCAATATACCCATGGCACAAGAAATCCAGGCGGCGCCGGAGCGGCACCCGCGCGGGCTTTACACGCTGTTCCTCACCGAAATGTGGGAGCGGTGCAGCTATTACGGCAACCGGGGCCTGCTGATCCTCTTCATGACGACCGCGATGGCCAAGGGCGGGCTGGGCATGACCGACAAGGAGGCGGCGGCCATCTACGGGCTGTATACCGCCGGGGTTTACCTGGCGGCCCTGCCGGGCGGCTGGGTGGCGGACCGCCTGCTGGGCGCCCAGCGGTCGGTCTGGCTGGGCGGTTTGCTGATCATCGCGGGCCAGTTCACCCTGGCGTGGCCGAGCCTGCCGACGTTTTACCTGGGGCTTTGCCTGCTGGTGCTGGGCACGGGCCTGCTCAAGCCCAACATCAGCACCATGGTGGGCCAGCTGTATCCCGAGGGCGGCGCGCGCCGGGATGCAGGCTTCACCTTGTTCTACATGGGGATCAACCTGGGGGCGGCGATCGGGCCGCTGGTCTGCAGCACGCTGGGCGAGAAATTCAGCTGGCGCTACGGCTTCCTGGGCGCCGGCGCCGGGATGATCCTGGGGCTGATCCAGTTCGGCCTCACCTCCCACCACCTGGGCTTGGCGGGCAAAAAGCCCGGGCACGGCGGGCAGGCCAGCCCCCGGGATATCCGCCTCCTCATCGGCGCGCTGGTGGTGGTGGCGGCGGTGGTGGGTTTGGCGCTGGCCGGCGTGCTCAAGATCAACCCGCTGCGGCTGGCGGAAGGCGCCACCAAAGTCATTGTGGCCATCGCGGTCGCTTATTTTACCGGGCTGTTTTTATTCATGAAGCTGGACCGCACCGAGAAGATGCGCCTCGGCGTGGTGGTGATCCTGTTCGCCTCCTCCGCCATGTTCTGGTCCGGCTTCGAGCAGGCCGGCTCGTCGTTGAACCTGTTCGCCGACCGCTACACGAACCGGGTGCTGGGCTTCCTGAAGTATGAAATCCCCGCCGGCTGGTTCCAATCGGTCAATCCCTCGTTCATCATCCTGCTGGCGCCGGCGGTGGCCGCGGTCTGGATCCGCCTGGAGCGGCGGGGGCTCAACCCCTCCCTGCCGGTGAAATTCGCCTTGGGCCTGTTCCTGCTGGCGGGCGGGTTCCTGGTGATGGCGGTGGCCGCCAACAGCGTCGCCGCCGGGGTGAAAGTCCTGCCGCCGTGGCTGATCGTCACCTACCTGCTCCACTCGCTGGGCGAGCTGTGCCTGAGCCCCGTGGGCCTGAGCTCCATCACCAAGCTGGCGCCCCAGCGCCTGGTGGGGCAGATGATGGGCCTGTGGTTCCTGGCCACCTCCTTCGGCAACCTCATCGCCGGCCTGATGGCCGGGAATTTCAGCGCGGACGCCGTGGAGCAGATGCCCGCGCTGTTCCGCCAGATTGTCATGACGGCGGTCATCACCGGCACGGTCATGCTCATCCTGGCCCGGCCCATCAAACGGATGCTCACCGGTGTGAAATAGCGCCCGGGCCGGCGCCGCCGGCCCAGCGGCGGGCGCTGCGGAGGATCTCAAGCGCCGGTGATCACGGCGTAGTTCTTCCGGCCTTTGCGCAGGAGCAGGTATTTGCCGAAGAGCAGATCCTGGGCGGTGATCTGGCGCTGGGGATTGCCCTCGCGGTTGTTGTTCAGATAGATGCCGCCGCCTTCGATATCTTTGCGGGCCTGGCCCTTGGAGGGGCACAGGCCGGCCTGCAGCAGCAGCTCCAACAGGCTGGTGGCCCCGCCCTGGAGCCGGGCCAGCTCGAACGGCTGGCTGGGGGCTTCCTTGACCACCTCGTTGAACACGGCTTCCGGGATGCCCTCCAGGCTGCCGCCGAAGAGGATTTCGCTGGCGCGGATCACGTCCGCCACCGCTCCTTCCCCGTGGATCATGGTGGTCATGGCCCGCGCCAGCGCCCGGTGGGCGATGCGCGCCTCAGGCTTCGGGTTGTGCTCCTGCTCCAGCGTGGCGATCTCCGCCTGGGAAAGGAAGGTGAAATACTTCAGGAACCGGATCACATCCTGGTCGCCGGTGTTGATCCAAAATTGGTAGAACCGGTACGGGCTGGTTTTGGCGGCGTCGAGCCAGATGGCGCCCCCGAGGCTCTTGCCGAACTTGGTGCCGTCGGAGTTGGTGATGAGCGGAAGGGTGAGGCCGAAGGCCGCCCGGCCGAGCTTTTTGCGGCAGAGATCAATGCCGGCGGTGATGTTGCCCCACTGGTCGCTGCCGCCGATCTGCAGCACGCAGTCATAGGCCTGGCACTGGTGGTAAAAGTCGAAAGCCTGCAGCAGCATGTAGCTGAACTCGGTATAGCTGATGCCGGTGTCCCGGTCTTCCATGCGGGCGCGCACGCTTTCCTTGCCCATCATCATGTTGACGCTGAAATGCTTGCCCACCTCGCGCAGGAAATCGAGGAAGCTGACGGGGGCGGTCCAATCGGCGTTGTCGAGCAGGCGGGCGGGATTGGCCGGGGTGTCGAAATCGAGCAGCAGGCGGAGCTGTTCCTTGACCTTGGAAATGTTGTGGTTGAGCACCTCGCGGGTGAGCAGCTGGCGCTCGGAGGAGCGGCCGCTGGGATCGCCGATAAGCCCCGTGGCCCCGCCGGCCAGGGCGATGGGCCGGTGGCCGAAGAGCTGAAAGCGGCGCAGCGTGAGCAGCGGCACCAGGTTGCCCACGTGCAGGCTGTCGGCCGTGGGGTCGAAGCCGCAATACAGGGTCGTGGGCGCGGCGTTGAGCCGCTCCAGCAAACCGGCTTTGTCCGTGCAATCGGACAGCAATCCGCGCCATTCCAGATCTTCAATGATATTCATCCGGCCCGCATGTTAGCACGCGCACCCCGCCCAAGCTCAAGGGGAAATTGGCGGGGGCTGGTGGGGGGAGCGGGAGCGGCGCCCGCAGGCCGGCCTTGAGGAATCGCCCCGGATCGCTTACACTGCCAGCAGGCAGGCCGCCGCCGCCGCGGCAGGCCCGCCAGGCAGATGAACCAAACCGGCCGCTGACAGGAAACCGAACATGACCCAAGACGCACCCCCCAACCGGCGCCCCAATCGGCTGGCGCGAGAGAAATCGCCCTACCTGCTCCAGCACCAATTCAATCCCGTGGACTGGTTCCCCTGGGGCGAGGAGGCGTTCCAGGAGGCGCGGACCCGCCAGGCGCCCATCTTCCTGAGCATCGGCTATTCCACCTGCCACTGGTGCCATGTGATGGAGCGGGAAGCCTTCGAGGACGAGGCGGTGGCGGCCTGGCTCAAGGAGCATTTCGTGGCCATCAAGGTGGACCGCGAGGAGCGGCCCGATGTGGACAAAATCTACATGACGGCCGTGCAGGCCATCGCGGGGCAGGGCGGCTGGCCGCTCAACGTGTTTTTGACACCGGACCTGAAGCCGTTTTACGGCGGCACCTATTTCCCGCCGCAAAGCCGGCCGGGGATCCCCGGCTTCCTGGCCCTGCTCAAGCAGATCCACCAGGTATGGCAGAACAAGCGCCCGGAGATCGAGGCCTCCGCCCTGGAGCTGCACCGCCGCCTGGCACATCTGGCGAAGCCTGAGCCGCTGCATGAATTGGAGCTGACCGCCTCCGAGCTGCACCACGCCGCCGCCGAATTCAAGGAGGAGTACGATCCCCAGCACGGCGGCTTCGGGCACGCGCCCAAATTCCCCCGGCCCAGCCAGCCGCTTTTCCTCCTGCGCTACGGCCAGCGGTTCCTGGACCAGGACGCGCTGGACATGGTGCTGCACACCTGCGAGCGGATGGCGGCCGGCGGCCTCCACGACCAGCTCGGCGGCGGGTTTGCCCGCTACTCCGTGGATGAGCGCTGGCTGGTGCCGCATTTCGAGAAAATGCTCTACGACAATGCGCAGCTCGCCAATCTCTACCTCGAGGCCTTCCGGGTCAGCGGCAAACGCGAATTCGCCCAGGTGGCGCGCGGCATCTTCCGCTACCTCCTGCGCGACATGACCCACCCCGAGGGCGGCTTCTACTCCGCCGAGGACGCCGACAGCGAAGGCAAGGAAGGCAAATTCTACCTGTGGGATCTGGCGGAGCTGAAAACCATCCTGGACCCCTCCGAATTCCAGGTGGTGCAGCACCACTACGGGCTGACCGGACAGGGGAATTTCCTGGACCACAGCGATCCCCACCCGCTGCTCCATCAGAACATCCTGAGCGTCGTCCACCCGCAGGTTCCCCCCGCGGACCTGCCCCAGCTGACCTCCGCCCGGCAAAAAATGCTCGCCGCCCGCAGCCGCCGGGTGCGGCCGCACCTGGACGACAAGATCCTGGCCTCGTGGAACGGTCTGATGCTGGGCGCGTTGAGCCGCGGGTATGCGCTCCTGGAGGATCTGGCCTGCCGCGAGGCGGCCGCGAAAAACCTCGCCTTCCTGAAGGCCAGGCTGTGGGATGCCGGGCGCCGCACCCTCCACCACCGCTGGCGCGACGGCGAGCGCGACACCACCCAGCTGCTGGACGCCTACGCCTTCCTTGCCTCCGGCGTGCTGGATTTCTACGAGGCCACCCTCGAGCCAGAAGCGCTGGAGTTCGCGCTGGCGCTGGTGGAGGCCATGATCGCCAGGTTTTACGACCCCGCCCAGGGCGCCTTCTGGCAAACCCCCGCGGACGCCAGCCACCTGATCCTGCGGTTCAAGGAGGACTACGACGGCGCCGAGCCTTCCGGCAATTCGGTGGCCGCCCTGGTGCTGCTGCGCCTGGCCGCCATCGCCGGCCGGGACGACTTGCGGGAAATGGCCGGCCAGACGCTGCGCTTCTTCATGCTGCGGATCCACAAAATGCCGCAGGCTGTGCCCTGCCTCCTGGAGGCGGTCGATTTCTGGCTGGCCGGCCCCCGCAAAGTGGTGGTCGCGGGCCCGCCCGGCCGCCCGGATACGTGCCTCCTGCTGCACCAGATCCACCGCGCTGGCCAGCCGAACAAAGTGGTGCTGGGCACCGAGGGGCCGGTGGAGCCGTCCGCCAAAAAAATGGGCATGGTCAACGGCGAGCCGGTGGCCCACATCTGCACCAGCCGGGCCTGCCACCCCCCCACGCGCGACCCGGCCGAGCTGAAGCGATTGCTGGGGCAGTAGCGAGGTTGCCGCACCAGGCAATCCCACGGTGGCCGGGCGGGCATGGGCAAACCTGCGGCGGGTAGCCGCTGAGGTAACGAAGCGGATCTGGCGCGGGCGAATTTCAAGCCGTTTTGGATCCGCTGCGTGGGTTTTTACGGAATCGGTGGGTATTGGGATGGTTCGGGTCCGCCTCCGAAAGTCGGCGGCTACCCGCGGTGGGCTGGCGGAAATTACCGTTGCATACGCCAACCTGAAGCTGGTAGCCGCCGAGGTAACGAGGCGGATCTGCCGCTTGCAAATCTCATTCCTGATCCAATTTGCCCGGGAACCGCAATCAGGATTTTTGACGGAAGCGGTGGATAGGTGGATGGTCCAGGTCCGCCTCCGAACGTCGGCGGCTACCCGCGTTGGGCAAACCAATACTTCAGTTGCATAGGCATACCTGAAGCTGGCAGCCGACGAAGTAGCGAGACGGACCTATCGGCCGGATCAGGCCACTATGACGGTGCGGGCAGGTTTGCGCTTGGCTTCCGCGATGAACTACGGGTTAGGGTTGCCCAGGGTTGGGTGGGCCATAGGAGATCTGGCATTTCAGGGACACCGTGCCGTTGGTGCCCACCGCCAATACGCGGATCAAGTGCTGCTCCGGGTAGTTCATCGCGATCTGCTTCCCATCGGGACTGAGGAGGTGGCGGTCCATTTTGCCGCCACACTGAATGAGGGGGCCTTGGGGCCTGCCCTGGACGGCATCCCAAACGCGCAGGGAGGTTTCGGAGCCAACCAGGAGAGCCTTGCCATTGGGGAAAAAATCGGCCGCATAACGGTTGGTGATCCGCATGAAAGGATCCTTCCCGGATTGCCACAGCGCCTTGCCGGTTTCGGTTTCCCGGCAGAGGAGCGCCCCATTTTTCAGAGCGATCAGGAACCGTTTGGAATCCGGGCTGAATTGGAAAGTGGCCACGCTGGCCCCCGGCTGAAAGGAGGGAAAGGCCGGCTTGGCGGTGGCCATTTCATAAAGCGTCAGGGTTTGGTTGGTGGAAATCACTGCCAGGTAGTTGCCGTCCGGGCTGAAGTGGGTGGATTGGGCGGGGATTTTCCCCCGCTGCCCCCATTGGAACAAACCCCGGTAGGCGCGGTAAACTTCGAACAGGTTCAAGGATTGGCTGGAGGAGGAAATGGTGGAGAAAAAACGCCCATCGGCGCTGAATTGGATTTTGGGAGCGCCCTCCATGATCGGCTTGATGGGCTGGGCAATGGAGCGCCCGGTGATGGCGTCCCAGATGCGGAGGACGGAAGGATTCTCGGAAACCGACAGGTAGCGAACGGCGTCCGGATTCAAAATGAGCTCATAGGGGGGCTTGGCGTTGACTTTCGTGTTGGTCACCGAAGCCCATTTCAACGTGCTCCACAAGGCGGCCTGGCTTTTGGTCAAAACGGTCAATTTTTTGCCATCGGCGGTGAACCGGGCGTCGAGGATGGACTCCTCACACTGGAAGGGGCCAAACGCCAGGCGGTTGGTCTGGACATTCCATACCTGGATGGTTCCCTGGCGGTTGGCGATCGCCAGCAAATCCCCGGTGCGGTCGAAGTGCAGGGCACTCAAGGTATAATCGGGCGGGGGGGGATCGGGCCGCCGGCGGGGGCGGCGGGCCGCCTCCGCCCCGGGCTGAAAGCCGGACAGGCTTAGCAGCAGGAGCAACCACCACCGGGCAACCCAGACTGGGCGGGGAACCAACAAGTCCCCGCGGGCATGCGTATGATCCGCGCGCAAGAAAGCATTCATGAATAGGCAAATCCGGCAGGCACGATCCCGCCTGATTCCGGGGCTATAAGACAATGCGTGGGGCAAGTCAAGCGCACAACGCCATCACCCAACGCCACCGGGAGGGCCGCCAGTGGCCAGGAAGGTGACCCGCATGGGCGAACGGCTCCGCCGCGGCTGGCCCGCGCCGGTGGTGGATCAGTCTTTCAGCGCTTCGGCGAGGGCGTTTTCGAGGTGCGCCAGGATGCCCGGCAAGGCTTGTTCCATGATGGGCGTCAGCTCGGTTTTAACGGTGAAAGGGTCAGCCACTTCCACCGCGTAAATCCTGAATTTTTCGGGCATGGCCAGGCCGAGCAATTTGCCCAGAGCCATGACTTCGCCGACGCCCAGGAAGTGGGGGGAATACTGTGGCAGGGTCGGCAAGTCAGCCACGTTGATCTCGTGGATGAATCCGGGTGGAACCTGGCGGGTTTGCACCGCATCGACCAGCAAGACCTGGCGGTAACCCTCAATGAAATCCAGGAGGGAAAGGCCCATCTCGCAGGTATCGATGAAATCGAGCCGCGGATCCGGCGGGCGGCGTTCGCGCAAGGTTTGCACCACCCTCAGCCCGATGCTGTCATCGGCCAAAATATCATTGCCCAAGCCCAGCAGGAGGACTTGCTTGCCCGGGGAGGAGGGGTTCATGGTTGATCCGGGAGGCTCAACCTGGCCCGGTAGGTTTTATAATGCATGCCACTTCACTGAAAATCGCCACGGCCACCCCAAGCGAGGTGGCCGTGGCTGAAACATGGTAACTGCCGCACAAAGCGTGCCCGCCTAGCCCCGGATCAGCTCCTGAACCATCTGGCGCTGGGTGTCAAAGATGCGGACCCAGAGGGGGGTATGCCCCGGCAATGTGTGCGTGGCGCAGCCGAAACAGGGATCATAGGCCCGGAAAGCCATCTCCACCTTGTTCAAGAGCCCCTCGGTGACCTTTCCGTTATGGATCAGGCTTTTCGCCGCCTTATCCACGCTCATGGCAATGCGGGAGGCGTTGTTTTGCGTGGCCACGATCAAATTGGCCTTGGTGACGATGCCGTTGTCGTCCGTCTCGAAATGGTGGAACAGGGTTCCCCGGGGCGCTTCCACCACGCCGATGCCCACCGTCGGTTTTTGGGTGGGGATGGTGCGGATATCCTTGCTGACGATCTCCGGGTCGTTGAGGAGTTCCTCAATGCGCTCGGCGGCGTAAACCATCTCCACGACGCGGGCATAATGGTTGGCCAGGGTGTGATGCACCGGCTTGCCGCCCAGCGTCTGGTAGAACTCTTCGTAGGCCTTTTGCGCCTTGGGGGTGGCCATGCCATCGGCGGCATTCAACCGCGCCAGCGGCGCCACGGCGTAAACGCTGCTCTTGGGCCCCTCGTCGAAGCCGGTCCAACCCAGCGGCTTGAGATAGCAGAATTTGATGTAGCTCCAAGGCTCCACATGCTCGCCCACGTAATCGCGGTATTGCTGCACGGGAAACTTGGCGAACTCCTTGCCGGTGGGATCCACGACGCGGATCAAGCCATCGTAGAAGTTCACCTTGTTGTTCTTGTCCACCAGCCCCATGTAATGAGTTTTGTGGGTGTAACCGTCGGAAGTGATCATCTTCACGTATTCCGGGTTCTTGAGGACGATGTCCTTGAACACCTGGAGCGTGGTGGCAGCGAAGCCTTGGTTATCCCTGGCCAGTTCCTTGAAGCGGCCCAGATCGGAAGGGTTGAGCCCCTTGGACACTCCGCCCGGCAACCCCAGCACGGGATGGATGACTTTCCCGCCGAAATAAGCGATCAGCTCCCGCAGGCGGCGGCGCATGGAAATGACCGTTTTGCCCATCTCCAAGCCGACCTTCTGGATCACGCCCACGATGTTGCGCAGCTCCGGCGGCGCCTCGGGCCCGACGATGAAATCCGGCCCGCCGAGGACGTAAACGTGCAGGGCGTGGTCTTCCATGACGAAGGTGTTGTAAACCAATTCCCGGATTTTCCGGGCGGCGCTGGTCGGCTCCACCTTGTAGAGGTCATCCAGGGCCTTGGTGGCGGCCATGTGATGGGCGGTGGGGCAAACCCCGCAGATGCGGCTGGTGATCTGCGGCATTTCCTCGGCCGGGCGGCCCAGGCTGAACACCTCGAAACCGCGCAGCTCGGGGATCTGCAGGTAAGCCCGCTCCACATCCCCCTTGGCGTCCAGGAAAATATCGATTTTCCCGTGGCCTTCGAGGCGGGTAATGGGATCAATGGTGAAACGCCGGCCTTGATTGGCCTTTTGATTGGCTTCGTTCCAGACTTTTTGTGCGGATGGATTCATACTTTTGCCTCCTGGGCTTGCGGGGGAAGGTTCACTTTGCGGCGGAGCATGCACTTCGCCAGACCATAACGGTAGAAGGTGCCCACCGGGTCGGGGATGCCGGCCAAAACTTTATCGATGCCCTCCTCATCCCTGGGCCCGATATTGGCGCACAGGGAGGAGAGGATCTTGGCGCCCTGATCCTTGACCCGGGAGGTCGGGCCGAAACAGCCGGTGCAGGGCATGTTGCCGGCGGTGCAAACCGCCTCGCAACCGCCGCGGGTGGCCGGCCCCATGCAGACCACGCCCTGGGACAGGAAGCACTTTTCCGGATCCAGGAGCTTTTGGTGGGGCCGCTTGAATTCGGTGAAGCTCACATCGGTGGGCTTGGTGGCCTTGCGGGCGCATTGGTCGCACAGGGCGATATCCGGCGCCAGGGTGGTTCCCTTGGGCGGCAGCTTGCCTTCCAGCAAGGCGCCCACCGCCTGCTGGGTGATCTTGGGCGTAGGTGGACAGCCGGGGATGTAATAATCCACGTCCACCACCTGGTCCAAGGCGCGCACCACGTGGCGCAGCTCCGGCAGGGTCACTTCCCGGCCGTTTTCAGACCACTTCAGCTGCGGGCGGACTTTCTGCTCGTTGTGGGTGGTGGGGGTTTCCTCGTAAACATACTTGAGCATCTGCTCGCGGGAATATTGGTTCGCCAGGCTGGGGATGCCGCCCAGGTGGGCACAGGCGCCGTAGGCGATCAGGTATTGGCTCTTCCGCCGCAGCAGGTGGGCCATTTCCTCCTGCTCATCGGACCGGATGGCGCCATTCAAGAGCGTCGCCACGATGGAGCCGTCCGGCATGGCCTGGATATCCTTTTTCTTGAAGTCCATGGCCACGGGCCAGAGGACGATGTCGATCTTCTCGATCACGCCGAGGATGTCCTCGGCCAGGTCCACCACGGCTTCTTCGCAGCCGCCGCAGGAGGCGCACCAATAAAAAGCTATTTTAGGTTTAGTGGGCATGAGGTTTCTCGCTTTCTTTGGTTTGGGTTGCGGCCTGTTCCAGGGAATCCATTTCCCGGTCCCATTCCTGGAAGCGTCCAGGCAGGTTGAGCGGGCCCATGGCCTTGATTTTCTCCACCATGTCGTTGATGACGGTTTTGACTTTTTCGCCTTCGGCCGCCGAGATCCACTCCAGCCGGACCCGTTCGGTCTCGATGCCCAGGTCGGTGAGCATGCGCTGGAGCAGGCGGAAGCGGCGCAGCATTTTGTAATTGCCCTCGGCGTAGTGGCAATCGTTGGGATGGCACCCGCCGATCAGGACGCCATCGGCGCCCTTGGCCAGCGCATCCATGACGAATTGCGGATCCACGCGGCCCGAGCACATCACCCGGATCACGCGCACGTTGGCGGCATATTTCATCCGCGAAACCCCGGCCAGGTCGGCCGCGGTATAGGTGCACCAGGTGCAGAAAAACGCCACGATGCGCGGCTGCCAAATGGGATTATTCATAGGCTAATACTCCTTCAATTTCTTTAAAGATCTCCTCGTCTTCAAACAAGTTCTGGACAATGGATCCGGACGGGCAGGAAGCCACACAGGTGCCGCAACCCTTGCACAAGGCTTCGTTGATGACGGCCTTGTTGCGGTCCTCCGCAAAGGCGATGGCGGTGTAGGGGCACAGGGGGATGCAGGACTTGCAGCCGGAGCATTCCTGCTCGAGGATGTAGGCCGTGTTCGGCTCCAGCTCCACGGATCCCTTGTCGATCAGGACCAGGGCCTCCGCGGCAGCCGCGCCGGCCTGGGCCACGGTGTCGGGGATATCGCGCGGCCCCTGGCAGCAGCCGGCGATGAACACCCCCTCGGTAAACGTGCTGACCGGCGCCAGCTTGGGATGCCGCTCCAGGAAGAACCCTTCGGTGCTGCAGCTCATGTTGAACAGGCGGCGCACGTCCTGGGAATCCTTTTGGGGTTCCAGGCCGGAGGCCAGCACCACCATGTCCACCGGAATGCGGCGCACATAACCGGCCAGGGTGTCTTCCACCCGGATGACCAATTTGCCATCCTCCCCGGGGGCGAAGGCCCAATCAGTGACTTCGCCCACGCGCCCGCGGATGAACTGCACGCCCTCCTCCAGCAGCTTGTCGTAGAACTCCTCGTAGCCCTTGCCCGGGGTGCGCATGTCGATATAGAAGCTGTAAACTTCCGCCCCCGTGTGCTCCTTGATCAGGTGGGCCAGCTTCATGGAATACATGCAGCAAACCCGCGAACACCAGCGGTTGGTCTTTTTGTCGCGCGATCCCACGCAATGGATGATGCCCACCGACTTGGGCTCCTGGCCGTCGCGCATCACCACGTGCCCGCCGGTGGGGCCGGAGGCGTTCACCAGGCGCTCGACTTCGAGCGCGGTGTAAACGTTCTTATGCACACCATAGCCGTATTGGGGCAGGCGCTCGGCGTCAAAGGTCTTGAACCCGGTGGCCACGATCACGGTGCCCACCTGGATGTCAATGAACTCCTCTTTCTGGTTGAAGTCGATCGCCTGGCGGTCGGCGCAGGCTTCCACGCAGGTTTTCTTGCATTTGCCGGTTTTCAGCTGCAGGCAGGTCTCCGGATCGATGAGGACCACCTGGGGGGTAGCCTGCGGGAAGGGGATATAGACCGGCTTGCGCTTGCCCAGGCCCTCATTGAACTCGTCCGGGAACTTGGGTTCCTTGTAAACGCACGATTTGATGCATTCCATGCAGCCCACGCAGGCGTCTTCGATGATGTAGCGGGGCTTGCGCTTGACGGTCACTTTGTAATTGCCCACAAAGCCCTCCACCTTGGCCACCTCCGAATAGGTCCAGAGCGTGATGTTCGGGTGCGAGCCCACGGTAGACATTTTGGGCGTCAAAATACAAGCCGCGCAGTCCAAAGTGGGGAAGGTTTTGTCGAACTTGGCCATGTGCCCGCCGATGGTGGGCTCACGTTCCACGAGATAAACCTTTTTGCCAGCCTCCGCCATGGTCAGGGCAGCGTGGATGCCGGCAATGCCGCCACCGACAATCAGCACCGAGGGTTCAATTTTCACTTTTTTGACCTCGAGCGCTTTGTGATAAGCCACCCGGCGGATGGCGGCCTGCGTCAAGGCATAGGCTTTTTCCGTGGCTTCCTGGCGGTCGGTATGCACCCACGAATTGTGTTCGCGGATGTTGACCATGTGGAAAAAGAACGGATTCAAGCCGCCCTTTTCCGTGGCCGTGCGGAAGGTGTGCTCGTGCAGGAGGGGCGAGCAGGAAGCCACCACGATCCGGTTCAGCTTGTGCTCTTTGATATCCTGGGCGATCAACTCCTGCCCGGGATCCGAGCACATGTATTTATAGTCCCGGGAAAGGACCACGTTCGGCAATTTCCCGGCTTTTTTGGCCACTTCGACCACATCCACCATGCCGGCTATGTTGCTGCCGCAATGGCAGGCATAGAAACCGATCCGGACTTCTGCTTTCTGGTTGTCCATTTGCATGTTCAATAATTATGAAAAGGATCAATAATAAATCACTGGCAGCCGGTGCTTACGCGGCGGCCTGCCCCACCGGTTTCATGGCCACGAAACCCCGCTGCAGACCCAATTGCACCGGGTCCATGCCAAAGGCCAGGCCCATCAACTGGGTGAAATATACCGTCGGTATCCGCGTCGGCTCCCACTTGGCGGCGATCTGGTCGTGATACGCATCCAGGTTGAACTGGCAAAGCGGGCAGACGGTGGCGACCACATCGGCGCCCCGCTTGATGGCTTCCTTCAGGATGATGTAGGTGCACAAAAGGCCGGGTTCGGGCAGCGTCCCGGTGAGGCTCCCGCCGCAGCAGCGGGTTTTCAGCGGGAAACGGACCACTTCGGCTCCCAGCGCCTGGAACAACCGGTCCATGGAGGTGGGATTGTACTGGTCATCGAAGGTGGCATACGGACGCACCATCTGGCAGCCGTAATAGGGTGCCACTTTCAGCCCTTTGAGCGGGATCTTGACCTTCTTTTTGATGGTCTCCAAGCCGATGTCGTTCACAATGATATCCAGCGGGTGCCGCACCGGGGTGTTGCCGCTGTAAGTCAAATTCGCGGTTTTGAGCGCCTGGTTCACCACATGGGCCACCGGCGGCGAATCATGCAGGTAGTGTTTGGTCTTGTTCAGGACCAGGTAGCAGGCGCTGCAGGGCGCCAGCACCTCCGGGTTGCCCGCCTTTTCCGCGATGGCCAGATTACGCGAGGCCATCACGCAGGCCTTCACCTCATCCACCGCCATATAAGCGGTGGCCCCGCAGCAGTTCCAATCGTCCAGCTCCTCCAGTTCGGCCCCCAATGACTTCATCACTGGAATGAGCGATTCTTCGTAAGCGCGGCCGGTTCCCTTCAAAGAACAGCCGGGAAAGTATGAATATTTCATGATTAATGACCCCCGTTATGTTTATGGCCGTGATGCTGGGCTTGAGGCAGCGCATCAATGCTGATGTTGTCCACGGTTTTCATCATGCCATCCAGTTCGGACCGCCGCTTGATGGATTCCCACTTCAAGGGGAAACGGCCGCGCTTGAGCAGGCCCAAGCCGAGCTTCCACATGCCCAGGGCAGCCATGATGTTGGTTTTCAGGAATAGGATCGTAGCCAGAAAATTCTCGGTGACCCGGCCCCGTTTGTGGGCCATCTTGGTGAATTCCTGGGCCAGGACTGGAATGGGGAATTTCTTGGGATAAATACCCTCGTGCATGGCGCGCTGTTTCAATTCATACATGATGTCCGTGATGCGGATTTTGCGCGGACACTCGGAAGTGCAAGCGTAACAGGAAGCGCAGAGCCAGATGGTGTGGCTGCGCAGGACTTCGTTCTTGAAGTCGGAGCGCACCAGCGCCATGACCTGCCTGGGCGAGTAGTCCATATAGATGCTTAATGGACAAACGCCCGAACAGGTGCCGCATTGGATGCAGGTTTCCAAGTTTTCGCAGCCCGGGACACTGGTGACTTCGCGGCCGAAGCCTTTTACCCGGTCGGCCTCGTATTTGATAGTGCGGGTCAACTCAAACATAAGACTCTTTCCTGATTATTACAGATTGCATGATTTTATTAATTTCGACCGCCGTGCCACCTTTATTACCCAGCGGCAATCCACCTGTCCGGAGGCGTCAGCGGTCGCGCCAATTCACTTACTGATTCCCGCCGCCACGGTTTTTGGCTCGTGGCGGCGGCACCTGACCAGCCCTAGCGGACTACGACAGGTTCAACTCCGCCTTCAACAGCGGTTGATCCGGAACGGGGTTGCAGGTGAATCCCAATTTTTCACAGATCCGCTTCATTTCCACGTTTTCCCCCAGGAACAGCGCTGCCACACTGCTCAATTTCTCGCGGCGGGCGACCTGGATGATTTGTTTGACCAGTTCCGTCCCCAAGCCCTTCTTGTGGGCTTGATCGCTGATCACCACGGCCAATTCGGCCTGGTTGGTGCCGACAATTTTGCTGAGCCGGCCGACGCCAATGATTTTATGGTTGTCCGCCTCATCGCGGTGATCAGCCACCAGGGCAATTTCCCGGTCATAATCGTTGAAGCAAATGCGGATCAGGCGATCATGAGCCACGCGATCAGACAGGTTCAAATTGCGGAAATAACGGAAGTAAACGCTCCGCTCGGTGAGGGTTTCATGGAATTTAGCCATGAGGGGCTCATCTTCCGGCCGGATCGGGCGGATCGTGACGGGCACGCCGTCCTTCATCGTCCAGGAGGAGACGTAATTGCTGGGATAAGGCCGGATGGCCAGCTTGGGCAGTTTATCTTCAGCTAGCGCTGCCTCGTGGAGGATCACCCGGGCATCCAGGGCCACCAAGTGATCCGCGGAGGCGAACATCGGGTTGATGTCGATTTCCTTGATCCAAGGCTGTTCCGCCACCAACTGGCTGAACCGCACCATGATCTGCTCCAAGGCCGCCAGGTCCACCGCTTTGCGCCCCCGCACGCCCTTCAGGGCGGTGTAAATGTTGGTGTTCTCCATCATGCGCCGGGCCAGGGTCGTATTCAACGGCGGCAGGCCCAAGGCGCGATCCTTGAACACTTCCACCAGCTGGCCGCCCAAGCCAAACAGGAGCACCGGCCCGAATTGGGGATCGATGCTGCTGCC
>CAYPCQ010000139.1:0-22739 GCA_964409245.1 uncultured Verrucomicrobiota bacterium
CCCACCCGTCTGACTCCACTTTTTCGTCTCATGGAGTGTCAATCTATTCCAGGACCGGACCGAGCGTTTAAAAACCGGGAATCGCCTTTTGCTCAAGTGATAAGACGAGATTGGGCCGGGACCTCGTTGACTTCTTTGGGTTTCTCCACTCGAATTACCTTTCCGATGTCATCCTTGCCATATTTCCGCACCCACTTCGGGACCGTGTCCTTACCATTTAATGCCATACTTGCGCCGCACTGCTTCAAAGGGCAGGTCACAGTCTTCCACCTCCGTCACGATCGCTAGTTTGAACGCCTCACTAAACCATATTTCCACCCGTCTGACTCCACTTTTACGTCCCATGGCGTGTCCATTTATTGCAGGACGGAATCCGAGGGCTTGATCCCCTAATCTCGTTCAGTTATTCTGAACCCATGGTTACCATGCTCCACCCAATTGCGCAACGACTTCCCCAGCGGGGTAATCCGAATCCAAGCGAGAGCCGCCTTGACCTGAAGCGGTCCGCCAATGCCATCCGTTTTTTGGCTTTGGTTCTTGGCTGCGGATTCATAAACCTGGCAGGCACGGTTTGGACCCAGTCCGCCACTTCTCCTGAAAAAGCGGCCTCCGCACCAAGTGCGCCGCTGCAATCCACTCCGTTTGTGAGCGGCGCCGGGGGGTATGATACGTATCGCATCCCCGCCATTGTGGTGAATGGAGAGGGCCATCTGCTGGCTATTTGCGAAGGCCGGAAGCATGGAAGCGGCGATACCGGAGACATCGACACCGTGGCAAAACTGAGCCGGGACGGCGGCAAAACCTGGGGTGGCCTGATCACCATATGGGATGACGGCCAAAATACCTGCGGCAATCCCTGTGTTGTGCGGGATTCAGCGAGCGGCATCATCTGGCTGCTGCAAACCTGGAACCTGGGCGGGGACCATGAATCGCAGATCATCAACCAAACGAGCAAAGATACCCGCCGGGTGTTTGTCACCTGCTCGAAGGACGAGGGCCGGAGCTGGGCAAAACCGCGCGAAATCACCGCCAGTGCCAAGCTCACCAACTGGACTTGGTATGCCACCGGCCCCGGCGCTGGCATCCAATTGCGGGGTGGGCCGCACCCAGGCCGGCTGGTGATCCCTTGCGACCACATCGAGGCGGGAACCAAGCGCTACTATTCCCATGTCATCTATTCCGACGATCATGGCGCCACCTGGAAATTGGGTGGCTCGACGCCCCGTGACCAAGTCAACGAATGTGAGGTGGTGGAACTTGCGGACGGGCGCTTGCTGCTGAATATGCGCAGTTACGATCCTTCCCAAAAGGCCCGGCAGGGCGCCACCAGCCCCGATGGAGGCGACACCTGGCAGGAACAGAAAATCCTGGCTGAACTGCCGGACCCCATCTGCCAGGCGAGCATCCGGCGGTTGTCCTGGCCGGCCGATGGAAAGCCGGGGGTCATCTTGTTCAGCAATGCGGCGAGCCGCAAACGGGAGCGGATGACCGTGCGCGCCAGCTTTGACGAGGGCCACACCTGGCCGGTGGCGCGGATGCTCAGCCCGCAGCCAGCCGCCTATTCCTGCCTGGCAGCCCTGCCGGATGGCACCTTGGGAATCCTCTACGAATCAGGCCCCAACAACCCATACCAGGCACTGGTTTTCTCCTCGTTCCCCCTCGATTGGCTCAGGGAATAATTGATGGCTGGCCTGGGCGAGATCGGGCTAAAGCAAACCGGCTGTCTCCGGCAATCCGTATAGGACGTTGAAGCATTGCACTGCCTGGCCGCTGGCACCTTTTACCAGGTTGTCCAAGGCGCTCAGCAGCAGCAAGTTGCCGGTGCGGGCATCCAGCCGCCAGGCGATTTCAACCACGTTTGTGCCGCTCACGTTTTTGCTGTCCGGCAGGGCTTTGTCCGGCAGCAGACGGATAAAAGGTTCATTCCCGTAAGCCTCCTGGAAGATGGCGGCCAGACGCTTTTTTAGCCGGTCCAGCCCCGGGGCATCCTTGATGGATTCACCGGGCCGCACGCAAATGGTGGTGATCATCCCCCGGTTCAGGGGGATCAAATGGGGCGTGAATTGGATGACCATCCCCTGCCCTGCCGCGGCGGAAAGCTCCTGCTCGATTTCCGAAAGATGCCGATGTTTGGGCACGCCGTAGGGCCGCATGCTTTCGTTGCACTCCACAAACAAGTAATCGAGCTCCGCCTTGCGCCCCGCGCCGCTGACGCCGCTCAAAGAATTCACCACGATGCCTTCGCGCTGGATCACCTGTTCCCGCAAAAGGGGGATCAACGGCAGGAGAATGCTGGTTGGATAACAGCCCGGTGAGGCCACCAATCTGGCCTGCGGCAGCCGGGAGCGATAGAGTTCCGGCAGGCCATAAACGCTTTCCGCGAGCAGCTGGGGGGCCGGATGCTCGTGCCCATAGAATTCGTGGTAAACCTGGGCGCTCTTCAGCCGGAAATCCGCGCTTAAATCGATGACCCGCCGGCCGGCGGTGATCAACGGCACCGCCAGCTCGGCGGATACCCCGTGCGGCAAGGCCAGGAAAATCACCTCGGCCTTTTCCGCCAGCGAGGCCGCATTCGGTTCGGAAAACAGCAATTTCCCGGCGCCCGGCAAATGCGCAAATTTGGGGAAGACTTGGGCCAGGCTCTGGCCGGCATATTGCCTGGAAGTGATGGCGCATAAATCCACCGAGGGATGGTGCAGGAGCAGCTTCACCAATTCCTCGCCGGAATAACCCGAGGCGCCCGCGATGGCGGTTTTTATTTTCATAGGGATTATTAATTGCAGCTTACAGGCCCAGCTTTTTGAATTTGGCCTTTATTTGGCGGAAATGGAATTCCACATCGCACAGCTTGTCCAATTCTTTGGCCGTCAGATGCTGCTGGACTTCGGCATCTTTCAGCAGCTGGGCCTTGAAATTGGCGGCGGCATCCCCGGCGTGTTTCGCCTGCCAGGTTTGCATGGCGCAACGCTGCACCATCTCATACGCGGCTTCCCGGGTCAGTCCTTTCTTGATCAAGGCCAGCAATACCGTCTGGGAATTCCACAATCCCAGGGAGGCCTCCAGGTTGCGCGCCATATTTTCCGGATAGACAATCAGTCCCTCAGTCAATTTGGTGAGAGTGGCGAGCATGTAATCCAGCAACGTGCAGCTATCCGGGAAAATAATCCGCTCCACTGAGCTGTGGCTGATATCCCGTTCGTGCCACAAGGCGATATTTTCCATGGCAGCCAGGGCGTTGCCCCGCAAGACTCTGGCCAGTCCTGTCAGGCGTTCGCCGGTGATTGGATTGCGTTTATGCGGCATGGCGCTGGAGCCTTTCTGCCCCTTGGCGAAAAACTCCTCCACCTCCAGCACTTCGGTGCGCTGCAAGTGGCGGAACTCGGTGGCCCAGCGCTCGATGCTGGCGCCTGCCAGCGCCAAAGTAGTCATGAAATCGGCATGAATATCCCGCTGGATTACCTGGGTGGCCACAGTGGCGGGGCGCAAACCGAGCTTTTTACAGACGTGAGACTCGATTTTGGGTGATAAATGCGCACCCGTCCCCACCGCGCCGGAAAGTTTGCCCACCGCCACCCGATGCCGGACCACCTCCAACCGCTCCAGCACCCGGCCAAATTCATCATACATGAGCGCCATTTTCAGGCCAAAAGTGGTGGGTTCGGCATGGATTCCGTGGCTCCGCCCGATCACCGGGGTCATTTGGTATTTGCGCGCCTGCCGGGCGGTCACTTCCCGGAGGGCTTTGGTGTCCTGGATCAGGATGTCGGCCGATTGCACCATTTGCACGGCAAAGGCGGTGTCCAGGACGTCGCTGCTGGTCAATCCGAAGTGCAGCCAGCGGTTGGCCGGCGCACCGATATTTTCACCCACATTGGTGGTGAAGGCGATGACGTCATGATTCAGAGTCCGCTCCAGTTCCTTACAGCGCTCGATGGTGAAGGCGGCCTTGGCTTTCATCTGGGCCAAGTCTTGGGCGGGCACCAAGCCTTCGGCGCAAAGTGCTTCGCTGGCCAATAATTCAATCTGGAGCCAGATTTCCAATTTTCTCTGCTCGCTCCAGATTTCACGCATTTCACTCCGAGAGTATCGTTGAATCATGCGGCTATTTTAGAAGAACACCGGCCGCTTGAAAACACGAAAGACGCGGGCTTCCAGGTGAGAGGCTCCGTTCCCCCATTCCGGGGGCCTCTGCGCGTTTTTTTCCCGCTTGTCGTTTGTAACTTGCTCAACCGGTTGTATTGGGCGTATTCTGGGACGTCGAAACAGGCTGAGAGAGACTTATGACACCTTTGAAGACACCTGTGAATTTTAATGCCAGCAGCGTCCTGGGCATCGTCCTTGGGGGCGGCCAGGGCACCCGTTTGTTTCCCCTGACCAAAGAACGGGCCAAACCAGCCGTGCCACTGGCAGGCAAATACCGCCTGGTGGATATTCCCATTTCAAATTGCATTAATTCCGGCATCCGGCGGGTTTACCTGCTGACCCAGTTTAATTCCGCTTCGCTGCATCGCCATATCAGCCAATCCTTTAAATTCGACCAATTCAGCAGCGGCTTTGTCGAACTGCTGGCCGCCGAACAAACCTTTTCTGACACTTCCTGGTATCAAGGTACTGCCGATGCCGTCCGCAAGAATAAAACCCACTTCATGAACCAGGACTTCGACTACGCCCTGATTCTAAGTGGAGACCAACTATACCGGATGGATTTCCGGAAAGTCATCGCCCAGCATATTGAAACCTATGCGGATCTTACCGTGGCCACCATTCCTGTGCCCCGCGCGACCGCCCGGGACTTGGGCATCATGCAAATCAATCCGGAACGGCGCATCGAACGTTTTGTAGAAAAACCCAAAGATCCTGCCGTGCTGGATTCGCTGAAACTTTCGGAGGAATTGTATGGCCGGCTGGGCATAAACGGTGGGAATGATCTTTTCCTGGCCTCCATGGGCATCTATGTGTTCAACCGGGAAGTCCTGTTCCAGTTGCTCGAAAATAATTTCACCGATTTCGGCAAACATATCATACCTAATTCCATCCAGACCCACCGGGTATTTTCCTATGTATTTCAAGGATATTGGGAAGATATTGGAACCATCCGCGCCTTTTTTGAGGCCAACCTCGATCTCGCAGCCGAACTCCCGCGCTTCAATTTCTTCGACATGGTCGCGCCGATTTTTACCCGGCCCCGGTTTCTGCCCGCATCCAAGATCAATGGCGCGACGATCGACCATGCCACGCTTTCGGATGGCTGCATTGTGAATTATGCCCACATCGCCAACAGCATGATTGGGGTGCGCAGTCTGGTCGATCGCGGCAGCTACCTCACCCGGGTGGTGATGCTGGGTTGCGATTATTACGAATCCGAGTCTTCCATCCTGGCCAAGGAAGCTGCCGGCATACCCCGCATCGGTGTGGGTAAAAACACCCGCATCGAAAACGCCATCATTGATAAGAATGCCCGGATCGGTGATAATTGCGTCATATCTCCTGCTGGCAAACCGGAAAACGTGACTGATCCGCGTTACTTTATCCGCGATGGCATTGTCATCATCCCCAAAAACGGGGTGATTCCTCACGGCACGGTTATTTAACGGGCTTTATTGTTCCCCGCGTTTTTCCGCGGTTGAGAGCGGCAAGGATTTGCGCTTGGGGATTCGCAAGAATCCTCCATTTGCCGCGTAAGGATTGCACAGGTTTAACAATCGGTGTTACCATCCCGGCCATGAAAGCAACCAGTATGTCAGGGATCGTTGTGCTGGCCTTATGCCTGGCGGTCCAGGCGGAACAAACGCCCCGTTTCCTGTTTGAATTTGGCAATCAATTCAACCGGGAGGCCGTCGTTCTTGCCAGCGCCAAGGTTAAAGATGGATCCCACGGCGGCTTGTTGATCGCCACCGGCCACCAAGCCCAATGGCCGGGCATAACCTTGAAAGCGCCTTCAGGATCCTGGGATCTTTCCACCTGCCGCCAGCTTGAATTTACCGTGTGGAATCCGCAGCCGCGCCCCATCACGGTTCATTGCCGCGTGGATAACCCCGGCGCGGATGGCAAAAAAAATTGCGTCACTGGCCAGGCCACAATCCCCGCGCAAAGTAATGGCCGGTTGGAAGTGCCTTTGAATGCCACTCCTTGGCGGTTATCGGAAAAACGGGAGCTGATTGGCATGCGCGGCTGGCCGGGGCAACCACTGGAGTTGGATGCCGCCAAGGTAAGCCAACTGGTCATTTTCCTCAACCAGCCGGCTCAGAACGCTGAATTTGAAATTGGACCCATCACAGCCAGCGGAAGCGTGACCGTGCTCGACGTCCAAACATTTTTCCCTTTCGTGGACGAATTCGGGCAGTTTATCCACGCGGAATGGCCAGGGAAAATCCATGGCACCAATGATTTCCCAAGGCGGATTGCCGAGGAAAAAAACGACCTTCAAAATCACCCGGCGCCTGCCGGATGGAACCGCTTTGGCGGATGGGATCGGGGGCCTCGCCTGGGCGCTTCAGGATTTTTTCGGGTAGCCAGGCATGAAAACAAGTGGTGGCTGGTGGATCCGGAGGGCAACCTCTTTTGGTCGCATGGCATAGACTGCGTTGGATCACCCGATGCTACTCCCATTACCAGCCGTGAACACTATTTTAAACGGCTTCCTGACGCCGGAGATCCTTTCAGCCGGTTTTTTGGCACCGGCAATTGGGCTCCTCATGGATACTATCGGGACCATCTGCCATACCGCACGTACGATTTCAGCCAGGCCAATCTGCTGCTGAAATACGGCCCTGAATGGAGCCGGATAAACGCGCAAATCACCCATGAACGCTTGCGCAGTTGGGGCATGAATACCATCGCTAATTGGTCCTCCCAGCAAGTCTATCGTCAGCGAAAAACTCCCTACACTGTCTGCCTGGGAGCCAGCGGCAAACTCTTGGAAGGCTCCGAAGGTTATTGGGGCAAGTTTTATGATGTCTTTGATCCCAGCTTCCGGAGCGGGATTCAACGCCGCATGGCAGCGGAAAAGAATGAATCGGCGGGGGACCCTTGGTGCCTGGGGTATTTCGTAGATAATGAACTGGCGTGGGGCGATGAATATTCCCTGGCGGAAGCCACGCTGGCTTCCCCAGCCGAACAAATGGCCAAGCAGGCTTTTTGCGCCGATTTGAAAACCAAATACCAATCCATCGAGAAATTGAATGCTCAATGGGCCACGAGCTACGCCTCCTGGCCGGCTTTCCTCGCTGCCCACATAAAACCGGACCGCACCAAAGCGGGACCGGATCTGAAGGCTTTCTATACCCGGACGGCGGAGCATTATTTCCAGGTGATCCGGGAGGAACTCAAGGCGGTTGCTCCTAATCAGCTTTATCTGGGGTGCCGATTTGCCTGGGTAAATGACTTGGCGGTGTGTGCGGCGGCCAAATCCTGCGACGTGATCTCCTTCAACCGTTACGAATTCAGCGTGGAAAAACTCTCATTGCCTGCGGGAATCGATTTGCCGGTGATCATCGGCGAATTCCACTTCGGGGCGCTGGACCGCGGCCTGTTCCACACCGGCTTACGAGCCACCGCCAGCCAGGAAGACCGCGCCAGCAAATATACCAGTTATGTGCAGGGCGCTCTCAAGAATCCCCGGATCGTAGGCACGCATTGGTTTCAATACCAGGACCAGGCACTGACTGGGCGCGGCGACGGGGAGAACTACCAAATCGGTTTCCTGGATATTTGCGATAATCCTTATCCAGAAACTATTCAAGCCAGCCGTGCAATTGGCGCCCAGTTATATCCGCTGCGGATCGATTATTAATGGTAATGCCAAGCGGGCGGTTTGAATTACTGCTTTGGCGATCCGTCTAAAAACAATGGCTGGAACCAATTGTGCACAATCATGGCCTTGCTAATCCACCTGCATAAAAGTGGGTGCAAGTGGGCATGCGGTTGAGCTTGATCTGCAAGTGGTTCTTTTCTAATAATCAAGCAATGGCTGTAACAGCGTCCGGAGTGTTTCGATATGGCTGGATCCTCGTCCTCTTGGGTCTGGTTGCATGTCAACGAACGGAGGTTAACAAAACACCTCCTGCGCCTCCGTCTGCGACGGTTGAATCGCCTGCTTCCACTGCCACCAATGCTCCAACCATTCCAGACGATGACCGGAAAAAGGGCCAGATATTGATCAGCCCCAATTACGATGCTGAATTGAGGCAAATTTTTGAGCTCACGAAGCGCAATGAATGGGAAGAGGCTGAGTTAAGAGCCTCCGCCCTGTATGCCTTGGACCCCAAGGATTCCTCAGTGCAACGCGTTTACAAGTGGGTGCAAACGGAGGCGCCGAAGCACCGGGAACGGGTTCTGGAAGATCGCATTCGCAGAGTCATGAGCGAGGATAACACCCGGTTTAATCCCACCATCTCCAGTATTTTGCAGGATAAGAAATCGCGCGGCCTTCCCCCGCGCAGCGACTTGCGCGAGGCCATCGAGCTATTGAAAAATGCCCCTTACATTCCGGATAATTATGGGAAAACCATAAAATCCACCGGCACGCTGGAGGATTATCGAAATAAGACCAATCGCCTCGCCAGCCTCTTGGAAAAGAAAGTCAGCGTCCATCTGGACAATGTCCCGCTGGAGGATGTCATTTTCAAAGTCGGCCAGTCGGAGGGGATCAATTTTGTTGCCGATCGCGGCATCCCAGCCTTTCAACAAAAGCTCACCGTGAACATGAAGCAGGGCCGGTTGAGGGAATTATTGGATTTCGTCGCGCGCAACATGAACGTTCAGTTCCAGGTGGGGGAAAACCTGATCTGGATCATCGATGCCAATGACACCAACAAGGTCATGCAGGAGACCCGGTTTTACCATTTGCGCAAAGGCTTCGTGCTCCCGGCCAAGTTCGGCGATCCGGAACCCACCCAAACAATTGCCACAACCCCCGTGGGCGCCACCGTCACTACGACCGTCACCGAAGTTCAAAAAGTCGAAAATTTCGTTCGCGATGGGGCCCCATCCGAACCCTTTATTGAAACCGCGATCAAACAATTCTTCCTTGGCAAGTATGTGGTCGACTACACCCAAAACCTGGTTGTCGCCCGCGGCACCCCCGAGCAATTAAAATTATTGGAGCAGATCATTGATGCCTTTGACCGCCCCATGCAGCAGGTCTTGATCGAGGCCAGATTCATTACTGTGACCGAGGCCACTTTCTTAAAACTTGGCGTGGCTTGGGAAACCGACCGCGATATTCTTTCAACGGGCGGAACTCCTACTGATTACACAGGGTTGGGCGACAATGTCGGCTCGGGCTTGGAGATGTCCTTCACCAATGTGCTGGGCCGGAAAAACTTGACCGCCACCCTCTCCGCCATCGACCAAAATGCCGAGAGCGAAACCCTCAGCTCACCCCGCATCTCGGTGGTCAACAACCTGCCGGCTACGATCAGCGATGGCAAAGTCCAATTTTATTATGACGAATATAAAATAAGTCAAACCGTGCTGGAAACTCGCACCAGTTCCAAATTGGTGCCTTCAGGATCTCCCTCCTCCGTCATCGCCGGCATCAAACTCAATGTTCTGGCTAGCATAGGCGGGGACGGCGACAGCATCACCCTGGCCCTGAATCCCACCGTTTCCTCCGATGTCAGATTAGTCACCTTCGCCACCGTGAGCGATCGGGATGACTTGGGCCGTCTTTCCAGTTCATTCGACATCAAATTGCCGGAATTAAGGGAACAGTCGTTAAGCACCCGGGTCACCATCAAATCCGGCCAGACCGTAGTTATGGGAGGCGTGTTGCAGAGGGAACAAAAAACCTTTATGGAGTCAGTCCCCATCCTTGGCAAAATCCCGCTGTTGGGCGCCGCGTTTCGCAGGCGGACCGAAAGTGACCGCCCACGCTATTTATTGGTGTTTGTCACCGCCACCTTGCTCTCCGAAAACGGCGAATTTATTGTCAGTTCCGAAGCGAAATAATCGATTTATGACTCCAAATTCGGCGGTAAATCACAAGCCTGGCCCATGATTAAAGTCCCGATCTGGCTGCAATTCTTGGTGGGTGTGGCGCTGCTGTTAAGCCTGGCCGCCTGCGAACGCACGGAAGTGGTTAAAACAGACCAGGCCAAGAAACCGGCGGTCAGCCGCAAAGACACTTCGGTCTGGGAATCTGGAAAAGCCAAGAAAACCAGGAAACCCAAAGCAGCCAAACCTCCTCCTCCCGCAAAACCGCGTGCCCGCATGTCCAAAGCCCATGACGAGGAAATCAACCAGATTCTGGAACTGGCCCGGCGCAACCAGTGGCAGGAAGCGGAAACCCGCGCGGCAGCCTTGTATGCGGCTGACCCTGCGGATCCTGCGGTAGAGCGCATTCAGAAATGGGTCGCCACCGAAGGCCCCAAACGCCGCGAATTGGAACTCGACAATCAAATCCGGGAGGTGATGTCGCGAGACCGCCGCTTCAACCCCACCATCGCCAGTACGTTATCCGATCAGAAGTTCCCGGGGCTGCTGCCGCGCAGCGATTTGCGGGATGCAGTGGACCAGCTGAAAGCCATGCCCTACGTTCCGGACACCTTCGGCAAGACCATCCAGGCCAAAGGCAGCCTGGAAGATTTCAAAACGGTTCAAGGGCACATGGCGGCGCTGCTGGACAAGGAAGTGGGCATCCACCTTAACAACGTGACCTTGCAGGATTTGATTTTCAAGATAGGCGATGCCGAAGGAATCAATTTCATCGCGGATAAAGGCATTGCCGCTTTTCAGCAAAAGCTCACCGCCAATTTGGAGCAGGTAAAATTACGGGAATTCCTCGCCTATGTTGCCCGCAATATGAACCTGCAATTTCAGGTCGGCGACGATCTCATCTGGATAGTCGATGCCAAAGCCACCAACAAGATGATGCAGGAGACCCGCTTTTTAAGGCTTCGAAAGGGCCTGATCCTGCCGGCCCAGTTCAGCGCGGAAGGCCGCACCAACGTTCTGACCATTGTCAACAATGTCACTAACAAGGTGGAGACCATTGGATTCTCCACTTTCGTGGCCGATGGCGCACCCAAGGAACCCGGCATCCTGACCGCCATCAGGACTTTCTTCCGCGGCTCAAAGTATGTTTTGGACTTCGGCCAAAATCTGATCGTGGCGCAAGGAACCCCGGAGCAGTTGGACGAACTTGAGCAAATTGTGGAGAACATGGATCGCCCCATCCAGCAAGTGCTCATCGAAGCCCGGTTTATCACGGTCACGGAGTCCACCTTTCTGAACCTGGGGGTGGCTTGGGAGACCGGCCGCGGCACGGTGACCACACGTTCACCCACGGACTACACCGGGCTGAGCCAGGGAGGGGTTGGGTTGGGCTTGCAGGAAACTTGGACTGGGGTTCTGGGGCGGGATGACCTGAGCGCCACGTTGACCGCCATTGATCAATCCGGGGAAAGTGAAACCTTGAGCGCCCCGCGCGTCACCTTGATGAATAACCTGCCGGCGACCATAAACGATGGCAAAATCCAATATTACTATCAACAATACACCGTCACCCAGACCATCCTGGAACGGCGGTCCACGTCCAGCCTCGTTCCGGATGGCAAGCCCACCAAGATCAATGCGGGGGTGGAATTGGATGTGCTGGCCAGTATTGGGGGCGATGGTAAAAGCATAATGCTGGCTTTGCATCCCCGCGTAAACCAGGACGTTGTCCTTAAGACTTTTGCCACCATTACCGATCGTGATGATCAAGGCCGGCTGGCCAGCAGCTTCGACATCAAACTCCCGGAACTGCGCACCCAGGAAATATCGACTCGCTCCATTGTTCGCTCCGGCCAGACAGTCATCATGGGCGGAGTCGTTCAGCGGGAGCAAAAAACCTACGTGGAGGCGGTCCCGGTTTTGGGGCGCATCCCCATCATCGGCGCCGCTTTCCGCCGCCGCATGGAACTGGATCAACCGCGTTACCTGCTCATTTTTGTGACGGCGAACATCGTGAATAACAAAGGGGAATTCGTTGTGCCCGATACTGAATAGTGCTTCCGTGCGCATGCCGTTCATTCCATTTATTCGGTCGCACCTCACCCGCCAAATCCTGGCGGTGGATCTGGGCAGCAGCCACATAAAGTTGTTTTTTGCGGAAAAATTCCTGGGCCGCACCAATGTGGTCCAGCAAAAGATTATTGATCTGCAGGCGGAGGGATTGCTTTCGGCCGATGAAGTAAACCGGCACTTGCGCGAATTGGTTGCGCAATGGGGCGATCCGCCCCTCGCATTGGTGCTTCCTCAGTTGGTAACGCTATCCCAGGTGATCGATCTCCCATGGGTGAAGGAAGGGGAAATCCAGACCGTGGTGGAAAACCAAACTGTGAACCTGGTGGGCTTGGGGGGCGGTTCGGTGGTTTATGATTATGTTCGCTTGCGGCCTTTTGGCAAATATGCCAATCCTTTTTGGATCACCATTTCCAGGGAGCAGGAAATATTGCGGCAAATCGAACGTTTTAATCCTGAGGAACAGGAAGGGTTCATTTGCGAGGTGTCCAACGCCGCCAGCGCACTCATCTCGTCCTACATGGCCTTGGTATCATCCGACCCAGGCCGGGTGGTGTTGGTTGATTTTGGGGCAACCACTACCGTGGTGGTGATTCTGATCGATGGGCAATGCGCCTTCGCCACCACGCTGCCTATTGGCAGCGAGTCATTCACCAACACGATCGCCACGTTAAAGCACATTCCTTTCGAGGATGCCGAGGCCATAAAACGGTCCCAAAACCTTTTCTGGGGGCCTGGATTCCTGCCCGCTCTCGCCTCGGTTGTGGAAATCTGGAGGAAGGATCTGGAAAAAACCGTGCAAGATTGGGCCGATGAAAATCCGGAGTTGAAAAGCCGGGGCCAGACCTTTCGCTTTGTCATGTGCGGTGGTGGATCTGAACAACCCGGCTTGCTTAGTTTTTTAAAGCAGTCTTCACGTTTCGGATTTGAGCAGTGGCCTAAATCCGGACTTGACGATTCCCGGATACCCATTGAGCGTTTCGCTGCTTGCCATGGGATCGTGCGGCGCATCTTCGCCCCCAAGGCCCAAGTTCCTTCCTTGCTTCCCAAATCCCTGGCTGCAGCCAAAAAACAGCAGCAACAGTTGATGCTGGCCAATTGGGTCGCCTTGGGATTGCTTAGCCTCATTTTTTTGGTCACGCTGGTCAGTTCCATGTATAAATTCACGGTGTCCCGCTCCAAGAAAAACCTCGTCAAAGAAGCCCGGCTGGTGCTGGCACAAACCTTGGAAATTGAGGAGTTATATAAGCGCCGCGAGCATGAATACCAAAAAGTCGTCCCCCTGCTCCAACGCCAAAAGGAGGTGGCTGATTCCTTAAAAGCAATTCAAATCATGCAAAGCCTTCGCCGCAGCAATGATGTTTGGCTGGTTTTGCTGGCTGATCAGGAGCGCTATTTCGCGACCAATAATCCAACTGCCATCCCCGCCGCTCCCGGCACTTTTGGCCCCGATTCAAGCGGATCTTCCAACGCCCTTGGCCAAGCCGGTTTTGTGGCCGAAATGATGATTGCCGACAAACGCGGGGATAAACTTCAGGTGCTTCACGACCTGCGGGCCCTGCTAGAAAAAGAACCGCTGTTTCAAAACGTGGACACCGTACCTGAAAACAAGCGCAGCACCAATTTTTTTGACCCGAAGCAACTGCCCTTGGACCGCTATCATTCACTTCACCTGGAACTCAGCCCGCCCGATTTCCCCCATCATTCCACCGTCAAATCGAACCATGTGGAGGCCCCATCCCCCTGAACTTCCGGCCCCTGAAAGCTATGATACGTCCCCGATTAGTTTTTCAATTGCAAATGGTGATCCTCATCGCCAGCATTGTGCTTGGATTCTATCATTTTCTTGGCTACCGCAGATTAACCAAGCGGCTGACTTCCATGGATTCCGAAATGGCGGCCATCTGGGACCGGGTGGTCAATCTGAACCTCAAATACCGCACCCAGCTTGGAATCGATCTGGCAACTGTCACCAACAGCCACGCTTTAGCCTCCAAATCCGTCGTTTCCATGCAAAAGGCTGCGGATAAAATTCGTGGGCGGATCGAGTTGGAAACCCAATGGCGTGAAAAGCTGAATCAGCCTTTTGTGTTGCTGGATTTTATCCAAACCCGTGCGCGTTTGGCTGAAAACATCCGGCAGCTGTCGCTCTCCAATAAAGTGGAGGTGGCTACCAATGCTCTTCAATTCACCTGGGCTGATCAATTGCCCCAGCGGGATAAGCCAGCTTGTTTTTGGGCCCAATTGTTTTTTTACCATCAGGTGCTTGCTTCGGCTGTCGCCAGCTCGCCCGTGTCGGTTAATACTCTCACTTTGCTGCCCGTCCGCAGCTGGCCGCCCATCGAGTCTGGCCACGGTCCTCTTGAGGAATACCCAATGCGTGTGGAATTGACCGGATCCCTGGACGCCATGAGGCGTTTTTTGATCCGGCTGCCCCTTTTGCCCGCCGAACTTTCCTCGTTGAAACTGCCTTTGACCAGCACCAACAAACCGGCGATTTTCTTTCAGGATCTGGTTATCCGCAGCACCCTGCGCGTTCCGGATGAAGTGCGCCTGGAGGCAGTGGTCAGTGGATTCGTTAATCGGCAGTTCATGCTGGGAGCCTCCGGCGGTCAATTGTTATGACTATGTTAGGAGCACTGGAAAAAAGGCTTTTGATCGCCATTTTGATCATCTTGTGGCTGGTGGTTCAATTAGTCTTGGCCCTGCGGTATTGGGGGGAGGCGTTGCCCAATCCTCCTGAATTGCCCGCCTTCTCCGCGGCGGCCAGCCGCCTGCACCGGGTCAACCAGTTGCGCGAGCCTTTCACGCTTTCTTCTTTCACCCAGCTGGCGCCCGCTTTGGAAATGAACAATCCATTTTTCCCCAATCCCACCCAGCCGCCTCCGCCTCCGCCCCCCGCTCCTCCGGCTCCCCCAAAGGTCGATCTGCTCTATCAAGGAATGTATGAAACCAGCCTGGGGCAAAAGTACGCGTATCTCCAGGTCGGCACCAATTTGTTCGTGGGCACCAATGGCTCCAGTCTGCTCACAAACTTCACCCTGGCCGAAATCAACCTCCGCAATGTGCTGGTTCGCGATGCCGCCGGGAAAAAATATATGCTTGATTTTAATGTAAAAAAGAGCTTTGAATTGCCTGCGCCATGACCCCCCCTGCTGATTCAGATCCCAAGGATACCGGAGATCTGCTGCTGGCTCAGGGCAAGCTGACGGAACAGCAGCTGGAGCAGGCGCGGCGGCGCCAAAACCGTCTCGAAATTCCCCAGCATCGGGCCATTGTCGATTTGAATTTCGCCTCCGAGGAAGATACTTACCGGGCACTGGCGGAAGTGAAAAGCCTTGATTTCATCGATCTGGAAAACCTGGAATTGGATGCCACTTTGCTGCACAGCATCCCGCTCAAGCCCGTTTTGCATTACCGGGTGATTCCCATAAGTTTTGAGAATGGGTGGCTGTTCCTGGCGGTGGCAGAACCCTTGAGCTTGACCGATGAGGGCCATTTGCGACTGCTGCTTGGGAAACGCTTGAAGCAAAAAATCGCTACTCCCAGCAGCATTCACGCGGTGATTAAAAAGCATTTCGGCCTGGGTGCTGATACCATTCAGCAACTGCGGGAAGGGGCGCCCATCCAGGCTGGGAGTGCCGAGGTGGTCTTTGATCTTGGCACCCCGGAAGGCAACCGGAATATCGAGGCCTCCATCTCCGCCTTCGTTGACCAGGTATTGCTCGAGGCGCTGCGCCTGGATGCCACCGACATCCATCTGGAACCGTATCCCACCAATATCCGGCTCCGCTATCGGGTGGACGGTTTGCTGCAGGATATCCCCGTGCCCACGGGGCTGCGGCCGCTTCACGATTCCATCATTTCACGCATCAAAGTGATGGCGGGCCTGAATATCGCCGAACGGCGTGCGCCCCATGATGGCCGCATCGCCATGAAAACCGGCAAAGAGGAATATGCGCTGCGCGTCTCAATCATCCCTACGAAATATGGGGAGGCACTGTGTTTGCGCATTTTAGGCCGCCAGAGTTTGTTTTTGGATCTGCCTCAATTGGGCATGGATCAGGACCAGAATGAAATCATGGAGGCCTTGACCCGTCTCCCACAGGGCTTGGTATTGATCACTGGGCCCACTGGCAGCGGCAAGACCACCACTCTTTATGCCGCCCTGGCCAATGCCAACGATTCGGTGCGCAAGATTGTTACCATCGAAAACCCGGTCGAATACCAGTTGGAGGGCGTCTCCCAAATCCAAACCAATGATGAAATCGGCCTGACGTTTTCCGCCGGCCTGCGAGCCGTCCTGCGCCATGATCCCAACGTCATTTTAATTGGTGAAATCCGTGACGTGGAAACCGCCGAGATCGCCATCCGTGCCGCCCAGACTGGCCATTTGGTCTTTTCCACCCTGCACACCAATGACAGCGTCAGCGCGATCACCCGGCTCATCGAAATGAAAATCGAGCCGTTCCTGATCGGTTCCTCGCTCGTGTGCAGCATCGCCCAGCGGCTGGCGCGGCGCATTTGCCGCAAATGCCGCAAGCCAGACCTTCGGATACCACCCCGCTTCCGCGAAGAAATGGTGACCGCCTTGAATTTGGCGCCCGCCGCCGTCCGTGGCTGGCAGGGAACCGGCTGTGTGGAATGCAGCAATATGGGATTTCGGGGGCGTCTTGCCTTGTATGAGTTTTTCATCATGAATGACGAGATTGCAGATCTGCTTGGGCCGCGTGTCAAAACCAGCATACTACGCAATGCCGCCTTAAAAAGCGGATGGAAGCCCCTCCGCCACCAAGGACTTTCCAAGGTGCAATGCGGCCTCATCTCTATTTCGGAATTGCAGCGCATTTCATTCCGAATCAACGAATTTTTGAAAAACACGCCCAACCTGGCAGGTGCTTCCCCGGGAATTACCGAACCTGCGCCTTCATGAAGTTCATAATCGTGACGAAAAACCAGATATGAGATTACCATTGACCTTCTGTGTGCTGCTTTGCCTGGTTGTGTTCAAAGACAGCCAACTATCAGCCTTCACGCCCGCCCCGCAACTGTTCCAACAAGAAACAGCCACCAACTACGGCTCCCTCCATGGACTGAATGACAAATCGGTGCTGCTGATTGAAGCTGGGGATCATGGCTGGCCACGCGCTTTTTCCGGTGGGCGCTGGCAGGCGTGGGACGGAAACCGCTGGCTGCCCATTCCCGGAATCCGTGCCTCCGCAACCAATGAGTTCGTATTGCCTGATGCCCGCGGCGGAGCTCTCCAATGCGACCTTCCGTGGCCGGCTGTCCGGCATTTTTTGCGCACCGGAACCTGCGTTTGGATTGCCTCTGCCAAAGGGATTTGGGAAGCGGCCGATCAACCGGCCAGGCGCCTGGAAACCCCGTTCCAGGAAGTTTTTCAACTGGCCCGATCGAAGTCTGGCGACCTTTGGGCCGCAACGGGAAATGGCCTCTGGAGCCGCCCGTCTGGCGCCTCATGGCAGCGCCTCGAGATCATGGACGAATTTGACCGGGATTGGGCCGCGGGCGCCATACGAGGCGTGGCTTTTGATGTGCAAGATCAACTGTGGATTGCCACCCGCGCCGGAGTGGCTCGGCGGTCGGGCACGGCCTGGCGTTTCTTTACTGGGGCTGAAGGCTTGCCCTACAACGACTTCACCGGGATCACTCCCGGGCCGGGGGGCAAGATTTGGTTTGGCACCCGTTTGGGGGCAATACTGTTTGATGACGGCTCCTGGCATTACCGCCAGGGCTTGCGCTGGCTGCCCGCCGATGAAGTTCGGCAAATCTTTGTGGACACCCAAGACCGTGCCTGGTTTGCCACTGCGGGTGGTGTGGGCCTGATTGAACATAAATCCATGAGCCTGGCTGCCAAGGCCAATTTCTATAACTCGGAAATCGACCGCTATGTACGCCGCACCGAGTTCGGTTACGTGGCTGAAGCCCAACTGCGGCAGCGTGCAGAAAAAGCCAGCGCCAATCCCCAGGATAGCGATAATGACGGCTTGTGGACCGGCATGTACGGCGCGGCCCAGGCTTTGGGCTATGCCGCCACGGGTGATCCCGCAGCCAGGCAGCGTGCCAAACAGGCTTTTGAAGCCCTCCGCTTCCTGCAAAAAGTCACCCAAGGTGGATCCCCTTCCCCGCCCAAAGGATACGTGGCCCGCACGATCCGTTCCAGCCAGCTGCCCGATCCCAATCAGGGCCGCTTGGAGGATGATCAACGCCAGCGCGATTCGGGGGACAAGTTGTGGAAAGTTTACGCTCCCCGCTGGCCCAAAAGCGCCGATGGCAAGTGGTATTGGAAAAGCGATACCAGCTCCGATGAGTTGGACGGCCACTTTTTCTTTTATCCCTTATACTACGATTTTTGCGCGGATTCCGAGGCGGAAAAACAACGTGTCCGCGAGGTGGTTGGGGATTTAATGGACCACATGCTGGATCATGGTTATGTGCTGCTGGACCACGACGGCACCCCCACCCGCTGGGCCGTGTATGCTCCCGAGGCCTTGAACCATGACGCCAATTGGTGGTATGAACGCGGCTTGAAATCCTTGAGCATGCTGAGCTACCTCGCCTCTGCCCATCATGTGACCGGCAACAGCCGCTACGCCCAAGCCTTGCGCGAGTTGGTTGAGCGCCATGCCTTCGGCCAAAATGCCATGGTGGCCAAGATCCAGCAGGGCTTCGGTTCCGGAAACCAGTCGGATGATGAGATGGCTTTCATGTGTTACTACAATTTGCTGCGTTATTCTCCGGAGGAACGACTGCGCGAGCTGATCCGCTATTCTTTGTACAGTTATTGGGCCATCGAACAGCCGGAAATGAATCCCTTTTTCAACTTCGTCTGCGCGGCTCATAACCTCAACCGGAAAGCCGCCAATCCGTTTGGTGTGTTTAACCTCTCCCCCTGGCAAGGCTGGCTCGAAGATTCCATGGCGACTTTGTACGGCTTCCCTGTGGATCGCCTGGATTGGGGCCACCGGAACAGCCATCGCCTGGATTTGATTCGCTTGCCCCTTCAGCAATCCATCGATTTATATGAGCCGCGGCCTGGCCGCGGCTACCGGGTGAATGGCAAGGTATTGCCTGTGGAGAACCGTCATTTCAACCATTGGAATACGGACCCTTGGCAGCTTGATTACGGTGGCGACGGGCATGAGCTGGCCGCTGGCACTGTCTTTTTGCTGCCCTATTACCTTGGCCTTTATCACGGCTTCATCGCGCCGGAAAAAACCGCGCCTTCCCCTGCCGAAAAATAATTTGAGGCGATGGGAATGCCCAACAAGGCGGGCGCCGGGGCCGCATCGGCTTTTACAGAGCGGCCAGGATGCCGCGCAAATAGGCGAATGATTCCACCATTCCGGGCATCGGGTTATCCGCATTCAACTCATGCTCCAAGGCCACGTGGCAAGGGAATTTCAATTCGAGCAGGACTTTCATAAGCCCGGCTAAATCGATCACTCCCCGGCCCAGTTCTATGGCTTTTCCGGATGGGTCTGCCCGGGTGACGTCCTTGATGTGGAAATCATGCAGCCTGGAGGCGCATTGTCTGGTTACTTCCACGGGATCCTGGCCCAACCGGATCGTATGCCCCACGTCGATGCAGATTCCCAAAAGCTCGTGCCGGCCTTGGATGAGCTTGAGCACATCCAGCGGAGAGGGGTAGCGCTGGTCGCCCGGCCCATGATTGTGAATAGCCACCCGGATGTTGAATTCTTTGGCCATCTTTTCCACCAAGTCCAACCCGGCAGGATCTGGAGCGGCCACGATGGTCGGCATGCCAGCTTCCTTGGCGTATTCAAACATGCTGCGGATCTCCAGCTCGTCATTTTTCATGTATATGACGCCCCCGCCCAGCAGGGTAATCCCTGCCGCTTCCACTTTCCGCCGGGCTTCTTCACGTTCTGCCTTGCTGGTCTTGAAGGACAGATGAAAATCCTTAAGCGTGATGTTTTTCACCCCCATTTCCCGGGTCATGGACAACGCCTCATCCAGCTTGAATTTCCGCAAAGAATAGGAGGCCACACCGACCTTCAAGCCACGGTATGAATCCCTGGCCGCCTTGGTGATCGCTGCTTTGACAGTGGGGGCAGGCAAACTCATGCCGAACACCGAGGCGGCGGCGCCCAAACCAGCCACACCCTGCCGGATGAATGTCCGCCGGTTGACCTCTGAGTTTGCTCTATGGATTGCTTTCATGAAGCAATCCTTGCGTGCGATGGGCCGCTGGGCAAGAACAAATGCGCTCTGGATCAAAGGCGCCGGGATTGGTCAGGTTTTGAAAAATGCCAGCCAGATCAGGACCGTGTAAATGGCGATGGGGAAAACGACGCAAATCACCACCGAGGCTTGCACGTAATTCCAATGCACGACTCGGAACGCGTTTAGAAAATCCACTGAGGCCTCGAAAAGGTAATCGCAGGATCGCGAAAATCCAACCAGGAATACGGCCGCCAGAAAAGCCCCTGCGGCAAAACATAAAAAACCTATCTTCACCCAGTGGAAATGGAACGTCTTGTCCAATAGTGCCGCCCAAGTCATGGGGATTAGCACATAATAGGCGATGATATTGATTTCGTTGTAGGTAAGGCCGGTGAGGCCGGATGTGAACCGCAATGCCCCGGCCACGATACTAAAAATGGTCTCCATAATCCAGGAACGCCGTCCATAAGCTGATCATCGTGAGCCGGATTCTGGCAGGCAAGCGAAAAGCAACCCTGATTTGGCACTCCTAACGGCTCGCGGATTCCAGCGGATTGCCTCCCGCCAACCTGGTGCAAATCCATGCCGAAAAGCATTGGCTGGCAATTCCGCGCGCTTCCCTTGACTTTCCGGGCATCTTTGCAATGATTTAGGTCGGAAGGTATGCCAAAGAAAAGTGGTTCAACTAAACGACTGAGTCCGCGCGAAAAACGGGATCTTGATGTGGAGATCGGCTTCATTGAGGGATTGATCCGGCGGGATCCGAGCTATGTGGATGCCCTTACCATTCTGGGGGACGATTACACCCGCCGTGGACGTTTCCAGGACGGCTTGAAAGTGGACGAACAATTGGTGGTTCTGCGCCCCAATGATCCCCTGGCCCATTATAACCTGGCCTGCAGCTATTCTTTGACGGAGCAATTCGACATGGCCATCAGTGCCTTGGAGCAAGCCTTTGTGCACGGCTATCGCGATTTCGATTGGCTGGAACGTGATCCAGACCTGAAGGCCTTGCGCAAACACCCGCTTTTCCACCAGGTTCGCGAGAAGCTCAATTTCCTGCGCAAGGACGAGCGGTAATCATCCTGGCGCATGGTGGAAGCCCCTTTCCTTGTGTCGGCCCAAGCCTGTTTCCCGGGCCATGGTTCCTCCTTCAAGCTTTTATGAACGTGATCATCCATGGCGAATCCCGTCCTTTCAGGACCGTGGAATTCGATGAAAAAAAGAACCAGGTTCGCCTGATTGAACAGAGGTTGCTTCCGCACCAATTCAAGATTATCTCCACCCGGGATTACCAGGAGACCGCCATGGCTATCAAAGATATGATTGTGCGTGGCGCCGGTGCCATCGGCGCCACCGCCGCCTATGGCCTGGCCCAAGGCGTGTGTGCCTGCGTGGATTCCCAGCCGGTTCGTTTCGCCCGCCACGTCCAGCAAGTTTACGAAACCTTGAAAAATGCCCGGCCCACCGCGGTGGATCCGGTCAACGCCATGAACCGTGTCCTGGCCGGCATGCGCCAGGGGCACACCGTGGAGGAGCAAAAAAAACTGGCCCGCGCCGAAGCTCGCCGGTTTGCTGATGAAAACGCGGACGAATGCCAGTCTATCGGCTGTCACGGGGTGTCGCTGATCCGCAGCGGCATGACCATCCTCACGCACTGCAACGCCGGCTGGCTGGCTTTTGTGGATTACGGATCCGCCACCGCGCCCATTTATGCTGCCCAAAGGGAGGGCTTGGAATTCAAAGTCTTTTGCGACGAAACCAGGCCCCGGTCTCAAGGCGCAACCCTGACGGCCTGGGAACTCGCCCAGCAAAAAATACCCCATCAGATAATCGCGGACAACGCCGCGGGCCACCTGATGCAGCGCGGCGAAATTGATTTGGTGATCGTGGGCAGCGATCGCACCTTGGGACGCACCGGTGAAGTCGCCAACAAAATCGGCACCTATACCAAAGCCGTTCTGGCTGCCCGGCACAAAATCCCCTTCTACGTGGCCATCCCTTACTCCACTTTGGATTGGAATTTAAACTCCGGCCAGGAAATTCCCATTGAGGAACGCTCCGGCGACGAAGTTCTGGGGGCTTGGGGAACCAACTCCCAAGGCAAACGCCATTACGTGCGAGTGGCCAATCCCTCCAGCACCGCCCGCAACCCGGGATTCGATGTCACCCCGCCCGAATTGATCACCGGGATCATCACCCCCGCAGGGATATTCAAGCCCCGTTCCCTGTGGGCCAACCGCAAAAAACTCGGCGGTCCGCAATAAAACAAAAAGCACTTGCTCCGCAGCTGAATTTCATTATTCTTTCCGACACCCTGGGCGGGGTAGCCAAGTGGTAAGGCAGGGCTCTGCAAAAGCCTTATGCGTCGGTTCGATTCCGACCCTCGCCTCCAAACCTAACCGACTATGCGGCAATGGTTTATGTAAGCGATATCGGCTGACCTCCAGTAAAAGCTCCAGTACTTTTACTAGTACATCGTTTCATTAAAATGTATACACATTAGGCAAGCACCAGGTCCAACT
>CAYPCQ010000140.1:0-22715 GCA_964409245.1 uncultured Verrucomicrobiota bacterium
CACCGGCAAGATCGGCTGCTCGAACCAATATGGCCGGGACACTTGGGCTTGCGCGATCACGCACCCCAGCCAACTGGCCAGTAATAGGCCACGCAATAAGGCCCATCCCCCACGTGGAATAAAAAGTTTTCTCACGTTTGATTCCCTTTTTTTAATTGTGATTTTGGTTTTGCAATAATTTCATTTCATTCGCAATTATTGTCAAATAAAAAATGAGCATAAAGGAATATTTGTACTCCAACTCATTGCTGTTAAGCAGGTTGCATAGTTAAAAAATCAGCACATCCATCGCGCCGGAATTTTCCAGTTTGTAGTAGAGGCTGCTGACGGAACAAAAACCATTTCTGGGACCCGCTAATCCATGGCCGAATAGTTGCATGGGTAGCCCAACGGTAACGAAACGACCGTGGCCGGGAAGTTTGTTACCGAGCAATTCCTCAATAAATTCGGTGGGCTTACAAAGCTCGCCTAGGCCTCATTTGACGACTTGCAGCAGGTAAAAGGGGTTGGAAAATCGAAACCGCCTATATTCTGGGCATGGCCAAAATCAAAGGTGTGGTCAAAGCGTTGCTCGACATTGACCGCGTGCTGGCCGCGCAATCGGTCGAAGCTTTGTCCTCGGTGTAGTTTTCACGGTCAATAAAGCCATTGCCCCGGCTGGTTGGCTTATTGATTTGGTTACGGAGCCTCGTCGGCTAAAACTGGCGAGGCTTTTTCCGTTTTGCGAAGCCAAGCGATCGGGTTGGACCCTGCCTCGCCAGTCTATTTTTAAAAACCAACAGGGGCACGCCAGTAGGTTTTCAGTGATAAAATATCCCGATGCGTTCTAGGGCCATCCTAGCGCAAAGGAAAGGCATTCCCCATAGGCAGCAGCGCTCACCTTTGAACTTCCGAGTGCCAAGGTTTTCTAGCCATACCCCCCTTCAATAAATCCGGCTAAATGTGGGATAATCATTGGTAGGGCCTTTAATCGAAGGCTCAAAAAACCAGAGAACAACATTATGCCCCGCCAACTATATTATTCCCCGCAGATAAAACGATTCCTCATTACCTGCCTTTATTTCCAAGCCAAGGCCGAAAAAGTTGCCATGACTGTGCTAACCAACCGCCTGTTGGAACATGCGCTTCGCCACGGTGACGGCTGGACCAAAGCGCAGGAAATGAACCCGCAGACAACTAATCCGCCCAAGCAATAAGCCCATGGTGGATCACCAACAGCTCAGCCAGGTATTTCACTTGGCCGGAAAACAATCACCAAAACCAAAAACGAAAGGACTAAAAAATGGCTATCACCTTCGAAGCCAATTACAGCAAAAAACTCGGACTGCCTGGATACAGCAGTCACCAATATTCCGTAACGTTTACGACGGAACTCACTGATATCAAGCAGGTTGAATTGGAAAGTGCGCGTCTATATGCGCTGCTTCAGTCCTGCGTGGATCGAGATATTCAGGAAACAGGGTATTTGCCCCAATCTGAAAGCATTCCGATCAGTAACCGCAACTACAATGGAAATAACGGCAATGGCCACAGCCAGGGCAGCAACGGCAACGGCAACGGCGCTAATGGAAATCATTCGGAGACATGGAATTGCAGCGAAAAACAGAAATCGCTGATCCTCAAGATTATCCAGGACAACCGTTTGGATAAAAAGGAAATCGAAGACTTGGCTCAGGATCGCTTCAGCAAAGGTGTCAAAGCCCTTAATAAATTAGAAGCATCCTGCATAATCGAGATACTCCTGGAGAACCACTCCAAGAAAGGCAACCATTATGCCCGCCGTTAATTCACCCAATGCTGCGCCGGCCAGGCCAACCGTAGGTCGGTGTCTTTTCCCTTAACTTAATCCACCTTATGCCGATCAAGGGATAAGCACGAATGGGATGGCTTGGTCATCCTGGCGTTCAACTTTGGATAATCGTATACCTGAAAATGTATGAAAACGATCCGGTATTGGCTGATCCTTGGGCTGGCCTTGTTTTCCACGGCGGCCATTCACGCGCAAATGCTATCCTATAAACTGGACCGCCAAAAATGGCTGAGCCAGATTTCCACCAACCCCATCCCATTGATGTACCGCTTCAGCGCCTTAATCGCTGGGTCCGGGCTGCAATATTCGGAGGTGTGGAGCCCGGCTGTAACCAATGGTTTGGCCGGTTCCACTTCCCAGATGAGCTTCGGCACGAACCTCTCCGCCTTTTCCTATGTGGATACCAATCTGGTGAACAGCGATGAAATATTCACCACCAATTTCCCTCCAGGCAATTATACCCTCTACGTGGAGAGCAAAACGGTCACCTACCGGATCAATAAATACCCGGTGGCCTGGAATGTGGATTTCGCTACTGTGCCGCCGGTGATCACGAACCTTCCGCCGCTGACTTTTCTGCAGGCCACCCAGGAATTCCGCTGGCCGGTGTTCAATGCGGATGGCGCGGGATACACCACGTTTGTGTTGCTGGAGGGGCGCATCGATACCAATATGCTGCTTACTTTGGCGCAATCGGCGTCGGCTGTGGGCTTGGATGCTTTCACCAATATGACCGTGCTTTCCGCGCAGCTGCGCCTGGCCCCCAGTGAAAACCACATCCTGGTCACCAATATCAATCCCAAGCTGGGCCACCTTGTGTTGCTCCAATTCCATAATCTGAGTGCGGTGACCACCGATCCCCTGGTCAAGGAAGTGTCCAGCACCACGGCCAACATGATCGTGTTTCTGCCGGAGGAGGTGCGCATTGTGGGGCAGCCAGCCAGCCAGACGGTGGCGGAGGAAAGTGTGATTTCCTTTAGTGTCGTGGCGGTGGGAACTCCCCCCATCAGTTACCAATGGCAATTCAACGGCAAGGATATCCTGGGCGCTACCAACCTGCTGCTGGTGCTGGCGAATGTGCAGACCAACCAGTCCGGGCCGTATACGGTGGTGGTCAGCAACCCGATGGGGTCGGCAACCAGCTTGCCCGCCATCCTTACGGTCACTAATGCGCCGCCACCGGAACCGCTGGCGCTCGATGAGCCAGCCATGTTGCGCCCGGGGGCGTTCCGATTTCTGATCGCGGGCGAGGAAAACAAAAACCTGGCGGTTGAATTCACGAGCAATTTGCGGGAATGGCAGGTTCTGGAGGTCATCACCAACCATCCCGGAGCCACTATCTATGTCGATTACAGCGTCACTAATGCTCCTCACCGTTTCTATCGCGTGCGGGTGGTGAAATAGCCCGGCGCGGATGCAGAAAGCAGAAAGCTTGCCCCGAAAGGAGCGGGCCAAAGCTCGCGCAGAAAGGAGGCTTGATGGTTTGGCGGGTCAATCCGGCCATGGGCAGGGGAGATTCCAATGGCCGCCGGCCTGGATTCCGCTGGCTGCCGCCAGGGGCGGATTAATTCTGCGGGCGTTACCCCGGGGCAATGGGGCAACGGGGTGGGGACGGCCGGCGCTGTTGCACGGATGGAGGCGGAGGGAAATAACGGAGACCCGGGCCGCGTGCAACTACACGGTTTTTCTGGTGTTGGAATGAGTATTGGATAGGATATGAGCGTGAATCGATCGAAAAAAGTGATGGTGCTTGCGGGTTTGGCGGCGGCAGTTAACCTGCTGGCTGGCAGCGGATTGCTGGCGGATAATCCGCAATCGTACCAGGCCATCGTGGTGCGGAACGCGTTCCGTTTGAAACCCATTCCTCTGGCCGCCCCGGAACCAGTCCAAACTTCGGCGCCACCGGTGAATGTGAAATTCACCGGGATAACCACCTTCGGAGGGGCCAAAAAGGCCTATTTCATGATCCCCGATACCAGCAATCCCACCGTTCCCAATTCTTTCCTCTACCCAGCGTTGGAGGAGGGGCAAATCGGGAACGGGATCGAGTTGGTGAAAATCAACGAGCAGGATTATTCGGTGAAGATATTGCTTGGGGGCCAGCCCAAGGTGTTGAATTTCAAGGACAACGGAAACTTGTCGGCCCCGGTGGCCATAGCCGGTGGCGGGCCTCCCGGGGCGCCGGGCATGCCGGGTGCGCCAGGCGGCCCAGGAGTGCCGCGCGTGGTGCCGCTGCAAAATCCAAACTTTCCGGGTGGGGCACCCATACAGCCCATGATGAATTTGCCGGGAGGAGCTGGCTTCCAATCGCCGCAGGGTGGGGGCAATGCAACCTCCCCACTGCAGAATATCCCGCAGCGGCCGTTGCGCACCGCCCAGGTGAATCCGGCCGAGAATCAGGCTTCCTTGGTGCAGTCCATGCTTAACCTCGAAATCACCCGGGAGGTGAATAAAGCGCAGATTATCTCTGGAGATCATCCGCCGCTGCCTCCCACCGACCTCAGCGATCCCGGTCCGCCAACCCCTGGCGCGAGCACCGTGCCGGTGCCCGGATTGATCCGGCGATAATCCACGGGCCTGGCGGGGTGATGGAGCGGGGTCCGTTCAACAGTGGTCTGGAAGGTTTGACCGGCTGGCAGGTTTTGGATTATCCAGTTTACTCCGGGGAGGATTTCAGTTAACTCATGGTTCATGCCTGAGATTGCTGCATTTGTGAAACATGGGGCCACGTTGATGACTCCCGTGACGTTGGAAAAGGTGATGAAGCAGATTCCCATGTGGAAAGCGTCCTTCACCCAAATCCACGCCGACAACTATCCGCACTTGGTGGATCAACTGATGTTCCTGGCCAGCCTGGTCGAGGATGTGGGGGAGGGCGCCTACAAGGATCTTCCTTATGTGACTTTGTCGGAGGCCATGTTCGCCTTGATTTATTCCCAGCGCAGTGTGGACATAATCCCCGATACCATACCCAAGTTCGGCTTTGCCGATGAATCGAGCGTGGTTCGTGCCGTGCTCATCCACAACGAACGCCCTTTGATGGCCTACGCCAAGACGATGCATCGGGATTGGAAGAATATCACCAACCGGCCATGATCCGGAAGCTGTTGGGGCATCGCTATCCCATTTGATAGGCTACGCTGGCGGCGGCTTGTCCGGCGGAAAGCCGCGCCCATCCTTTGCTCTCGCTTGAAAAATCACGGTTAAGCTTGTGAAGAAACAGCGGTCCAAATCCGGGCAGGCGCCCACTGCGGTTCCCATGCCTGGCCCGGCTGTCGGCCTGATTAATCCACCGGCCAAATCCCTTCGGGGACGGCGGGTGTGGTGGTTTCGGGCGGCGGCGTTGGTGGGCATGCCCCTGGTTTTGCTGGTGGTTTTGGAAGCCGCGTTGAGATTGGCGGGCCTTGGGTACGCCCCCGGTTTTTTCCTCAAGTCGCAAATCAACGGGCAGCCGGTTTGGATCGAAAACCAAAAATTCAGCCGCCGGTTTTTCCCGCCCGCCCTGGTGCGGCATCCGCAGCCGACGCTGATGAGTGCCGTGAAATCGCCGGAAACCTGCCGGATTTTCCTGCTGGGTGAATCGGCCGCCATGGGGGATCCTGCCCCGGCGTTCGGCCTGGCCCGGGTGCTGGAAAAGTTATTGGAGGATCGTTTTCCCGGTTTGCGCTTTGAAGTGATAAATACTGCCATCACCGCCATCAATTCCAACGTGATCCTGCCGATTGCCCGGGATTGCGCCCGGCAAAACGGTGATTTTTGGGTGGTGTATATGGGGAACAACGAGGTGGTGGGACCCTTTGGGGCCGGCACGGTTTTTGGCTCGCAAACCCTGCCGCTCTGGATGATCCGTTTTAATCTCGCCACCCGGACTACCCGTCTGGGCCAGTTGCTGGCGGCCGGCCTTGACCGGTTGCGTCCCGCCTCCGAGCCTCAGTCCTGGGGCGGCATGACGATGTTCCTGAACCAGCAAGTCCGGCAGCGGGAGACACGGATGGAGCGGGTTTACGCGCATTTCGAGCGGAACTTGCGGGATATCATCCGCCTGGGAGTGGCCTCCGGCGCGCAAGTGCTGGTGAGCAGCATGGCGGCCAATTTGAAAGACTGCGCGCCGTTCAGTTCCCTGCACAGCCCGGATCTCACCGCCACGCAACTGTCCGCTTGGGAACAGCAGGTCCAGGAAGGGGCGAAGCTGGCGCAGGCCACCAATTATCAGGCTGCGCTGTCCTGCTTCGAGCGGGCACTGCAAATCGATCCTGAATATGCCGATCTGCACTACCAGGCTGCCCAATGCCTCCGCAGCCTGCGCCAGGTTGACGAGGCCCGGCGGCATTTTGAACAAGCGCGTGACCTCGATACTCTCCGCTTCCGGGCGGATCGCCGGGTCAACGAAATCATCAGCCATTCTGCAGCCGGATTCAATGCTGCCCAGGTTTGCCTCGTGGAGGGAGCGGAAGCCATCGCCCGGCACAGCCCGGACCATCTCCCCGGCGACGAGCTGTTGTATGAACATGTGCATTTTAACTATGACGGCAATTACTGGCTCGGATTGGCGATGGCGGAGGCCATTGCCAGCCGTTTGCCTGCGGCTTTGCGCCAGCGGTCACCGGACCGGGGCCAATGGCTTGCCGTAGAGGATTGCGCCCAGCGGTTGGTGCTGACCGATTGGGATCGCCTGCAGGGCGTCGAGGCCATGCTCCAGCGGATGAGCGAGCCGCCTTTCATCAACCAATCGGATTATGCCCTCCGGCGCCAGCGCTGGACCGGCCGCCTGAACCAGCTCCGTCCCCATGGCAAACCTTACGCCTTGCGCCGCACCATCGAGGGGTACCGGCGGGCGGTGGAGGAGCGGCCCAAGGATTGGCATATCCGGGCTAACTTTGCGCGGGCGCTGCAGTCGGCCAGCGAAAATGACGCGGCCCTCGAGCAGTGGCGGGCCTGCCTGCGCCAGGTTCCGCATCATGCTTCGGCGCTATACGGGCTCGGAAATCTTCTGGATACCATGGGCAAAAGCGCGGAGGCGCAGGCATGTTTCCGGGACGCCCTGCGGATCCGGCCGGAATTTCCGGAGGCTTTGAATTCCCTGGGATTGTGCCTGGTCAACCAGGGGCGCCTGGAGGAGGCCGCGCGGGCGTATCGCCAGGCCGTCGCTTTGAGCCCGGATTTTGCGGAGGGCTTCGTGAACCTGGGGCTGGTATTGCTGAAGCTGGGCCAGACCCCCGAAGCCATGGCCCAATACGAGCGGGCGTTGCGGATCAAACCCGGCAGCGTGGCGGCGCATCTGAACCTGGGCAAGGCGCTGGCTGGTTTGGACCGCCTCGAGGAAGCCCGCCAGCATTATGCGGCGGCAGTGGAGCTGGCCCCCGAGGATGCCACGGCCCAGTACAACCTGGCCAATCTCCTGGCCCGGCAGGAACAGGGGGAGGCCGCCGTCAGCCACTACCAAACCGCCGTCCAGCTGAATCCGGATTTCATTGAGGCCCGGCTCAACCTGGGCTTGGAATTGGCGCGCGCGGGGCGGCGCTCCGCCGCCATCACCGAGCTGGCCGAGGCCGTCCGCCTGCGCCCCAGCCGCGCCGATGCGCGCTACAACCTGGGGGTGGCGCTGGCCCAGGAGCGCCGCTACGCGGAGGCCGTGGCGCAATTCCAGGAAACGCTGCGGCTGGAGCCGGAAAATACCCGCGCCCAAAAGAGCCTGGAGGCGGCGCAAGCCTTGATTCCCCCGGGCAGATAGGTGGCATGGGCAATCCCTTTTTCCAACCCGGCGCGCAGCGCTCGTCCAAGGTCCGCGAGCTGTTCGATGGCATCGCCCCCAGGTATGACCTCATCAACGACGTCCAAAGCCTCGGCCTGCACCACCTTTGGAAGCTCCGCGTGGTGCGGCTGGCGGATCCCCGGCCCGGCCAGCCGGCGCTCGACTTGTGCTGCGGCACGGGAGACCTGGCGCGGCGGCTGGCGGCCCGCGGCGCCTGGACCGTGGGGGCCGATTTCAGCGGGCCCATGCTGCAGCAGGCTGCCCGGCGGAAACCTCTGCGCGGGGCCGCGCTTTCCTGGGTCCAGGCTGATGCGCTGGAATTGCCCTTCGCGGACGGCTCATTTGACTTGGTGACCATCGCCTATGGGCTGCGCAACCTGTCCGATTTTTCCCTGGGGCTGGCGGCCATGCAACGGGTGCTCAAGCCTGGCGGCCGCCTGCTGATCCTCGATTTTGGCAAGCCCGCCAACCGGCTCTGGCGGGCCCTGTATTTCGCCTACCTCCAGCTCGCCGTGCCGCTTTATGGCCGGATTTTCGCCGGCAACGCCGACGCGTATGCCTACATCCTGGAGTCGCTCAAAAACTATCCCGCCCAAACCGGAGTGGATGCGCTCCTGCAGCAGCTCGGCTTCACCAGCTTGCGGGTGGTGAATTTGCTCGGCGGGGTCATGAGCATCAATTACGGCGAAAAATGCTGAATTGGCCCGGCTTCGTTTTTTGGGGTCAAACGGGTTTCCCCTCGCGTGCGAAGCTGCTCTGCAAAAGCTTTTTTTCTTGCTCGCCAGGCGGGGCGCTGGAGCTTAAGTTCACAGGCATGTTTCACAAATTGGAAAGTCGAGGTCGCACGATGGCAAATAAAATTTTATCCCCCTGGTTGTGGGCCGGCCTGGCTGGCCTGTTGGTGGCGTCAGCGAACGTCCAGGCCGCGGCGGGCGAAACGATTCCGCTCTGGCCCGCTGGCGCTCCCGGCGAGAAGGGGGATATTGGCGAGGAACAAGACATCACCAAAACCACGGATGGCCTGATCGCGGGAAGGCGGCTGATCCGGCTGGGAAATGTATCCACCCCGACGATCACCGTATGCCGTCCCCCCAAGGAAAAGGACACGGGTTGCGCGGTGGTGGTTTGCCCCGGGGGGGGCTACCACATCCTGGCGATGGATTTGGAGGGCACCGAAGTGGTGGAATGGCTGAACTCCATCGGGGTCACCGGGGTGCTGCTGAAATACCGGGTTCCCGTCCGCCCGAATCGGCCGCGGTATGAGGCGGCCTTGCAGGACGCCCAGCGGGCCATGGGGTTGGTCCGCCAGCGCGCCGGGGAGTGGGGCATCAATCCCAGGCGGATTGGCATATTGGGGTTTTCCGCGGGCGGCCATCTCTCGGCGGCCGCCAGCTGCAACTGGGACAAGCGCCTTTACGAGCCAGTGGACGCGGCCGATCAGGCCAGCTGTCGGCCGGACTTCACGGTATTGGTCTATCCCGCGTATCTGACCATGGAAAAGGAGGTGGACAAGGTGTCCCCGGAACTGAAAATCAACGGCCAAACGCCGCCCACCTGCCTGGTGCAAACGCAGGATGATGTCATCCGGGTGGAGTGCAGCCTGTTCTATTACCTCGCCTTGAAGAATGCCAGGGTTCCCTCCGAGCTGCATTTGTATCCCAGTGGCGGGCATGGCTACGGATTGCGGCCCACCAAAGACACCGTCACCTCCTGGCCGCAGCGGGTGGAGGAATGGCTGGGCGCGATGGGCATGCTGAAAGCCAATTAGCAAGCACCGGGGAACCTCGTTGGGGCTTATGAAAAACGTCCTGTTTCCAATCCTGAATCCGGTGGTGTGGCGCAGTTATTTTCAATGGGCTATTATTGGCGCCTGCCTGGCTGGTTTGACAGCGCAGGCCGCCCCGCAAGCCAGCCTGGCAGTGGAAGATCTGCGCTGTGAATATTTGACCAATCCACTGGGCCTGGATGTTCGGGAACCGCGCCTGAGCTGGAAATCGGCCGCGACCGATCCGGAGGCCAGGGGGCTGAAACAAACTGGCTACCAGGTCGTGGCCGCCAGCACCATGGAATTGCTGCTGCAGGATATTGGCGATCTCTGGGATACGGGCGGGGTTCAATCCGATCAATCCCTCAACCTCGCTTACGGGGGGCACTCGCTGGCTTCCGGCCGGGAGTGCCATTGGAAAGTGCGCGTGCGGGATCAGAACGGCGCCTGGTCCAAGTGGAGCATGCCGGCCCGCTGGACCATCGGTTTGCTGGAGCCATCCGATTGGACCGCCCTTTGGATTGGCACGGACCAATTATTCGGGCGGAAACCGGGCTGGCCCCCGCCGGACAACCAGGTGCCGGACCCGTGGTTCCGCAAAGTCCTGGTGCTGGATGAAGCGCCGAACCGCGCCACGGTTTACCTCGCCAGCGTCGGTTACCACGAATTGTTCATCAATGGCCAAAAGGTTGGGGACGCCATCCTGGCCCCCAGCGCCACCGACCACAGCCACCGGGCCCGGTATAACACTTATGAAATCGCCAGCCAGCTGCATCCAGGCACCAATGTCATTGGTGTCTGGCTGGGGGTATCCTGGTCGATTTTCCCTTCCTACCAGACCAATGACAAACCTTGCACGCCCATCGTGATGGCCCAGGCGGATCTGCAATTCAAGAACCGCCCCCGCCAGCGGGTGGGCACGGACGGCACCTGGAAAACGCACCCCAGCCCCAACCGGCTCCTGGGGGTGTGGGATTTCATGCACTTCGGCGGTGAGCTCTACGACGCCAATCGCGAGCTGCCCGGCTGGGCCGAGGCAGGCCTGGACGACTCCCAGTGGAAAAATGCGACCGCATATCATCCGCAGCTGGCGCTCTCGGCGGATCGAGTGGAGCCCAACCGCCTGGGCAGGCGCATCCAGCCGGTGGCCATCGAGGAGACCACCAATGGCTGGTATCGCGTGGATATGGGGATCAACTTCGCCGGGTGGACGGAAATCGAGGTGGCGGGCCAGCCCGGCGACCGCGTCGATTTTGAATTCTCCGAGAATCCCAAGGAGTCCATGACGCATCGGCTGCACAGCGCCTATATCCTTGGCCCCACGGGCCGGGGGGTGTTCCGCAACCGGTTCAATTACAGCGTGGGGCGCTGGATCCTGGTCAAAGGCCTGAAATACAAGCCTGCCAAAAGCCAGTTCACTGGCTGGCTGGTCCGCACCGATTACCAGCGCACGGGCCACTTCGAGTGTTCCCATCCCTTGTTGAACCAGATTTATGAAACCACGCTTTGGACCTTTGAAAACCTGAGCCTGGGCGGCTATGTGGTGGATTGTCCGCAGCGCGAGCGCATGGGCTACGGCGGCGATGCCCATGCCACCACCGAAACCGGCTTGAAGAATTACGACCTGGGCGCTTTTTACACCAAGTGGTCCCAGGATTGGCGGGATGTGCAAAGACCGGATGGCAACCTGGCTTACACAGCGCCCACCTACTGGGGCGGGGGCGGGCCGGGCTGGAGCGGCTATTGTGTCACGCTGCCTTGGGAGATGTACCAGCATTTCGGCGATGTCCGCCTTTTGGCCGAGAACTACCCCACCATCCAGCGCTGGCTGGCCTTCCTGGAAACCAAATCGGCCAGGGATATGCTGGTGCGCTGGGGTGGGGAGTGGGATTTCCTGGGCGATTGGCTCTGGCCGGGCGCCGAGGGGGTGAACGGCGATACGCCAGAAACCTTGTTTTATAACAACTGTTACTGGATTTATAACCTGCAGACCGCGGCCAGGATTGCCCGCGTGCTGGGGCAGGGGGAGGACGCACAGAAGTGGCAGGAGCGCGCCGCGCAGGTGAGCCGCGCGGTCCATGCCCGGTTCTTCAATGCCCGGGAAAACAGCTACGTCAACGGTTTCCAGGCCTATCTGGCAGTGGCGCTCCTGGTGGGCTTGCCTCCGCGGGAGGTGGAACCGGCGGTGTGGAAACGGCTGGAGGATGAAATACTCATCCGCCGCCAGGGACACATCCACGCCGGGATCACCGGTGGCGCTTTCCTGTTCAAAACCTTGCGCGCTCATGACCGCCACGATCTGCTCTGCGAAATGGCCGTCCAGGAGGATTTCCCAGGCTGGGGCGACATGCTGAAACGGGGCGCCACCACCATGTGGGAATCATGGGAGGGCACGCTTTCCCTGCTGCATAGTTCCTACCTCTACCCGGGAGCCTGGTTCATGGATGGCCTGGGTGGCATCCAGCCCGGGCTGGATGGCCAGGGTTTCAAGGATTTCCTGCTGAAACCGGGGATGCTGAAGCGACTGCCGATCGAATGGGCCAAAACCAGCTATGATTCGCCCTATGGGACTATTGTCACCCAGTGGAAATTCCAAGGCGCTCAAATCCACCTGGGCGCCGTAGTTCCTCCCAACACCACGGCCACCCTGATCCTGCCCGCCCGCGGCGCGGCTGCCATTCGTGAATCGGGGCGCCCGCTCAAGGAGGTTCCCTCGTTGTCCGTGCTGAAGGATGCGGCGGGCCAGGTGGCTTTGAAACTCGGATCCGGCCACTATCAGTTCCAGGCGGACTACTGGGAAGGGAACGGCCGCCATTAAGGGCCGTGATGGATTTTTAAAAAACGCCAACGCAGAATAACCAAACCATGCCTATGAAAAAAATCACCTTGATGGCGGCTCTGTTGATGCCGCTCCTGGCCCCGGCCGCCACGGAACGCATTGACCGGTCTGATGGGGATATTGACTTGATCGAGACCGGGGCGGGTTCGCCCTTCACCCTTTACCGGCGCGAATTGCGCAACTCCGGCGCCACGGATCGGGAGGTCAAGGTCATCGAATTCAGCCGCGTGTTTTCGCTGTCCCAGCCGGTGAAGGAATACCGGACCCTTGGGGTGGATGGCCTGAAGAACGCCGAGGCGGCCGCTTCCAGCCACCTCTTTCTGGCTGTTGCCAAGCCGGACGCCAGCCAAAGCGTGGTGGTGGGCTGGATCACCCAGGAGCGTGGCAGCGGCAGCGTCCACAGCCAGGCCGCCGATCATGGGATCAAGATCACCGGCCGGCTGAATTACGGCCGCCTGCGGATCAAACCGGGCCAGCAGGTGACCACGGACGCCCTGGCGGTCGGTCCTTTCAACGATGCGCGCCTGGGGCTGGAGGCCTATGCTGATGCCATCGCCAAGGCGAACCAAATCCGGCTGCCAGCCATTCCGAATGGCTATTGCACCTGGTATTCCAGCCCCCATGGCGGGGCCTCGGATGAAAAAGCCCTGGCGGAGCTGGCCGCCTTCTGCGCCAGGGAACTGAATCCCTACGGTTTCGATACCATCCTGATTGACGATCAGTGGCAGGGGCCAGCTGTCCCCAAAGGCGGCCTCATTGGGAGCGGCCCGACCGGCAACTACACCCGGCACAATCCGCAGGGGCCATACCCTTCGGGCATGCAGGCCACGGCGGCCCAGATGAACAGCAAGGGCATCCGGCCCGGCCTGTGGTTCACCCCGTTCTCCTGGGATCCGCGGGATCCGCTCTTCAAGGAACACCAGGATTGGTTTGTCAAAAAGGCCGATGGCAAGTTCTACGAGGTTCTCTGGGCTGGCTGGTGCCTGGATATGACCCATCCCGACGCCCGCGCCTTCCTGGCGGATGCGGTGCGGCGGATCACCCACGAGTGGGGTTTCCGTTATCTCAAGCCGGATGCCATGTGGTGTGGGCTGGCGGCCCGGTGCACCTATCCCGGCACCGAGTTTGTGGAGGATCAATTCGGCGATGCCGTTTTTCACGATCCTTATTGGACGAACGTGGAAGCCTACCGGGAGGGCATCCGCACGATGCGCAAGGCCTCCCCGGCCGGCACCTATGTGGCCGCCTGCAACGTGGCGCAGAATTTCCGCTCCATGGGCGGCGCCATGGGCCTGGTGGATGCCATGCGCATCGGCCCCGATACCGGGGCTGACTGGGGTGCGATCATGCCCAACTTCCACCTCGGCACCCGCCTCTATTTCTTCCACAACCGGGTCTGGCATAACGACCCGGATTGCCTGATGTTGCGCGCCCCGCTGAGCCTCATCCAGGCCCGGTCTTTCGCCTCCTGGATCGCCCTGTCCGGCTGCCTGAACCTGGTGAGCGAATGGCTGCCCAGCCTGCCCGCCGAGCGCCTGGATTGCCTGAAGCGGACCCTCCCCAACACCGGCCTGGCGGCGCGCCCGCTCGACTTGTTCGAGAACATGCCGGCCCGGTCCTGGCATTTGACCAACGGCAAACAGCATGTGGCGGGCCTTTTCAACTGGGACGCCAAGCAGCCAGTCACCAGCAGCCTGAAAGTGGAACAACTCGGCTTCCAGGCTGGCGGCCGCGAATTCGCCGCGCTCGATTATTGGAGCGGCAACCTGGTTCCCGTGCGGGGTGGCGTGGTGACGGTTGAGCTTCCGCCTTGCGGTTCCAGCATCCTCGCCATCGCCCCGGTGCGGGACCACCCCATCCTGCTGGGCACCTCCCGGCACATCACCCAATGTTTTGTCGATACCGGTGAAACGCAATGGCAAGGCGCCACTTTGTCCGGCACCTGCAAATTGGTCGGTGGCGACACCACCGAATTGCGCATCCTGGCTGATTCCACCCGGGGCAGCTGGCAGGCCCAAAGCGCGGACCTTGCGGAAGCGGATCGCGATGCGGGCGCCAAGGCGGTGATGAAAGCAGCGGGCGGCCTGGTCCGCGTTGCCTTATCAGCTCCGGCGAACCGCGAAGTCCGCTGGTCAGTCCGTTTCAATGATCGTTAAGGCAATTCAATCCCGGGATTCAATCCATGAAATGGTTGATTCAATTTGCCTTTTGGTTGGTGGTCCTGGGTGCCCGGATAGCGGGCGCCGTGGATTTGCCAGACGATTTGACTGGGAAAAAAGCCGGGGCGTTCAAGGCTCACTTGGGGCAAAAGGTTTCGCTGGCCGGCCGGCTCGAAACCGGCCAGCAAGGCTATTGCCTGGCCGGACTGGGCCAGGAGGTTGTCTTTTATGTCATCCCGGAAATGCCAGCCACAGGCGGCTTCCGCGATCCTCCGGAATGGGAGCGGATGCTGCACCATTCGGTGCGCTTGACCGGTGTATTGAGGCATCGTTCCTTCCAGCGCGCGGCCGTCAACGATCCGAAAATGCAGATTCCACCCGATTATTATTATATGGTGCTCCAGCGCACCCGGGTGGAACTGTTGCCGGAACCCAAGCCCCCCAAATAGGCGGTTGAGGCTTGCCGCGATTTTCGTGATCCCCTGCTGGATGGGTCACGCACGGCTTGAGTGTTCGCGGGAACATGGGGCAGGCGGAATAGGCTTCGCCAGTTACCCCGGTCCGGGGGATGCCGTCCTTTTCACCGGCTCGGCCCATGATAAAAACAATCCGGCCAGCAAACCGGAAAACGATCGGAATAAACATGCAAACATTACCCATACAACTGCGGTTGATCGCCTCCCTGGTGAGCGGAATCATGGTGGCTTTGCCGGCCGCCCGCGCGGCGGAGCAGATTCAGAACCAGTGGCTCGAAGCAACGTGGCAGTCCGCCACGGGTAAGTTCCAAGTTCGGGCCCGGGATGGTGCGCGTCCCTTTTTTACCAGCCAGGAAGTGCTGCCAGGCGCGCGCCAGGCGGCGGTGGTGGCGGTTGAACATGAGCATTATGGAATGGGCCGGGCGCTGGCATTTACCTCGCCTGCCGGCGAGCGCGGGCAGGTCGCGCTGTATGACTTGCTGCCTTTTGCCGTGTTCGACCGGCAACTGCAAAACTCCGGCGCCCAGGAAGCCGTCGTGAAAAAGGTTCATTTGCTCGATGGTTTCCTCGATCTGGGAGTGGATCCCGGCCAGCTCAATACGGTAAGCACCGCCGGGCTGCGCCCGGTGGCGGGCCATCCAGCCGGGTATGGCTTCCTGACCATCGGCGATCCAAAAACACGCCAGGGAGTGGTCTGCGGCTGGCTGACCAGCTTCCGCGGAGTGGGCATTGTCCGCTGCAGACTGACGAACGGCGCGGCGGTGCTCCAAGCGCATATTGATTATGGCGACTTGCGGCTGCCGGCGCAATCGGGCACGGCGAGCGAAACCCTGCTGCTGGGCCGCTTTGAGGATGTGCGTTCCGGTCTTGAACAATACGCTGATGCGATTGCCCGGCGCCTGGATATTCACCTGCCCCCCAAACAGACGGTTTATTGCACCTGGTATCACACCGGCGCCTCCAGCGAGAAGGAAATGGCCCGGTTCAGCGAGTTCGCCGCCAAACAGCTCGCGCCCTTTGGCTTCACGACGATGCAGATTGACGATGGCTGGCAGGCTGGCCTCTCCACCAATGGTCCCAAGCGGATCTTTACGATGGCCAATCCGCAAGGCCCTTATCCCTCAGGCATGAAGCCGACGGCGGATCTTGTGCGTTCCTTGGGCATGGTTGCCGGCCTTTGGTTCATGCCTTTCGCGGGCACATCCTATGATCCCTTCTTCAAAGACAAGCAAGACTGGTTCTGCAAGAATCCCCATGGCCAGCCTTACGAAGCCACCTGGGGCGGCACCAGCCTCGACTTGACGCATCCGGATGCGCGGGCCTACCTGGCGGGCCTGGTGCGGAGGATTTCCCGGGAGTGGGGCTATAAATACTTCAAGCTGGACGGGCTGTGGACCGGCACCGCCACCCGCCTGCAATATGTCAATGCGGAGTATCAGGACGACGACCTGGGGGTTCCCACGCGCCACGATCCTTCCCTGACCCCCATCGAAGCGTACCGTCTGGGGCTCAGGCTGGTGCGGCAGGAAGCTGGCCGCGGCGTGTTTTTGCTGGGTTGCAGCCAGACGCAGAATATGCGCAGTTTCACCCCTTCGCTGGGGCTGGTGGATGCCATGCGGGTGGGGCCGGACAACGGCGCCAATCCCGGCGGGCTGGTCAGCGGCCCCCAGTTCTCCTCACGGCTGTTTTTCCTGAACGGCCGCGTGTGGTATAACGATCCAGACCCGGTCTATGTCCGTGCTTCGTTCCCCGAGCCGATGGCCAGAACCTCGGTATCCTGGACGGCCTTGAGCGGTTCGCTGCATTCGAGCAGCGACAACTACCTCGAGTTGCCCCCGGCACGGCTGGATATGCTCAAACGGTCCATGCCTTCGCACGACCTTCAAACCGCCCGGCCGGTGGATTACCTGGAACAGGATGTTCCCCGGGTCTGGCTGCTGACGGATGATCGCCGCCGGGAGCGGCATGACGTGGTGGGGTTGTTCAACTGGGATTTCCAGAAAAACGTGCGCGTCGAATACCCGGTGGACCGGATCGGTTTGCCGAAGGCGAAGGCGTATGTGGGCTTTGACTATTGGGGCAACCAATTCGTCCCGCCGTTCCAGGGGATGGTATCCGCCGACCTCCCTCCCGGGGGTTGCTGCGTGCTTGCGCTCCGGCCGGTGGCGGATCGTCCGCTGCTGGTCGGGACCTCGCGCCATGTCACCCAGGGCGCAGTGGATCTCCTGGAGGAGGAATGGACCGGCTCCGAATTGCGGGGCCGGAGCCAGGTGGTAGCTGGGGATCCTTACGAACTGCGGGTTGTGGTGCCCGTGGGCCAGGATTCCTGGCAGCTTGCGGAGGCCAGGGCCGGCGGATTGAAAGGCGGCATCCGCGAAAATGGGCCGGCCATCCGCGTGCGTTGGGAGCCTTCCGAGACGGGTGTCCTCGGCTGGGAACTCAAATTCAAGCGCGGTCCGGTGGTGGCGGGGGAGGTGGCCCCGATCAAAGGACTCACCGCCAAGGCTGGCCAGTGGCACGAAGGGGTAAGGCTGGCCTGGGAACCGGAGGAGAATGCTTTGGCCTTCCGAATAATCCGCCAGGCCGGCGGCGAGGTCACGGTGCTGGCCGCTGTGGGCAATTCATGCCTGGACAACCAGGTCAAATCCGGGCAAGCGTATGCCTATGCCGTGCAGGGCCGCAATTGGACCGGCGAGTGGTCAGCGCCAGCCACGGCCACCGTCCAAATCCCCAGCCAGCCCAAACGTCCGGATGATCCGCCGCTGCCCGCCATCAGGTGCGGCCAGCTTCAGCCAGTGGCGGCGTCGGTGGGTTATGGGCGGATGAACGTCGATAAAACCGTGATCGGCAAGCCGCTGACCCTCGACGGAAAGCGATACGAGTTCGGCCTCGGAGTTCATGCGGCTTCCCAGGTCATTTACACCATCCCCCAAGGCGCCCGGAGTTTTGTGGCGGTGGTGGGCATCGATGATGAAGTGAAGGATGATCCGCGGGCCAGTGTGATGTTCCAAATCCTCGGCGACGTCAAGGAAATGGGCGAGAAGCCCATCGTCATCGCCCAAAGCCCGCGCCTGGACAACCAACACCTCCGCACCTGGGCGTTTCAAGTCGAACTCGATCCGCGGTTCCGCGAAATCCAGCTCATTGTCACCGACGCCGGTGATGGGATCAACTGCGACCATGGCGACTGGGCCAACGCCGGTTTTCTGGCGCCGGAATAGCAGCGGGCGCTTTCAGCACCCACTGGCGCCGATTAATGCTCGGGGCGCCAATGTTTCCAGCGTAATTTCGAGCCGAGGTCGTCCAGCAGGGAGTAGGCCACGGGGGTGACGATCAAGGTGAGGAGCAGGCACAAGGTCTGGCCGCCGATCACGACGATGGCGGTGGCATAGCGTTCCTCGGCGCCCGGGCCGGTGCCCAGCGCCAGCGGCAGCATGCCGGCCACCAGGGTGAAGGTGGTCATCAAAATGGGGCGGAGGCGGTCCCGGTTGGCCTGGAGGATGGCGGCGGAGCGTTCCATGCCCGCCGCCCGCAGCTTGTTGGTGTGGTCCACCTGGAGGATGGCGTTCTTTTTGACGACCCCGAAAAGCACCAGGATGCCCAGCGCCGAATAAAGGTTGATGGCGGTGTTGGTGGCCCACAGGGTCAGCAGGGCAAACGGCACCGACAAGGGCAGCGAGAGCAGGATGGTGAACGGATGGACCAGGCTTTCAAACTGGGAGGCCAGGATGATGTACATCAGGATGATCGATAACACGAACGCCCACAAGAACTCATAGAAGGTGTTTTCCAATTCCCGGGCCGCGCCCGACACACGCGTGGAATACCCCGGTGGCAGGTTCATGGCGGTGACTTCGGCCCGCAGCGCGGCGATGCGGTCCGCCAGGGCGTAACCGGGCGCCACCGAGGCCCGCAAGCTGACCAAACGCTGCCGGTCCAGGCGATCGATGCGGGAAGCGGTGGGGCGGGGCACAATCTTTACGACGTTATCGAGGCGCACGAGGCTGCCATCCGTCTTGGGCACAAAGAGGCGGGAGATGGTCTGGGCGTCATTGCGGTCCCCCTCGCGCAAGCGCAGTTCGACGTAATAATCGTCGTTGACGGTTGGATCGTGGAAGCGGGAAACCTTCAGATCACCGCCCACCATCAGGCGCAAGGCGGTGGCAATCGCCTCCGTCTCCACCCCCAATTGGCCCGCCCGGTCGCGGTCGATCTCCACCTGCAGTTCGGGCTTGTCGAGCTTCAAGGTGGTGTCGGCGTCCATCAGGCCCAGTTCGGGCGCTTTGAGGCGCAATTCCTCGGCGTAGCCGGACAAGGCGTAGAGGTCCGGCCCCAGGAGGCAAAAGTCCACATCCACGTTCGGGCCGCCCATGCTGTAGGTCTGCGGATTGCGGACGGAGGCGCGCAGGTCCGGGTAGGCGCGGAGCTTGGCGCGGACTTCCTGCATGACCTTTTTCTGGGGGATATTGCCCTGGAAGGCCTTCCAAGGGGGCCATTGGAGCAGCCGGCCCCAGGTGAAAATGCGTTCCTCGTGCGGCGCCAGGCGCACAAAAAAACGGGCGCTGTTGAGCCCGCCCAAACCGCCGCCGCCGGCGGAAGCCTGGATCAACCGCACCCCGGGGATGGTTTGGAGATCGGCCTCGATTTTCCGGGTGACCTCGTTCATGGCGTCCAGGCTGGCGCCTTCCGGCGCCGTAACCCGGACTTCGAATTCACCTTCATCAGTGCTGCTGGGGATGTACTCCTGCTTGACCGACCGGTATAGGGGCCAGGAGGTGAGGATGATCCCCACGCCCAAGCCCACCACCAAGGCCCGGTGGGCCATGGCCCAGATGAGGATCGCGGTGTAGAAACGCTCGATGTAGGCGTAAAACCCGCGGCGGGAGCGGGGCGCGTGCCCGCTTTGGGCGCCACGATCCGCGTGCAGCAACCGGGCGCTCATCATGGGGGTGAGGGTGAACGATACCAGGAGGCTCACCAGCACCGCCACTGCCGCGGTCAGGCCGAACTGGAATAGAAACCGGCCCGAGACGCTGGACATGAAGGACACCGGCACGAAAATGACCACCAGGCTGAAGGTGGTGGCCATGACCGCCAAGGCAATTTCCGCCGTGGCCGCCCGCGCGGCTTTGAAGGGAGTCATCGCCTTTTCCTCCACAAACCGGAAAATATTCTCCAAAACCACGATGGCGTCATCGATTACGATGCCCACCATCAGGACCAGGGCGAGCATGGTGACGCTGTTGAGTGTGAAATTCAGGGCGCGCATCATGCCGAAGGTGGCGATTACCGAGGTGGGGATGGCCACCCCGGCGATGACCATGGCCTGCCAGTTGCGCATGAACAGGAGCACCACGCCGCAGGCCAGCAGGCTGCCCAGGACCAGGTGGCGCTTGATTTCCCGCAAGGCCTCGTGGATATACCGCGATTGGTCCTGCAACACCTCCAGCCGGACATCGGGCGGCAGCAATGACTCCACCGTGGGGAACTTCGCTTTCACGTCCTCGATCACGGCGACCGTGTTGGCGCCGGACTGGCGCATGATGGAGAGGGTGACCGTGGGCTGGCCATTCAGGCGCGCCAGCGTGCGGGCCTCCCGGGTTCCATCCTCGGCGTTGCCGATGTCCCGGATGCGGACGGGTGAGCCGTTGCGCGTGGCCACCACCAGATCCTGGAATTCCCGGGGATCCTTGATGCGGCCCAGGGTGCGCAAAGTGTGCTCCCGGATGGCGGTGGTCACATTGCCTCCCGGGACATCCGCATTCTGGCGGGCGATCGCGTCGCGCACGACCGCCACGGGGATTTTATAGGCGGACAGCCGGTCGGCATCCAGCCACACATTGATGGCCCGGTCCAAGCCGCCCAGGATCTCCACCTCCGCCACTCCCGTCGATCGCTCCAGCACCACTTTGACGATCTTGTCCGCCATCTCGGTCAGCTCGCGGATGGAGCGCTCCCCCGACAGGGCCAGCGTCATGACGGGGGAAAGATCCAGGTCCGCCTTGGACACCACCGGCGGATCGATTTCCCGGGGCAGGTCGCCCAGGTTGGCGGCGACGCGGTCGCGGACATCCTGCGTGGCGGCGTCAATGTCGCGCGAGAGGTCGAAGGTGACGATGATGAAGGCGGTTCCGGCGCCGTTGACCGAGCGCAATTCCTTGATGCCTTGAATCTGGTTGATGGCCTCCTCCAGGGGCTGCGATACCTGGGTTTCCATTTCCTCCGGGGCCGCCCCGGGCAGCCGCACCGAGACGCGCACCGTGGGCAGATCCACCGAGGGGAAACGGTCCACGCCCAAATGCAGGTATCCGGCGATGCCAACCACCACGAGCGACAGGATCAGCATGGTCGCGAAAACCGGGCGGCGGATGCAAATGTCAGCGAGCTTTTCCATAGGGCAGGGGGCGGATCAGTTCGCGGAGTCGAGGCTCAACGGCTGGCCCGTGCGCAGGTTGCCCGGATTCAGGATCACGCGGTCCTCGGCGGTGATGCCCGACAGTATTTCCACCCAGTTTTTCGAGCGGTCCCCGACGCTGACCTGCCGCTCCAGCGCTTTGCCATCCCGGACAATGAACACTTTTTCGATGCCGGCGAAGCTCAGGATGGCTGGCAGGGGCACCGTGAGCGCGGGGGCGCTCTCGGGAATCAGGATTTCCGAGCGGACGAATGATCCCGGATGCAGCCAGCCGGGATTGGGTATGTCCGCCTCCACGATCAGCATGCGGTTTTCCTCGTTGATGGCGGGGCTGATGCGGGAAATGGCGCCCCGGTAGGCATTCGTGTCCCCCTCCACAAAGAAATGGAATTCCTGCCCCGGCCGGATTTTGGGCACATCCCGCTCGGCCACCTCGGTCCGCAAACGCAGCGGATTCATCCCCACCAGCGTCACCACCGGCGCGCCCACCGTCAGGTATTCGCCCAGATTGGCCCGCCGCTCCTGGATGGCGCCGTCGAAGGAGGCCCGCACCGCGGAATCCGCCAGTTGCTGCCGGGCGATCATCAATTCCGCGCGGCGCTGCACCACCATGGCCTGGCGCTCGCGCGCTTCGTTGATCGTATTCTGGTAACGGTTGAAGGCCACCCCGTAGGTCGAGGCGGCGGTTTCCACTTCGGCTTGGGATATGATCCGTTCCGCCTGGAGTTTGGCGATGCGATCATGGTTCGCCCTGGCTTCGTCCAGCACCGCTTTGGCTTCCTGGACCGAGCTGATTTTTTCCGTCTCGATCTGGTCATCCTGCCCCGCCACCGCCAAGCCCACCCGCACCCGCGCCTGGGCCAGCGCGGCTTCCGCTTGCTGCACTTTGAGCTCATAATCCCGCGGATCGATTTGCGCCAGCAGGTCGCCGGCTTTTACCTGGCTCCCCACATCCACGAGGATCTCCTTGACCCGGCCGGCCACCTTGGCGCTCAACGTGGCGCGATCATGGGCGTGCAGGGCGCCCAGCGCCACCGTCGTGCGGACCAGTTTCTGCAGGCTGGGTTTCACGGTCTTCACCGGCCGGGGGGGCAGTTTGCCTGCCTCACGGCCGGGATCTTTGCCGGATTTCGGGGCGGTTGAGCGCTGGCACCCACCGCCGATCAGCCAGATCGCCAATATCGCCGCCAAGTTGGCCCACGCTTTTGTCATTGTATCTTCCTTTGCCGCCGATTCTTCCACCGGACTTTTGAATGGGCTGAATCATCGCCTGTTTCGCGGCTGGAAGCAACCATTCCGTGCGCCAAAAAAAGCGCCGCCCCCTTGGCTGCCTGCCCTTCATGGCCGTGCCCGGCGCCAGCCAAGGGGCCGCCGGCACGCAAGGCGCCCCGTTGGGGAATTTCGGAGGCGCAGGCTTCCGGGCGCCTTGGCCATGTCCAGATAATTAGTGTCTGGGAGAAAACTAAAACGCCCTTGCGCGACGAGGGTTTTGGCCACGG
>CAYPCQ010000141.1:0-21737 GCA_964409245.1 uncultured Verrucomicrobiota bacterium
CCTCCGGCCCTCATCCTCCTCAAATAGTGTATAAATTCCGGGACGAATTCAGGTATGAAGCCATCTTGTGTCGTCCACAATCTCCGGAATTGGCGCTTCCCATTGGCGCAAGATCAACTGCCCGCCATTTGGCCGTCAACAAGCTGGAGAACCCGCGGAGCGCGGGCGGCTATTTTGGAGTCGTGGGTGGCGATGAGCAACGTGGCTTTTCTTTCCTGCCGTAATGCGCAAAGCAAATCGATGATGTTTTCCCCGGTGTGCGAATCAAGGTTGCCGGTGGGTTCGTCGGCCAATATCAGTGCCGGCTCATTGACCAGCGCCCGCGCGAGGGCCACTCGCTGTTGTTCGCCTCCGGACAATTCCGAAGGCAGATGGTCAAGGCGGTCGGCCAAACCCACCTGGCACAAAAGCTCCCGGGCTTTTTGCTCAGCCAAGGCGGGTGGTTGGCGCAGAATCCGGGCTGAAAGGGCCACATTCTCCAAAGCGTCCAATTCCGGGAACAAATGGTAGGCCTGGAAAATGAATCCTACGTGGCGGTTCCGGAATTGGGATAGGGCGGAGTCTTTTAACTTGGATAAATCGTCACCTGCCACGCAAATCCGGCCCGCATTGGGGGTATCGAGGCCGCCGATCAAATGCAGCAGAGTGCTCTTGCCGGCACCGGAGGCGCCACACAAGGCCACAAACTCGCCTGCTTCCACCTCGAAGCTTAGACCCTTGAGGACTTCAATCTGCCGCCGGCCGATTTGAAAGCTCCGGGAGACATTCTCAATGGTGATTAACTTATTCATGGCGCAAGGCTTCCACCGGTTTGAGCCGTCCAGCATTCAACGCCGGCAGCAATCCGGCCAAAAGACAGATGACCAGCGATCCACCACAGATAATGAGTATATCGTGCGAAACAATAATGGCTGGCAGTTGGTCAAAATTGTACAAGGAACGTGGGAACAACTCGAAGCCGGTCATGCGATTCATAAACACCAGGAATTCATTGCGATAAGATAAAGCCAGCATTCCCAGCCCGAATCCCAAAACCACTCCCAGCACCCCCACAAAAAGGCTTTGCCCGAGGAATAACCACATCACCTGCCGGCTGGTTGCGCCCAAGGCTTTGAGCATGCCGATTTCGCGGGTTTTCTGCACCACGAAGGTGATCAAAGCACTGGTGATGCCAAAGGCGGCCACAATCATGATGAAAAAGAGAATATAGAACATGACGTTTTTCTCCACCTTCAAGGCATTGAGCATCACCGAGTTTTCCTCCATCCAGGTGCGGATCGCAAACTGGTACCCCAGCACGGAGCGCAATTGATCACGCACAAGCTCGGCCTGCTCGGGATTTTTAAGCATGACCATGAGTCCGTGCACATCCTCATTGAGATCATACAAGTCCTGCGCTTCCATGAGGTTGCAGATCACCAGGGAGGAATTGAATTCATAGTAGCCCACATCGTAAATGCCCCGCACCACGTAATCCCCGGGCAGGATGTATTCATCCTCTTTATTCTGCCGGCTCTCCCGCATTTTAAGCAGATTCCGTGGCGAATGGATGGCCAGCGCGTCGCCGACCTCCAAGCCCATGGATTGGGCGAGATCCTTGCCGACGAGAATGCCATTGGCCCGGACATCAAAAGTGCCGCGTTGCATGCTCTTCGGGAGGATGCTGATATTGGTTTCCAACCGGGGATCTATGCCTCTCAGGACAGGCGCCATCACCTGGGTGCGCCCAGCGCCATTCTGAGTCTCCACCAGCACCGGGCCGAAAATGTAGGGGGCCACGCCTTTCACCAGGATATTGGAGGAAATCTTGCTGATCAGCAGCTGGTAATTGGGCAGCGACGTGCCTGGCCGGAATACTTTGAGATGCGCATTGAAGCCAAGGATCTTATCGCGCATTTGCCGGTCAAAACCGCTCATGACACTGATGACAATGATCAAAACCGCCACGCCGAGCATCACCCCAATGATGGAGATCAGGGTGATAACCGACACATAGGTCCTTTTGGGCCGTAAATATCTCAGAGCCAGAAACAGCTCGAATGGCAGCTTCGACATGCGGCCAAGGTAGAGATCACCCTCGGGCCAGTCAATCCAGTTGGCCTGGGATCGCACTGGCTGGGATTCCACGGAGTGTTCCGAGGCCGCAGACTGCTTCAGCCCAGGCGGAATATCTGGCGGCGTAAGCTCAGATGCTGGCCAATGAGCAAAACCAAACTCAGGGCCAACATCCCCATCGAGATCGGCTGCAAAGAAACTGGGGCCATCGCATAGCCAAAATTGGCGAATAAGCCGCAAATCCGGCCGGATCCCCAAGCCACCAAGGCGAAGCTGGCGATATTGAGCGACAAGAACAAAACTGCCATCAAGGCCAGATATCTTTTGGCAATGGCACCGGGATAATAACCCAGCCAGATCAGCTTCCGCAGGCGCTCCCGGTTCTGGGAGATGAGTAATTGCAGGCTGAGGGCCAGCACCCAAAAGCCGAGGCCGATCACCACCGAACCTAAAATGGCCACCATCTGCAAGCCCAGGCGCAGCATCGAAATGAGCTTGGTGGTTTTGAGCTGTTCGGTGTCGTATTGGTATTTTTTGCCGGTGAAAAACTGGATCAATCCCGGGGCATCCGCGGGATTGGTCTGGATCATCAACCGCGAGGGACGGGCCTCACTCTCGCCAAACTTGGCGTTGGCCCATTGGAGAAAGCCCAGGGGCACCAGCACCGAATTGATCCGCCTGGTGAACCCGGCAATGCGGCCTTTAAGTTCCAATTCCCCCCCCCGGCCTTTGAGCCGCACCTGGAAGCGCAACTGGCTGACCAACTGTTCGCTGACTTGCGGCAGATTCCGGCCCTGGGCGAAACCGAAATTATACAAGGCCAGGTAATCCGGCGAAACCAGGAAAGGCACCACCTCCCCTTCCCGCCAATTCCATCCCGCTGGCTGGACATCCAAAAAAGTGTCGGGCAGCGCCTCAAAAAAAAGGTCCGTCCCCATGGCGGGCAGCAGGCTATCCCCTCCCACGAAGGCGTCGGCACGGAATTGGTTGTAAAGAAATGGGCTCACGGCGCGGACGAATGGCTGGTTTTTCAACTCCGCGATTTCGGCTTCATTGAAAGACACCCCGGCGGCGCCAAAAAAGTTAACCATCGGAACCGGTTTGTGGATGGTAAAATATTGGACCCCCAGCAACTCATCTTTCCGCAGCAGGTTGTGATCGACCAGGAGCCAGCACTGAAGGCCGCTGAAGAGCAGCGACCACCCAAGCCAGGCGCCCGCCAGGCCACCCGCCAGGCGCCACCAGCCAAGACCTTGGAATAGTAATTTGAACCACATGGCTACAGACAGTAAACCGCGTCGGCAGACAGGGCTTGGTCGGAGAGGATTGTCATCACCAGGCCGGCTTGAAATTTGCGGCATTCCTCGCGGATCAGATTCCAGCAGGCCTGGGCATTCTCGGCGTCCAGGTGGCTGAACGGTTCATCCAGCAGCAGCAATTGAAAAGGCTGGCAGAGCGCCCGGATGATGGCCACCCTTTGTTTTTGGCCGAGCGACAACCGGCCGGCCGGTTCGCCCAATTTGCCACCAATGCCCACTTGCGCGAACCAATTGGCAATTTCTTCGCGGCTCTTGTGATTGGTTAACCGGTTCTTTAGCGCCACATTTTCATAGGCCGTAAGGTCGTCAAAGAGTTGCAGATCCTGAAAAACCATGGACACCGAAGTCTGACGCAGCTTCGACCATTCCGAGGCCTTCAGGAGCCGGAGGTTTTTTCCGCCGAGCCAAACCTGTCCGCGATAATCCGCGCGCAAACCATAAAGGACCGAGAGAAACGTGGTTTTCCCCTTGCCGCTCGGGGCTCGGACCAGCACTTGGGCGCCGTGATGCACCGCCAGCTCCCGGTTCCAGATTTCGGAACCGGCACATTCACCCCGCAGGGAAAGGGGCTCCAGATTGGACAGCTTGATTTCCATTGGCTACCAACTCACCAGCCAGCCGACAGGTTATTGGGAACCGCGTTGATGTCAATTGTGCAAAGCTGCGCCGCGCGCTGTTTTGCATTGGATATGCGCTTGACTCCGGCCAATGCGAAGCCAGTCTGTTAACGATATGTATTCCCGAATATTTTCTAAAAAACGACCGGTGGCGAACGGCCACCTTAAACCGAAACAATCGCCTTGGATGGGCCTGCTGGCCTCGGGTGTGCTGGCCATCACCAGCCTGCCTGTTTGGAGCGCGGACGCCAACCTGATCACCACCGGAGGTTTGCTGGAGGACATGACCAACCTGGCCGGCATGGCTGAATCCCCAAAGCCTGCCTACACCTGCAAACAGTTTTCGTCCTATGACCGCGCCTCCAAATCGCCCCAGGAAAACTGGTTCGCGAACAATGATTGCGGGCAATACTTGCGGGTGGAGCAAAAAACCGGCCGCCAGGAGTATGTGATGATGGATGCCCAAGGCCCGGGCGCCATAGTGCGGATCTGGTCCGCCAATCCCGCAGGCAACCTCCGCATCTATATCGATGGCGCCGAAAAGCCCGCATTGGAAACCCCTATGACCGATCTGCTGGGGGGTAAATTCCCCGGGCTTCCCAGGCCCATCAGTGGCGAATACAGCAAGGGATGGAACCTGTATCTCCCCATTCCTTATGCCAAGAGTTGCAAGGTGACCAGCGACAAAGGCGGTTTTTATTACCATGTGAACTACCGCACCTACGAAGCGGGAACCTTGGTGGATTCATTCCGCCTGGAGCAAATCACGCAATTGGGCGAACGGTTGAAAAAACTGGCTTCCCTGCTGGAATCGCCCCGGGAGATCAGCCCGGAAGCGGACGGACGGTCCCGGGACTTCGAAATCCAACTGTCCCCCGGGCAAACCATAAATACCGAATTCCTTGGGCCCAAGGCCATTGTCCGTTCGTTGATCCAGGTCACCGCTGGCGAGCGCGAGGCCGCCTTGCGCGGAGTGGTGCTCAAGGCCCGGTTCGATGGGGAACTGGCGGTTGAGTGCCCTATCGGGGACTTTTTTGGCAGCGCACCGGGAATCAATCCTTACAGCACTCTGCCCCTGGGCATGGCCAAGGATGGCGCCATGTATTGCCACTGGTTCATGCCGTTCCGGGAAACCGCGGTGATTGAGCTGGAGAACTTCAGCAAGGAATCGGTTACCCTGAGCGGAACCATCACCCTCGCGGATTACACCTGGACGGATCGTTCGCTCCATTTCCATGCGAAGTGGCGGCCACAATTTGACGTTCCCACCCGCCCCATGATCGATTGGAATTACCTCACCGCCCACGGTCAAGGCCTGTTCGCCGGGGTGTCGTTTGCCATCGATAATCCCGTGAAGGATTGGTGGGGCGAAGGGGATGAGAAGATCTATGTGGATGGGGAGACTTTCCCCAGCCATTTTGGCACCGGCACCGAAGATTACTATGGCTATGCTTGGTGCTGGCCGGGATTATTCACCCACGCTTATCATTCCCAATCCCGCTGCGACGGCCCCGGGAATTACGGCCGGACCAGCGTAAACCGTTTCCATATCCTGGATCGCATTCCGTTCACCAAGGATTTCAAATTCGACATGGAGCTGTGGCATTGGAATGAGAAGTGCAAGGTGAACATGGCGGTAACGGCCTATTGGTATGCCCGCCCGGGCGCCACTGACACCTTCAAGACGGTCCGCGCTGAAGAGGCAGTGGTGCGGTCGCTGCCGGTGTATGTGGTGCCGAAAGTGGCGGGCGCGTTGGAAGGGGAAACCATGAGAATCATGAGCGTCACCGGCCAGGCCGAACCCCAGGATTGGGAGAGCCTCAGCAGCGGACGCCATCTTTGGTGGCATGTGGAGGTCAAACCCGGTGGCGTCTTGAAGCTGGCTTTCCCGGCCCCCAAAGCCGGCCAATACCGGATCCTTGGCCGCTTCCTGAAAGCGCGCGATTACGGCATCCACCAATTGGCCATCAACGGCGAAAAAGCCGGTGCGCCGATCGATTTCTACAATCCCGACGTCAAACCTTCCGGCCAGGTGGATTTGGGGGTATTCGAGCTGAAAGCTGGCGAAAATGAATTTTCCGCAACCGTAATTGGCGCCAATACCAAAGCCGATAAAAGCTATCTGTTCGGCCTCGACTATTTGCTGCTGAAACCGGTGAACTGATCACACCGGGCCAGCGGAAAAGCAATTATTCCCTGCCTTTGCGCGGGCTGTGGAGCCAGGCTTTGGTTCCCGGCCCGCGCAACCTTTTTATCCCCCCGCGGGAGGCGGTCCAGATTCGTCCTGCATGCCTGTCTGGCGAGGGATGCACTCCCGGAAATCAGCCGTTTTCAACTGGTCTTGAGGGGATGGGTGCGCTAGCGTAGGCGGTGATGAAGGAAACCTCGGTCATACGGATCCAGGGCGCCCGGGAGCACAATCTCAAGAACCTGCAGGTGGACATTCCCCGCAACCAGTTCGTGGTGGTTACGGGGGTGAGCGGCTCGGGCAAGAGCACGCTGGCTTTTGACCTGCTGTTTGCCGAGGGCCAGCGCCGTTTTTTGGACGCCATGAACACCTATGCGCGGCAGTTTGTGGAACAATTGGCGCGTCCGGATGTGGATCTCATCGATGGCTTGCCACCCACCGTCAGCATCGAGCAACGCAACAGCCGGGGGGGCGGCAAAAGCACGGTGGCCACCGTAACCGAAATCTACCATTTCCTGCGGCTCCTATATGCGCGGATCGGCACCCAGTTTTGCCCCGGCTGCCAGTTGCCGGTGGGTACCCAGACCCGGGACCAGGTGGGCCGCCAGCTGGTGGAAGAAGCCTCCCAACGCGGGGATTTGCGCATCCTCGCCCCGATGATCAAAAACCGCAAAGGTTTCCATTCCGAAATATCGCGGTGGGCCGCCCAGCAAGGTTTCAAGGAGATCCGCGCGGATGGGGAAATATGCCTTACCAACGAACCGTTGCGCCTCGACCGCTACCGGGAACACAACGTGGAGATTGTAGTGGGCGGGATTCAAAAACAGCCCAAGGCGCGGGATGCTGAACCCGCTCAAAGTCTGGTGGACCGGGCTTTGGAGCTGGGCCATGGAACCGTTTTCGCACTGGATAAAAAGGGTGTTTTATCGGTTCATTCCACGGAACGGGTTTGCCAGGCGTGTGAGCGTTCCTTCGAACCGCTGGATCCCAAAATGCTGAGCTACAACTCTCCTCGTGGCTGGTGCGCCAAATGCCGCGGATTTGGGGAATTGTTCTATCTGCCCGATGTGGAGCGGGGCGCCAACGCGGAATCGATCGAAGAATCCTGGTTTTACTGGCAGGAAGGCGAACGTGAACCCTGCCCCGAATGCCTGGGAACGCGCCTTAATCCCCTCGCCCGGGCGGTGCGTTTGGGATTGCACCCGGCGGGCAAGACCACCACCGGAAAAACCGATCCCAACCGTTTTGGCCCCAACCTGGAAACCGTGTCCGCCATGTCAGTGCAGGCGGCCGTTGAATTTTTCAAAGACCTGCTGTTTGAGGATCGCGAGGCCGAAGTCGCCCGGGATATTCTGCCGGAAATACGGGAACGGCTCAAGTTCCTGAACCAGGTTGGCTTGGGATATATCCAACTGGGCCGTGGGATCACCACCCTGTCCAGCGGGGAAAGCCAGCGGATCCGGCTGGCGGCGCAGCTGGGATCCAACCTGAGCGGGGTCCTTTATGTGCTGGACGAACCTACCATCGGCCTGCATCCACGGGATAATGAGCAGCTCCTGGACACCCTGGCGGCCTTGCAGGCCAGAGGGAACTCCCTGGTGGTGGTGGAGCATGATGAAGCCACCATGCGGCGGGCGGACTATATCATCGACTTGGGTCCCGGAGCGGGCGCCAACGGCGGCCAGGTGGTGGCGGCCGGCAATTTAAACGAGCTGATGCGCCACCCCAATTCCCTTACCGGACAATGCTTGCGGCAATCGAAAAAATTCCCCAGCCGCGGCGAACGCCGCCCGGTGGCGGTGACCTCCAAAGCCACTCAAAATCCGAAATCCGGAACCTCTTTAGTCCTGCACCATGCCCGGCGCAATAACTTGAAAAATTTAACCGTCCATTTCCCCTTGAACCGGCTGATCGTGGTCACCGGGGTGAGCGGTTCGGGCAAAAGCACGCTGATCCGGGAGTGCCTCCTGCCTGCCTTGGTGGCGGCCCTGGATGGCAAAGCACCCGCCGGATTAGATGAAACCGCAGCCCCCCGGGTTTCCGGATGGGAGCCAATCCAGCGCGTATATGAGGTGGATCAATCCCCCATCGGGCGCACCCCGCGCTCCATACCGGCCACTTATGTCGGTTTCTTCGACACCATCCGCCAGCTTTTCTCCCAGGTGCCCGAATCCCGTTTGCGCGGTTACCAGCCAAACCGGTTTTCGTTCAATAGCGCCCACGGACGCTGCCCCACTTGCGATGGAGCCGGGGTGATTAAAATGGAGATGAATTTCCTGCCGCCCGCCTTTGTCCGGTGCGGCACCTGCAACGGAACCCGGTTTAATCGGGAAACGCTCGATATCGAATACCACGGTAAAAACATCGCCCAGGTGCTGGATCTCAGTGTCGCGGAGGCCATCGGTTTTTTCAGCCCCATCCAGGCCATAAGCAGGCCTTTGGAGGCTTTGCGGGATACCGGTTTGGACTACGTGAAACTGGGTCAAACGAGCCCCACTTTGAGCGGCGGCGAGGCCCAGCGCTTGAAACTCGTCACCCATCTGCTGACCGGGCTGACCAAAACCGCCCCGGGCATGGCCAAACCAGGCGGTAAAACCCGTGCCCGCAACCGCCCGGCAAGCCTCTTCCTTTTGGAGGAACCGACCATCGGCTTGCATAGCGATGATGTGCGGCGCCTGGTGGAAGTCCTCCAGCGGCTGGTGGAGGCCGGCCACTCAGTGGTGGTTATCGAGCACAACCTCGAATTGATTGCCGAGGCTGACTGGGTCATCGATTTGGGACCGGAAGGAGGGGCGGAGGGAGGACGGCTCGTGGTCCAGGGCCCACCGGAGTGGATCGCCCAAAATAAAAACTCGCATACCGGCCAGTTCCTCCGTAGCCTGCTCGACCGCTGACTGTTATACACAGTTGGCTTGGTAACAAAATGAATCCATACGAGGAAATTGTCGAAGGCGAACGTTTCCTGCGGTCTGCCCCAGGTGAACGACACGAAGTGATATGCGGCCGGCTGCACGAGTGCGTGCGCATCAGCATGGCCAATTTAACCCATACCCGGATGCTGACTCCCCGCTCCGTGGTCCAATTATCCGCTTCCAACTGGTTCCGTCCGGATATGACCTTGGTCACCCAGGAGACGGGAAAAATCTGGCTCGCTGCTGAAATCATCAATTCGGAGGATCACCGTAGCGACACCGTCAACAAAAAGCTCATCTATGAAGAGCTGAACATTCCCCGCCTGTGGATGGTGGATCCCCGCTATGACAACGTGGAGGTCTATCACGGTACACCTTATGGGTTATCCCTAAAACATATCCTGGCGGGACGGGAAATCCTCCAGGAAGAACTGCTGCCGGAGTTGAAAATTTCCATGGCCGAGCTGTTTGGCCGGTGACTTTTTTTAATGCCGTCGGCCACCTCCAGCAATCGGGAGCGCCGGCGCCAATTAATCCGGAGGCTGAAACCACCTTTCTGACCATCCCGGTGGCACCACTCAAGGTTGGCTGTCCTTAAACGCACTTTAATTCCGCGCAGGGACTTGAGTTGGGCCGGAGGATGCCTTAAGCTGCAGCGCATGCATAATAATACCTTTGGTTTTACCAAGGAGGATCCCTGGCGAGTCTTCCGGATCATGTCGGAATTCGTCGATTCGTTTGGGACCCTTTCCGGAGTAGGGCCTTCCGTCACGGTGTTTGGCTCGGCCCGGATACCGGCCAAGGATCCCTATTACCTGGCGGCGGTGGAACTGGCCCGCGGGTTGGCGGCCCACCAGCTGGCCGTCATCACTGGTGGTGGACCAGGCATCATGGAAGCCGCCAACCGGGGGGCGGCGATGGGCAAAGGTAAATCGGTGGGCCTGAATATCGAATTGCCCAACGAACAAAAAGGCAACCGCTTTGCCAACATCCCGGTTAACTTCCATTATTTCTTTTCCCGCAAAGTATGCTTCGTCAAATATAGTGTTGGCTTCGTGTTCATGCCGGGTGGCTTCGGCACCCTGGATGAATTGTTTGAGGTGCTCACCCTCGTGCAAACCGAGCGCATACCCAAATACCCGCTGATCCTTTTTGGTAAAACATTCTGGCACGGGCTGCTCCGGTGGATGAAAACCGATCTGGAAAAACGTGCCTACATAAGCCCCGGCGACCTCGATCTGTTGACCATCACCGATTCAACCCAGGAAGTCATCGATGTGGTGTTGGATTACCTGCGGAAAGTGGGGCCGCCGAACGAATATCCCAAAGCCATCAGCTAAAATGTACCGGATCACGCGCATTGAACCGGGCCTGACCCTGGCCACCGCCCGTCTGCCTTACATGGCCAGCGTTTGTGTGGGAATTTGGGTGGGTGTGGGCGGCCGGTATGAATCAGCCCAATTATGCGGGGTTTCCCATTTCATCGAACACCTGCTGTTCAAGGGTACCCGCAAGCGCTCTGCCCGCCAGATCTCCGAGCAAGTTGAGGGCATGGGGGGCGACCTGAACGCCTTCACCTGCGAAGAAAATACCTGCATCTTCGCCAAAGCTCACCATGAGCACCTGCCAGATCTGTTTGAAATCATGATGGATATGTTCCACAGCTCGCGGTTCCCGGCGGAGGAAATCGAAAAAGAGCGGGAGGTCATAAAAGAGGAACTATCCATGTATCTCGACCAGCCACAGCAGCATGTGCAGGAATTGATGAACGAAACGCTCTGGCCGGATCATCCATTAGGACGTTCCGTAACGGGCACCGAGGAATCAGTTTCCCGTCTCAGCCGCTCCGAGATCTTGCAATACCAGCAAACCCATTACGTGCTCGGCAATATCCTGATCACCATGGCTGGCAACCTGGACCACGCGGAGACACGCCAGCTATTAGCCCCATATGGCCGCCTTTTCCGGACCGGCGGCAGATCCGTCTTCCTCCCCGCTCCCACCCAACAGGAAAAGCCGCGTATACGCCTTTTCACCAAGCCCACCGAGCAGACCCAACTGGCCTTGGGCATCCGTACTTGTTCCCGCCATGATGAGCGCCGTTTCGCCTTGCGCCTGTTGAATACCATGCTTGGCGAAAACATGAGTTCAAGGTTGTTCCAAGTAGTGCGGGAGGAACATGGTTTGGCTTATTCAATAGGCAGCTCTTTAGGATTGTTTGATGACGTTGGCTCACTGGCTGTGGCCGCCGGATTGGACCCCACCAACCTGGGCTCGGCCCTGAAGCTCATTATCCAGGAACTGTTAAAGCTGGCCGCGACGCCACCATCGGCGGCTGAATTGCGGCGCGCCCGTGAATACTTGATCGGCCAGCTCGAGTTGAGCTTGGAAAGCACCTCCAACCACATGATGTGGATCGGCGAACAGATCATGGGCTATGGCAAAATCCTGCATCCATCCGAGATCAAACAGTGTCTGGCTGAAGTCCGGCCCAGTGAAGTCCGCGCGGTGGCCCGTGAGTTTTTCCGGCCAGAGCGGATCAGTCTTGCCTTGGTTAGCCCGCTCAAGTCCCTGAAAGGGATCACCGAGCTTCTGTATTGGTAACAGATTGGATAAGTGCTCTTGGCTTGCTTGGGGGCATTGGCCGATTCTCGGGCGCCTTGCCAATTTAGCGGCTTTCCATTGGCCCACCACCATGGCAGTCTCCAGTCATTTGAGTATGCGCAAAACACTTACTTTGCGGCTGGTCGTCCTTCTGGTTGGGCCTTCCATGACTGCCTCCGGAGCGGATGTCTCTTTATTTGGCATCCTCAAATCCCAGCAATACCAGCAAACCAACGATTCCCCGCCTTCCTTGATATCCTCCAATGCCTTCGCCTTCAATGCGCTGGTCTATGCCACCAGCAACAAACTGGTAACCAATGCCACGCTGAGGCGCACCGGTGCGACGAATGCTTACAGCCTGCAACCGGATCTCGAAGATACGATTTTGCGTTACGAGTTTCGGACCAACTCCCAGTCCGCCATCGATTCTGTTTTCCCGAGTGGTGGTTTGCTGAACCGGATTAATTACACCTTCACCATGGATACCGCCCATGATGGGGTGCGCACTGCTTCAGTGAATTTCAGCGCTGCCGCACTGCTGGGAAATCCTCCCGTGTTGGCAATCTCCAACTTCGGCGAAGCGCAGAACATCGATACCACTGCCGATTTCACCCTGCGCTGGAAGGACAATGCCGGCCTTTCACTGGACTTTGTGCAACTGGTCGTTTCCAATGAATCGGGCGGAATCGTATTTACCTCGCCAATGCCACTCGCAGCGGGTGGCCTGACCGGCAATTCGACCACTGCGGTGATTCCAGCCTATGCGCTTCCACCCGCCTCCACCCTATCCGGCCACCTGGCCATCATCCGCCCCACCGGCATTGAAACCAATGACTATCCGGGCGCTGTTGGCCTGGCTGGAATATTGCGGGACACCGTGTTCCCCCTGCGCACCATCCCGGCCCCGTCCTCCCCAATCCTGCGCCTGGCCTTGTTGAACCAGGGCGAATGCCAATTGGATTTCCCCACCGAGACCAACCGCATCTATCACCTGCAAGCTTCAACCAACCTGGCCTCCTGGCAGGATTTATTAATCACCAACCCATCCTCGCCTATGGTCACTTTTATTGACCAACGTCTGCCGGAAATCCCCCAGCGATATTACCGGGTGCGGATTGGACCATAAGAAAGCATATTACCCCGGAATCGCGCAGGTCTTCAGAAGAGTTGGGGATACTGGCGCAGCATATTCTCCACATTGTCGGGCCGCACCAGCAAAAAGCTGCGGTTGAAATCGTCAATAGGATCTTTGAGCAAGCTCTGCCCTTCCGCCGGAGCACCGGGTTTATTGAAGATCGCCGCCACCAAAAAACCGGATTTAAACGCCCCCACGATAGCGGCCCGATTGCCTAGAAACCGGAGATCGGGCAGCAACAACGCCAGCCGCGGGTTCTTTTTCTGAGGCCATTGTTTGTAGAACTGCAACCGATCCAAGCGGGCAGGCAGGCCTATCAAACTGACCAAAACTTCAGCCTGGCCATGCCGGTTTACAATCTGATCCCACGATTCTTCGGCGACAATAAAACTCAACGGTGTGGTGGTTTGCGGATCAATAAAAACTGCGTCTGGATTCTTCAGCCACTCCGGTTTCAAATCCGGATATTCAACCGCTTTTAATTCCACGTTCCGGGAAAACCCCTCCCGCAATCCGCGGATGCCCGCTTCGTTAAATGCATAAATATCCGTGGCCTGACCGCCCTTTTTGGTGAACGGATTCGCGATCACCACCGCCTGTTTGCACACTTTGTTGGTGCTCAGGCACTCGGCCAGTATGCGCATCGCCAGGGCCCGGCGGGCCAGGGCATGGCGCCGGGCGGCGGCGCCTTCTCCCGGGAAAAATCGAACCGCCAGGAAGACGGCTGCTGCCAGCAGGAGGATCGCCACCGCAATTTGAAGTGGTTTTCGGCTCATCAGTTTCCCGGGCCGAAATAGCCAGGCACCGTGTCCCGTTCATACAGGGCGGTGATGCCCAGGCTTTCCAGGCGGGTTTGGTTGGCGCTTTCGGCGTGGCCATCAAGGAAGAGCCCGTTGGCCCGCAAATCGTGGCGGGCATGGACCTCCTTTTCGTGGTCTGCTCGAAAATAATAAAATTGAGCCGCCCCAATCCCCTGGCGCCCCCGGCTGGTGGTGTCGGCCACGAGCAGGTATTCCACTGGCTTGGGGACACGTTCCGCCTTGAGAATCTCCTTGAAATCCCCAGCCGTATATTCGCCGGGCGGATCTTGCCGGATGCCATAAATGCGTGTCCAATTGGTAAAATGCCGGGGCGGATAGCTGGGGCAGACAAAAATGTCAGACCCAACCAGCTTTTGATTCGTGGCCAAAATCCCTCCCCAAGTGAGGCCGGGATTCAGGGGAAAATCGATTTGCATGCTGCTATTGTGTTCATGCAGGTAGTTCTGAGCCGCCAATCCAACCTGCTTGAGATTGTTCAAGCATTGGATGCTTTGGGCCTTGGTTTTAGCCCGGCTGAGTGCCGGCAACAGCATTCCAGCCAGGATCGCGATGATGGCAATGACCACCAGCAGCTCGATCAAAGTGAACGCCCACACGGAACCTCGCCGGCCGGAAGCCAAAAGATTGCCATCGGCGCCACGCCACCAAGCAGTACTCTTGCCGCGCAAAAACCGATCCTTCAGTGCCACCCTTTTGGCGAACAATAATTTCATGAATAAAACCACGGTTCCAAACCGAGCCTCAACTTTAAGGTAGCAGGCAACGGGTTAAGGTCAATGCAGTAACCAGCTCACCTCAATGCCATCGCATCCTGCTTTTTTCCACCTCCCGCCCCAGCCATGTTCCAGAGTTTGTGATGAAAGTAGTTGTGCCACGGACTATTGCGCAAGCCGCGAAGTGCGGCATAAGTTCCGATCTGATCGGGATTAATGACGAACGGCCGAGGGTTTGCGCAAAAAGATCAAGCTCAACTGACCCATTTGCCTGGCCACGGCTCAGGGCTTGGCACTAAACCGCCTCCCATTGGCTGGCCCTGCACCAAAACCGCCCTACATTGCATCATCATCCTAGCCCAAACCCCATGGAGGTATTCCGGACCTTGCCCGCGTTAAAACCCAACCGTTTTGCGCACAAATTCGCGGCTGATTTTCAGGCTTTCCCGCAACGGGCGGGTCAACTTGAAATCGCGCTCATGGGCCAGTTCAATGACCGCAACGCCTGAAAAATGGATCGTACGCAAAGTCCTGCCAATGCCCGCATAATCCATATTTCCCTCCCCCATCGCCTCCACCCATCGCCCATTGGCCGACTGATCCCGTAAATGCAGAAAAACAACTTGCTTGCCCCGGCGTTTAAGAAAATCCACCGGATCCACCTTGGCCCGCAATAGCCAATTCAAATCCGGCCCCAGTTTGGCGTCGGGAATCCGCCGCAGGGTGCCATTCAAATCATGCTCTCCATTTTCCACTTCATAGGTGTGGTTGTGCAGGTTCAACTCCACGTGGTGACGCCCACAGATCCCCATTATTTTGACGAGGATTTCGGCCTGGGCATCTAACTGGGCTTCCGTCTTGGGTTTGCCAGCGGGGCCCACCGACGTGCCGAAAGTGTGTCCCCCTAATTTAGCCAGCCTGCTGATAACCAATTCTGCGTCATCCAGGATTTCCTGGTGCCGCCCGCGGTCCCACATCTCGCCGCCGAAAGAGGTTCCAATGATTGCCAGCCGGTGCTGTCGCGACAATTCGCCAATACGCTCCACGGCGTTGGCGGGCCGCAAAGCTGTATGCATCAGTTCAATCCCACCCATTCCCGCGTAAGCCATGTCCGAAAAAATCCCATCCAATACGGGGGTGATGTCATAGTTGGGCTGGGTTGCCGCATAAACCCAGGGATGGGCGCCCACGGGAATTTTTGCCGGGGCCGCCTCCCCGCATTCGGCTCGCCAACTCGCGTTCAATAGACCCGCGATGCCCAGAAGGGTGCCCTTGAGGAAACGACGGCGATCCATTGACGCCAGCCCAGGCATGGCCTGATTAAATAACGCTGTCGTTCCTGCTGTCCGGTAAATTCTGCGTGGGACTGCCATGCCGCTTATATTACCTCAGCCTCCTCTGATGCGAAACTTCTATTTGCTGTTCTTGCGGTTGTTGCGGTTCGCGGCCAAAAGGCGCGGCATGTGGCGCGGCATTGATACCCTTTCAATTTGACCGGGATACGAACGAGGGGTTAGCCTTGGTGTCCATGAATAATCCACTGCGTTATTTGTTGGTTGGCCTGGCCTGTTCGGCCTGCCTTTTACCCGCTGGCGCCGGCGCCGGCCAATTCAAACGGATCACTGTTGACGGCTCGTTCATCGATTGGGCCGGTGTGGAACCGGCCGTCGTGGATCCGTTGGACTCCCCCGGCCAATTCGACTACCAGGAAATCTTCCTGGCCAACGACGAAAACTACCTTTATATGCGCGTCAAACTCCACGCCAAGGCCGATTACGGCTCCTTTCATCACCATATCATTATCGACGCCGACGCGGATCCCACTACGGGCCATCGCCGGCTGGGGGTCGGCTCGGAAATGATGATCGAGGACGGCGCAGGCTACCAACAAAAGAATGGCGGCTTCAACGAAGGCGGCGCGGCTGGCTTGGATTTCGCGATGGCCCCCACCGGCCAGCTCATGGAATACGAGGCCCGCATCTCCCGCAAGGTTCGTGATGCGGAAGGCCAGCTAGTGTTCGCCAATAACAATCTCATGCTGGCTTTCGAAATCCTCGATAAAAATTGGGCCGCCAAAGACGTGGCGCCCGATAGCGGAGGCATTGCTTATGAATTCGCGCCCGCCCTCCCCCCCAAATTGCCCGGCACTCAAACCTTGTTGACGCTCAGCGACACCTCCTGGCGCTACCACGACTCCGGCACCGACTTGGGAATGGACTGGCTCGCCGCCGATTACGATGATACCCAGACTGGTTGGAAGAGCGGGGCTGGATTATTCGGATTCGGAGTGGCTGCTGGCACTTATCCCGCTGCGTTCAAAACCGTGCTGGCCAGCGGCCGCAGCGCCTATTACTTGCGGGTTCCATTCACCTGGAATAATGACCCGGCCGGCATCGCCCTGGCGATGGATGCTTACCTGTCAGACGGGGCGGCATTTTATCTGAATGGCACGGAGGTGAAACGCCTGCGGCTGCCTTCCGGAGCCATCGCTTATGGCACCGCCGCCACTGGTGGCCCGGCTGTCCCGGGACGCACCGAAACCTTGATGCTGCCCAGCGCAGCCCTGGTGGCGGGGACCAATTTCCTCGCGGTGGAGGTTCACCAGGCCTCCGCCACCCCGGCGGACCTGGCCTTCGGCTTGAAACTCATCGCCACCGACAGCCTGCCTCCCGCGATTGAAGACGCCACCCAGCCTGCTGACCGCACCGTGGGCGAAGGCAGCGCAACCACTTTTTCAGTCGGAAATATCCTGGGTTCAACGCCCCTGTTTTACCAATGGTACAAGGATGGCACGGCTATTGAGCAGGCCACCAACTCAACGCTCACCATCGCAGCGGTGCTGGCTTCCGATGCCGGCCTGTATCAGGTGGAAATTTCCAATGCCACCGGGGTCAACGCCCTCAGCCGCTCAGCCCGGCTCACCACCACCGCCGTCGCCGTGAGCCTAGCCAACCCAGCCGAGCCTGTGGATCGCACCATCACTGAGGGCGAGTCAACCACCTTCACCGTGGCTGTCGCCGGTTCACCCACCCTGTTCTTCCAGTGGCTCAAGAATGATGCCCCGATCCCGGGCGCCAACTCCGCCGATTTCGTCATTGCCAGCACCACTTTGGACGATGCGGGTGATTACTCCGTAACCATCAGCAACCGGCTCAATGAAGTGACCAGCCGCAAAGCCCACCTCACTGTGCTACGCGACCTTACCCCGCCGACAGCGCTCGAAGTGGCCGGCTCTGCCACCAAGGTTTTGGTCCGGTTTTCTGAACCCGTCGAGCCAGCCTCCGCCAGTTCCACCGCCAATTACTCCCTTGGCGGCAATGTCCAGGTGTTGAATGCCACCCAGGATGCCAGCGATCCCCGCATCGTGAATCTGACCACCTCTCCGCTGGGCTTAGGCACGGTTTACACTCTTGCCATCAGGGGCGTCAAAGACCGCTTCAACAACGCCGCCAGCACTACCGCCCGTTTTCGCGCCACCATTGCCATTGACGGCAGTTTCGATGATTGGGCGGGCATTGCTCCCGCAGTTTCTGAGCCTCAAAACAATGCTGATGGGAAGGAGTTCAAAGATATTTACGTGGCCAACGACGATGACTTCCTCTATGTCCGTTTCAGCTTCCATGCCGAAATCGGGCAACTGCCGGTGGATGCCTATTTCCATATCTTTTTCGACACGGATAACGATCCCAGCACCGGATTTCCCACCGTGGGTATGGGGTCGGAAATGATGATTGAAAACGGTGGCGGATATCAGCAGAAAAATGGCCAGTTTAATGAAGGTGTGGTTCGGGATCTGGCTTTCACTATGGCACCTGAAGCCAGGGCGTCCGAATTCGAATGCCGGATCTCACGCAAAGCAGCCTATGACATCGACGGATTACCGGTCTTTAAAGGCAATACTGTGGGATTGGTGCTCCAATTGATCGGCAGTAACTGGTCCTTGTTAGATACCGCTCCGCAAGACGGAGGCTTGGTTTTCAACCTGCTCCAGTTACCCCCTTTGAATCCCCCCTCATTACAAGTCGCTTGGGCCGGTGGAAAGGTGGTTATTACCTGGAATGGTGCAGGAACTCTGGAGGAAAACTCCAGCCTGGCCGGGGGGAATTGGACGGCAGTTAATAACGCCTCAAGTCCTTACTCGGCTGGCCCATCGGGACAGCAACGCTTCTTCCGGTTGAAAGCTGGCCAGTAGCCTTTTGGAAGTCGAGAATGGGGGTAGACACCCTGCCAAAGTCCAGTAGAACTGGACAAAGCCTCCCCATTTATTCAAATTCACAGCCAGCCAAACTTTAAGGTGAAACTGGCTGCGAATTCGGCCTGAGAAAATCGACCGCGATATTCTTCCGCCATGCTATAATTTACCCCTCAACAAGTTGCGGATGACATTCTACAAAAGCGGACAGTAACCCTTGGTCCAGTCCAGTTTGAGGAAATAAACCAATCCCTGAAAAGTCCTGAACTTTGCGATCTGATGGATTTACTGGCCGGTTGAAACTGGTCAAAAATTACTTTTTCTTCGCTGGGGCTTTCTTTGTTGCGGGAGCCGCCTTGGCGGCTGGTTTAGCGGCGGCAGCTTTTTTTTCAGTCGGTTTTGCAGCTTTTACGGCCATATGTTTCCATCTTTCTTTATGGGTTGATAACTTAACTTCCTTCCCAAGATATAGGTTTTACCGCTTGGGAATTTAGAATACTTTACGCTCCTGCCGCGTGAATGCAATCAAAGATTTATTATTTTTACGAATTTTCAGATTCAATTGAGATAAAACCCAATCCAGCTTCCCTGCCTCAGGACATTTTTTCTGTCAGCTAAATCGAGCGCCGCGCCGCATGTAAATCAAACATGGATTCAAATCAAACTTGCCTAACCAACGCAAAAGAATATCATATGTGGCACCAAAGAATTAACCCGGTCCTACAAAAGGAATATTCATGTCTGATATGCGCGTTACCATTTGGAATGAGTTCATCCACGAGCGGGAAAATGCCGAAGTGGCCAGGATTTATCCCCGGGGAATCCACTATGCCTTGGCCGAGGCCCTGGCCGGCCGCGGAGTTCAAAACATTTACACCGCCACCCTGGATGAACCGGAGCAAGGGTTGCCCGAAAGTATTCTGGCCCAAACCGAGGTGCTGCTCTGGTGGGGGCACGCCGCTCATGATGCCGTGCAGGACGACCTGGTAACCCGCATCCAGCAGCGGGTCTGGGCCGGCATGGGCCTGATCATCCTGCACTCCGCCCACTGGTCCAAACCCTTCAAGCGCATGACCGGCACCAACTGCGGCCTTTGCTGGCGCGAGGCCGGCGAAAGGGAACGGGTGTGGGTGGCCAAACCCGGGCACCCGATCGCCGCCGGTATTGATGATTATATCGAACTCGATCACGCGGAAATGTACGGCGAACCGTTTGACATACCCAATCCGGACGAGGTGGTCTTCATGTCCTGGTTTGAAGGCGGGGAGGTGTTCCGGAGCGGCTGCACCTGGACCCGCGGCAGCGGCCGGATGTTTTATTTCAGCCCAGGCCATGAAACCTACCCAATTTACCATCACCCGCAAATCCAGCAGATTATCTTCAACGCGGTCCAGTGGGCCCGCCCCCAGGGGCGTCCTGCCAGCGTTCCCCGCCACGTGCCGGTGGCGGAAGCCCGCGAAAACCTCACCGCTCAAGGCCCCAGCGTGCACGATGCCGGGGGCCGGATTGCCGCAGCGAAATCGTGATTCCCTGCTCCACCCTCACTGCCGATTGAGCAACCAAACGTAATTTGAAGATTCCGCTTGTGACGACCACCCCCGCCAACGCCATGTTCGACGTCCTCGGTCTGGGCTGCACCGCCATTGATGACCTGCTTTATATCCCTTCCTTTCCCCAGGCCGATGAAAAGGTTCGGGTGCAGGACCGGCAGCGCAAATTCGGCGGCCTGATTGGCGTGGCCCTGGTGGCCGCCGCTCGTGCTGGCGCCGCCTGCGCATACGCCGGCTCTCTGGGCACCGACGAATTTTCCGCTGCCGTGGAAGCTTGCCTGGACCGCGAAGGCATCAATACCGCCCACGCTCCCCGCCTGCCGGATGCCGGAGTGATCCATTCCACTATCGTCGTCGGCCGTGATACTGGCAGCCGCAACATATTTTACGAGACCGGAGCACTGATCGGCGCCCACGACACCCTTCCGGCTGCGGAAGTCATCTCCAATGCCCGGGTTTTGGCTATCGATCATTATGGCATGCCTGGCAACCTCCGGGCGGCCCGCATAGCCCGCGCAGCCGGCCGCTCCGTGGTGGCCGACTTTGAGGACTCCGCCAGCCCGCTTTTCACCGAATTGCTCGGTTTGGTGGACCACTTGATCCTCGGTGAAAAATTCGCCTGCCAACTCACCGGCACTCCAGATGCCGCGAGGGCCGCCTGCGCCCTTTGGCCGGCGAACCGGGCCGTGGTCATCGTCACTGCGGGTACACATGGCTGCTGGTGCCTGTCCAGCGCGGCCGAGTCGGCCCCACGCCACTTTCCAGCTTTCCCTATTCACCCCCAGGATACTACCGGATGCGGGGACGTTTTCCATGGCGCTTATGCCGCCAGCCTCGCGCGTGGAGAGGACCTGGCCACTCGGATTCGTTTTGCCGCTGCCGCTGCCGCTTTGAAAGCCGAATTGGGCGGCATTCCCCGTCTTGACCAGGTACAGGCGTTCCTCGCCTCATCCACGTTTACCCAGCAAGGATGAAAGTGATTGCTGCGCAAGACGAAACTTGAGCCGGTCCCAGATCCAGCGGGCAATGATTTCGCTAGTGGGATTCTCCAGGCCAGGGACTTCGTTCAGCAGATGGTGGTCCAGTTCCTCCCAGGATGGTTTGAAAGCGGCAGTCATTATCCGCGTAATCCATCACTCACCCCAGGCGCGGATCGCAGGGGCCTTGAATGACGATTTCCGCCTGGAAACTGTGACCCTGCATGCGCCGGCATTTGTGCCTGGCTGGCAGGTGCGGCAGATAGTGTGCGGCTTCAAATTGAAAGGTCTTGCGTAATTCCATGTTCATAATTCCCAATCGGTCCAATGCACCAGACGGGCCAGGGTGGACTGGCCATCCCGGCGCCAGGCGAGGTTGGGGGGTTGCATCCGGCCCAGCGGGCAGATGCGCGGAGTCCCCCCAGGCGGCAAGTTGCCGCCACAAATCCGGGGCTTGGGCTTCAGTAGCGGCCAGCCCGACGCTGGATATGCGGTGCCGGAAGGCGTCCGCCCCCTGGAGCGCCTCGGCCAGATCTGCCACTCCCTTCACGTAAATAAAACGCTGGCGGCAGGAAACCTGGAACCGTGGGTCCGCCTCGTAAACCACGCTCCAGGCCTCCGATCCCTGGCTGAACCAGCACCGGGTGTCCGGGG
>CAYPCQ010000142.1:0-21606 GCA_964409245.1 uncultured Verrucomicrobiota bacterium
GCCGCCGAGGTAACGAGGCGGACCCGCCGCGGGCGATTTCAAAACCAGGCCCCAATCCGCCCCAAATCCGCTGTCAGTTGAGTTTTGTGGGCCATAGGCACACGCACGGTTCAGATCCGCCTCCGCACGTCGGCGGCTACCCGCGCTGGGCGGGCGATCCCTCCCGTTGCCTGCGCAAATCCAACGCTGGCAGCCGCCGAGGTAACGAGGCGGACCCGCCGCGGGCGATTTCCAAACCAGGCCCAATCCGCCCCAGACCCGCCGCCAGTTGAGGATTTTGGGCCATAGGCACACGCACGGTTCAGATCCGCCCGCCTTTTCATCTCCATGCTCTCCGCTGCCCGGGTAACACCCGCCGCCTGCCTTGCCCTTTTGCCCTTTTGGGTTGGAAAAATGGGTTGCCATCCAGCCCGAAACAAGGTCTGATCAGCCCTGAAACAAAGTTATGTAAATCATTAAACAAAAACATTTAGCGTAGCAGCGGCTACGGTCTTTCTGGAAACCGCCAGTTTCGATGTCAAAGAACCGTGCCGAGCGCGCACCCACCTGGGTGCGGCTTGGTGCATTTCTTTGACGGGCTCCTGGCGGTGCCCCAGAAAGGGTGCGTTAAGTTCGCACCCTCTTTGTTTCCCGTGGCCGCCGCAGGAAAGGGATCAATGAGGCTTGCAAAGGCATTCGGAGCAATTTTAACGGCATGGCTGGGGTTTTTCCTCAGTCCAGCCCAGGCACAACGGACCGCCACCGCCACCGCCACCACCGTGAATGGGTTTGTGGTGGGGATTGTGTTAACCGATGGGGGATCAGGCTACACCAACGCCCCCGCGGTCACCATTTCCGGGGGTGGCGGCAGCGGAGCCACCGCCACCGCGAAAATCTCCACCAATGGCATCGTCCTGGAGGTGGTGGTGGAAAACACCGGCCGGGGATACACCACCACTCCCACGGTGACCTTTGCCGATCCGCCGCCCGGCAAGCCGCCGTTCTCAGACGGTTTGGTCGCCTATTACCCCTTCAACGGGAATGCCGATGATGAAAGCGGGAATGGAAATAATGGTCTTGTGCTCGGGGCGGTCTTAACAACTAACCGCTTTGGAGTAAGCAATTCCGCTTTCCGCTTCAACGTGGGCTTGCTCAGCGCCATCCAAGTCAAGAATCCTAATATCCCCTTTGGAGCAGCCGAACGAACCATTTCGGTATGGTGTAATATTGATGGAATCGATATGAATACTGATAGGGCTCAGTATTTATATGGTTATGGTGTATTCAACGGTGGTGGCTCGGTTTGTGCTTCTGCCGTTAATCAGGATAAAGTGATATATTTTATACAACAGGGATCTGGTCATGATTACTGGCGTTCAGGATTGGATAATGATCTATTTGATAAACAATGGCACATGATTACGTTTACAATTACAAGTAATTCAGCTTCTGGATATTGCGATGGAAAGAAGTTTAATTGGAACGGTTTTCCGCCTCCAGGAACTACTTTGAATACAATGCAAAGTGATCTGTATATTGGGTATTTTTCTGGGTTTTACTTCGATGGGTTGCTCGACGATTTCCGAATTTACAACCGAGTGCTATCAGACCAAGAAATCGAAGATCTTTATAACTATGAAGCTCCTATTGTCCCTGAGCAGCCCGTCCTTACGATTGATGTCAAGCAGGTGCGGGTGAATATGGCCGTGAAACAAGGGCGGAAATACCAGCTCGAATCTTCCGGCAACCTTTCAACCTGGACCACCAACGGCGTGCCTTTCATAGCTCCTTCTTCCAGGGTGACGCAGGATTTCGATGTCACCACTGGCGCCCGGTATTTCCGGCTATACGAGGTCCAGCCGTAACCTGACGCCCCGGCAATCAGGCCCACCTGGGCCGAGGAAAACCAGCCCGCAATGGGCCTCTGAGCATTCCCCCGTTTCGGAACCGGAATGGGGGATGTTTTGAACCTGGCACCCTCAATAGGGGGCGTTCTATCCTTCACGGCGATCGTCCTCATCCTGGCCTTCCAACGGAGAGGGAATACACCTTGGGAGGAAGGTTCATCGCGAAAGCAAAGCGCAAGCCGCCGAGGTCAGGAGGCGGATCTGGACCATGCGTATGTCGCTGCGGTCCGCAAATCCCAAACGGCTGTGGATTTTGGGCCAATTGAGCCTGATCTGAAATTCGCCTGCGGCTGATCCGCCTCGTTACCTCGGCGGCACCAGCGCCAGGCTTGACCATGCAACGGCAGTGCTCGACCGTCTAATGGGGGTAGCCGCCGAGGTAACGAGGCGGACCCGGATCATTCGCGTGCCAATGTGGCGCGCAAATCCCCTGTCTCGCCCACGGTGGATCCCCTCGCCCCGCTGGCGGGGAGAGGGCCAGGGTGAGGGGGCGTCCGGCCACCCCCGGCGTTCAGCAAAAACCACAGAACTTGCCGGGATAAATGGCTGCATGGTCTTTTTAACTACAACGACCAAGCTATTCTGCGACTGTAGAATCGCAGTTTTGCGGTCGCGAAAGTTCCCGGATTTTCTTGCGCCTGCCAAAAGCACAATTTAATGCTGGATCAGGAGCAGCCGTTTCCAGACCGGAAATGGAGTTTTCAGGGCCGGATGAGTGGCGCGAGGGAGTGGCAAGTGGCCGTTGGGTGAAAGGAGAAAAAGAAAAGCGCCGCAGCGGCGGCGCAGTCCAAAACCTGGCGGAGGTCCGGAGTCGCCGGTGGCGGGTGTGCGGGCATTGGGGAAGGCGGGCGCAGCACTGCCGGTTTGAAGGCACGGGAAAGGGAAGCAATAAAAATGAAACAGAAGTCGTTCTTAATATGGGCGGGATTGGCCGCCTTATGCCTGGGCCATCTACAGGATCTGCACGCCCAGCGGGCGGCGGCGGCCTGGGCCGCCGTGGATACCAACGGCGTGGTGACCAACATCACCGTCAGCAGCGGCGGCGCGGGCTACCTGGCCGCCCCGGCAATTGTGATTGGCGGCGGGGGCGGCTCCAAGGCCACCGCCCGGGCGGCAGTGGCCAATGGCTCCGTGGCCGCCATCCAGATCCTATCCGGCGGCTCGGGCTACACCAATGCCCCCTCGGTGGGGATCGATCCCCCGGAGGCCTTGGTGACCGTTCTGGGCCTGGGCCGGGGGGTGGCGCTGACGCTGGCGGGGGAGGTCGGCTCCACGCAGGAGGTGCAAGCGGTGGAGAACCTGGGCGGCGGCCAGGCCTGGACCCCGGTGAAATCCACCGTGCTGGCCAATGGCCTGTGGAGCTTCCAGGACACCAATGCCAGCGCCAGCGGACAACGGTTTTACCGGGCGGTGGCGCAAGGCGGGGCGCGGCCCGCCACGCCGGAGGGGATGGTCTGGCTGCCGCCGGGCTCCTTCCTGATGGGCAGCCCGCTGGACGATCTGGATTACCTCGCCAATGAAGGCCCGCAGACGGAGGTCCGGCTGACGCAAGGTTTCTTCCTGGGGCGGCGGGAGGTGAGCCAGGGGGAATACCTGGCGTTGATGGGGACCAATCCGGCCACGTTCAAGGGGGAGAGCAACCGGCCGGTGGAGACGGTGAGTTTGGGGGATGCCACGAACTATTGCGCCAAGCTGACCCAGCGGGAGCAGGCGGCGGGGCGGATTCCGGCCACCTGGCGCTACCGGCTGCCCTCGGAGGCGGAGTGGGAATATGCGGCGCGGGCCGGGGGGAAGGACCGGTTCGGGTTCAATGAGGCCCTGGGGGGCGAATACGCCTGGCAAGGGGAGAACAGCCTGGAAACAACCCACCCCGTGGGGGGGCAGCGGCCCAACAGCTGGGGCCTGTATGATCTGGCGGGCAACGTGGCGGAGTGGTGCGCCGACGCCTATGGGGATTACCCCGGCGGGGCGGTGGTGGATCCCCTGGGGGCCACCCAGGGCCAGGCGCGGGTGGTGCGGGGCGGCAGCTATCTGGCGCCGCTGGCGTTCTGCCGGGCGGGGGCGCGGGATGCGCGGAGCGGGGCGGATTACCGGGACGCCTGGATCGGTTTCCGGGTGGCGCTGTCCCATGGGCGGGCGGAGGCCGTGGTGAACCCGGTGGCGGTGGTGGGGACGGTCTCCGGGCGGGTGACGATCAAGGATGCCGATATTCCGCTGGCCGGGGTGGCGGTTTACCTGGTGGACACCAATTACCCAGCGGAAACGAATCCCTTGCAGAGCAGCCAGCAGACCTGGGTGGCGGCGACGGTGACGGGGCCGGATGGGCGGTATAGCTTCAGCAACGTGAAGCCGGGAGGTTACGGGGTGCTGGCGATGAAAACGGAGAACGGAGCGGCCTGGCAGATGGCGGCCGCCGAGGCTTCGGGCAGCCCGTTCCTGACCGTGAGCAACGACCAGCAGACGGTCCAATTCACGGCGGAGGATCGCTCGCTATTCGAGGGGGGCCCGGAGGGCGGCCAGTTCAAGTTCTTGATCTGGGTGGTGAACATCCCCGCCGCGGTGGATCGGGCCAGCATCACCATGGACCAGCAATTACTGGGTTGGGGCGGCACGCCCGCAGTCCTGACTAACGCGGTGGCACTGGCCAGGAGTACGGCCAACCCCACCAACGACACGCCCCAGTGGAAATCGGTTGCCTTTGAAATGGCGGGCCAATATGGGCCGGCTGGGTCCGGCCTCTGGGAAAACATTTTACTGCTGCGGCTTTATGAAAAAGGGGTGCCAAACAATGACCAGGTCGTGGTGCGGCCGATCCTCGGCCGCCTGGCGTATTCGGTGTTCAATTGGGATTGGCTGACCGGCGAAATGAAGGCCATGGACCACCTGCACCCACCCGGCATGGTGTGGATCAATCCCGGTTCGTTCACGATGGGGAGTCCCGTGCGCCAAGCGGATATTGGGCCGGGTGAAATCCCGCCGAGGGTGGTAACCATAACCAGGGGTTTCTGGATGAGCCAATATGAGACGACGCAGGCGGAGTATCAGGCGGTGATGGGGGACAATCCATCCACCTTCTGGGATGATCCGCAGCGGCCCGTGGAGCGGGTGAACTGGTTTGAGGCCACCAATTATTGTGGGAAGCTGACGACGCGGGAGCGGTTGGCGGGATGGCTGCCACCAGGCTATGTTTACCGGCTGCCAACGGAAGCGGAATGGGAGTATGCGTGCCGCGCGGGGACGACGACCCGGTTCAGCCATGGGGATGATTGGAATTACACGAGCTTGACGAATTATGCAAGGTATCGTGGCGCAACCGCGATACCACCGAATCCGGTGGGCCGGAAGCTGCCCAACCCCTGGGGTTTGTATGACATGCATGGGAACGTGTGGGAGTGGTGCCAGGACTGGTATGCGGAAACGTGGTATTCGGATACGTGGTATGGCGAAAAGGTTTCTGACCCACGGGGGCCCGCCAAGGGCTCGGCCCGCGTGAGGCGTGGGGGCGGTGCGGAGACCAACGCCCGGAGTTGCCGTTCGGCGACCCGGGACTCCAAGGATCCGTGGTCCCGGCATCGCGAGTTGGGGTTCCGCGTGGTTCTGGCCCCGGCACTGTGAGCAAAGTCAGGAGCAGAAGGGAGCGCCGCTGGCCGGAGCAGGCTGGCGTGGCGAGGGACGAGCCAGGCGGGCCTGTGGATGGCCAGTGGACGCGCAGGGGGGCCCCCGCGCGCCAAGCCTGCCATGGTCCTTGCCTCCGGTGAGGCCGGCCGTTAAACTACGCCAAATTGACCGAACACAATAATTCAAATATGCGGTGGCTCAAGGTCTTGGTGGTTATCGCCGCGCTGGGGGGAGGGATTCTGGCACTGCGGCTTACGGTTTTTCGTTCCTTGCCGGTGCCCGTGACGGTATGCCGGCTCGAGGCGGGCCGGGTGGAGGACACGGTGGTCAATTCGCGGGCCGGAACGGTGCAGTCGCGGCGCCGGGCAGGCATGAGCCCGGGGATTTCGGGGCTGGTCACCGAAATCGCGGTCCAAAAGGGCTCGCGGGTCAAACGGGGGGATGTCTTGCTCCGTTTGGATGCCAGCGAACACCAGGCGCGGGTCCAACTGGCGTTGCGTTCCCTGGAGGCGGCCAAAGCCGTGGCCGAGCAGGCGCGGCTGGAGGGGGAATTGGCGCAGCAGTTATCGAAACGCACCCAGGATCTCGCCCGCAACAACGTGGTATCCGCCATGGCGCTGGATCAAGACCAAAACCGCGTGCTGAGCACGGCGGCAGCCGGTTTGGCGGCGCAGGCGCGGATGCGCGAGGCCGAAGCCGCCCTGGAGGTGGCGCGCACCACGCTGGCCAAGACCGTGATGACCGCCCCTTTCGACGGGGTGGTGCTGGACATCACCACGGAAGTGGGTGAATGGATCAGCCCTTCTCCCCCAGGCGTCATGATCCCCGCGGTCGTGGATATGATCGACCCGCAAGCGCTCTACATCAGCGCGCCCATAGATGAAGCCGATGTGGCCCGGCTCCGGGTGGGTTTGCCCGTCCGCATCACCCTGGACGCCTTCCGGGGGCAATCCTTCGCGGGCACTTTGAGCTACGTCTCCTCCTTTGTGGAAACCCGCCAGGAACAGAACCGGACGCTGCGGGTGGAGGCGGTTTTCCAGGAGGCCAAGCTCCCGGCGAACCTGCTCCCCGGGCTCTCGGCCGATCTGGAGGTGATCCTCGAAGCCCGCAGCCAGGTGCTGCGGATCCCCACCTACGCCCTGCTCGAGGGCAGCCGCGTGCTGGTGGTGCAGGGAGGAAAGCTGGTGGCAAAAAAGGTGGCCACCGGCCTGCATAATTGGAGTTTCACGGAGATCGCCTCCGGGCTCTCCGCCGGCGAGCTGGCCGTCGTGTCCCTCGACCGGCCCGAAGTCAAGGCCGGGGCCCGGGTGGTGGCCGCCGGGGAGGTGGATAAGTGATCCAGCTGGCCGGGATCCAACGCACCTACACCGTCGGGGGCCGCCCCGTGCCGGCGCTGAAGGAGCTCAGCCTCACCATCGACCCGGGCGATTACGTTTCCATCATGGGCCCGTCCGGCTCGGGGAAATCCACGCTCATGCATCTGCTCGGCTGCCTGGACCGGCCGACTGGAGGCTCCTACCGGTTTGCGGGCGTGGAAACTGCGCGGATGACCGAGCTCGAGCTGTCCCGCCTGCGCGGTCAACAGATCGGGTTTGTCTTCCAGTTTTTCCACCTGGTGCCGCGCCTCACCGCGGCGGGAAATGTCGAGCTCCCGATGGTGTTTGCCGGGATCCTCCCCGCCGAGCGCCGGCAGCGGGTGCGGAACGCGCTCGAAAAGGTGGGGCTGACCCAGCGGGCCAGCCATCGTCCGGATCAGCTCTCCGGCGGTGAACAGCAGCGGGTGGCCATTGCGCGCGCGGTGGTGATGAATCCCGCGCTCCTGCTGGCCGATGAGCCCACCGGCAATCTGGACAGCGTCTCCGGCCGGGAAATCGTGAATCTGATCGAGGGCATGAACCGCCAGGGCTTGACGCTGATCGTCGTCACGCACGATCCCCGGGTCGGCGAGCGGGCCCGGCGCCGGATTCATTTGCGGGATGGGGAAGTGGTGGCCGATGAGCGGGCTGGCAGCGCGCTCGAATCCCCCGCTGCCCCGGGGGGCCAACCCTCGCTGGCATGAAACTGGCCGACCTGCTGCGTTATTCCGCCGGTGGTTTGCGCGGCCATCGGCTGCGGAGCTTCCTCTCGCTGCTCGGCGTGGCCATCGGCGTGGCTTCGGTGGTGATTTTGACCAGCCTGGGCGAAGGGGCCCGGCTTTATGTTACCAGCGAGTTTGCCTCACTCGGCTCCAACCTGCTCATCATCATCCCGGGAAAAACCGAAACGAAAGGGCTGGCGCCGCTGGTCAGCACGGCGCCCCATGACCTGACCCAGCAGGACTCGGCGGCGCTCCTCCAGCGGATCCCCGCCATCCGGCGGATTGCTCCGCTGGCAGTGGGCACCGCCAGCGCCAGCGCCGGGGAGCGCCGCCGGGAAGTCACGGTGGTGGGCGCCACGCGGGATCTCCTGGAGATCCGCCACCTCCAAATGGCCACCGGCCGTTTTCTGCCGCGGGAGGCTTCCGACGCCGCGGTCTGTGTTTTGGGGGCCAAGGTCCAGCGCGAGCTGTTTCCGGATCAGAATCCCCTCGGCCAGCTGGTGCGGATCGGTGAGTGGCGGTTCCGGGTCATTGGCGTCATCGCCCCGCGCGGCACCTCCATCGGCATGGATCTGGATCAAGTCGTCGAAATCCCCGTGGCCACGGCCCTGCGCCTGTTCAACCGCAGCGGACTCTTCCGCATCCTGGCCGAAATCGGGGCGCAGGATGACCTGCGGAAAACCGAGCAGGCCGCCCTGGCGGTGCTGCGGGAGCGGCACGCCGGACAGGAAGATGTCACCATCCTCACCCAGGACGCGGTGCTCGCGACGTTCAACCAAATCCTCGGCGCGCTGACGGCGGCCCTGGCCGGCATCGCGGCGATTTCGCTCGGCGTGGCCGGCCTGGGGATCATGAACGTGATGCTGGTCTCGGTCTCGGAACGGACGCGCGAGGTCGGCCTGCTCAAGGCGATCGGCGTGACTTATGGGCAGGTCGTGGCCGTTTTTCTGGTCGAGGCGGCCATCCTGTCCACCGCGGGCGGAAGCCTTGGCCTGGTGGCCGGCCTCGGCGCGGGGCGGTTCCTGCAATGGCTGTACCCGGAATTCCCCGTCCAGCCGCCGCCCTGGGCGGTGGCGGCGGCGCTGGTGGTCTCCTGCTCGGTGGGCTTGCTCTTTGGCATCCTGCCGGCCCGGAATGCCGCCCGCCTGAACCCGGTCCAAGCCTTGATGAGGCGCAAAGCATGAGCGCCCGCGATCTGCTGGGGCTGGCTTGGCAGTCCATCTGGTTCCACCGCCAGCGCTCCTTCCTGACCATGCTGGGCATCCTGATCGGGATCGCCTCGGTGATTTTATTGACCTCCATCGGCGAGGGAACCCGCCTTTTTATCTTATCCCAGTTCACTCAATTTGGGACGACCCTGGCCGCGGTGAATCGCGGCAACATCAAGACCACCGGGGCGCCCGGGGCGCTGGGAGTCACCGTGCATCCGCTGACCTTTGAGGATGCCGAAGCGGTCAGCCGCATCCCCGGAGTGGAGCAGGCCATGCCGACGGTGATCGGAACCGCGCCCGTGGAGTATGCGGGCAAGACCCGCAATGTGTTCGTCTATGGCGTCACGGCGGCGGCGCCGCGGGTGTATAGCATGCGCCTGCGCGGGGGGCGGTTCCTGCCCGGGATGGATTGGCGGCGCGGGGCGCCGCTGGCGGTGCTGGGGCCCAAGCTCAAACAGGAATTGTTCGGCGAGGAAACCGCCCTCGGCCGCCACGTGCGCATCTCCGGGGAGCGCTTCCTCGTGGTGGGCGTCGTGGAACCGAAGGGCCAGTTTCTCGGATTCGACATTGACGACACCGCCTACATCCCCGTGGCGGAAGCCCGGCGCCTCTTCAACCGGCAGGATCTCCACGAGATTGATGTGCTCATCGCCAATGCCTCGCTCATCGAGCCGGTGGTGGCCCGGATCCGGAGCACCCTGATCGAGCGGCACAACCGGGAGGAGGACTTCACGATCACCACCCAGACCGGCATGATGGACAGCCTGGACCGGATCATCCGGATCGTCAGCCTGGCGGTGGGGGGCATCGGAGCCATCTCCCTGCTGGTGGGGTCGATCGGGATCCTGACCATGATGTGGATCTCCGTCAACGAGCGCACTTCGGAAATCGGCCTGGTCCGGGCCATCGGCGCCACCTCGAACCAGATCCTGCTGCTCTTTTTGAGCGAGGCGATGCTGCTCTCCATCCTGGGCGGCAGCCTCGGCCTGGGGGTGGGGATTGGCCTGGCCCAGCTGCTGCACTTTTACCTGCCGGGGCTCGCGGTCAAAACCCCCGTCGAATATGTGTTCCTGGCCCTGGGCATCAGCTTGTTGGTGGGGATTGCCAGCGGCCTGCTGCCTGCCCGGCGCGCCGCCGCGCTGGATCCGGTCGCCGCGCTGGGGGCGGAATAAAAACGGCTTTTTTTGTGCTTTTCCTGATCACCGGGGTCAGTTATCTCTGGTGGCACTGGGTGGTGATGAGGATTTTACGCCAGGCCACCCCGGGCATGGCGGCGCAGTTGTACGAGCGCCTGGCGCCCGCGGCCCAATGAACGGAAACCATGTCGCAGGTAAGGCATATTTATATTTCGCCCGGGCACAATTTTCTCGGCCGCCACGGCCAGCCGCCGGGCGGGCATCCTATTTTGGAGGTGGACCAGGTGGAGTGCGTGGCCGGCCGCGGCCTGCGCGGCGACCGGTTTTTCGACTATCAGGACAACTACAAAGGGCAGGCCACCTTTTTCAGCTGGGAAAACTTCCAGGCCTTGTGCAGCGGCCTGGGCCTGCCCGCCGCCTCCCCGGCCGCCACCCGCCGCAATGTCATCACCGAGGGCATGGATCTGCCCGCGCTGGTGGGGCGGCGTTTCGAGATCCAGGCCATCCAATTTGAAGGGGTGGAGGAATGCCGCCCCTGTGCCTGGATGAACGGCGCCCTGGCCGCCGGGGCCGAGGAGTGGATGAGAGGCCGGGGCGGCTTGCGGGCGCGCATCCTCACCGATGGCATCCTGCGCCGCCAGTGAGCCTATGCGCTGCGCGGGAGTTTTGCTGGCGGGGGGGAGTTCCGCCCGGATGGGGCGCGACAAAGCCCGGCTGCCTTATGGGCGCGCCACCTTGATCGAGCACCAGTTGGAGACTTTGGCGCGCCTGGCCCTGGACTCGGTATTCATTTCCGCCCGCCCCGGTGGCGGATACGAGGATCTTGGGGTGCCCGTTTTGGAGGACGATGGCCCGGGCGCCGGGCCCCTCGCGGGGATCGCCAAGGCCTTGTCCGCCGGTGGCGCCGGCTGGGTGGTGGTGCTGGCCGTGGATATGCCCGCCATGACGGCGGATTACCTGGGGAGGCTGCTCCACTCCTGTGCCCCTGGCGCTGGGTGTGTGCCGCAAAACGGCGCTTATTACGAACCCCTCGCGGCGGTTTATCCGCAGGAGTGCCTGGGCCTGGCTCAGCGCCTGCTGCAGGGCCATTCGCTGGCGATGCAAAACTTCGTGCGGCACTGCGTGGCGGAAAACCGGATGCACCTGAGGCGGGTCACGGAGGCGGAGCGCGAGTTGTTCGCCAACTGGAACACGCCGGACCTGGCTGGCCGATGATCTTGAATAGGCAAGCCCGCGGCGCGGAGTCCGAATGGCCGGTGGAAGGCTTATTCAGGCGTCGTTTTGGCCGCGGCGGGCGTGCAGCCAGGCGGGGCGGGCAGGGAAATCCCAAACGTGCTGCCTTTTCCCACCGTGCTGGTGACCGAGATTTTCCCGCCATGCGCTTCCACCGCCAGTTTGCAGAAGGCCAATCCCAAACCGGAGGAGTATTTAGGGCCATCCACGTTCCTGGCCGGGCGGTTGAATTTATCGAAAATGGTGGCCAGGTTTTCGGGGAGGATGCCGATCCCGGTATCGCTGACTTCGATCAGGGTCTGGTGGGGTTCGTTGCGCGCCCCCAGGGTGATGCTGCCTTTCGGCGCGAACTTGGCCGCGTTGCCCACGAGGTTGGTGAGCACCCGGCGCATGATTTCGGGATCGCAAAAGGCGATCACCGGCCCGGCTGGCCATAGAAAAGTAATTTGGTTGTCACCCCCCCGCGAACCCAGGGCATGGATGGCTTCCTCAAACAAGGCCCGGAGGTCCGTCAGGCGTTTGTTCAAAGGCATTTTGTCGCCCTCCATGCGGCTGATGTCCAGGATGTTGCAGACCATGTCCAGGAGCCGTTTGACGACGTGGCGGGCGTTGGCCAGCAATTCCCCGCACTCGTGATCCAATTTGCCTTCAGCGCCGGCTTGGATGATGTCCAGGCCGCAATCCAGGCCCGCCAAAGGGGCGCGCAGATCGTGCACCAGCATGTGGGTCAGATTATCGCGCAGATCCGACAGTTTTTTCAGTTCCCGCAGGCTTTGGGAGAGCTGGTGGCTGTTGTCAGCCAGTTCCCGCTGCAGGGAGCGCAGCCGCAGGTGGGTGGCGATGCGGACGGCCACTTCTTCAAACTCGAAGGGTTTGGTGACGTAATCCAAGCCCCCCGAGGAGAAGGCTTTGACTTTATCGATCGTATCGGACAGGGCACTCAGGAAAATCACCGGTATTTCCCGGAGGCGTTCATCCTGTTTCAATCGGCTGCAGACTTCGTAACCGTTCATGCCGGGCATGCTGATGTCCAGCAGGATCAAGTCCGGCAATTGTTCGCCAGCCTTCCGGATGGCGGTGGGGCCATCGCTGGCAGTGTGGACATCGTAGCCTTGTTTGCGCAACCGGGTGGCCACCAGGTCACGCATGTTTACCGTATCGTCAACCACCAGGATGGAGGCTTTGGAAAGCCCACTGCCGGGGTCCGGGTGAACGACCGCGCCACCAGATGGCATGAAGTTGTCGCGCATGGTTTTTAGGTTGCCCGCTGACGACACCCATGACCGCTTGCATCCCCCGTCAGCAGCCCCATATTAAACTCCCACGGGCAGGAAGGCAAACCGTTTTGAAGGTTTAACATAACGCGCGGGGTCCGGAAGTTTCGCCCACGGTGTTGCACGCTGGTGGAAGCCAGGTGGGCATCGAAGCCGCCGTATCCGGCCGCGGCATGGGCCTATTTCATTTTATCAAGGTCCGCGCTGAGCCGGGTGAGACATTCCGGGCAGACCCCATGGCTGAAAACGGCGCCGGAGTGGACTTCGATGAAATTCTCCAATTGCTTCCAGTAGCCGCTATCGTCGCGGATTTTTTTGCACCAGGCGCAGATGGGCAGCAGGCCGCTGAGGGTTTTGACACTGGCCAGGGCTTCCTGCAACTCCTGGATCAGCCGCTCGCGGTCGGCCTCGGCCTGCTTGCGGGCGGTGATGTCCGCGCCATAAAAATTGGCGTAACCAGCCTCCGGGATGGCGGCCAGCACGAAGGAAAACACCTGCTCCTCCGCCCGGATTTCAAATTCCCGCTTGAGGCCGGAGGCGAAGGCGGAATCCACCTTTTCCAGCCAGTCGCCGGTGAGGAGATCGCCGGTGTGGAAGCCCAATTTGCCGAGCAAAACGAGCCCGGGCTGGTTGCTGTAAAGGATCCGCCCATTCTGGCTGGCCCGGAACATGGGCGCCGGGCTCTCGGCGGGAATGCGGGCGAGCACCTCGTTTTCCTGCAGGGTGCGCTGCAGGTCGCGGTTGGCCGCCAGGATTTTTTGCTTCAACCCCTCCATGTGGCGGGCCGTCACCAGGGCGTGGGCGCAGGCGCCCAGGAAAACGGAAAGCAGGCTGAAGGGGATCTCCTGGCTCGTCACCGGCTGGCGGCGCAGCAATCCGCAGAACATGCCGGCGGTATGGGACGCCACGCCCAGGGAGTGGAACACGCCCTGGACTGCGGCCGGCGAACCGGCGGCCTCGAAAATCACCGGGCTGCTGTTCCGCAAGGCCCAGGCGAAACGCCCGGATTTGATCTGCTGGCGCACCAGGCTTTCCATCTGGGGACGCTGCTCCTCCGGCCGGCACCAGTAGATTTTGAAATCGAAATCCTCCGGGTTCACCAGGTAAAAGCCGATGGCTTCAAAAAGCTCCAGGCCGGACACATACCGATGAGTCACCTCGCAGATATCCTCCATCCGCTCCTGGAGCTTGAGCTCGCGCTGGAAGTTTTCCAGGGCGGAGAAAAGGGTCATGAGATCCCGCGTCAGCACCCCCTCGCTTTGCAGTTTGCCGATGCCTGCCTTGAGGAAATCGGGGTAGATCGATGGGGTGGCGTGAGTCATTTGGCACTGCCCGGGGTGAGGAAAGCCTCTTCCACAGCCTCGATTTGTTCATCTGCGGTGCCGAGGATGGATTCCAACTGGCTGGGTTCCAGACTTATCCGCTCCCAAGCCGGCATTTTCAAAGGGGGGATGAATTGCTCGCCCGAGGTGCCCAGCTGCAATCCATTGCATAAAAAATCGGCGACGTGCACCACCGAGGCCTCGAGCTGGAAAATCCCGGCCGATAGCGGATGGTGGTGATAGGCTATGGCCTGCACCAGGTTGGGGGGGTAGCTCCATGATTTGAGCAACTCGCCGCCGATGGCCGCATGATCGAAGCCCAGGACATCGCTCTCCGCCTCCCGCAGGAGGCAGCGTCTGGCCTGGCAGGTTTCAAAGATCGTCTTCACCTCGCCGGGGATGCGCGAGAACAGGATCAACCGGCCCACATCGTGCAGCAAGCCGGCCACAAAAAACTTGTCCGGCTTGGGCAGGCGGCGGTCCAGGGCCAGCAGCCGCGCCACCACCCCGCAGCTCAGGCTGTGCCGCCAGAACGATTGCATGCTGACAAATTCCGGCGATACGCCCTCGAAAAGCTCGATGACCTGGGCCGCCACGATCAGGTCATAGACCTGCTGGATGCCAATCAGCGTGATGGCTTCCGACACCGTCTCCAGCCGGCTCGGGAAACCATAAAAAGAACTGTTCCCCAGCTTCAGCAGCCGGGCCGTCAAATCCGGGTCTTTCTCAATGACTTCGCCAATGTGCGACAGGGTGCTTTCGGGATTGTTGAGCACCTCTTCCAGCTCATCGATCACACCGGAATAGGATCCCATGCTGGGAACGCCCCCGATCAAGCCGGCGATGGTCTGGCTCATAACAGTCAGCGCAAACGATCAACCGGGGATCTGGCGGGCACGGCGCTGCAAAAGCAGCCGGAACAGCTCCTGGTGCACGGCGTTGTTGTCCTCGAATTTCCAGAAGCGCGCCTTGAGTTCCGCCTGCATTTTGGCCAGCACATCGGGCGGCAGTTTCAGCAGGGGATCAGCCAGCTCCTCCACTTCGCCGCTGGTTTCCACGTTCACTTCGGAAATGCCCCAGGCATGGAGGATATTGATGTGCTTCTCGCTCAGGGTGCAGCCGGCGGGAATCAACAACATGTCGTCCAGGTTCTTGATATCCGTCGCCACCACCATTCCTTCCTGCACCGATTCCAATTTGATTTTGGGCATGTCGCTTATTTGCTGGTTTGCGGTGTTACTTCATTCGTCCACGTCATTATAATCAAGGAACCCGGTTCTTCAAGGCCAAACCCGGGGTGATAACGGCTCGAGCGGAGTTCAGAAGGCCAATTTGAGCTGCACCGTCAAGGTTCTGGAGTGGGGCAGCTCCGCGTGCAGATTCAGGGGGTTCAAATGGTAATCCTGGCCGGCCAGGTTCAGGAGGCCGAGCTGCAGGTTTGCCCGGCGCTGCCAGAAACGGTACCCGGCATAAAGGTCGAACTGCCAGAAATCATCGCCTGCCATGTACGCATAACTTCCCCCGTTGGACTGGGTGTGCCAATGGGCGTCGAACCGGCTGTAAAAACCGCAGGGGTGATTATAAAGAATAAACGGGCGAACTTCCTGGAGCAGCCCGTCGCCATCCGCCTCCAACGGCAAATTGGGGCTCATCACGTTGGGCGCGGACAAGATCGGCATGCGCGTTTGCAGCTCCGCCAGCGATACCCGGTGGCGCAGGCCCAAGGACCATTCGTTGCCCAGCAGTTGATTGACCGTGGTGGTTAGCGTCCGTTCGTCGTAGTCCATCTGTTGGAGCGTGGTGGAGGGGACGGCGGCGTGGGGATAATCGCGTATAAAGATGCCTCGATAAAATTCGCCTTCTTCTTTTAACCACTCCCCTTCCAGGCTCACGTAGGTACAGGTTGGAAAACGATGGTCAAGACCCAGGCTCCGGGTTTCAAAACGTGCGGCGGGCACCAAACCGGAGGCTCCACCCGGAGCGGACTCGGGCACGAGGCTGCGAAAGGCCTGGTTAAAACCTGCCATTTGAACCGGCTCCAAACGTACACTTTGGTCGTAGTAAGCCCCCCCCAGTGACCGCGTCCAGGCACCATAAACATGAGTATTAGTGGCAGCTTGCCACTGCAGTCCAATTTTTGGAGAAAAGCGATCAGCTGTTTGTTGGTCGGAGTTGATAGGAGGCCGATCCAGGTTGACGGGATAATCTAAATAATCATACGCCGCGCCCAGGTGGATTTGCAGGCGGGCGAAGATTTTCCACTGGTCATAAAGGTAAAGGCTTGCGCGCGTGAAACCGGACTCGGCGGTTTGGGAAACAGGGCCACTGAAAAACCGGAATGGTATATTGGTAAAAACCGTGTTGTAATAAGAGGCTGCTTGAAGTTCGGAAGTTTGAAAACGGCCGCCCATGATCAAAGTATGATCTCCCGGTTGCCAAATTTGTTGAAGTTCCAATGAATAAGCTTCAAATTGGCGCTCGTATTGAATGTGTGAATATTGATCCATCCAGTAACTATTGAAATCGGGAAATACTCTGGGAAAAGTGACCTGCTGCCCATTGACTGTTTTATGATCCATGATTAACAGTCCGGCTTGGTAGTCATCATAACGCAACGTGTCGCTCAAACGCCCAACCAAAAAGAGTGTGTGCGAATTAGGATTCCACTCTCGATGGTAGGCAAGGTAAAAATTCGGATCCTGATACTCGGCTACGCGCAACTCAGCTTTGGCTTGCTGCGGATCATAATATTGTCGCAGATCGCCCGCATGATAATCCAAGGTATTGGCCATGATCATTACACTGTCTCCAGGGGAAAGCTGGATTTTAACATTCGCATACAGGGCGGTGGATTGACGGATATCATTGGCATGTTGGCCATGTTCGTCGCGGTATTGCGCGTCGAGGGAATAACTCAAACTCCCAAACTGCCCGTATTGAGAAGCGTTTTGGATCCAATCTCCCTGGCTGGAATAGTCAGTGCTGGAGCGGAAACCCGCCCGGTTGCGGTCGAACAAGCGGGAATATTCCTCCTGGGAAACCGTTTGAGAAAGCAGCCCCATACCCGGGGGCGCCAGCAGGCTGGCCAAAAGCAGTTCACTTAGCCAGGGCGTTTCATAACGCAAATTGCTCTGACGAGGATCACGCGGAGTGTTATAGGCATTGGCCAGGAATACATGCGAGGAAGCATTGGCATAGTCGGCATTCACCGCCCGGCTCGCTTCGCGGACGGCGGTTTCGTTCATGCCGGCGTCCTGGTATAAGGCCGCGAGATTGGCGCTCCGCACGGCCTGGTCCTGGTCCAGCAACTGGCGAGACCGGAAGCGCTGCCGGTTTTTATTGAGTTGTTTGGATTTTTCCAAGTCGGCAATCGCTTCATTGATCCGGTTGCGGTTTTGTTTGAGCAGGGCGGAATAAAGCCAGGAGGTGGGATCCTGGGGATCGATCTTCGCGGCCAATTCCAATTCGTGGAAAGCTTTGTCCGATTGCCTCTCCTCGAAGAAGGCTTTGCCCAGATAGCTGCGCAATAGCGACCGTTGAGGCTCTGAGGAGGCGGCGATTTCCAGGTCTTGCCGACCGCCAACTACGTCACTCTGGCGGATTCGGCATAGGCCGCGTCCCAGCCAGGCATTACCGAGGGCGCCGTCGAGGAGTATGGCTTGTTCGAAGGCTTGGCGGGCCGGCTTGAAGCGGCTTTGGGCACAGGAAACAAAGCCCCGCAAAGCCCATGCCTGCGCATTCTCTGGGGACAACGCCAGAGCCTTTTCCAATGCTTGTTGAGCTTGGCGCTGCCGGCCAAAACTGAATTCCAGCTCCGCCACTCTCGCCCAGGCAAAACCGAGCGTGGGGGCGTTGGTGGAGGCGGCCCTGGCCGCGCTTAATGCGGCATTCAATTCCCCGTGTGATTGCCAGGCATAGGACAGAGCCAGCCATTCGCTGGCCAGCAGGTTGGTGGCCCCGGTTTTGGGGACTTCGGCGCGCAGTTGGGTGGCGGCAATCAAAAGCCTCAAGGCCGCCGCCAGGCGGGCTTCGCGCTCGGGCAAGCCAGCGGCCAGGCACGGTTCGGCTTCGGACACATTGCCCGCGGCCAGCAGCAAGGCGGCATAAAACACCCGTTCTGCGGGCGTGGTGGGTTGCCGGCCGGTGGGGTAGGCCGCCAGGGCCTCCAGCAGGTTGCCTTTTTTATAGGCGGCCATGGCATCAGACAGTTGCCGGGAAACTTCTGGTTCCAAAGCCAGGTCACCCAAATCAACCACGGCTGGATAGTAGAGGTTCCATTGGATGGCTTCCAGGTTTTGGAAATTGATCACCGCGGTTTGGCGGCGGGGAGCCTCGCCTTTTTGCGTCACCACCACATCCCCGCTTTGGAAGTGTTTCGCCTGCATTCCGGCCGCTCCGGCTCCGCTCGGGGCATACTGCCGGCGCAAGTCCACCTCGCCATCGTAGAGCGTCAAAGTGGTGGTCTCATCGCCGGCCACCGCGAAGACGAATTCAGTCCCGCGGATGACCGCCGAGACCTCTGAACTCTCCACCTCCATCCGGCCGGGGGTGTCCCGGTGGAAAAAGGAAATCACTCCGCCGAACAAACGGCTGACAATCCCTTTTTCTTTTTTGGCAAACCGCACCGAGCTTTGGGGCGCCAAATCGATGACGTGCTGATCTTGGAGGATTATTTTGCAGCGTGAGTTTTTTCCCGTGGCGATAATCCATCCGGCCCGGATGGTCCGGGTTGGCAGGTCAGCAAGACGCTTGTATTGCCAGGGGTCGATCTCCCCCTTCTTGATGGAAATCGATCCGCTAAAAGATTGGAGGGTGGCCACGGCCTCCTCCTGGCTCTGAGCCGCCAATTGGGGCGCCAACAGGCTGATCAACAACCACCAAGCCAGGGAGAGCAGGCATGACGATGGGCGCAACGGAGTGTTCATGGCGGAGCGGTTCGGGGCATTCATGCCATTTTATCCAATTTATCCAATCGATTCGCGGAGTGAACGCAAATCGTCCAACAAGGTTTTTGTGGTCGGGTAGCGCTCAGTATAGTTGGCCGCGCTGGCTTTGGTCAGGATTTGCAGCAAAGCCTGCAACGACGCATTTTCCGGGCCGGTTGCCAAACTGGATGGCAGTTTGGGGAATTGCTGGACCGGGCAGCCCGTGCAGGCCACATAGAGCGCTTTGCCGAGGCTGTAAACATCGGCCGCCTCAGTGCCCGGCCCTTCGGGCGCGGCATAGCCCGCCGTGCCCACGAAGGTGGTGGCCTCCTTGCCGGCCACCATTTCGGTGACCAAGCCAATGTCGGCCAGCTTGGGCTTGCCGTCCACAAATATGATGTTGGCGGGCTTGATGTCCCGGTGGATCAAGTTCTGTCCGTGGAGGAAGCCGAGGGCTTCCGCCAGCGGTATGGCCAGGTTCAAGGCTTCTTTCACCGGCCACGGGCCTCGCCGGGCAACGTCTTGGGAAAGATTGCGCGGGACATATTGGCCGGGATCGATGGTCTGGCCGCCGGTTTGGTCATCACCCACCTCCATGATGTAATAGAAAAAGCCCGCCGCGTCATTGCGCCCCACATGGAGAATCTGCAGGAGGTTGGGGTGTTTGCGGGAAATAGGCGTGAAATACTTGATGCCCTCGAACTCCTGGTCATAAGGGCGGACCTCACTGAAGGCGGCGCGGCGCACAATTTTCACCGCCTGGTAAGTGCCAATAATGTCCCGGGCCAGCCAGACCTGGCCAAAGGCTCCTTCGCCAATGATTTTAACCAATTCATGGTCCGGAATCAGGAGGCTGGCCGCCACCGGCGCTGAAGGCGGAATCGGCACGGGCGTGGGCAGCGGGCGCGAGCCTGGAGTGTTGCCCGCTGTCCGCGTGCGGCGGGCCGCCAGGGCTTCGTGCAGGAGCCTTTTTTCCAGGGTCAAGCGCCGGGTGTTGGCCAGCACGGACCACAGCACGGCCAGGGGCGCCTGGGCGGCACAGGGGATCAGCCAGTTGAACCAGAGCCCGGTTTTGGCAAACAGGGCCAGCGAGAGGCCCGCCAGGCCCAGCGCGACGCACAGCCCCGTGAGCCCTGATTTAACCGGACTCAGAAAGGCCAAAAGGAATCCCAGGCCGGCTCCCAGGGCGCAAACCAGCAGCAACTCCAGCCAGTTGCTGATCCGCACCAGCCAATCGCCCCGGATCAGATTCAAAAAGCTGGTGGCGTTGGCCACCATGCCCGGCACGTAAGGGTAGTTCCAAAAGCTGTAAGGCGTTTGGAATTCATCGGCCCCCAATTTGGGCCGCTCGTCCGGATTGATCAGCTCGCAATCATACCCCACATAGACGAATTTGTTTGAAAAGATCAAACCTGCCCCGGGGATGGCGTTGGAGAGGATCTGCCAATAAGAATGGTGGTGAATGCGATTGGGCGGGCAATAATAATTCAGGAAAACCCGGTGGGCGGGAAGGTTGGACCGCAGGTTGAACCGGGCCGCCACCTCTTGCGCCAGCGAGTTCCATTCGTCGTTCCCTGAGCGGCGGGGTTCCCGGATGGCAAAATCCACTTTGGAAGAGGTTTCAGGAGCGCCGAACCACACGTTGGTCCGCAGCTCGTCGAAAGGAAGCTCTGGAGTTCTTATGGCATGGCCTGACTCGTAGGATACCCGTTCCACCATGGCCACCGCCACGTTGGTGAAACCGCGGATCGCCTCCAAAAATACTTTGTCCTGTTCAGGACGCTGCGTGTCGAACAGCACGTCGAAAATCACCGCCTTGGCTCCCCAGTTTTTCATTTTATCGACCAGGCGCCCATGCAGTCCCCGGTCCCAATCCAGGAATTGGCGCTGGTTCAGCTCTTTGAGGGATGAGTAGTTCAGATCCACAAACTCCACGGTGTTGGTGTAGTTTTGGGGGGTGGCGCCCAAGCGGGTGAGATGGCAGAAATCGAAGCTGGCGTGGTCCCAGCATCGCGCAAAAAGCAGCACCGCGCCCAGCAAGGCGATCGCGCCGCCGCAGAATACTGCCTGCCGCAGTTCCGGGCGGCTGGCGGTCTTCAGGCGCCTTAAAAACGTTTTTTCCTTGCCCTCCAGCTGCAGCGGGATTCCTGATGGCTCCCCTTTGACCCGCCAGGCTTTTTCCGAATCGGGCGGCACGAGCGGGGTGATCACGCCAGTTTCAAAAACCTCACAGATCTCAACCGGTTCGCTTAAGCCCTTGAGGGTGTAAAGCCCATGCACGGTGAACTCAAAACCAGCCAGCCCCTCAATCGGAACCCCTTTGAGCGCCTGCAGGGCGTTGTCGTGCGCGAAACGGGTCAGGAGGATATGGTCGGGGCTGGCCAGGGACATGACCCGGGCGCAGGTGTCCACCTCCAGCCCATGGAGATCAGCCAGCCGCTTCGCCCCCACCTCGACTTTGCGGGAAACTTCGCCAACATGGATTCCCACCCGATCCCGCAACCGATGCCCCAAGGCTTTGGATAATCGGCGCAGGCGGGCCTGCAATTGCAGGGCAAAACGCACCGCGTTGGACGCGGCGTTGAAGGAGATAAAAAAGGAGTCGCCTTCCGTGCCGATCTCCTCGGCGTCGGGGAAGGTTCGCAACAGGTCGCGCACCATTTCATGATGGGTGTACATCAACTGCAGCGCGGCCGCGTCCCCCAATTCCTGCTTCAACTGGGTGGACCCGGCCATGTCGGTGAAAACAATCGCTTTAATGTCACGATGGATGGTCGCTCCGCTGCCTGTGCTCGATGATTTCGTTGGCCCCATAGCCTTTTCTTCAATTAGTTGACCTCTGACCTCTGACCTCTGACCTCGGCTCTCCGCTCACTTGCCCCCCACCTGGCCGGTATTGGTGGTTTGGGCGGAAGGCGGCAGAT
>CAYPCQ010000143.1:0-20793 GCA_964409245.1 uncultured Verrucomicrobiota bacterium
CCGTTTAATACCTATCCGGTCGCTTTAAACCAGCGGCTTTTCTGCAAAAGTCCACACCATGGATCACGCAGATTTCACAGACAGGGGAACCGGGATTAACAGTTTGAGATTTCTGAGGTGCAGAAGGCGCATCATGGGTAATGGAGACCGGCGCAGCGGCGATTTCACCACACATTGGCAGTTACCCGCGTTGGACGGGCGAACACTGCCGTTGCATGCGCAAACCTGTGGCGGGTAGCCGCCGAGGTAACGAGGCGGATCTGGCGCTGGCGAATTTCAAACCAGGCCCAATTTACTCAAGACCCGGCACCCGCCATTCGGGATTTGCGGATCGCAGCGACATACGAATGGTTCAGGTCCGGACGTCGGGGGCTACCCGCATTGGGCGATCGAACACTGCCGTTGCATGGACAAACCTGGCGCGGGTAGCCGCCGAGGTAACGAGGCGGACCTGGCGCTGGCGAACTTCAAACCAGGCTCAATCTGCCCAAAACCCGCGGCAATTCGGGATTTGCGGATCGCAGTGACATACGAATAGTTCAGGTCCGCCTGCTCGCCTGTCCATCAGCCCCACCAGCCTCCGCCCAAGTTTGCTCCGCAATCCATTGTTCATCAGCCGCCATTTCTTCTTTCCGTGTGATCCGTGGTTGATCCCTTTTGTTATGGGCTGGTCAAACCCGATCTAAGCTTTCCAGGGCCGCCCCAGCCAGACCGCCAGGAACAGGAGCACAAAGGTGGCCAGGAGAACCAGGTTGCGGTTGCCCCAGGAGGCGGGCCTGACCATTTCAGCCTTGAGGCGCAGGGATAAGTTGGCCCAATTTTCCACTTGGACCGTGCGCGAGAACCGCAGCAGCCGGCCTTGCTCGGGGATCGATGCCCGGATGGCGGCGGGGCTGGAGAGGGCGGCGTCCTGTTGCTGGATGAGGCGCTCGGCGAGGCGGGTCAGGGCGGCGTTTTCATCGCCGGGAGTGCGGTTCAGGATTTCCTTGGCGGCTTGCTGGGTGTAGGCTACTTCATCCCGGCTGCGCAGCTCCCGCAAGCGGGTGGATTGGGCGCCGGCCTCGCCCGCCACGGAAGCCTGGCGGACATTCAATCCCACCAGGGCCTGCTGCAGCTTCAGATTGTGCAGCTGGACCCGGGCATCCTCGTTGAAGGCGTTGTCGTGCTGGGAAAGGCCATAGGCGGCCTGGAAAGCCCGGCGCGCCTGCTGGGGGCTGCCTTTCTCGAGCAGGGAGTTGCCCATTTGGAGCATTTGCTCCGCCTCACGGGTCTTATCCCGCAGCTGGCTGGCCTCGTTATTGAAATAACTGTCGAGGTCGATGGTGGCGGCGGGGGACGTGGCCTGGGCATCCACCAACTGCAGGGTGCCGGACCAGCGTTTCAGCGTCCATTTTTCACCCAGGTAAATGTTCCAGCTGATGTTTTCCAGGGGGAGGTCGAACTGCGGCGCCACCAGCTGGAGGTCCAGGGCGCGGGACTGTCCATTGCCGACCCGGCTGCTGTAGTAAAGCTCCACCAGGGTGAACTGGCCGGATTTGGAGGCGGGCTCGAGCGGGATGAGCGTCTGGCCGGAATCCTTGTCCTGCCCTTTCCAGGGCCAGACCCCGTTTTGATTCACGAATGCGAACCAGAAGCGTGAATCGTCCGTCAGCTTGAAGCGCAGGAGGCGCTGGTCGCCGGGCACAAGGTCCATCCGCACCTGGGTGAGCATGATGCCCGCATCCGAGATCACCGAGGTCATGGCCACCGAGTTGACGCGGGTGGAAAGGAGCCGGGCGGCGTCGTGGCGGTCCAGCCTGAGCGGCAGGCGCCAGGCAGATTCCACGAGGCGGAAGGTGAAATTGGCGGGCGCGTTGGAAAGATCCTGGCGCAGATCCTTGGGGATGGCCTGCCATTCGGTGGCCTGCAACGTGGCGGGCACGGCTGGCACCTGGACCTGCAGGCGGCCCATCGACTGGATGGTGAGGAATCCGCGGTGCAGGTTCACATTTTCCGGCACCACGCCCAAAGCCACGGCCTCCGTCCCTTTCTCGGGCACGCGCACCTGGTAAGTGGCCTGCAGCAGGTATTTGCCCAATTTGCCCATGATCCGCCGGTGCATCTTCACTTCCCATAGCTGCAGTTCCCCGGTGGCGGGGCCTTCCACCTTCAGGAAGTCGGCCACCTGGTCACCCTGGAAGACCACGCTGTCCGCGTCGGCTGGCAACCGGACACGCAGGCTTTTCAAGCCGGTGTTTTCGATCTGGTATTGCACGTTGGCCGTCACCTTCAGCAGGGCCTCGCTCACGACTACGTGCTGGAGGCTGGAGGCCTGGACCCACGGGTCCACCCGCTCCAAGTCCAGGGCCAGGTTCCATTGGTTCTGGAGCAGCCGGAAGGCCAGCACTCCTTTCTGGCGGATGCCCGATTTCTGGGGATCCAGCTGGGTGACGCCATCGCGGGCACCCACCTGCAAACGGAGGCCTTGCTCCGGCACGATCACCAGCTGGCCGCGCTGTTTGGCCGCCTCCCGCACGAAGAGGTTGGGCGCCGCCCAGGCCGGAACCGGGCGGAGGCCCGGCCCCGCCAGGCCAATGTCAAATTGCTGGGCGCCGGTGGTTTTGCCTTTGAGATGGCAGGTGATGATCCGCGCCTCGGGCGTTTTCAGCTCGGTCCAATGGCTCAAGGCGGCCCCCGTCAGGGATTCCACTTCCAGGCCGGCCGGCAAGGCGAAACTGAAGCGGAAAATGCCGGCGCGGTTGATTTCCAGGGCCAGGTTCACCGCCAGCACCGTGCGGTCCTCGCCCAGGGAGAGCGTCTGCTGGGCTTCCACCCGCACGTCCGGCTCCACCGCCGAGGCTTTCAAGCTGGCGGTGATTTTCGGATCGGAGTAGCGGAAAGCCCGGCGCAGCGTCAGCTCGGCGGCCTGGGTGCGGGCTGCGTTCAGCAAGGCGGCGGGGAAATCCTCCAGGTTGATCGGCGCCAGGGCGCCGGCCTCCACATTATCCAGCTGCACCTCCGGCCCGGTGGCGAAGGCCAGCAGGCCCACCTGCCCGGCGGCCTGGTCCGCGGTGATCACCCCCACGCCCTGCTCGAAGGGCAGGGTGCCCGCGCTCATTTGGGACCGGACCAGGATGCCGAACGGCTTGGCTTGCGGCGGCGAAAAATTGATGCGCAATTTGCGTTCTTCTGGATCGAACCGCCACAGTTGGATGAAGGAGGCAGCCTTGGCCGCTTTGCCATCCGCGGCCTCGGCCGCCGGCTGCAGGCTGAACACATCGGAGATCGTTACGCTGGCGGGAATGCCCAGAACCAATTCACCCAATTCACCCTGGGCGGGGCGGACTTGCACCAGGTGGGTGCCCTCCACCGCCCCGGCGGAGGGAACATACAGCTGGTGGATCTCCGCGAAAAAGACCGCTTTTTCCCGGCGGGTGTCGCGGCTGCGTGGCTTCCAGCCGATCCAGGGCTCGCTGACCGGCCGCAGCACAAGCTGGGCGGCGGTTTCCTTCGGTTTCACCCCCGGTTCGGTTTTGACAGACACCGCTTGGGGGGAGGCGATATCCACCTCCAAATCCGCCAGGGCGAGGCGGACCCGGTTGATCAAGCCAAAGCGGGTGGGCAGGACGAACCCGCTCTCGTCGTTGCGCCGCCGCACCTGCAGTTGATATTGCGCCTCCACTTCAAAAGTGCCATCGCGGAGCGCCAGGAGCAGCTGGCCCGGCCGGTCGGGCGCCTGGGCTTGGATCAATTTCAGGTCGTTGGTGGGGCAGGACATCCGGGTGAGCACGGCGGGCTCGGACAGCAGGGGCAATACCTGGCCCTTGCGGGCGGTCCACCGCACCGCCGCCTTGGCGAAGACATAATCGTTTTCCACGCGGATTTCCTGCACCACGGATTCCGCCACGGGCGCCGCCGGCGGCTGGGTGGCCACCGCGGCCGCGGCAGGCTGGCCCAGGCCCAGCCAAACCAAAAGCAAGGCAGCGGCCGCCGGCGCGGCCGGGCCGGGCGGAGCGGACCGCGGCTTGCGGGGCAGTTTCCACAATTGCCAGAGCGCCGGGAGCACCGCCTCGATCAAAAAGCAGATCAGCAGCACGACCAGGAAGGCCCGGGCGCCGCCGGGCCAGCGCAAGGCGGCCCAGGCGAGGAGCGTCCAGGCGCCGCCGCGGGCGGCGGCTTGCCGGAGCTGGCTGGAGGCAATGAGGCTGTAGATCCAGGCCGGGAAGGCCAGGAGAACCGGCCAGGCATAGGCTGAGTAGCTGAACAGGGATGGTTCAACCGGCAGGTTGTCCACTTCCAGGGCGAGGGAGCTGCCGGCTTGCTGCACCGGGGCCAAAAAGCTCAAGGTGGGCGCCGGCGCGGGCAGCGGTTCGGCGGCGAGCCGCATCATGGAGGCCCAGTTCATGAGGGCCAGCACCAGGGCCAGCAGGCCGAGCAGGCTGCCCCAGATATTCCGGGGGGTAAACTTATGCACTCCCGCGCCCGCGGCGAGCCGCAAGGCCCAGAGCCCGGGGATCATCAGGCCCAGGAAGGTGCCCAGCCAGGTCAGGAATAACAGCGCGTGGTTGCCCTCGACCAACTGGACGAGCTTGGCGAAGCCGGATATGTCCTCCAAGCCTTTGGCGGGGGTGAGGGATCCGCGGCGGTAAATCAGCCGCTGGCCCGAATCGGGCTGCAGCGTCCATTCCGCGAACATCACGGGGGCCGCCAGCTCGGGTGTCGCCACGGCCACCCGCCGCGCCGTTCTTGATCGGTTCGCCAGCTTCAGCTGCACCTTGTGCACCGCATTGGGATCGGAGCGCTGGGGCAGGGGGATTAAATCCACCTGCTGGTCGCGGATGGGGACCGCGTTGGCGCCATCCACTTCCGCCGACCATAGCTCGGCTCCGGCCGGCAGCTTCAGGCTCAAATGCGGCAGGCCGCGGTTTTTGACATAATAGGACACATCGGTCAGCACCTGGCCTTCCTTGGAAATGCGGGTTTTGTAAAGGGCGCGGTCCACCACTTGGTTGAGCGTTTCGCCTTGGGTGAGCGGGCTCAAGGCCAGCTGGAGGTCGAACGGTCGGGAGGCATAGCGATAGGCCGCCAGGATCGGGGCATCAAAAAACAGGCGGTATTCGCCGGGCACTTCGCCAGGCTCCAGCGGCAGCAGGCCCGCCGAGATGGCCGCCGGCTTGACCTGGAACTGGTAGGTGCTCATCACGATCGTGTGCCCCTGCTCGGTTTGCGCATCCAGGGAGCGCGCGCCCGTGAAGCCGAGCGTTTCACCCCGGGCTTTGAACGGCCGTTCGTAGGTGGCCAGCAGCGTGTAGGCCCCGGAGACGGGGGTATGGAGCTGCACGACATAGCTGTCCCCGGTTTTCTGCCAGTTGCGGATGTCCTTGCCGGTGAATTCCACGTTGAAATATTCATTGGAGAGCGCAATTTTGAACGCCGCCATGGGCGCGCCGGACACGAGGAAATTCAGGATGCTGCTGCCATAGGCGATGCCCTCACCCACGGAAAACAGGTGCAGGGCGTCCGCCTGGATTGACTGCGGTAGGCGCTCCACTCGCAGGGCCGCCTGCCACATCGTTTCGCTGATCCGATAGGCTGCCTGCAGCCCGGCCTGCTTGCGGGGGAAAAAGGCGGTGGCGATCTCCGTCAATCCCTCCGCCGTGGTGGCGGTGAGCCGGTAGCCGGGATCGGCCGAGACCCCGATATGCCCGCGGACCGATTTGGCGCGGCCCACTTCGATGCGGGGCAGAACCCAGTTGGTTTCGCCGGCGGGTTTGTTCCGCTCCAGGCGCAATTGCACCATCTGCCGCCCGGTGATCGGCTTGCCGTAAACCAGCCGCAGCTGGGCGGAGGCCTGGTTGGTTTCCTCCTTGAGGAAATAATCGCTCAGTTCCGGAGCCGTCAGCCGGGCGATGGCAAAGCCCTTGGGGATGGAGAGGTTGAGCTCGCGGATGGGCGCCTCCCGCACCTCCACTTCCAGTTCGCCATCGATGGCCAGCTCCGTGTCCCCCCAGTGGTAGGCTGCCAGCTGGGATACATTCAGTTCGGGCACCACGTGGTCCGCCTGGATGCGCAGCTGGTAATCGCCGCCCGCGAAGCGGTAGGCGAAGGTGTGGCTGGCCGCGGCCCGCAGCATGGCGCGCGTGGCATCGGTTTCGGGGAATTGCTCCGGCGAAATCTGGGACATCCCGGCGGCCTGGAGCACCTCCAGCCGCACCGCGCCCTGGTTCACGATCCGGACATGGCCGGCGAAACGGGTGGCGCCCTCTGGGCGCAGGCTCACCGGTTCCACCGCCAGGGGAAAGGCGCCCAGGGTGGTCTGCAGCTGCACCTGCAGGGCGAACTGGTCCTTTTGCGGCTGGTTGAACTGGATCAGCAGCTGGCGGTCCAGCGCATTGGTGGCGGCATTCATCTTCCAGGCCAGCACCCCGGCGCCCTGCACGCGGATGACTTCACCCGCTCCGGCCAGGCGCAATACCAGCTGGTTCATCTCGCCCTGCATCACTTTGCCTTCGAGCAGCGCCGTTTGATGCATCAGCCCCGGGCTGATGGCGATGTGGGATAGCAGCTGGGCGGCGTAAAACAGCTTGCCTTCGGTTTCCTTGCGGGCCTCCTGCCACGCCAGCTTGACCCGGCCGTTGGGCGGGGCGAAGCTCAGGAATTCCCCGCCGGTGCGTTCCGGCCGGGCGCCTTCTGAGAACCGGAACTGTGTGTCCTCAGCTACGCCTTGCAGCACCACGGGCTGGATCAGGCTGGGCGCCAGCTGGAAGTCGATGGCATGCCAGAGGTTTGAATTTTGGACGGCGGCATCGAATTTGATTTGCAGCGGAAATTCACCGGCCTGGTCGCAAACCAGCACAAACCGATCCTGGTCCATTTTGATGCGGCATTCCGGGCGGCAGGCGATTTCGGTCAAAGCCACGCCCCCGGCCAGCAAAGCGGCCGAGCCGCCCTTGGGGCTCTTGACTTGGACCACGGCGTTGAATTGGAACGTGGCCGAAGTTTCACTGAGCTTGCCTGCCAGGCGGCTGCTTTTCAGGACCATCTGCCGGGATTCGGGATCCGCTTCCTCAATCCGCACCGGAAGCGAATAGGGGGCGCCTTGGAAGCGGAAGGCCTGGGATTCCGCCACGGCGGCCGTGGCCACCATTTCCTTGGGAAGGAATTTGGCCTCCACGGGATTGGCCCCGCTCAGGTTGGTGGCCACCACTTCCAGGGCGGGGGGTGAATCGAGGCGCACATACCCCGCGAACAGCACCGGCATTTCCGGCGCCAGGGTCAGCAGGTTGAGGCTGGCAGGCAGTTCCTTGAATTCGGTATCGGCGCTGATTTTCGCGCGCAGCTGAGGAGCGGGCTTGTCGGTTTTGGCGAAGCGCAGCACCAGCTTCCGGAGGCCGTTGGTTTCCTGGCGGATGCTCCACGCTTGCAGGCCATCGCCAGCCACCTCGCGGATCTGGCCATCCCCGTTGATCACCAGGGCCAGTTCCTCGGGCGTGCCGCGCACCAGGTCGAACTGGGCGGAGAATTGATGGACGGCTTTGTCGCGCCCCGCTTGGACAAAGTGGTGCAGAGTCGTGGCAAAGAGCGCTTTTTCGCGCTCCTTGTCCAGTCCCTTCAGTTGGGCCTGGATCACCAGCCGCGCCTGGTCCTCATTCAGTTCTCCGTTCACCGATAGTTTTTGCACCTCCGCCTCTGCAGGCCTGGCGAGCGCCGCGGAGAGGAGCCACAAACAACAACCCGCCCACGTCCGCCAGGGCAGCTGCGAAGCCCGGCGGCGGTTTGCGGCCGGGTGGTGCTGCGTTGCGCCATATCCCGGCGCGGGCCGTGTTTCCGGCTGCGATGTTTCCGGCCTGCCATTCATAGGTTCTTTGGACATAATTGTTTCCTCACGATCTTGTTTCATTCGCAAAAATTGCCGGCCCCTGGTTCCGCCCGCGAGGGCGGCCGGTGGCCGGGTGTTCATCACCGGTTGCCGATGGCCCGGGCCTGGCGGATCATCCATTCCAGCTGGCCGGGCCTTTTATTGGGTTCAAAAGCCGCGGGCACGCCCTGCAGCAGAGCGAGCAGTTTGTCCGGCGTGACCTCGGCGGCAAACGGGCTGGACACGAGCCATTCCGAGAAGGCCGCGGCGGTGGCCGCCAGGCGCAGGGCCGGGCTGGCAGTTTCCAAAGCCGGGGCCGTGCCGGGGCAGGGCAGGGGCCATTGGTTTTCGCGGTATTCGCTCGTGCCGGGAATTTTGTACCGGGCCCGCACGGTGCCCAGGTTGCCTTCGCCCCGGGGGTTGACCTGCAGGACGTAAAGCGCATTGCCGGTTTCCGCCGCCCCCAGTTCCGCGGCGTCCACGGTGTTGTCCCGGAACTGTTCCTTCTTGAGCTGGTGCTTGGCGTAGCCGATCTGCCGGTAGGCGGTGACGCGCCGGGGATTGAACTCCACCTGCACCTTGACATCGGAGGCCGCCACCTGCAGCGCTCCGGCCAATTGCCCGGCGAAGCCGGTGGCCGCCTCGGAGGGATCATTGACGAAGCCATACCGGCCGTCCCCATTGCGGGACAGGTTTTCCAGCAGATCGTCGTTGTAGCCTTCCCACCCGATCCCGAAACAATCCAGGGCGATGCCCGCCCGCCGCTGGGCTTCCACCACAGCCTTCAGCGCCTGGGGATTCACATTGCCCAGGTTGGCGGCTCCATCCGTCAGCATCACCACGCGGTTGACGCCCTGCTCCAGGAAGTGGCGGCGGGCCGTGGCGTAAGCCAGGTTGAGCGCCTCTTCCAAATTGGTTCCGCCTCCCGGCGTCAGCTGGCTTACCCGGCCGGCGATCTGCCCGGCTTGGTTTCCGGGCAGGCCATCCAGCAGGAGATGGGCCGTGCGGGCAAAGGTCAGCACGCTGATCCGGTCCGTGGGTTTCAGCTGGGCGGCCAGCACCTGCAGGCACTCCCGGATGATCCGCACCCGGTCGGCCCGTTCCATGGAGCCTGAATTATCCAGCAGCAAAACCAGGTTGAGCGGCCGGCCGGGTTCGCGGCCCTGAGCCGCGGTGCGCAAGGCAAGCCGGAGCAGCTCACGGTCGTGGGCAAAGTGATAGCGGGCCCGTTCCCAGGCGAAGGCGATGCTCGATCCAGGCGCGGGTTCGGGATCCCGGTATTGGAAGGCATTGACGAATTCCTCGCTGCGCACCGAGGCGGGGTCCGGCAGGGTGTTTTGATTCAGGCTGGTCATCGCCAGCTTGAAGGAGACATCGGCCACATTGAGAGAAAAGGTGGAAAAAGCGTTTTCGGTGGTTTGGGTTTCGGGCTGGGGCACGGGCGTCGGCCCGCGTGTTTTGGCCGCCTGGCCGGTCTGTGGAGGTTCGGTGGCTGCTGGAGCGGGCATGGGCTGGTTTTGAGGGGCTGGGCTGGCCGGGGGGGATCCACCTTGCAGGCCAATTTCAGGCCGTGCTGCCGGCTCGCTGGCAGGCGCCGCGAGAGCGGGGGCCGCCGGAGCAGTCAGCAGGCCATAGCGCTGCATCATGGTGGGATTCATGGCCAAACGGTTGCGCCGGGTGGTGGCTTCCGCCTGTTTACCCTCTTCCGCGGCTGCGGGGGCTCCCGCCGGCGGGGCTGGCTGGCTGGCTTTGGCGTCTTGCTTGAATCTTTCGGCAGGCAAATCCTTCCCGCGCTGGATCGGGTCGGCCTTCATGAGCTGCGCCAAGGCAGCTGGCTGGTTGAATTCGGCGGCCACAGAATTGGTCGCGATCAACCCGTTGGCGATCACGCTTCCGTCCAGGCTGCCGGATAGCTTGTCTATATTTCCGGCGAATCCGTTAAAATCTAAAGCCACTGCCTCCCGCGCTGGCTGGGGCTTGGCATCTTTAAGCGCGAAGAAAAATTGATGATTATTGCCGTTGCCGGCCGCGGGTGCCGCTGCAATTGAACCGGCGTTTTCCAAACCGGAAATCAAGGTGTTGGGATCCGCGCGGAAAGACGCGGCGGGGCGGCCCGTCTCTTTCACCACGTCATCGCCATCCAAGTCGTATAAAACGTAATGATCACCGCTTGTTTCCTGGGGCTTGGCCGGCACTTGGCGAAGACCGGCCACGGCGTCCCCTGCCTGATCGGACTCCTGGAGCCCGCGCCGGACTTCGCGGCTATCCATGGCCGCCAATTTCTTTTCCGCTCCCGCCTTGGCGGCGAAGCGCGCACGGGTTTCGCCGCCGGCGCCTGGTGTGGCCGCCGGTTCCGGCCGCAGTGTTTCCACACCTTTCGTGTTCCGGCCTTCACTTTGGCGGGAGAAGGCATCCACCTCCTTGCCCGCGGCTTCACCCGCCAAGTCGGCCGGTGGGGTGGGGGTGGGGGTGGGAGTGGCGGCGTCAGCCTGGGACTTGCGCGATTCGGATCGGAATAATCGCCCCAGCCTGGGCGTGTCCCCCAAGACTGCGGTTTGGGCAGGCTCACCATCCGCGGGTTTGGCGCTGGCGGTTGCCACCATCGGTCCGTTGAGCAGGCCGGGATTCTCCTGATTTTTCTCCACGGTTTGGTTGGCCAGCGGCAAGCCAGTATGATTGTCCAGAGCCAATCCCGAGGCTGCGGAAAGTTCCACGGCCCCGGCCACCACGGGCATCTCCGCTTCAGTTTTGGCGGCCGTTTTCCAGGAGGCATCGGAAAAGTTGGCGGCGGGCTTTGCCTTGGCTCTGGCCTCCACCAGGTTCATATGGGATTCCACGAGCGTTACGGGTTCGCCAGTGCGCGGTGGCAATTCCACCGGGGTGGGATTGCCCTGGCTGGCTTGGAATTGAAAACCGAGGGATGAGGCTGGTTTTTCAACCTTTTCAGCCGCCTTGGCCACTTCCACGCCAAAGCTTTCCTGCCCAGTGGTTTTTTGGACCGAAAGGCTTTCAGCCGGAATCCCCTCCGCCAGCGATTCAATCCGGTTATTCTTCGCCACCGGTTTTCCTCCGGCCCGGCCACCCCCGAAGCCACCGCCGCCCATGCCGCCCATGCCGCCGGGCAGTCCGCCAGCCGGGCCAGCCTGATAGCCACCAAAGCCTCGGGAGTCCGGCAGCTTCAAAGCCCTTTCCTGGTCCGCAGCTTTACCCGCTTCGCCCAGTGTTTGGAGTTTGCTGCTGTCGGCAGTTGCCGGACTGGTTGGGGCCAAGCTGGCCGGGACGCCTCCCTCGCTTGAATCCACTCGGTTTTGCCCTGGCTTGCCGGCCAATCCGAGACCCTTGGTTGGCGATGCAGCCTCAGCTTCTGGAGAAGCGTCCGAGCCTGGGGTGCCGGAGGTGGTCCTTTCTTCCGCTGCGGCGGCTTCTGCCGGAGCGTTATTGGCGGGCGTGGCAGGCCGGGCGTCCTCCGTGGCTTGCCCAAGGTAGATGACGGACTGGTTTTCTCGACGCCCAACCGGCTTCTGATCCCCATTTCCCGAGGTAGTGGTTATTTCATCAGTGACGGCTTCTCGCTGGCGGTCCAGGGAGAAGCCCTTGGTCACAAATCTCGGATCATTCCCCCCATTGGCTCGAGAGAGTCTTTGCGGCGCCTGCCTGGCGAGTGAGAGGGTGCTGTAATGGGCGGAGTTTAATTCAGCAAGATCGCGCCCATTGTCCTTCGCTTCGCCGAAGTATTGCGGGGGTACACCTCCGGGCGGTGTCGCCAAAGTGGCCGCATTGGCCAGGCTTGGCTCGGACTGCGAAAACCAGGAATGGGTCACCCCACTAATGACGGTGAGCAAGGCCACCAAGGTGGCCGCCAGGCCCAGGGTAAAATACCAGCTGGACTTATTTGTGGGCTGGGAGCCGGCGCCCGGCAGCGGAACCACTTTGAATTTCGCCAGCAAATCCTGCCGCCGCTCCTCGGACATTTGGGCTGGAGAGGGAATCGGCACGGCAGGTTCCGGCGGGCAGGCAGCCTCCTGGCGGATCAGTGCAATGGTTTGTTTTAAACGCTCGCCCAGGGAAGCCAATTGGGGATCTTTGGCCATGGCCAGGCTTACGGCTTCGCTTTCCGCCGTGGAAAGCTCTCCCAAAAGCAGGGCCGTGAGGCGGGCCTCCCATTGGTCCGGGGATTGGTAATCCGGGATTTTGGAGTCCTGGTTCATGGGATCACTCCGATCTTGGCAAATTCTTCCGCGGTTTTTTTAAGGGCGTGGTGGAGCAGGCAACCGACCTGGCCGGCGGTCAAGCCGGTGCGGGCACTGATCTGCTGGTAGGACATTCCCTCGCGGAATTTCAGGCGCAGCAGTTCGCGGCTGCGTTCGTCCAGGTTTTCCAGGCACTGGCGGGCCTGGCCGATGCGTTCCCTGCCGGTGGTTTGCTCATCTGGCAAAGGCTGGGCGGGAGCGGCTTCCGCCCCGGGGGGTGGGGGGCCGTCCGCCGGGTGGCGATTCTGTTGTTGATGGGTGGCCAAGTTATGCACGGTTCGATAGAGCCACGCTCTTCGTATGCGAATTTGTTCAAATTGGGAATGCAGCCGCAAAAAGGCTTCCTGAACGAGATCCTGGGCGGCATTGAAATCCCGGGTCAACCGCAGGGCATACTTCAACAGGGGTGATTCGAGGGCTTGGAACAATCGCTCGATTGTTTCCGGCAAACCCTGTTCTGTATCCGCTGGAGCCACAATTAAAATCACTATCAGTCACGCCAATACGTTCCCTTCCACAAACCCATCGGTCATTCATGATTGTTCTTTCTGCTTCGGCGTTGTCCCACCCCTGGCATCGACCATTAACCAGAACTCGGCAACGTCTTGTAAAGCAAGACACTTGAACGCTCATCTTCTTAGACGGAATCCCAGGAAAAATGCCTCCTGATCAACCAGGCTGATCCCTGGCAGCCAGCCGCGCCAGCCGCGTCGGCCGCTACCGGCCGGCGAGGGATTTCGCTTGCCGGATCATCCATTCCAGCCGTTTGGGCTTCGGATCAGGCTCAAAAGCGGCGGGCGCACCGTTCAACAATTGGAGCAACCGGTCGGCTGTCACCTCGCTGGCGAACGGGCTGGCCACCAGCCACTCGGAAAAGGCGGAAGCCGTGGCTGCCAGGCGCATGGCCGCGCTGGCTTGCTCCAGTGGGAGCGAGGCCCCGTGGTAATTCACCGTCCATTCGGTTTCGCGGTATTCGCTGGCGCCGGGAACCTTGAAACGCACCCGCACCACTCCCATCGGTCCTTCCCCTTGGGGATTAACCTGGATCACATACAGCGCATGGCCGGTTTCGGCGGCGCCCAGCTCCGCGGCATCCACCGTGTTATCCCGGAATTGTTCTTTCTTGAGCTGGTGTTTGGCGTATCCGATTTGCCGGTAAGCCGGAACTCTTTTGGCGTTGAATTCCACCTGCACTTTGACATCCGAGGCGGCCACCCGCAACGCCCCCGCCAATTGGTCCGCAAAACCGCTGGCGGCTTCGGCGGGATCGTTGACGAATCCGTAGCGGCCATCGCCATTCCGCGACAAAACTTCGAGCAGATCGTCATTGTATCCCTCCCAGCCAATGCCGAAACAATCCAGGGCGATGCCCGCCCGCCGCTGGCTTTCCACTTTGGACTTGAGCGCCTGCGGATCCACATTGCCCAGATTGGCGGCGCCATCGGTCAGCAAAACCACCCGGTTGATGCCCTGTTCCAGGAAATGGCGCCTGGCGGTGGCGTAAGCCAAACCCAGGGCGTCCTCCAGGTTCGTTCCGCCTTGCGGCGCCAGCTGGCTTACCCGGCCCGGAATTTGTCCGGCCTGGTTTCCCGCCAGACCGTCAAACAGCAGGTGGGCCGATCGTGAAAATGTGATCACGCTGATGCGGTCGGCCGGCTTTAGCTGCGCCGCCAGCACCCGGAGGCATTCCTGGATGATCCGCACCCGGTCGGCCCGTTCCATGGAGCCCGAGCTGTCGAGCAGCAACACCACATTGAGCGCCCGTTCCGCCGCGCGGCCTTGGGACGCCGTGCGCAGGGAAAGGCGCAGCAGATCGCGATCATGCGCAAAGGGATAACGGGATCGTTCCCAGGCGAAACCGATGGCGGTTCCGGGAGTGGGTTCCGGATCCCGGTATTGAAACGCGTTGATGAATTCTTCGCTGCGCACCGTGGCTGGATCGGGCATGGTGTTTTGCTCCAGGCTGGAAGCAGCCAGCTTGAAGGAGACGTCCGCCACGTTCAGGGAAAAAGTGGAAAACGTATTCTCCACGGTCCGCACTTCCGGTTGGGGCACGGGCGCCGGCCCGCGCGGTTTGGCAGCCTGGGCCACGGATTCCGATTCGGCGGGCGGAGGTGGTGCAGCCGGCCTGGCAGCGGGAGGCGTGGGCTTCGAGACAACTGCCGGCGCCGGGGTGGCGGGCGCCGCCGGCGGCGCGGCCGGCATCAGGCCATAGCGCTTGGCCATATTGGGAGACATGGCTGAATAGCTGGTCCGGCCCGCAATTTCCGCTTTTTCCCCCGCTTCCCCCGCCCCGGAGGTGGCCACCGGCAGGCCGGTATTGCCATCCAGCTTTTCCCTTTCGAGAGCCAGGCTATCCAGCCCCTCGTGGAGGCTGTTTTTTGATTCTTGCTGGACCGTTTCCGGCGGTTCGGTGAAATGAATTTCATTAACCAAGTCTGAACCCAGGGCATTGTTAAAGGCGGATAGGAGCTCCGTTCGGATCGCTTGGCGGGCGCCGGGTTGCTCCAGGTCGCTGAGGGTTTTGCCCGCCAAAACGCTGCTGGCCAGGTCGGTCAGTAGATCCTGCTGTTCAGTGATGAGTTGGTTGAATTTTTTGCCCTCCCCTTCCAGGGTGATATTCTCCACCCAAGCCCGGCTGCCTTGGGTGCCTGCTACATTCACGACCACCTTTTTCAGAGGCACTCGGGCTTTTTCTTTCCCCGCCTCGAGTGAGGAACTTTTAAGGTCATCAACTGACAGCGATAATTTATCAGCGGCATCAAAATCGGCCACCGCGAGCTGGTCGCCGCCGGCTTCGCCGTGGTGGACAGCCTCGCCGCGGTTGACCGCCCGGTTGCTGGCCGCATTCCCTCCGACGCCCACACCGGCGCTGGCGGCCAGACCGGCGCGATCAACGGCTGCCGCACCTCTCTGGCTTCCGTCCGAAAGGCTGAGCACCCGCATGCTTTCAGATTCGGCAGGGCGCTTGGCCGGGCTGGTTTCCGGCCGCAGTTCTGCAATCTTGGTTGCAGCCTGGCCTTCGCGGCCGCGAGCCGGGGAGTCAGTCTCTTTCCCCAGCTTCTCGATCGGGGCGCGGGCCGGTGCGGATGGGGAGGCGGACTCATCCCAGGTGTTTTGTGCGGCGGGCCGGAATAGCGTGCCGAGAGTGGGCATGTCACCCAGGACCGGAACCTGGGGTTTGGACTCGGTGGTTATGGTGCTGCTCGCCAGGGCTTGAGCTTGCTCCGGCAAACTCTGGTTTTGAGCGGAGGTGGGTTTGGCGGGCCGGGCGGCCATAGCACCGGCGCCACCGGCTGGGGCGTTGATGGCTCCCAACAAGGTAACTTGTTCCCCAGTGGGCTCAGCCGGGGCCGGTTCTGCCTTGGCCAGGCTCGCTCCTTGGCTGGAGCTCAAAGAGGGACTTTGCCCGGCTGGAGCCAGCGCATTAGCGCCTTTGAAGTCCCGGGTATCGGGTCTTTTTGAGGTGCTGAGAGGCAAGGTTTGTTCATCCCCGCGCATACGTTCCGAGCTGTGCTCGACGGCTGCGCTCCCGTTATTAAAATACCAGGTGCCCGCTTGTCTGGGTTCGCCCCCGGCCGCACCCCTGCCAAAACCGCCCATATCCCCCGGCTTGCCGCTGGAAGGTTCCGCCATGCCCAATCCTCCCATTCCTCCCCCCCCGCCCATGCCACCCATTCGCAGCGATGAGACTACGACTGTGCTTTGCCTGGCCTCAGCCCTTGACGGCCCTCCTGGCCCGGCCGGTTCGGCTGCCCTGGTTGCCGCTTCAAGTCCCTGAGCCGGTTCAGCCACTGTGGGTGGCAAGTAAATCAATGGCTTGCCATCGGCCTGTGGGGTCCTGCTGCTGGTGGCCTTTATGGCCTTTTTTTTCGTTCCGAAGGCAATGGCCTGATCGGCCGTTTCCCTCTGGTAATTATCGGCGGGAGGGCTGATTGGGGGGGCCGAATCCTTCGCTGCCGGGAGCGTGCCACGGTTTGCCATTTGGTTAAGCCGTGCCCATGAACCGCTGCTTTCAGCGGGAGCAGCCGCTGTATTAATAGTAGGTTTAGCGGGTGCGCCGCCGCCGCTGGTTTTGAGTTGCGGGCGCTGTTCGGGCGCATATTTCGCTACCAAACCCCACCGAACCTCCTCCGCATCCGCTGCGAACCGCCCGTTCACCACGGAAGCCTGGGCGGGCTTCATCCGGGCGGAATTAAGTGCAACCCCCAAAATGGATATCACAGCCACCAAAGCGGCGGCCAGGCTCAGGTGCAGGCGCCAGCGCACTTTGTTTTGCGGAGCCGATGCCGCAGCCGGCAGCGCAACGATTTTGAATTTCTCCAGCAAATCCTTCCGCCGTTCGCCCGCCATCTGCAGGGAGGTGGGCGGCACAACGGATTGTTCGGCGGGACAGGTGGCCTCCTGCTGAACCAGCTCGATGGTTTGCTTTAAACGTTCGAACAGGGAAGATAGTTGCGGATCCTGGGCTATGGCCTGGCGCACCGCTTCACTCTCCGCCGCGGAAAGCTCCCCCAGGAGCAGGGCGGTGAGGCGGGCCTCCCCATGGTCCGGGGAAAGGTAATCCGGGATTTTGGCGTCCTGGTTCATGGGATTACTCCGGTCCTGGCCAGTTCAGCCGCGACGTTTTTCAGCGCATGGTGGAGCAGGTAGCCGACATGCCCGGTGGTCAAGCCCGTGCGGGCGCTGATTTGCTGATAGGACAATTCCTCGTGGAATTTCAGGCGCAGCAGTTCGCGGCTGCGCTCGTCCAGGTTTTCCAGGCATAAGCGCACCTGGCCAATGCGTTCCCAGCGGGCGATCAGCTCGTCGGGGAGCGGTTGGGCATCGGCCACCTCGGCCGCCGGGTTTGGGGCGGAGTCCGTGGGGGCATCCAGGGAGACCACCCGGTGGCGGTTGCGCTGCTGGTTAAGGGCCAGGTTGTGCACGGTTCGGTATAGCCAGGCCCGCCGTTCGCGGACTTGGTCAAATTGTGAATGCAGCCGTAGAAACGCTTCCTGGACGAGATCCTGGGCGGCATTGAAATCCTGGGTCAGCCGCATGGCGTAATTCAACAAGGGCGGCTCGAGGATCTGGAACAGCCCCTCGATCGTTTCCGGCACACCCTGGTTTGCATCCGCCTGCGCCACAGTAAGATTCTCAATATCACCCGACCCGGCCACTACGGCAATTTCATCCGGCGTTCATAATTCCATCTTGGTTTCCGGCGCCGTCTCTGGTCCATTGGCCAGAATCCAACGGCGCCCTGCAGATTATGACACGCCACCGCCTGTAATCTTAGACGAAATCCCAACGAACCTGCCCCGGGGGAAATATTTGTTCCAGGGGTATGGCTGTATCCGCCGCCGGGAGCGGCCAATGAGGACCGCTCCCCGGCCAGCCACGGCTCATTCATCCACCCTTTGCTTCAGCACGAAAGGCTCAAATAAACCGTAGCCGACGGTTGAATAATCCGCCCCGGGCGGCGGGCCATTTTCGGGGCCTTTTTGGAACATGCCCGGCCAGGCGGTGCCCAAGCCGGGTTTGCCGTGGTGCGGCCCGAGGGTGTTTTTCAGGGTGCCAATGACCGTCACCTCAACGCTGTTCCGGCCGGATTTCAGCAAGTGGGTGACGTCGCATTCCCAAGGCGCATAGGCGATATACCCCGCCGCCTGGCCGTTCACGCGCACCTTGGCCACGCTCCCCAGCCAGGCCGGCAAGTTCACGCGCCAGGCGCCGTTTTTCGGGGCCACCTCAAATTCCTGGGTGTAACTGACCCCCGCGCTGTAGAAGGGATGCTGCTGGGCATTCCAGCCGGAACCGCATTCCAGCCCGGCATCCGGGACGATGGCGAAGCCCTTGCCCACGGGTTTGAGGCCGAATTCACCGCGGATATAAACCGGCTCCAATTCGTGGAAAATGGTGAAGGGTGAGGCTTTCAGGGTCAGCCGATTCTCGCCCGTCTGCGTCACCTGTGTGAGATCCAGGCGGCCAAAGGCTTTGTCCAGCCACCAGGCGCCTGGTTTGGCGGTGACGTTGCGGCCGTTGCAGGTGATGGTGTAGAGGTCGGGCCGTTCCACCACCACTTCCAGTTGGGTGGGTACGGCGCCTTCAATGGTGAACCGGAAGGTGGCCTCAAATCCGCTGCCGGGCGGAAACGTCCGGGTGATCAGCTCATCCTTGAACTGCACGGCGCTGTCCCACGGGTTACGTTCCATCCCGTTTTTCCGGAAGGCGAATTGGCTGGCCGCGTAGAAATATTGATTGGTCCGGGTTTCGCCCCCCGCCGTGATGTCCGCATAATCCAGGACCAGCACGTTGGCCTCCTCCCGCTTCACCGCCACCGGGCCGGTGGCGGCAATGGTCGTTGAGTGGCCAGGCTTGGCCGCCGCCGGCGCCAGCTTTTGTCTGGCCAGGAACAGCACCAGGCTGCCGGAGGGGGGCAGTGTGAACTCCGCTTTCACTCCCGCCGGCGTGGCCTCGAAGGCGAACGGCTGGAACTGGCCGGTGTGCGCATTCCATTCCTCAATGCCCCGCGCGTGGGAGGCCAGGGTGCCCCTGGCGGGATCGGTGATGCTGGTGTTGACCAGGAACAAGGTTTCACCGTCCCGCAGCTGCCGCCGATGGTGGAATAGGAGGCCTTTGTCGTTGGGCGCGCGGGTGAGGCTGAAGCCGGTTTCACCCACCAGCGTGGCCAGCCTGGCGGGCAGCTCGCGGCTTTCCACCGAGAGCCAGTTGGCGGACTTGGCCGCCTGGGCCAGGCGGTCCGAGGGCCTCCCCTCCACCCGGTCCGGCGGGGCGCCGCAGGCCACCACGGTGCCGCCGTTGTGCAGCAGGCGCTCGATCAGCCCGGCGGTGGCTTCATTGACCGATTCCGTCAAGGGTGGCAGCACCAGGATGCCGTAGTTCCGCTGGCCGATGGTGATCCCTTTGGGCGCTGGTTTGGCGTTGCGCGCCATGATGTCCTCGCAGCCCAGGTCGTATTCCACCTGCGCGGATTCCAAGGCCATGACCAGGCTGCAGAATTGGTTGCCCAAGTCATTCAGGCGCGCATCGCGGGCGCCGGCGGAGTTGTAAAGCCAGGCGGTGGTGGTGGGCTCCAGGACCAGCACCGGGTTCACCTGTTCCCCCGCGGATAAAACGAGGCTCAGCCGTTCGAAATAGGCCGCCGAATAATGGTAGGCATCCCACCACGGCTCATGGTAGGAGAAGGACTGGGGATGATCCCGCTTCCGGGCCCCGCGCAGGGTGATGTAGGAGAGATGCTGGTCCAGCGTGTTCACGCCGAGCACGTAGAGCCAGTCGCCGATGCGCTTCATATCCTCGAAACGCAGATCCCAGCCCCCCGCGCCATAGGCCTCGCACAGCGTGCGGCGATATCCCATCTGGTTGGCGACGCTGGAAAGCTCCTTGACCGTCCGCGCGTTGCCGAACTGCGCGTGGGTGTTCTCCTGGTATTGGTTCATCAGGTTGTCGATGGCCGGCCGCTGGTGCCACGCATACATGGCCATGTTGTCGGGCACGATGCCGCAATTGGGCCACTCATGCTCCCAGTAATGGCCGGTGAATTCGAGTTTATTGGCCGCGCACCAATCGTGATAAGGCTTGCCCCAATGCTCGATGAACTGCTCCAGCAGCAGCTGGTAATAATCGTGGCGCACCTTCCGCCAGTCGCCCACCGGGGCCCGCAGGCTGGGCAGGTTGTCCAGCAGGGAATACCCCCATCGTTTTTGGAACCACTCGGGCAAAAGATCGGTCCACGGCAGGCCGCCGGCGGGGGTGAGCTCTGGTTCGTCGGTGAATACCCCCGGCACCCTTTTCCCGAATTGATCACCGATCTCCCGCCGGTAGGCGCCCAGCGTGATTTCCAGGAATTTCTCGGTGACCCCCGGATACAGCAGGTCCACGTAAAACTTGCCGCCGTGCCACGGCGAGTCCTTGGCCCGGGCCACCGAGGCCACGAGGTAACGGCCCTCCGGCAGGGTGGCCCCCTTTTTCACCTCCCCGGTTACCACCGTGAAACGGTCCGCCTCCAGCCGGTAGGCTCCCAGCAGGTTGTCGGCGGCTTTGGGCGCTTTTTCCTCCCGCCATACCAGGCCGCGCCCGCGCGCTTCGGGCATGGCCTCCGGCACAAATCCGCCGGCGAAGCCGGAGGGATACGAATTTTCATCGTAGATCCAGACGTTCATATCCAGCTTCTCCGCCTCCCGCAGCGCGGTCTTCCAGAGCCGGAACCAATCGGCCGAAAGGTAAGGGGTCATCAAACCCGGCCGGGGATGCACGAACACCTGTTTCACCCGCTGGCTGGCCAGGTCGCGCATGGTGCTGGTGATTTGCTCCTCGGTCAGCAAATCGTTCCATACCCAGAGCGGCGCGCTGCCATATTCGCGGGGCGGTTCCTTGAACTGCCGCTTAATGGTTGCGGAATCGTTGGCCGGAGCCGCCTGGCCGGACACGGCTGCCCAGCCCAGGGCGGCCACCCACCACAGGATCAAACGGGATTTTGTCATGCGGCCATCCTAATGGATCCAAGCCGGGCAGGCAACGGAAAATGGCTCCCGGAGCCGCCGCCGCGGATCCCCTCGCCCCGCTGGGATCCAGGTGGTGGAGTGAAGCTCGGGAATAGCCGTGAAAAGACGCCTGGGACGCAAAATGAAAGGCTGTAAACCGTATTAACTGACATTTTGGCGATAATTTTAGTGGGTTTCGCCACCGTGCCGGGCGGTT
>CAYPCQ010000144.1:0-20780 GCA_964409245.1 uncultured Verrucomicrobiota bacterium
TGCGCGAGCTTTTGGAGTGCGTGCGCCGCTGCGCCGCTTTGGATTTATGGCCGGTGGCTGGCGCCTGGCCAAGCGCTTGCCTCCTCCACAGTCCTATTCAGTGTGGTTTATTTTTAGGGATTTTAACCACGGATCACACGGATCACACAGACCATCCCAATCCGGTCTCCAGTTTCCCTTCTGAAGGGCACTTTCCTCCTTTCCGCATCCTAAATGGGCGGTGGATTTCCAGCGCCCGAATTCACCGCCAGGCAATCCAGCGGCGCGAGCCGCGGGTTTATGCCATGCCGGGGTCACGCAAATGTGGCGTCCGGGATTATTTCCAAGGGCTGTTTCGTCGTGGCGGGGGACAACCGCTCGGACACGATTCTGGCCGTGGTGCGCCGCGACCGGATCGTGGGCCGGTTGATGGGGATTTGAGGCCAATCAAGGCGCGGGATGTTTTCCTGCCCGGCGCCGCAAAGCTCAGTTCACGCGCTGCGTCCGGGCGCGGTGGCGGCGGATATTTTCACCTTTCGGCATTTTCTGTGAAAGAAATCGCCGTTCCGTGCGATATTATAGGTTGTGCAACCTGGTCCGCAGATTTCCGCCCGGGATGAATTCATCCCCACGCGCCTGAGTCTCCTGAGCCGCCTCAAGCGCTGGGATGACCAGGAGAGCTGGCGTGATTTTTTCGACACCTACTGGAAGTTTCTTTACAGCATCGCGCTCAAGGCCGGCCTCTCCGACGAGGACGCGCGGGACCTGGTGCAGGAAACCGTGGTGGCGGTGGCCAAGGGGTTGCGGGAGAGGCGCTTCCAAGCCATTGCTGGAGGCTCGTTCAAGGCCTGGCTCAAGCGGATCGTGCAACGGCGCGTGGCCAGCCACCTGCGCCGGCCCCGCCTCCCCTGCGCCGAGCCTCTCCCGGGCGGGGAGGACACGCCGCACACCTCCCTCGTGGACCAGATTCCCGGCCCCGAAGCGGACCTGGTGGGTGAAGTGTGGGAAGAGGAATGGGCCCGGAACCTGGCCGGCGCCGCGATCGAGCGGGTGAAGCAGCGGATCAGCGCCAAACAGTTTCAGATGTTCGATCTCTACGTGCTCAAGGAATGGCCCGTGGGCGAAGTGGCCAGGCTGCTTCACGCCAGCCGCGCCCAGGTTTACCTCGCCAAACTCCGCGTCACCGCGCTGATCCGGCAGGAGACCGGGAAACTGCGCAAGCGGATGGAGGCGGACGGCTGATCCCATGACCGCCCTGCTCCAATGCCTCCTGGCCTGGCTCCGCCCCGCCCCGCCCGTGCGCCGCTACCAGGTCACCCCGCGGCACAATGCTTGCGCCTTCCGCCGCGCGCTGCTCCGGAAAGCGATGGGCGAGCTGAAACGCGATCCCGCGTTTGCGGATCGGACGGCGCTGAACCCCGACCCCATTTTGCACCGCCGATGAACGCCGACCTCAACGCCCGCAACAGTTTGCTGAGCCACCTCAGCCATACGCTCACCCCGGCCTCGGAAACGATGGCCGATACCCCCCTGGCGCCGCCGGCCATTCCCGACCACGAACTCATCCGGCGGATTGGGCGCGGCAGCTACGGGGAGGTGTGGCTGGCCCGGAATGTCCTGGGCGCCTGGCGCGCCGTGAAGATCGTGCACCGCGCCGCGTTCGATCACGATCGCCCTTATGAGCGCGAGTTCGCAGGCATCCGCTGCTTCGAGCCGGTTTCCCGCGCGCACCCCAGCCAGCTCAACGTGCTCCACGCCGGCCGCAACGATGCCGCCGGCCATTTCTACTACGTCATGGAACTGGCGGACCCTGCGGAGGCCAGCCTCCAGCCTCCGGCCTCCGGCTATTCCCCCCGCACGCTCCGCTCGGATCTCTTCCACCGCGGCCGCCTCCCGTTCGACGAATGCCTGCAAATCGGCCTGGCTCTCTCCACGGCGCTCGATCACCTCCACCGCCACGGCCTCGTGCACCGCGACATCAAGCCATCGAACATCATCTTTGTGAACGGCATTCCCAAGCTCGCCGACATCGGCCTGGTCGCGCAGGCCGAGGCCACCCTTTCGCTGGTGGGCACCCAAGGTTATCTGCCCCCCGAAGGCCCCGGCACCGGGCCGGCCGACATCTTCAGCCTGGGCAAAGTGCTCTACGAAATGGCCACTGGCCGCGACCGCCAGGAATATCCCGAACTGCCCACCAACCTCCTCCAGCAGCCCGCCGCTGAGCGCGCCCAGCTCGCCGAGCTGAACGAGATTATCGTCCGCGCCTGCCAGGCCGACCCCAGGCAGCGCTACCAGACCGCCGCCGAGCTGCACGCCGACCTGGCGTTGCTCCAGAGCGGCAGATCGGTCAGCCGGATGCGCACTGTGGAGCGGCGTCTGCGCTTTCTCGTCCGGGCCGGCGCCCTGGTTACCGGCATCGCGCTGCTGGCGGGTGCGGCGTTCCTCTACCAGCAACACCAAACCCGCGAGGCCCGCCGACTGGCCCAGTCCAACTTCGAACTCGCCGTGCAAAAATCCCAACTGGCGGAGGAAAGCCGCCAACGGCTGGTCCAGATGCAGGCCGCCAACGGCATCCGGGCGATGGACTCCGGCGATCCGGCCACGGCGGCCCTCTGGTTCTCCGAGGTGCTCCAGCTCTCGCAGGGCGACGCCGCCGCCGAACAACGCCAGCGTTTCCGGCTCGGGACGTTGTTCCGTTATCTTCCCCTGCCCGCCGCCGTGTATGAACTCGACCAGACCCCGCGCAGCGCGTGGCTGACCCCAGATGGAAAACGGGTGGTGGCCCGTGACACCAGCTTGGGCGACGGCTTGCAGACCAAAAAGGTCAAGGTATGGGAGACTGATTCCGGCCGGCTCCTCCACTCCGCCACCCTCTCCAACATCTGGGGACACTTCGTCAGCCCGGGTGGCCGCTGGTCCATCGTCTCGGAGGAAAAACGGAAACGCCTCTGGGACATCCCCGCCGGAGTGCCCGTGGAGAGTCCGCTGGAGTTTGAGGGGACTGGCGGGATGTCCGCCTGGAACCCGGACGAATCAACACTCGCCACCGTGGCGTATCAAGGGCGTGAAGTGCGGATCCTCGCAATCCCCTCCGGCCGTTCCCTCACCCCACCCCTGCTCCATAGCAACAGTGTCCTCTTTCTGGCTTTCGACCGGGAGGGACGCCAATTGGTCACGGGAACCGAAGTCCCCGGCCAGCCAAGCAGGGATCCTTCAGGCCAGGCCCGGGTCTGGGACGCCGGCGCCGGGGCGCCGGTGACGGGCTGGCTGGAGTGCCGCCAGGCCGTGAACTTCGCCACTTTCAGTCCCGATGGCAGGGCGTTGGCGGTTCTGGGCAACCAGGTGGTCTCCCCCACCTCTGCCATGGTCCGCAACGAGGTGAGAGTGGTTGACTTGCCTTCGGGCCGGCTCCGGTGTCCACCCTTGGCGCATAAGAACTCGGTCCTGCACGCCGCGTTCAGTCCGGATGGCCGTTTTCTGGCCACCGCCGTCGCGGATCAAACTGCCATAATATGGGATGCCCACTCGGGCGAACCTGTGCATCCTCCACTCAAGCACTCCGGCATAGTCTTGAAGGTCTGTTTCAGCCCGGATGGCGCCTGGCTCGCCACCGGGGATAAAACGGAGGTGCGCATTTGGGATGTCCAGTCCGGGGTTCTGGTGGCGCCTGCTCTGAAGCATGGCGCTGAGATGGTAAGCGTGGAGTTCAGCCCGGACGGCCGCCATTTGATCACGGCGGCTGTTACCGGCCCCGTCCGGGTCTGGAACCTGGCCGGCACCGAGCCGGCCTTGCCCCCCTTCCAAAATCCCGACGGATTAGTGATCGTTTCCGCAACGTTCGCCCGGGACGGCGGCCGCGTGGTGACCACGGGATACGTCGGTGATATGCAGGTGTGGCAAACGGCCGACGGGCGGAAAAGTGGCCGCGCAATGCAGCCGGCGCGTGAGGACCGCAACCAGTATCCCCTGCTCGGCAACCAGGCAACCTGGAGCGCGGACGGCAAGTGGCTGGCCGCGCCGAGCGGAGAATCCACGGTGCGGATCTGGGATGCCCGCACCGGGGAACCCCTGCCGATTCTCTTGCGGCATAGCAATCTGATAATATCCGCTGAATTCAGCCCCCTCACCAACCACCTGGCCACTGCGTCAGGGGACTCCACCGCGCGAGTCTGGGACGCGGCCACCGGCCAGCCTGTGACGCCACCGTTAAAACACAGCAATCAGGTGGACAGGGTCCGGTTCAGTCCCGATGGCCGGCGCGTCGCCACGGCCAGTTTGGATCGAACTGCGCGGGTTTGGGACGCGGCCACCGGCGCACCGTTGACGCCGCCGCTGCCACACCTCGCGGCCGTGTGCGAGGTGGCGTTCAGTCCGGATGGTTCCCGGGTCGCCACTGCCGACGGCGATGGCAGCGCGATGATTTGGGATGCGGCCACCGGCCAGCGGTTGGTGGGTCCGATGCGCCACCTCAACACCGTGGGCACAGTCTGTTTCAGCCCGAGCGGCCAATACCTGCTCACCGCCAGCATGGACCATACCGCACGGGTATGGGATGCCCTCACCGGCCGGCCCGTAACCCCGCCCCTGAGGCATGACGGCTGGGTGGAAACCGCCGCCTTCAGCCCTGGCGGCACCCAGGTCGTCACCGGCAGCTACGATGGCACGGCGCGGGTCTGGGATGCGCTCACCGGCGAGCCGCTGAGCGCGCCCTTCAAACATCGGACTGCGATCCTGCATGCCTCGTTCAGCCCGGATGGCCGGCAGGTGGCCACCGCCAGCCTTTTTGGGGCCGCCCAACTGTGGGACATCCCGGCCTGGGAAGGGGAGGCGGACGAGGCCGCTGCGCTTGCCCAATTGCTGGCCGGAGGCAAGGTGGGGCCTTCCGGGACGGTCGAACCGCTGGATCCGCCGCAGCTGGCCGCCGCGTGGCAGCGGGTGGCGCCGCGGCTCCGTGCCCAGGCCCACATCTCCAGCGCGGAGCGGGAGCGCTGGCCCCGGCGGCGGCTGGCCGTGAGCGAACAAGCGCGCGACTGGTTTGCCGCGGAATACCATGCCCGGCGCCTTTTGGACCTCCGGCCCGGGGATCCCGTCGCGCGCGCAGATTATGCCCGCATCCTCGATCACCGGCCGCCGCCCCGCGCGCCGGCCACCCGTCCCGAGTTGATTGATTTGACCATCTATTACAACGCCTCGCTCGCGCTCAATAATTGGAAAGCGGAGATTGGCGATCACCTGGCCGGGCTGCCGCGCGGCGTCCAGGCTTTCGCCGGGACGGACTTCGACGTTCGCGGTTTGATCCTGGTCACCGGCGAGGCGCAGGAGTTTGCCGGACAGGCCTATCCTAAACGGGTGAATGGCATCCGTGTCGGGCTCAAATTGGCGCGGCTTCAGTTTCTTCATTCCGTGCAGGAAAGCGAAAGGCCGGAAGATGGAATCCGCATCGGCCATTACCTCATCCACTTCGCCAATGACCGCAGGGAAGAGCTCCCGATCATTTACGGGCGCGATGCGCGCGACTGGCATGAATACCCAGCGGACCCGCTGGTGGGGGTGTCCGGCGCCGTGATCGCCTGGCAAGGCTCCAACCCGGCCGCGGTCGTGGAAGGAAGGCGGTGCATCCGGCTCTTCAAACGCACCTGGGACAATCCGTCACCGGAGGCCGAAGTGGCGAGCCTTGATTTTGTGGCCGAACACAGCCAGGCGCATCCGTTCCTCGTGGCCATCACGGCGGAGTAGCCCTTTGAGGGTTCGGACGCGCTGATCGCCAGCGGGACGTTCAATGAGCGCGTCAGCGTTTTGGAGTGCGTGCGCGGCGGCGGCGCAGCCCACAACCTGGCGGAGGCTCGGACGTCCATACTCCAAAGCGCCCGCGCAACTTTTCTTGAACTTTCCGTGAAAGATTTTCCCGTTGCTTGCGATTACATCCATGTGCCCCAACCACGCACCCGTGAAACCGGCAATGTAAATGCAACTCATTCAAAACCATCTCATCCCATGAAACAAAGAAACTTTCCTGCCCGGCCCGCGCTCCCCGCCGCCCCGCTCCTCGCCGCCGCCCTCTTGTTTGCGCCCGACACGATGCTGAATGCCCAACCTTTCAACGATTACGGGGAGTTCGTCCCCGGTGAAGTCATCGTCCAATTCAAGACTACGGCCAGTGCGCAACACCTCGCCGATGCCCTGCTACGGGGCGCTTTGACCGTCAAAAAACATCTGCCGGCGGCCGGGCAGCGGCGCGGCGATTCCGGATTGGCGCTCCTAAAGACGATGCTGCCCATCGATCAGGCGCTCGCGGCGCTGCGCAACCATCCGGCGGTGCAGTACGCCGAACCCAACACGCTCAGGCGGCATCAATCGACCGCCAACGATCCCAGCTACGTTGCGGGAAAATTGTGGGGCATGTATGGCGACGGGACCTCGCCCGCCAATCCATATGGCTGCCAAGCCGGTGAGGCCTGGTCTGCGGGACACACCGGCCCCATTGATGGCTCCATTTATGTGGCGGTCATTGATGAAGGAATCGACCTCAACCACCCCGATCTCGCGGCCAACATCGGCCGCAATCCGGGCGAAATACCTGGCAACGGCATTGACGACGACGACAATGGCTACGTCGATGACGTTTATGGGTACGACTTCGTCAACAACGACAACACCGTCTTCGATGGCGGCAAAGAGAAGGATGACCATGGCACTCACGTGGCTGGAACCATCGGCGCCGTCGGCGGCAATGGCCTCGGCGTCGCCGGGGTTTGCTGGAGCGTCAAGCTGCTCTCCGGAAAATCCCTCGGCTTCAAGGGCGGCACCGCGGCGGATGAGATCGAGGCCATCGAATACTTCATCGACCTGAAGCAGCGTCATGGATTGAACATCGTTGCGTTTAACGCCTCTTATGGCGGTGGGAGGAATCTGGCTTCGCAAATCGCCCTCATCCACGCGGCCAAGGCCGGCATCTTGATCGTCGCGGCGGCTGGGAATTATGGAGGGAACTATGCGTTTTTTCCAGCTTCCTACGACACCTCGCTCGATGCTCTCAATCCCGATGGCACCGTTGCCGAATCAGGCGCTTCCTATGATGCGGTGATCTCCGTGGCAGCCATTGACAGCCTGGGCGCGCTGCCCGCGTGGTCCAACTATGGTCCGAAGGGGGTCGATCTAGGCGCTCCTGGCGATGGCATCATCTCGACACTGCCCGGCGGACGCTACGGTTCCATGTACGGCACGTCCATGGCCACGCCCCACGTCACAGGCGCTTGCGCCCTCTATTTCAGCACCCATCCATCCGCAACTCCACTCGAAATCAAAACCGCGATTCTCGACGCCGCCCGCTCCACACCAACGGCCTCCCTGTCCGGCAAAACCGTCACCGGCGGCCGGTTGAACGTGAGCGGATTCTAATTCCAGCTGGCTTTCAAGGCGAGGCCAAGGGGGGAAGGAATTTGGGCCTCTGGCGGGCCGTGAGCGAGCGCATCCGTGGCGGTCTTTAACAAGCGAAAAACCAAGCCAAAGGCCCAAAGAACCAGTGAATCCGCATCATCCTGAGCCCAACTTCAAACAGGACGCACATGAAACCCAATTACGACCACCCACACAAACAACCATCGATGATTTTGAAAACCCCGGCCTCCAACTATTTATTGCGCCAGCCAGCCCCGGCTTTTCGGGCCACCCAGGCGCCGTTCTTCTGCAACCTTGCCTGGCCCGCCCGCCGGACTGGCGCGCTCACCTCGCTGAGGTCAGCGGGGTGGGCCAGTGGCTCGCCTGCAAGCTGGCGCCCCAACCCCCGGCTCCCACTCCGCCCGGTGAAATCTGAACCCATGAAGCCAGAGTGGATGGTGACGCGTTGGACTCTCGGGGATTCCCCAGGCGGCGATGGCGCAGCATACAATAAAACCACCACTCCCTCGCCAGGAATGAAACTTCCTACCCGCTTCCCCGTCCGGCAGGGGCGAATCATGCCTGCGTGTGGTTTCACGCTGATCGAACTGCTCGTGGTGATCGCCGTGATTGCGATCCTGGCCAGCCTGTTGTTGCCCGCCCTCGCCCGGGCCCGGATAACCGCCGATGGCGCCGCCTGCCGGAGCAATGCCCGGCAGATGGGCCTCGGCCTCGGCCTTTACGTGAACGATGGAGGTTTTTATCCCGGAGTGGCCCCCAGCTATGGATTACCTTGGTATCGGGTGCTTGAGCCCTGCGTGAAAGCCAAGTGGCCGGACAGCGAGGGTCCATTCACTGGTGTTTTCGCCTGCCCCAGTTACAATCATCTCCCCGGAAAATATGGCCGGTTTTCCGGGGAGGGCGGTCCACTCGATGCTGGCACTGGGGCATACGGCTATAATTTCAGCGACACCTACTGGGGCATCCCGGACTATCAGAGCCGCGGGCTGGGCGGTTTTACCAAAGCCGAGTCCGGCATAGGAATGCCCCTGAAGGAAAGCCAGATCGCCAAGCCCAGCGACCTGATCGCCATCACCGATTCCGTTTTCAGGCCCAAGAGCATAGGCTGGGGCTACATACTCACCTCGGTTGAGGCGCTATCCGAACCCATGTTCACGGGCGACGGTGAAATCGATCCACACGTCCTGCGCAGCTATGGCCGCCGGCATGGCGGCCGGTTCAACGTGCTGTTCTGCGATGGGCACGTCGAAAACTTGAAGACCAACGACCTCTTCAATACGCGCCTGGATACCGTGCGCCGCCGCTGGCATTGGAATCACCTGCCGTAAGGCGTGTAAAGGGACACTGGACACCTGCCAATGAAAACGGCCACCCTTTCACGCTGGCAAGCCATGGCGCACTGGTGCCGCATCCCGCGGACGCTGGCGATCAGCCAGGGCGCGCTTTGTTTGGCGCTGCTGTCGGGGATCTTGGGGATTGTGGCCGTTGGCGGATTCAAGGCCGCCCGCCTTTTAAAGGCCTCCGCTGAACCGAACGGCGATGTTCCGGTGCTGGACTCTTTTTCGGAACCCGCCATCGCTTTCGCTCTGCTCAAGAACCATGTCGAGGATTTATTCGAGAGCCAAAGACTGGCCCGGAGTCTCCTATCCGAAGCGCGCCAGGACCATCCGGGCAGCGGGGCAGCCGATCCCGGGGAAATGAAGCGCCGGTCAATGGCCGGCCAGATTCATTGCCTCCACGAACGGATTCAAATGCTGGATCTGAATGCAAATCACGACCGCATGTCGTTATCGGCAAAGGATTGCAACCATAAAACGTTCATCGATTGCTACTTGAGAATCCTGTTTGCCGCTTCGGATGCGATGGAGATTGTTGCCTGGACCAGGCGGGCGCTGGACAGTTCGGAGGCTTGCGGCCGCACGGCGGAAGTCCTGGATGCCCTGCGGCATGTGGCCTGGTTCGGCAACGATGCCAAGGCAAGCAACCGTTTGAGCGCCGTGGTTGAAACCTGGAAGGCGGGGCGCCAGCCTTCACATTCGCCGCCCGGCAATCCAGCGGCGGGAGCCGCGGGTTTATGAACCATCGCCGCTGGCTGGGCCTCCATGCCCCCCTCCTTTCAGTGTGGGTGGGCCCTGTCCTGCTGCTGGTTTGGGTGGTCCGCACCTGGCTTTGGGTTCCCACGCAGATTGAGGGGAATAGCATGCTGCCCCTTTTGCGCCACGGCCAGAGTGCCACCATCAACCAGGCCGCCTACCTGTTCCGAGCCCCGCAACGGGGGGACTTGGTGGTCCTCTGGACCGGCGAATTCCTGATGGTCAAACGGATTATTGGGCTGCCCGGTGAGCGCATTGAGCTTCTGGAGGGCGCCGTTATGATCGATGGCCAGCCCCTGCCTGAACCCTATGTGAAATACCGGGGTCACGCGAATGTGGCGTCCGGGATCATTGCCCCGCGCTGTCTGGTCGTGGTGGGGGACAACCGCTCGGACACGATCCTGGCCGTGGTGCGCCGCGACCGGATCGTGGGCCGATTGATGGGAATCTAGCCCTTTGGAATCCCAAAAAACCGCCGGTGGGGGCCATGCCCTGCTTGCCCTGACCGCCAAACCACCCAACACCTGCGGCAGGACGACCTCCCTCCCAGCCACCGGGGTCCGGTTTTTCCTGAAATGGAAATACCCGGGCCGGGATTCGAGGGTGGCGGGCGGGAATTCCACACTCCAAGGTTGTCGCCGGGCCGCGGATGGCGCATGATCCGGCCATGGCACTCCGGATTCAGGACCAAAAGTTGGGCGGCGCGGATGTTCACCCCGCGGCCGCGTTGCCGATCTCCATCGGCGCCCGCACTACGCAGCCCCCTAAGGAATGAAATGAAAACGCTCCTCACCACTCTCCTCCTGGCCATCACCGGCGCCGCTTTGGGGGATGGGATCAGCCTCCCGCCTGGCGCCACCGCCACCGTGAAATTCGCCGCCAGGGAAATCCGCCGGTATGTGTACCTGCGGACGGGGCGGCTGCTGGCGATCGCGGAGGCGGGCACTCCCGGCGGCCCGGCCGGCCGGGGCCTCGCGCTGCGGATCGATCCCGCGCTGGGCCCGCAGCAATACCGTTTCAAAACCGAAGACGGCGCCTTGACCATCAGCGGCGGCGGGGAGGTGGCGGTGCTTTACGGCGCCTACGCCTATGCGGAGAAGCTCGGGGTCCGGTTCCAGATCGATGGCGATGTGCTTCCCGATGAGCCTTTGCAGGAGCTGCCGCCCGTGGCGGAGGAGACCTCGCAGCCGCTCTTCGAGCTGCGCGGCCTGCTGCCGTTCCACGACTTCCCGGAAGGGCCGGACTGGTGGACGCTGGACGACTGGAAGGCGGTCCTCGGCCAGGCGGCCAAGCTGCGGATGAACTTCGTGGGCCTGCACACGTATCCCTTCCAGAACAAGGATCTCGGCCCCGAGCCGGCGGTGTGGGTCGGGCTGCCCGAGGATGTGAACGCGGACGGGACGGTGAAAATGAGCGATTATGCCTCGTGGTACACCACCGCCAAGTCCATGCCCTACGGGTGCTACAGCCCCGGCAAAACCAGCCAATACAGCTTCGGGGGCGCCGGGGTGTTCCCGGCGGATGATTACGGCCCGGAGATCAACGGCGCCGAGGATTTCCCTTTCCCGAAAACGCCAGCCGCCAGTGCCGCGCTGGTGAACCGCGCGGGCGCGATGCTCAAGGCGGTGTTCGGCGAAGCCCACCGGCTCGGGATGAAAACCTGCGTGGGCACGGAGTCGCCGCTCGATATCCCGGACGCGGTGAAGGCCCGGCTGCCAGAGCTGGGCTTGCGGCCCGAAGATCCGGCGGCGCTGCGGAAAATATACGCGGGCATGTTCACGCGGATCCAGCGGGCCTATCCCGTCGATTACTATTGGATCTGGGGGCACGAGGGGGAGATCGACCAGCAGCGGTTCGTCGCCAACCTGCAGGCTGCCCACGCCGCCCTGGGCGACGCGCAGGCGCCGTTCAAGCTGGGTATTTGCGGCTGGGGCTGGATCACCGGCAATTTCCCGGCGCTGGATAAAGTGCTGCCCAAGGATGTCGTGTTCAGCGCCATCAACATGTCCGCCGGCCACGCCCTGGTCTCGGATAACTTCGGGCGGCTCGAAAACCGCCTCAAGTGGGCCATCCCGTGGTTCGAGGATGACAGCGTGCTGACCTCCCTCCAGCCGCGGGTGGGCCGCCTGCGCCGCGACGCCGCGGACGCGCTCCGGCTGGGCTGCACCGGGCTGATGGGCCTGCATTGGCGCACCCGGATCATCAGCCCCAACATCGCCGCGCTCGCGCAGGCCGGCTGGGAGCAGGGGGCCTGGAGCCGGCCGGCCGCCGTGCCGGCTGTGAAACGGGATCTCGAGGTATTCGGCGGCCAGACCGCCGCCTTCCTCAATAATGCGGTTTCCGGCACCGATCGCGGCCCCTTGTACCAAACCGTGCGCTTCAACCTGAAAGGCTACCGGTTCGCCGTGCCCGATGGCCGATACCAGGTCACGTTGCGGTTCGCCGAGCCAGCCTACAACGCCCCCGGCAAGCGGGTGTTTGGCGTCACCGTGCAGGGCCGGGAGGTGGTGAGCCACCTGGATGTTTTTGCCCGGGTTGGGCAGTTCGCCGCCCTGGATATGACGTTCACGAACATCGCCGTGGCCCAGGGGGAGCTGCGGATCGGTTTCGTCCCGGAGGTGGAATACCCTTGCATCGCGGCGATCGAAGTGGCCGGCCCCGGATTGAGCCGCAAGGTCAATTGCGGCGGGCCTGAATACCAGGATTACGCCGCGGACGCCCAGCCTTTCACCGAGCCGCGCGACCTGCCGGCCGGCAGTTTTTACGAGGATTGGGCCGCCGCGCAGTTCGGGCGGGAGATCGGCCCCGAGGCGGCCGCCATTTTCACCCGGCTCGATGGCAATTTCCCCGCCACCTCCGGCTGGAACCAGGGGCCGGGCGTGATCAGTGTCAGCCCGCAGCCCTGGCCGGCGGTGGCCGCCCGGTATGCGTTTGTGGATGATTTCGCCGCGCTGGGCCCGCGGGTCCGGGGCGCCGGCCAGCGGGAACGGTTCGCCTGGTGGCTCAACGCCTTCCGCGTCACGCGCGGCATGGGCCAGCTGGGCTGCGCCCGGGGCGAGCTGGATGCCCTGATGAAACGCCTGGAAAAGGAGCCGGACGCGCCGGCCCGGCGCCGGGTGGCCCGCGCGGAAGCCTTGCCGGTGCGCCTGCGCATGGTGGCGCTGCTCGCCGAAATGTATGGCTCCCTGCTGGCCACGCTGAACAACGCCACCGAGCTCGGCACCCTGGCCAATATCGAGCAGCAATCCCTGGCGCGCGTGAAGTTCCTCACCGGCCACGATGCCCGGCTGGAGCAATACCTCGGCGAACCGCTGCCGCCCGCCGCGCAGCCGTGGCCGGATTACCGGGGCGCTCCCCGGCTGGTGGTCCTGGCCGCGCGCACCGCCGCGGCCCAGGGCGAGCCTCTGGCGCTCCAGATTATCGCGCTGGATCGGCAGCCCGCTGAGGCGGTCCGCGTCCATTTCCGTCCGCTCGGCGGCCAGGCCTGGCAGGCTGTGGACGCCCGGCGCCAGGCCCGCGCGGTGTATCAGGCCACCCTGCCGGCGGCACGGGAGGATTTCGAATACCGCGTGGAAGCGTCGTTCGCCGGAGGGAGCCGGCTCCGCTGGCCCGCCACCGCCCCGGAAATGAACCAGACCGTCGTTGTGTATTGATCCGCAAAATCGCCCCTATATGAACCACCATCACAAAATCACCCGCCCGGTTTTCGCCGGCCTGGCGGCCGCGGCGCTGCTTTCGGCGGCGCGGCTCCCGGCCAAAGACCAGCCGGCGGATTGGAACGGGTTCCAGCGCCTGGGCTTCACCGTGGCGGACCGGGCCTGTTTCATCACCCAGCCCGCCCTGGCTGCGCCGGGCAAACCGTGGGTTTGGCGCACTTCCTTCCCGGATTACCACCCGGAGGTGGATCTGGAGCTGCTGCGCCAGGGCTGGGCGGTGGGCTATATCGAGTGCCTCAGCCAGCTCGGCTCGGATGGGGCGCTCGACCTGATGGACCAGTTTTACGGGCACGTGACCAGCCAGCGCGGGCTCAGCCGCCAGCCCGCCCTCGAGGGGGTCAGCCGCGGCGGCCTCCACGCCTACCGGTATGCCGCCCGCCACCCCGGGCGGGTCGCCTGCATCTATGCGGACACCCCGGTGATGGACTTGAAAAGCTGGCCGCTCGGCTGGCCGGGCGCGCGCCAGGAAACCGCCGAGGCGCTGAAATATTACGGCTTGCAGGACGAGGCCGCCCTGCGCGCCTACCGCGGCAACCCGGTGGATCTGCTGGCGCCGATCGCGGCCGCGAAGATCCCGCTGCGGCATGTCATCAGCCTGAACGACCGCGTGGTGCCGGCCCCCGCGAACACCCTGGAAGCCCGGGCGCGCCTGGAGCGCCTGGGGCACCGGCTGGAGGTGGTGACGGTCCGGGAGGGCACCCCGGAGAGCAGCGGCCACCATTTCCCGCTGCCCGAGGCCTTCGCTTCGGCCCGGTTCATCATGCGGCACACCGCCGTTTTGCCCAAGGGCCACGAATACTTCACGCTGCGGGACGGCTTGGGCAACAGCCGGGCGAAATTTGAGCGCGAAAAGACCGGGCGCGTGGCGTTCCTGGGCGGGTCGATCACCTATAATCCGGGCTGGCGGGATGCGCTGATGCAATACCTGCGGCAGCGGTTCCCCGAAACCCGCTTCGATTTCCTCGCCGCCGGGATCCCCTCGCTCGGCTCGGTGCCGCACGCCTTCCGGCTGGAGGACGACATCCTGGCGCACGGCGCGCCCGACCTGCTTTTTGTGGAGGCGGCGGTGAATGACCACAACTACGATGGCCAGCCCAACGCGGCGGACCTGGCGCTGCGCGGGATGGAAGGCGTGGTGCGCCACCTGCGGCAGGCGCTGCCCCTGGCCGATGTGGTGGAAATGCACTTTGTCCACGATCAGCACCTCAAGGCCTGGGCGGAAGGAAAAGACCCCTACACCATCGCCGCCCACGAGCGGGTGGCCGCGCGTTATGGGTGCCCCTCGCTGAACCTTTCCCTGGAGGTCTCCGAGCGCATCGCCGCCGGGCAATTCACCTGGGCGGGCGACTTCCGCGGCCTGCACCCCTCCCCCTACGGCCAGCGGGTTTACGCGGGCAGCATGACACGCCTGCTGGACGCCGCCTGGGGCGGCCCGCCGGACGCAGTGAAACCCCATCCGCTGCCGGCGCCGCTCGATGGCTTCAGCTATGCCCGGGGCCGGTTCGGCGCCCTGGCCAGCGCCACCCTGATCCGGGGCTTTACGCTCGAGCCCCGGTGGCAACCCGCCGATGGCAAGGGCGCCCGGGAGGGCTACGTCAACGTGCCGGCTTTGACCGCCACGACGCCGGGCGCGGAGTTCGAGTTCACCTTTGAAGGCGCCGGCGCCGGCCTGATGATCACCAGCGGCCCGGACGCCCGCACGATCGCCTTCAGGGTCGATGGCCAGCCGGAACGGACCGTGAACACCGCCACCCCGTGGAGCGGCAGCCTGCACCTGCCCTGGGCGCTGATGCTGGATGACAGCCTCCCGCCCGGCCAGCACACCGTCCGCGTCCGCCTGGTGGACGGCGCGCTGCGGGTGTTTCATCTTTTGCTAAACTGACCGGAGATCCAAGCCCATGAAAAACATCCTCCCCCAATCCCTGATCCTGCTCGCAGTCCTGGCCGCCGGGCTTTGGCCCGCCTCCGGGGCCGCCCCCGCCGAAGGCGCCCAGGCGTCCCCGGCGGACGTGGCCTTCTGCAAGGAGGTGCTGATCCTGCACCACAGCCATGTCGATATCGGCTACACGCATCCGCAGTCGATGTATTGGGAGCTGCAAAAAGGCTACCTCGAGGCTGCCCTCGACCTGCTGGACCGCACCGAGGCCTGGCCCGACGACCTCTCCCGCCCCCGCTGGACCGCCGAGGCCACCGCCCCGGTGGTGCGCTGGCTGGAAACGGCCCCGCCCGCCGCCGTGGCGCGCCTGAAAAAGCACCTGGCCTCCGGGCGCTTCGGCATCTCCGGCTTCGAGTACAACACCACCCCGCTCAGTTCCTCCGAGAGCCTGGCGCGCCAGCTCGGCCAGGTGCGCCGGCTGCGCGCGCAATTGGGCGCGGACATCCGCGCCGTCAACCAGCACGATGTCACCGGCCTGCCGTGGGGCGCAGTGGACCTGCTGCTGGACAGCGGGATCGAGCTGCTGACGATGGCCATCAACCTGCACCTCAGCGGCACCCCCCTGCCGCGCCCGGCGGTCTATCGCTGGCGCGGGCCGGGCGGGCGCGAATTGCTGGTGATGAACGGCGAGCACTACAGCATGTTCGACCAGTGGTGCGACACCTCCTCGCGCAACCTGGAGACCATCCAGGCCGGCCTGCACAAATACCTCCGCCACGTGAAGTCGCTGGGGTATCCCTACGATTTTGTCTATCTCTCCGCCACCCACGCCCCGATGATGTACGACAACTCGCCCCCCAACCAGGATCTGCCCGGCCTGGTCCGCCAGTGGAACGAGGCCGGCCGCCAGCCGCGCCTGCGCCTGGTGACCTCGAACGAGCTGCTGGACCGGCTCCAACGGATCCCCCGGGAGCAAATCCCGGTGGTGGCGGGCGACTGGACCGATTATTGGAATTTCGGCGCGGGCAGCTCCGCCGCGGAAACCCGCCTCTCCCGCCAGCTCGCCGCCAACACCGCCGCCATCGAGCTGCTGCGCACCTGGAACCCGCCGGATACCCACACCGAGGCCGCCGTCGCGCGCCTCTGGCAGGATCTCAACCTCTACAATGAACACACCTGGGGCGCCTACAACACGCTCGACGCGGACAACCCGTTTGTGGCCACCCAATGGAACCTCAAATCCAATCCCGTTTACGATGGCAAGCCGCTCTCGGATTTCCACCTGCGCCGCGAGCTGCACCGCCTGGCGGGCAACCCCTGGCAGTCGTGGAAGACGGAGGGGGTGCTGGTGTTCAACCCCACCGGCCTGCGCCGCCATTATTTCGTCCCCGGCGCCTGGAAAACCAGCGGCAAGGAGATCGAGTCCCACTACCTGGCCGCCGGGCGCGAGGCCACCCCGCGGCCGCTGGACCGGCTTTACGGCCCCGTCGAGCTGGAGCCTTTCAGCTGGCGGATCATCCCCTGGAAAGAGCTGGCGCCCGTGCCCGCCTCCGACGCCATCCGGACCGGCCCCGGCTGGATCGAGAGCGACCATCACCGGCTGACCTTTGATTCCGCCACCGGCAAAGTCACCGGGCTGCTCGATAAACGGCTCAGCCGCCTCGTGGCCGATCCGGATTCGCCGTGGGGCTTCTTCCAGCTGGTGCGCGAGCGCCCCGCCAGCAACGAGCGCAGCGCCTTCCATGTCCGCAGCGTGGAAGGGGAGCGCTATGGCCGCACCGGGTGGAAGCCCGGCTGGCCGGCCGTGCGCACGAGTTATACCAACCGGATCACCTGCAAAGTGGAGCGGCAGGCCCGCTCCGCCACCCTGGTCATCCAGGGGGAGGCGGAGGGCATCCGCAACCTGGAGCAGCGCATCACCCTGCACGCCGGCTCGTCCATCATCGACCTCTCCGCCCGGTTCCTGAAAGCGGATATCCGCTCGCCGGAGGCCATCTATTTCGCCTTCCCCCTCAACCTGGCCGCGGATTGGCGCGCCCATTTCGACACCGCCGGCATCCCTACCGAGCTCGACGCCGAGCAGATCCCCGGCTCCTGCCGCGACTGGGTCACCGTCGAGACCTTCGCCAGCGTCCACGAGCCCAACTTCGGCGTGACGCTCTACTGCCCCGACGCCCCGCTGGTGCAGATCGGCGGTTTCAATTGGGCGAAAAAGCAGGCGGCCATCCCGCGCCAGCGCAATCCGCTGCTGCTGGCCTGGGCGATGAACAACTACTGGGAAACCAACTTCCGGGCCAGCCAGCCCGGCCTGGTGGAGTTCCGCTTCAGCCTGGCCAGCCACGGCGCCTTCGACGCCACGCACGCGGTCCTGGAAGGCTGGGAAACCTTGAATCCCCCCGTAACCCATCCCGTGTTCGACGATGCCACGCCGCGGCAGGGCCGGTTCCTGGATGTGAGCGGCAGCGCCCTGGCCGTCACCAGCCTCCAACCCGCCGCCGACCGGCAGGGGATCATCGTCCGCCTCCTCAATCTCGAGGGCCAGCCCGCCACCGCCCAATTGGCGCTGCCCGGGCGCGGTCTCGCCGGGGCCTGGCTCTGCGGCGCCCTGGAAGATAAACGGTCGGAGCTGCCGCTCGCCAATGGGGCCGCCTCCGTGGAACTCCAACCCCGCCGGATCACCACCATCCGGCTGCTGCAACCCTGATTCACCGCTTTTATGCAAACATCCATCACCTTGCTGCTCTCCCTGGCGGCGGCCTGGACCGCCACGGGCGCGGTTCCTGCCGCCGATCCCGCCTCCGGGCGGGCCGGGCGCCACACCGCCATTTTCACCAAACCGCCCGCCAGCGTCCCGACCCAGGGCATGCCCGATGGCCCCCTGCTGGGCAATGGCGACGTGGGCGTGGCCCTGGGCGGCCCGCCGGAGGCGCAGCGCTTTTACCTCGGCAAGAACGATTTCTGGCGGCGCAACGACGCCAGCGTCATCACCGTCGGCAGCATTGGCCTGGCGATCCCGGAGCTGCGGGGCGCCGGCTATCGCCAGGAGCAGGATCTGGCGCAGGCCGAGGTGCGGGGAACCTTTGCCAAGGACGGCCTCCAGGTGCATGCGCGCACCTGGATGGACGCCAGCGAGAACCTCCTGGTCACCACGCTCCGCTGCGAGAGCGGCGCGCCCGTGGCTGTGACGGTGCGGCCCGTGCCGGGCACGCCGTCCCTGGTCCCGCCGCGCATCGCCGACCGGGACCGGCCGCTGGCCATCGGCCGCGAGCTGCACGGCGGCGGCCGCTGGTATTTCGAGGGGGTGATTGACGGCGTGCGCGTCTTCCCGCGCGGGCTGGCGGTGGAGGAAATCCAGCAGCTCAAGGCGGGGCAGGAACCCGCGCCGGCCGCAGTCTTGCAATGGCCCGCCGCCGCCGTGGATGGCGCCCGGCCGCCCGCCGGCGAACCGGCCGAAGGCCGGCTGGGGCCCACCCTCCGCTTCGATGGCCAAAAGACCTTCGGGGAGGCGCCCGTGCCCCGCCTGGAGGACGCCGTGACCGTCGCCGCCTGGATCCGGATCGAAGGCGCCAGCCCGGAGGCCAACTACATTGTCAGCAAAGGGGAGTGGAACCAGGCCTACAGCCTCGGTTTGTCCGCCGGCTGCCTGCGGTGGGCCGTGGGCGGGGTTCATATCCAGACCAGCCAGCCGCTGGAAATGCGCCGGTGGCTGCCGGTGGCCGGCGTTTACGATGGCCGCCAGCTGCGCCTCTACGTGGACGGCGAGCTGCGGGCCAGCCTCGGCGGAGCTGCCGGCGGCGAGGTGGACGAAGCCGGCGGCACGGCGTGGTTCACCCGCCAGGCGGATGCGCTGCCGGGCCGGAGCCGCCAGGTGGCGGTGGCCACCCGGGTCGTCGGCGCCCCGGCCCGCGCGGATGGCCAGGGCGGCCTGCAATTTGCCCTGGCCCCGGGCGCGACCGTGGCCATCGCCAGCGCAATCTTGAGCGATCTCGATGCCGGAGACTTCCCGGCGGCCGCCCGGCGGAGAGTCTCCGCGCTGGTCCCGGCGGACCTTGGCCTCCTGACGGCGCGGCACCGGCAGTGGTGGGCCGGGTTCTGGTCCCGGTCGTTCCTCGAAATTCCGGACCAGGTCATCGAGCAGCGCTGGTATGCGGCGCTCTACGTGATGGGCTCCTGCAGCCGGGCCGGCAAGGTGGCGCCCGGCTTGTGGGGCAACTGGATCACCACCGACCACCCGAACTGGCATGGCGACTTCCACCTGAACTACAACTTCCAGGCCCCGTACTACATGGCTTACTCCGCCAACCACGCCGACCTGGCCCTGCCGTTTTACCAGGCGATCCTCGAGGCCGTCCCGGCCGGCCGGGAAATCGCGCGCCAGCGCGGCTGGAAAGGGGTGCATTTCCCGGTGAGCATCGGCCCGTGGGGGCTGCTGCCGGAAGGGCCCGATGCCGACTGGGGCCAGCGCTCGGACGCCGCCTTCGCGGCGCTCAACTTCATCTGGCACTACCAGCACACGCGGGATCTGGATTTCCTGCGCGCCACGGCCTACCCCTACCTGCTGGCGGTGGCCGATTTCTGGGAGGATTACCTGAAGCTCGAGAATGGCCGCTACGTGATCCACAACGACTCGATCCACGAAGGTTCCGGCAACGACCTGAATCCAATCCTGTCGCTGGGTTTGCTGCGCACCCTCTTCGGCAGCCTGCCCGCCCTGAGCCAGGACCTCGGCGTGGACGCGGAGCGCCGGGGCCGGTGGCGGGACATCGTCCAAAAGCTCAGCGCTTTCCCGCTGCAGGAGCGCGGCGGCCAAACCGTTTTCCGCTACAGCGAGCAAGGCATGGCCTGGTGCAATGACAACACGCTCGGCATCCACCACATCTTCCCCTGCGGCGCCATCGGCCTGGACAGCGACCCCCGGCTGCTCGAAATCTGCCACCACACCATCAAGGCCATGGGCCGCTGGCACGACAACAACGGCTTCGCCTCCTGGTACACCGCCTGCGCCCGCGTGGGATACGATCCCCGCATTATTCTGGCCAACCTGCGCAAGGAGTGCGACCAGCGATCCTATCCCAACCTCATCCTCTACTACGGCGGCGGCGGCATCGAAAACGTCGCCGGCTTCCTCGCTGTGAATGAGATGCTCATGCAGAGCCACGAAGGGGTGATCCGGTTTTTCCCCGTCTGGCCCCGGGACCAGGACGCCCGCTTTGGCGGTTTGCGCGCCGTGGGCGCTTTCCTCGTGGCGGCCGAGCTGCGGGAGGGTGTGGCCCGTGGCGTGAGCGTGCGCAGCGAGCGGGGCGGCCCCTGCACCGTGGCCAATCCCTGGCCCGGCCGGCCGGTGCAGCTCTTCCGCAACGGAGCCACGGAAGCCTCCGAAACCCAAACCGGCGGGCGGTTCACCTTCCATACGGCGCCCAACGAAACCATCGCGCTCCGCCCCCATTGAGCCTCCGCCCGGCCCCCCCGGCCGCGAACGGCGCTAAAGAGGTAAACCACGGAGAGCAGATTCCGCTGGTTCGCGGAGCGAACTTTGCCGTAGCCGTGGTTTTAACCCCCGTTTGGGGGTCGCCAGCCCCCGCCGCCGCGGAGCGGCGCTTGAGTTGGTCCCCGCACCCAATTACCCGGTTGCGCCCTTATAAAAAGCCCCAACGGGGCGGCCCTAATCCAGCCCAGGGCATCGCCCCATAAGCGCTAACTTGTTTTGTTGACCTCCGA